>CAMCYP010000015.1 GCA_945885345.1 Bordetella parapertussis | reverse complement strand
CGTTGACTTCGGGCACCGCCAGCTGTTTCAGCGTTGAATAAAGCGTTGTCGTCTTGCCGGAGCCGGTGGGGCCGGTGACGAGGATGATGCCGTGCGGCTTGCCGCAAATCTGGCCCCATTTTTTTTCTTCTTCATCGGAAAAGCCCAGTTCCTTGTAATCCTTGACCAGGTTTTCCGGATCGAAAATCCGCATCACCATTTTTTCGCCGAAGGCGGTGGGCATGGTCGACAGCCGCAATTCGACTTCACCGCCATCGGGCGCCACGGTTTTCAGCCGGCCGTCCTGGGGGCGGCGTTTTTCGACGACGTCCATGCGCCCCAGCACCTTGATGCGCGAGGTCATCGCCGCCATCACCGGCGTCGGGATCTGGTAGACCTGATGCAGCACGCCGTCGATGCGGAAGCGCACATTGCCGGCTTCGCGCCGAGGTTCGAGGTGGATGTCGCTGGCGCGCTGCTCGAAAGCGTAATTGAACAGCCAGTCGCAGATGTGTACGACATGCTGGTCATTGGCGTCGAGCTGGCCGCTGCGGCCGAGCTGCACCAGTTGTTCGAAGTTGGCGATGTCTGAAACTGCGCCCTTGTCCTTGTTCGTCGCGCCCTGCACCGAGCGCGCAAGGTTGTAGAACTCGACGACATAGCCCTGGATATCCACCGGATTGGCGATGACGCGCTTGATGTCGAGGCGCAGCACCTGCTTCAGCGACGCCTCCCAGCCGCGGATCCAGGGTTCTGCCGTAGCGATGGTGGCTTCGCGGGTGTTCACGCTGACCGGCAGTATTTTGTAGCGCGCGGCGTAGGCATTCGACATCACCTTGGTCACCGCGGTGAAGTCGATCTTGAACGGGTCGATGTGCAGATAGGGCAGGCCGACTTTTTCGGCGAGCCACTGGGTCAGTGTTTCGACGCCGAGCAGCTTGCGCGGATTTTTCGGGTCTTTCCATTTCTGGTCGGCGATGACCACCAGCGGATGCACATCGCTGCGGCTGTGGCGGCGGTTGGCGACCAGCTTTTCCGCATCTTCCTTCGGCACCATGCCGTCGGCAATCAGATCGGCAATTACTTGCGCCAGCGTCAGCGGCCGGTCGCCCTGGGGCTGCGCGGTGGTTGCGGCGGGTGTGGGCGCGGGGCACATGGAAGCTGAATATACCAATTTCTTCAATGATTTACCGGGCTGCGTGGCGGCCAATGCCCGGTTTCCGCGGCAAGTATCCCTGGCGTCTTTTGTGTGCACTTATAAAGTGCACATATTCGTTAAACGCACCATATATGAGCATTCTAATGGGGGTGTAAGCCAGTTAACCTAATAAAAACAAAGTCTTGTAATCAGGAACAAGTATTGCTTTGTAGTTCCGGGTTAATTTTCAGGGGAGGAGACCCATGGAAGCCGTCAAAATCAGTACGGATACCTTGTTCATCTTGCTGGGCGCCATCATGGTGCTGGCCATGCATTCCGGCTTTGCGTTTCTGGAAGTCGGCACAGTGCGCCGCAAGAATCAGGTCAATGCCCTGGTCAAAATACTCACCGACTTCGCGGTGTCCACCATCGTCTATTTTTTCGTCGGTTACGGCGTGGCCTATGGCGTGTCGTTCATGGTTGGCGCCGAACAGCTGGCGCAGAAAAGCGGTTTCGAAGTCACCAAGTTCTTTTTCCTGCTGACCTTTGCCGCTGCAGTGCCGGCGATCATTTCCGGCGGCATTGCCGAACGCGCGAAATTCAATCCGCAACTGGTGGCAACGGCGCTGATCGTCGGCCTGGTGTATCCGTTCTTTGAGGGTATCGCGTGGAACGACCGTTACGGCGTGCAACTGTGGATCGAATCGGTGGCCGGTGCCAAATTCCACGACTTCGCCGGTTCGGTGGTGGTACATGCGGTGGGCGGCTGGCTGGCGTTGGCAGCGGTGATCCTGCTCGGACCACGCATCGGCCGTTATCCGAAAGACGGCGGTGTCGCGGCGCAGGCGCCGTCGAGTATCCCCTTCCTCGCGCTGGGTGCGTGGATCCTGACCGTCGGCTGGTTCGGCTTCAACGTGATGTCGGCACAGACCATCGACAAGATTTCAGGCCTGGTGGCGGTGAATTCGCTGATGGCGATGGCTGGCGGCATCGTCGCGGCGCTGATCGTCGGCCGCAACGATCCGGGTTTCGTGCACAACGGACCGCTGGCCGGGCTGGTTGCCGTGTGTGCGGGCTCGGACGTGATGCATCCCGCTGGCGCGCTGGCCACCGGCGGCGTGGCCGGCGCGTTGTTTGTCTACATGTTCACGCTGACGCAGAACAAACTGAAAATCGACGATGTGCTGGGTGTATGGCCGCTACACGGACTGTGCGGCGTGTGGGGCGGCATCGCCTGCGGCATTTTCGGATCGAAGGCGCTGGGCGGCCTGGGTGGCGTCAGTTTGGCTGCGCAACTGATCGGCACAGGGCTCGGCGTGGTGATTGCGCTGGCCGGTGGTTTCCTCGTCTACGGCGCGCTGAAAGCCGTGGTCGGCATTCGTCTCGATCGTGAGCAGGAATTCAACGGTTCCGACCTGTCAATCCACAAGATCGGTGCTACTTCGGAGCATGAGGGCTGGTAACGTAGCGCGTCTACGGGAGGTTTCCCCGAACAGGCGGGCGTTATTCCGGCTGTATGCCCGCCGCTTTGATCACTTTCTCCCAACGCACTAGATCTTCGCGGTGATAATTGCCGAGCTGTTCCGGTGTGCTGCTGACAGCATCCGTACCGAGATCTGCGAACCGTTTTGCGACGTCGGGTGTTGCAAGCGCCTTGACGATTTCGCTGTTGAGTTTGACGATCACCGGACGCGGTGTCGCGGCCGGGGCCACGACGCCGTACCAATTAACTACCTCGTAACCCGCGATGCCGGATTCGATGAATGTCGGCATTTCGGCCATTAACGGTGTGCGTTTGGCACTGGTGACGGCAAGTGGTCTGATGCGCTTGCCTCGCACCATCGGCAGGACCGAGGCGATGCCGCCGATGTAAATGTCCACCTGTCCGGAGACCAGCGCGACCAGCGCTGGCCCTGCGCCCCGGAACGGCACGTGCACGATGTCAATTTGCGCGAGGCTCTTGAGTAGTTCTCCAGCAAGGTGAGGTGTACCACCGATGCCGCCGGAACCGTAATTGAGTTTGCCCGGGCTTTTTTTGGCAATAGCGATCAGTTCCTTAACCGACTTTGCCGGTACCGATATATGCGTCGCCAGCAGACTCGGTGCTGTGCCGGCAAGGCTGACTGGGGCGAAATCCTTGATCGCGTTGTAAGGCAGATTTTTGTACAGGCTGGGATTTATCGCGAGGGACGAAGTGCCGGAAAACAGCAGCGTATACCCATCGGCAGGTGCCGTTGCAGCAGCGGCGGTGCCAGTGCTGCCACCGGCTCCGCTGCGATTATCAATAATGACCTGTTGTCCCATCTGTTCGGATAATTTCTGCGCCAAGATGCGGCCGAGTACATCGTTGGGGCCACCCGGGGCAAATGGCACGATCAAGCGCATTGCACGGACCGGAAACTCCTGTGCGACGGCGGCCGTTGCGACAGTGAGCAGAGCGACTGCCACGAAGGTCTTCAGATTCACGGTGCTGTTTCCGATGCCGATGGGTTTCATTTGCCGCCGCCTTTTACGTTTCGGAAGCCGTTTGAATCGACCAGCAGGTGTTCAAGCGCATATTGTGCGATTGCCTTGCGGTCAATCTCGAATCCAAAACCCGGCCCCGGCGGCAGATTGCACACGCCGTTCCGTGCATCTATCGGCCGGTTTTTGACTATGGGATGCTCGTTGACGGAAGGCAGACCGAGGATAAATTCGGCGCCGAACGCATGGTTGGGAACGGATACACACAGATGTGCAGCGGCGATCGCTTCGATATAGCTGCCGTTGGCTGTGCCGGCGCAGTTCGCTTTGAGCCCTGCAGCTTCGGCGATGACCGCCACTTCGCGGCAACGCCTCAAGCCACCACACTTGTACCATTTCAGGGTGACGACATCTGCAGCTCCCTGGGTCACGACCTGCAATGCATCGTCCAGCGTATAAACCGATTCGTCCGCCATGATCGGGACTGTCGTGCGGTCGCGTATACGGCGCATGTCGGATAGGGCGGTGCGTGCCACTGGCTGCTCAAAATATGCCAAGCCTGTTTCTTCAAAATGATTCGCGAAACGAATGGCGTTTTGCACGTCATAACAGGTGTTGGCGTCCACGCCGAGTTGCACTTTGGCGCCCAGCTCTTTCTGGATTGCCTCAGCGACTCTAATATCGGTCTCCTTGCGCGTCAACGGACCGATTTTTATGCAGACATACTCGACCCCATATTTTTCCACGGCCATCACGGCTTCAGAGACCATGACTGCCTCATCGTCGAGGCTTACGGACCATTCAAGGGGGATCTCGCTCCTGCATGCGCCGCCGAGGAGAGTGTGCACGGGTACACCCAATGCGCGGCCAACAAGGTCGTGTAAGGCCATGTCAATCGTTGCCAGTGTCGCCGGATTGGCGGGTAGGCGCGCCTCACAGGCGCGAATCGTGGCCTCTATCTGCATCGCGTCACGTCCAATCAGAAGTGGTGCATAGAAATCGCGCAAATTCGTGAACATGCCCGCTGCCGTTTCGGCAACGAAGGGATTGATCGGGCGTGCTTCTCCCCATCCCGTTATTCCACCTGCACGTATGCCGACCATCACCGGGCGTCCCGCCCAGCCCCCTTTGTCGCTGTAAACATAGGCACCGGTCGACATGCGGCGCCGGTGAGATGGAACGATGTCGAGTGCGATGACTTCCACTGCTTCGATTTGGAGCTTCAATGCAGTTGTTACGGCTGCGCTGGATTTCTTTGTGTTCATTGCATTCAAGTTTTGGTTCCGGGAAAAGCGAAGCGATACTCAACTCGCAAGGCTAGCATGAGCAATCGTTTTGGTGCTGCCGCCTTCTATACTTCTTTGATATACATGATGCGTACTAGTGAATACTGGATACGACCAGTGCGTGAGTGTCGGGATGCGACGTGGTTGTTCAGTGGCTGGATGTTCATCAGAATGTTGCGGTGCCGCGCATCGCGTAGCAGCCCGCGGCGTTCGCGGTCCACAGTTCAACTGACTTGCCGTCTGCCGCCGGCTGGCCGTTGACGCTGAAAGTTTCCTGGTGAAACACCGGATGTGTGGCGCGGTAATCCAGTGTGCGCACCGGGCGCGGATCGTTGCGGCGGCATAGATCAAGCAATAACGTCGTCTGCAGCGGGCCGTGCACGATCAGGCCCGGATAACCTTCGACGTCACGGCAGTAGTCGATGTCGTAATGGATGCGGTGCGCGTTGAAAATCAGCGCGGAATAACGGAACAGCACGGCTTCGTTGGTCTGCAACTCACGCCGCCATAGCGCAGCCTGTGGCGCCGGCTTGCCCGCGGGCGCAGCTTCGCCCGGTTTGGCGGCTTCGCGATAGACGATGTCGTGTTCTTCGACGATGGCGATCGTGCTGCCGGTCTTGACGGTATGGCGCACCGTGACAAACACCAGGTCGCCACTTTTACCGGACTTCGCTTCCACCGACAGGATTTCGGATTCGCGGCTGATGCTGTCGCCGACGCGCACCGATGCGCGGAAATCGATGCGACCTCCCGCCCACATGCGCCGTGGCAGCGGTACCGGCGGCAGGAAACCGCCGCGTTTGGGATGGCCGTCGTGGCTCAAGTCGGCGTTGGCTGCGGTTTCGAGGAAATACAGCCAGTGTCCGCTGTGCGGAATGGTGTCACCGGTTTTCGGCGGCGGATCCTTGCGGTCCAGGGTTGCAGCCAGTGCGGCGACCGGGAAGGCGGTGGCGAGGTCGTGGTGGGTTTCTTTTTTGCCGATCCAGCTGCGCAGGTGGTCGAGATCGATGTTCATTTATAAGTATTTGTTTTAATTAGTTAATTTTTAAGTGCCAGGACGCGGGTCAAATCGCGGGTGCTGTGACTGTCCATGGCCAGCACTGCGCTGCGGATGCGCTCTGCCTGTGGTTTTGAAATCACCAGTGACGCGTTGTCGAAGAATTTTTCGCTGATGTCTGCGGCCGACAGCGCACGTTCACCGGCACCGCGATTTATTTTTTCCATGTGCACCAGTTCACGGCCGTCTTTGGTGGTGACGACCACGCCGCCAGAGAAGTATTTCGGGAACGCCGAATCCGGATCGGCTTCGTGATGCACCTTCTGCGCCAGCGCGAGTATCGCCGCATCGTTGAGTGCATCGGTCTCGAGTTCGGCAAAACCGAATTTGCCGCGGACGAAACAGGCGGCGAGCACAAACTGCACGCTGAACTTGGCCATGTAGTCCGATACCGGCTTGCGGCGCATGTCCGCGGGTTCGGCGATGTAGTGGAAGGTTTCGGGATGCAGCAGCGCACGGATCTTGACGATGTCTTCGGGTTTGATGTTGTGCTTGCGGCGGATCGCCAGTGCCGAGTCGGCACAGGCATGCAGCAGATGGCAGATCGGAAAGGGTTTGATCGCGACCTCGTTGAGCAGCCACTCTGTGCCGAGATTGCGTGTCATCGCGCCCATGTCGACTTCGTTAAAACGGCTGCCGGTATGCGAGCGGAAAATGCCGTCGTCGCCTTCGTAGATTTTGCGCGTGCCGATAAAACCACCGCTGGCCAGTGCCGCGGCGGTGATGCCGCCGACGCCCGCCCAGGCCGGGTGCAGGCGTTTGTTCCAGGCGCCGTCGGCGCGGTGCTCGGAAATGGCGGAGGCGGTGCTGCCGGCGAAGCCCTGTGCGTACTGCAGGCGCTGCGGGCTGAGGTTGAACAATTTTCCGGCAGCGACGGCGCAGCCGAAATGGCCGGCGATGCCGGTGGTATGGAAACCATTGGTATGCATGGTGCCGGCAGCGGCCACACCCAACCGGGTCGCGATTTCGACGCCGAGGATGTACGCCAGCAGCAGGTCAGCGCCTGAGGCGTCGCGTTTTTCAGCGACGCCCAGCGCGCAGGGAAACGCGCTGGAGCTCGGGTGCACGATGGCCCCCGGATGGGTGTCGTCGTAATCGAGGCCATGGGCGAGGATGCCATTCATCAGCACCGCGTCGCGCATCGGCAGTGTGACGTTCATGCCGATGACGCTGTTGTTGCCGTCTTCGGCGATATTGCTGATGCCGGCCAGTGCATGTTGTGCAAAATCAAAACGCGTGGCGGCGAGCGCGGTGCCGACGACGTCGAGTACATGCAGCTTGGCATTTTCACGCACGGCAGCGGGCACGGCCTCCGGCGTCAGATCGGCGGCGAATGCGGCAATCTGCTGCGAAATCGACAGATCCGCGGGTGCGGCGGTATCCGGTGTGGAGGCGGGGGCAGGCTGGGCAGGCATTGGCGATGATCCTGTGCGATGACGTGAGGCGCAGACTGTAGCAGTTTGCTGCATCGGGCATGGCTGTGGTTTCGCAATCCGGACAGCAGTGCATCATGAAGTGTAATGATCGCCGCGGGCCGGCGCCCCTATAATCGAACGCGTGCCACAGCATTGTGGTCGCGGAAATGATGTCGCGTGCCATCGTGGCGACGATGAACAACTATTTGTTTTATTGAACAATATTGAATAAGAGAGGCACACATGGAATGGCTTGCTGATCCGCATGCATGGCTGGCACTGGCGACACTGGCGGCGCTGGAAATCGTGCTGGGTGTCGACAACATCATTTTCATATCCATTCTCTGTGGCCGCCTGCCTGAGCACCAGCGTGCCAAGGCACGCAATCTCGGTCTGATCTTTGCGATGCTGACGCGCATCGGCCTGCTGTTCACGCTGTCCTGGCTGATGACGCTGACAGCGCCGTGGTTTACCGTCCTGGACAAGGAAATTTCCGGACGCGACCTGATCCTGATCGGCGGTGGTTTGTTCCTGCTGTGGAAAAGCGTGCATGAAATCCACAATTCGCTGGAAATGGTGCATGAAGGGAATGTTCATGTGGCTGCCGCAGCGACGGCAACCTTTGGTGCGGTGATTGTGCAGATCGCGGTGATCGACATCGTTTTTTCACTGGACTCGGTGATCACCGCGGTGGGCATGGTCGACGAGCTGGCGATCATGGTGGTTGCCATCGTCCTTTCCGTAGGCGTGATGCTGTTCGCTGCGGGGCCGATCGGCAAATTCGTCGATACCCATCCGACCATCAAGATGCTGGCGCTGTCGTTCCTGACCCTGGTCGGCGTGGCGCTGATCGCCGAGGGCTGGGGCCTGCACATCCCGAAGGGTTATATTTATTTCGCGATGGCGTTTTCAGTGGCGGTGGAAATGCTCAACCTGCGCGTACGCGCGAAGCAGCGCAAGCCGGTGGAGCTGCGCAAACATTTGCCCGGATAGGCGGGTGGAACGCTTGAAAAACGGCAATGCAACCCAAGCTGGATGTTCCGCAGCCATCTTGACTGAAATTGAGGGGATATCATGACCAAGACCTATCGCAAGGATCCCGATGCTGTCGCACAGCTGACCCCTGAGCAGTTCCGGGTCACCCAGCAAAGCGGCACCGAAGCACCGTTTACCGGTGAATTCGATGAGCATTTCGAGGACGGGCTGTACGTCGATATCGTTTCCGGCGAGCCGCTGTTTTCGTCGCGGGACAAATTTAATTCCGGCTGCGGCTGGCCCGCGTTCGCCAAATCGCTGGACAGGAATGTCAAAGAGATCCGCGACAGCAGTCACGGCATGGTCCGCACCGAAGTGCGCTCTGTGCACGGCGACAGCCATCTGGGACATGTATTCAATGACGGCCCGCGCCAACTGGGCGGCCTGCGCTATTGCATCAACTCGGCATCGCTGCGCTTCATTCCGAAGGCGGATCTTGAGGCGGAAGGTTATGGCGAATATCTGAAAACGATTGAAGGAAAATAAGGAAAGGAAATAGAGCATGGCCAAGGAAACCGCAGTACTTGCCGGGGGATGTTTCTGGGGTATGCAGGATCTGGTGCGCAAACTGCCGGGCGTGCAGGCCACCCGCGTCGGTTATACCGGCGGCAAAAATGACCATCCGACTTACCCGAACCATCCCGGCCATGCGGAGGCGCTGGAAATTGTTTTTGACAACGAGGCCACCAGTTTCCGCAAGCTGCTGGAATTCTTTTTCCAGATCCACGATCCGAGTACCAAGGATCGCCAGGGCAATGACATGGGGTCAAGCTACCGTTCGGCGATTTTTTATACCAGTGATGCGCAGAAAGCGGTCGCTCTGGATACGATCAAGGATGTCGATGCGTCAAAACTGTGGCCGGGCAGGGTGGTGACCGAAGTGGTGCCGGCGGTGACGTTCTGGGACGCTGAACCTGAACACCAGGATTATCTGCTGCGCAATCCGCATGGCTACACCTGCCATTTTCCGCGTCCCGGCTGGGTGCTTCCGAAGCGCGCCGCAACCTGAGGCCTGCTGTGTAAGACCCAAGGTCGTGTTGTTCCTGTGCTTCAGTCTGCCGGTAAAGCAGTCAGCGCTTCTGCGCTGCCGAACATCCGTCGCGCGCTGTGCCCGACTTCCGGTACTTCAATCAGGCGCCAGTTGAAGGTCCAGCCGCGATCCCGGGCGAGTTGCTGCGCGGCGCGGAATGTGTTGTGGCCACGTTCGTAGCGGTTCTGCCCCTGGCGTTCGGCGCCGGGGCTGACATTCAGATCGCGGCCGCGCTTGATGTCTGCCGTGCCCAGCAGCATGGTCACCGGTTGTGCCAGATAACGCTGCAGGGCTGCGTCATTGGTCATGGTATCCGGTAATCCGCCAAAGCCGAACGGAAAACGTTCATCGCGTGATGGCAAAAGCCAGGTCGAGGGATTGGCGATGATGATGTGTCGCGCCTGGTTGGGTACGAAGGCTGCAAAACGCGACAGGGTTTGTCCTCCGGCTGAATGGCCGATCAGCGAATAGGCAAGGTCGGGCCGGCCTTCGGTCGCGCGCACCGCATCAATGATGGCGAGGAACAGGCGGCCGGTCCACTGCGCTTCTGGCTCGATGCGGAATTCGCCGGTGGTGCGCTGGTCGCGTACCAGTCCGCCGGTCTGGTAGCGCCAGACCGGAAAGCGTTTGCGGTCGAACAGTGGGGCAACGACGAGAAATCCGCGCGCATCGGCCAGCGGCACTGCTGCATCGCGATAGCCGGGGGCGTTGGTGCCGAGGCCGTGCAGCACTAGCAGGATGGGGCCACCGGCGTATTGCGGCGGCTTGTAGGTATGGAGCTCGATGGTTTCGTCACCGATGGTGACGCTGCGCTGGCCTTTGCCGGCGGGAATCACTTCAGCATGCGTGGTAGCAATGGATGAAAAAACCAGCAGTGCCGCAATGTAAGTGCGCAAATTCATGTGGGTTTTATTATGGTTGTGTTCAGAACGGCGCCGTGCCGGTCAGCGTCGTGCGCTCCATTCGCCGGCGCTGCGGCAGCGCGTAATCGAACACCGCCTTGTGCTGGGTGGAGCAGTTGTCCCAGATCAGGAAGTCGCCGGCACGCCACTGATGGCGGTAGACGAATTCCGGGCGCGATACATGTTCGAACAGCAGGTTCAGCACGCGCCCGGATTCTTCCGCGGACAGGCCGGCAATACTCGCGGTATATCCCTCGTTGACGAAAAGGCAGGGTTTTTTTGTGCGGGGATGAGTGCGCATGATCGGGTGCTCGACGTCGGGTGTGCGCGTTTTCTGCGCTTCAGTCAGCGGCGGCCGCGGCCCGCTTTTGCGGTCGCGGTAATAACCCTTGGCATAGGATGTCACAGCGCGGTGCTGTGCCACGATGCGCTTGATGTCTTCGGGCAGCGCATTCCATGCCGCGGTGGTACTGGCGAACATGGTGTCGCCCAGCGGTTTGCCCGCAGCGTCATGCGGCACTTCATGGGCGTAGAACAGTGAGCCGCGGCTGGGCACAGCCATGTAGGCGAGGTCGGAGTGCCAGAACAGTCCGGCATCCTGGGTGCCGATGGGTTTGCCATTCTCAATGACATTGGAAACCACAAAAATTTCCGGGTAGCCGGGCTTGCAGCAGTCCTTGCGCAGGTGCAGCTCAAGTTCGCCGAAACGCCGGCTGAATGCCACGTGCTGCTCGGGACTGATGTGCTGGTCACGGAAAAAAATGACTTCATGTTCGTGCAGCGCGTCTTCAATGGCGAGCAATGTCGCATCGTCGACGGTTTTTGACAGGTCGATGCCGCGGATTTCAGCGCCAAGCGCGGCGCATGATGGTCTGACGTCGAGTGATGGTCTGATATCAGGCATTGTTGTGTCTTTCCGGGGCGAAGTCGGGGTTCTAGTCGAACGCGGGGATGCCGGTTTGTGCACGGCCGAGGATCAGCGCGTGGATGTCATGCGTGCCCTCGTAGGTGTTGACGGCTTCCAGGTTCATCACGTGGCGGATGACGTGGAATTCGTCGGCGATGCCGTTGCCGCCGTGCATGTCACGGGCGACGCGCGCGATATCCAGCGACTTGCCGCAGGAATTTCGTTTCAGCATTGAAATCATTTCCGGCGCGACACGGCCTTCGTCGATCAGGCGGCCGAGGCGCAGCGCGGCATGCAGTCCCAGTGTTATTTCTGTCTGCATGTTGACGAGTTTCAGCTGCACCAGCTGGTTGGCGGCCAGCGGGCGACCGAACTGCTTGCGTTCCAGCGTGTAGTTGCGCGCGGCATGCCAGCAGAATTCCGCCGCACCCAGCGCGCCCCAGGCAATGCCGTAACGCGCCTTGTTCAGGCAGGAGAACGGGCCCTTGAGGCCGGAGACGTCGGGCAGCACGTTTTCTTCCGGCACAAACACGTTGTCCATGACAATTTCGCCGGTCACTGACGAACGCAGGCTGAACTTGCCTTCGATTTTCGGCGTCGTCAGGCCTTTCATGCCTTTTTCGAGGATGAAGCCGCGGATCACGCCGCCGTCATCCTTGGCCCAGACCAGCAGCACATCAGCAAGCGGGGCGTTGGTGATCCACATTTTTGCGCCGCTGACCGAGTAGCCGCCATCGACTTTCTTGCCGCGGGTCACCATGCCGGCCGGATCGGAGCCGGCGTTTGGTTCGGTCAGGCCGAAACAGCCGATCCATTCGCCGCTGGTCATCTTGGGCAGATATTTCTGTTTCTGCGCTTCGCTGCCGAAGGCGGAAATCGGATACATCACCAGGCTGGACTGTACCGACAGTGCAGAGCGGTAGCCGCTGTCGACACGCTCGACTTCGCGTGCGATCAGGCCGTAACAGACGTGGTTGACGCCGGCGCAGCCGTAACCCTCGATGGTCGGCCCGAGAAAACCGAGTTCACCCATCTCATTCATGATTTCGCGGTGGAATTTTTCGTGACGGTTGGCTTCCACCACCCGCGGCATCAGTTTTTCCTGGCAGTAGGCGCGTGCGGCGTCGCGCACCATGCGTTCCTCGTCGGTGAGCAGATCCTCGAGCAGCAGCGGGTCGTCCCACTGAAAAGCGGCTTTGGTTGTGGGAATCGCGGCGGTCATCGGGGTCTCCGGATACAATAGCTTGCTTGATAAACAGTCTGATTAACTAACCCGATTCTAAAACATTTTGGCCAACGAAGACCTTTCCCGATTGCGCATCGACCGCGATGCGGTGCGCGCTGCGCCGCGACGGCGCCTGAAGTGGTTGTGGCTGGCAGCACTGGCAGTGGCCGGCATCGCATTCTGGCTCATTGCCCGCAATGCCCCGGTCAATGTGGAAACGACCACCATATCGCAGGCTTATCCTTCACAGGCCTGGACGCTGCTCAATGCCACCGGTTATGTGGTTGCCCAGCGCAAGGCGGCCGTGGCGTCCAAGGCCACTGGACGGCTGGAATGGCTGAATGTGCGCGAAGGCAGCCAGGTGAAAGCCGGAGAAATCCTGGCGCGCCTGGAAAGTAATGACGTGACCGCGCAGATGCAGCAGGCTGCGGCCAGTGTCAATGTCGCGCGGGCCAATCTGGAGCAGGGTGAAGCCGAATTGCGTGATGCGGTGCGGGCACTGGAACGCTCACGCGACCTGCTGGCGAAAAAGTTCGTGTCCCCCGCAGCGCATGACACGGTGATCGCACGCCATGAAAAGGCGCAGGCGGCACTCAGTGGCTACAAGGCATCAATTGCCGTGGCCCAGGCCAATCTGCGCGCGGCCCAGGTGGCCGTGGAGCAGACGCTGATCCGCGCGCCCTTCGATGGCGTGGTGCTGACCAAAAACGCCAATGTCGGCGACGTGATCACGCCGTTTTCATCGGCGCTGGGTTCGCAGGCGGCGGTGGTGACCATGGCCGACATGTCGACGCTGGAGGTCGAGGCTGACGTGTCCGAGGCCAACCTCGCAAAAGTGAAGGTCGGCCAGCCCTGCGAAATCCAGCTTGATGCCTTGCCCGGTCAGCGTTTTCGCGGCGTGGTCCAGCGCACGGTGCCGACAGTGGATCGCGCCAAGGCCACGGTGCTGGTGAAAATCAGCTTTGTCGATGTGGATGCGCGCGTGTTACCGGAGATGAGTGCCAAGGTGGCCTTCCTTGAGAAGGAAGCGCCGGAATCCGAGCGCACGGCGCGTACTGTGGTGCAGCCGGCGGCTGTTGTGGAGCGTGATGGAGGCACTGTGGTTTTCGTGGTCAGGGATGGCAAGGCGGCGCAGGTTGCGGTCAAAAGCGGGATGAAGATTGGCGAGCTGGTTGAAGTGATCGGCAAGGTGGCGGTGGGGGATAAGGTGGTGGTCAGGCCATCGCAAAAATTACGTGATGGTTCTGCAGTGGCAACGGCATCTAAATGAGTTGTACTCGTGGCATACCGTTTTTCCCTTGTGAGCTGCCGAGCAGCGCAGCCAAGCCGGGGGCCGTCGGCGAGGACTGTCTGAGCCCTCGCGTAGTTTGCGAGGGCGAGTTCCGCAGCCGCCCGGTTTGGCGAGCAGCACAGGGGAGTCCGAAGGACCGGCGAGCTAGGGTGCCCTTTTCTTTGGTGACTTTCTTTTGGGCAAGCAAAAGAAAGTTACTAGCCGCCGGGCTACCCCCGGCGAATTTTTTTGTTTTTCAAACCCAATATTGTTAAGTGAGATGCCGGTTTCAGCTCCAGCGGTGCAGATCCGCCACCTCGTCAAATCGTACTGGCGCGGCGGGCAAAAGGTGCCGGTGCTGGAAGACATCACCTTTGATATTGCGACCGGGGATTTTGTTGCGCTGATGGGGCCTTCGGGGTCGGGCAAGAGTACTTTGCTGAATCTGATTGCCGGCATCGATCGTCCGGACAGTGGCGAGTTGCGCGTTGGTGGTACCGACATCATGACGCTGGGCGAGGCTGAACTGGCTGACTGGCGCTCGCGTAATGTCGGTTTCATTTTCCAGTTTTACAACCTGATGCCGGTGCTGACGGCATTCGAGAATGTTGAACTGCCCTTGTTGCTGACCGGTTTGCCGGCGCGTGCGCGGCGTGAGCATGTGGAAATGGCCTTGGCCATGGTCGGGCTGTCTGACCGCATGGAACACTACCCGTCGGAATTGTCGGGCGGGCAGCAGCAGCGGGTGGCGATTGCGCGCGCGATCATTACCGATCCGGCGATACTGGTTGCGGATGAACCGACGGGGGATCTGGATCGTTCATCTGCCGATGACATCCTCGCGCTGATGGATCGCATGAACACTGAGTTGGGCAAGACCATCATCATGGTGACTCATGATCCTTATGCGGCGAAACGTGCGCGCTCGGTGCGGCACTTGGAAAAAGGCGTGCTGGCAGACTAGTTGCCGGCCCTTAGCGCATGATTATAAGTAATTGTTTTTATTGATTATTTTATCATGCACCTGCTGAAGCTCATTCTTCGCAATACGCTGCGCCACAAGCTGCGCACTTTGCTGACTGTGCTCGGGCTGCTGGTGGCGATCCTGTCTTTTGGTTTGCTGCAAACCGTCGTCGATGCCTGGTATTCCGGTTCCAAGGCTGCTGCGCCGGACCGGCTGATCACGCGCAACTCGGTGTCGCTGGTGGTGCCGCTGCCAGTGCATTACCGCGACAAGATCCGCGGTGTCGATGGCGTGCGCTCGGTGGCCGCCGCGAACTGGTTTGCCGGCGTGTACCAGGAACCGAAGAATTTTTTTCCGCAGTTCGCCATCGACGCGGTGCCGTACCTGGCGATGTATCCGGAGTACCGCATTCCCGAAGATCAGTTGCGCGATTTCATGCGTGACCGCAAAGGCGCGATCGTCGGGCGCAAACTGGCGAATACCTATGGTTTCAAGGTCGGCGATGTGGTGCCGCTGAGGGGCACGATTTTTTCCGGCAACTGGGAATTCGTGGTGCGTGCGATTTACGACGGCGGATCAGCGACCACGGATACTTCGCAGTTTTTTTTCCATTGGGAATATCTGAACGAAAGTATCCGTGTTCGTGCGCCGCAGCGCGCCAACCAGGTGGGCGTGTTTGTGGTGCAGGTCAGCGATGTCGCGCGTGCCGCGGAAATCAGCAAGTCGATTGACGCCCAGTTCGGCAATTCCGCCGCGGAAACACTGACGGAAACCGAGCAGGCCTTCCAGATCGGCTTCGTCAAGCAGACCGAGGCCATCGTCATTGCCATCCGCATCGTGTCCTTTGTGGTGATATTCATCATTCTCGCGGTGATGGCCAATACCATGGCGATGACCGCACGTGAACGCATGTCCGAATACGCGACGCTGAAAGCGCTGGGCTTCGGCCCGGGTTTTCTCAGCAGCCTGATTTTCGGTGAATCGCTGGTGATCGCAGCCATGGGTGCGGGGCTTGGCATAGTGCTGACATTTCCCGTGGCGGACTGGTTTGCCCGGCAGATGGGTACATTGTTCAAGGTGTTTGAGGTGAGCGCGGCTACGGTATGGATGCAGGCGGGTTGCGCGGTCACGGTTGGCATGGCTGCTGCCGTGCTGCCGGCGCTGCGCGCTGCACGGGTGCGCATCGTTGACGGATTGCGGGCGGTGGGATGAAAGGCATTCCATTTTCGTACACGCTGCGCAACCTGTGGACGCGCAAGCTGACCACGGTGCTGACCGCCGGCGGCATGGCGCTGGTGGTGTTTGTATTCGCGGCGGTGCAGATGCTGGACACGGGATTGAAGCAGGCGCTGGTTGCGACGGGTCAACCCGATAATGTGCACGTGACGCGTCGTGCCGCCGGTGCCGAGATTTCCAGCGTGGTGGATCGCACCCAGGCCGGCATCGTCGAAACCCAGCCGGAAATCGCCATCGGTGCCGGCGGCGTGCGTCTGGTATCGAAAGAAGTGGTGGTGCTGATCACCTTGCCCAAGCGCGACACCGGAACGGCGACCAATGTCACTACCCGTGGTGTCGGCCCGGCGGCATTTGAGTTACGGCCGCAGTTGCAGATTGTCGAAGGCCGCGCATTCCGTCCGGGTTCTGCCGAGGTCATCGTCGGCGCCAGTATCGCCCAGCGCTTTGAAGGCGCGGCGGTCGGGTCATTGCTGCGTTTCGGCGGACGGGAGTGGCGGGTGGTGGGGCGCTTCGAGGCCAAGGGTTCAGCCTACGATTCCGAATTGTGGGTGGACGCCGAACAGTTGCAGCAGTCGTTCCGGCGCAATGCCTGGTCCGCGGTGGTGGCGCGGCTGGCGGATCCGGCGACATTGCCGGCGCTGAAGGAACGCCTTGAAGGCGATCCGCGACTGACGCTGGATGTGAAGTACGAACGCGAATTTTTCGAGGAGCAGTCGAAAGCGCTGTCGAATTTCATCAGCTATCTCGGGCTGACACTGTCGGTGATTTTTTCAGTGGGCGCGATGATCGGCGCCACCATCACCATGTACGGTGCGGTGGCCAACCGAACCGGTGAAATCGGCACGCTGCGCGCGCTGGGCTTCCGCCGCTCCAGCATTCTCGCAACATTCCTGTTGGAAGCGGTGCTGCTCGGTGCAGTCGGCGGCGTGGCCGGGGTGCTGCTGGCCTCGCTGATGCAGTTCGTGCACATCTCGACGCTGAACTGGCAGTCGTTTTCGGAACTGGCGTTCAGCTTTGCGCTGACGCCGCGCATCATCGTGCTGTCGCTGGGCTTTGCCGTGCTGATGGGGCTGGTCGGCGGTTTCCTGCCAGCAGTGCGCGCTTCCCGTCTGGGGATTGTCGACGCTTTGCGCGCCGCCTGAATCAGGAACGTATTCAGGAGCGTGATGCAGCGGCGCGTTCGATGGTGCCGAGGTGGAAGCGGTATTCGCCGGCTTTGCGGTCGGCGTAATAATGGGTCAGCGTGTTGCGCACCGTGGCAAAGGCCAGTTGTTCCCAGGGCACTTCCGCCTCCTCGAACAGGCGTACTTCCAGGCTCTCGCTGCCGGCGCTGAAATCAAGGTCGAGCAGGCGTGCACGGAACAGGATGTAGACCTGGTTGATGTGCGGAATGTTGTACATCGCATACAGCGGCCCGATTTCGACGCGGGCATTGGCTTCTTCCAGGGTTTCGCGCGCAGCACCTTGCGCCGTAGTCTCCCCGTTCTCCATAAAGCCGGCCGGTACCGTCCACAGGCCGTGGCGCGGTTCGATCGCGCGGCGACAGAGGAGGATGCGCTGCTCCCACTCGGCGATGCAGCCGACGATCATTTTCGGATTCTGGTAATGAATGGTGCCGCAGGCGTCACAGACGTGGCGTGGCAGCGTGTCGCCGGCGGGAATCTTCAGTGCGACTTCAGAGCCGCAATTGCTGCAGAACTTCATGGGTGTATCCGTTTTTTTGACACGCAACTATACGGCAAGTCGGATTTTTTGCGCTTTCTGATGTGCTTTTTTTCGTATTCATGCCGATTTGAAGGGCGTGCGTGTCGCCAGTTCGCGACCGTGCTCTTCCATCAGCGCAGTTTCGCGGTCGAGGAAGTTTTCGATGGCGGTGGCAAACTCGGGGTGGGCCAGCCAGTGCGCCGATTGCGTGGTCACCGGCAGCAGGCCGCGTGACATTTTGTGTTCACCCTGCGCGCCGCCTTCGAATACCTGCAGGCCGCGGGCAATCGCGTATTCGATGCCCTGGTAATAACAGGCTTCAAAATGCAGGGCAGGGTGGTGTTCCAGCGCGCCCCAGTGACGGCCATAGAGCCGGTTGCCGTTGCGCACCAGCAGCGAGGCGGCAATGGGTTTGCCGTCGCGTTCGGCGCGCACCAAGACCAGGTTGTCGGGCATCGCGGCGCCGATGCGGCGGAAAAATTCCAGGTTCAGGTATGGCGAGGAATGATGTTCGTGATAGGTCTGGCTGTAACAGCGTGCAAAAAAACGCCAGTCATCATCGCTGATCGCCGTGCCTTCCAGCCAGTTGAAGGTAATGCCGGCATCGCGCACCTTGCGCCGTTCCTGGCGTATTTTTTTGCGTTTGTCGTGGCTGAGTTGTGCCAGGAACTGCTCAAAATCCGCGTAGTGTTGATTGGTCCAGTGGAACTGGCGGCCCTGACGCAGCAGGAAACCATGGGCGGTCAGGCACTCGAGATCCGCCGCGGTCGGAAACAGCACGTGCAGCGAAGTGGTTTTTGTGCGGCGGGCGAGTTCCAGTGCGCCGGCGACCAGCTGATTGCGGTATTCGGGTTTTGAAACGAGCAAACGTGAGCCGACCACCGGCGTGAACGGGATGGCACTGAGCAGCTTGGGGTAGTACTCGATGCCGTGGCGCTGGTAGGCATCGGCCCAGGCCCAGTCGAATACGTATTCGCCGTAGGAGTGCCCTTTCAGGTACAGCGGCATCGCGCCGACGAGTTCGTCGCTATTGTGCAACAGCAGGTATTGCGGCGCCCAGCCGGTGTCTGGACAGGCGCAACCGGCGTCATGCAGTGCGTGCAGGAAAGCGTGCTGCAGGAAGGGATCGTCGCCGGCGAGGCGGTTCCAGACTTCCGGGGCAACGTCCGCCAGCGAGGAGGCTACTTGTAGTTTTAAAGCGAGTTTCAAAGCGCTTTCAATGCAGTTTCACCGCAGTCTCACCGCGGTTTTGTGTCCTGGCGCGGGAAAAAAATGCGTGCGTCGATGATATATTAGCGATATGAAAATAGCGATTGCACAGATCAATTTCACCGTCGGTGACCTTGCCGGCAATGCCGCAAAAATTATCGATGCCGCGAAGCGTGCCAAAGCTGCCGGCGCCGGACTGCTGCTGACGACGGAACTCGCACTGTCGGGTTATCCGCCCGAGGACCTGCTGCTGCGCGACGATTTTTTTCGCGCCTGCGACACCGAGTTCCACGGCATCGTCCGCGCCGTCCGTGATATCACGCTGGTGCTGGGGCACCCGCACCAGATCGGCAGCAAGCGTTACAACGCCGCGTCGGTGATCCGTAACGGCAAGGTGGTGGCGACGTACCTGAAGCGCTCCCTGCCCAATTACACAGTGTTCGACGAGGAGCGTTATTTTGATTCGGGCGAAGAACCCTGCGTGTTCGAACACGAGGGCGTGCGCATCGGCATCAACATCTGCGCCGACGTGTGGGAAGAAGCAGCGGCAAAGGCGGCGCGCGAAGCCGGCGCACAGTTGCTGCTGGTGCTGAATGCCTCGCCGTACCACATCAACAAGCAACTGACCCGTTATGAGGTGGTGCGCGAGCGCGTCGGCAAGACGGGGATGTCGGTGATTTATGCCAATCAGGTCGGGGGGCAGGATGAACTGGTGTTTGACGGCGCCTCTTTTGCGGTGGACGGTCGCGGCGAGTTGACGCACCAGTTGCCGGCGTTCCGGGAAGCGCTGGCCATGGTTGAAATTGCCGGCGGCGTGCCGGTGCCGGGCGAGGTGGCACCTGCGGTGTCGCTGGAGCACGATGTTTACGCGGCATTGACGCTGGGTGTGCGCGATTACCTCGGGAAAAACGGATTTCCCGGTGCGCTGCTTGGATTATCCGGCGGCATCGATTCGGCTTTGACGCTGGCGGTCGCGGTTGATGCGCTGGGTGCCGACAAGGTACATGCGGTGATGATGCCGTCGCAATATACCGCCGGCATGAGTTGCGAGGATGCGCAGGAACAGGCGCGCATCATGGGCGTGCGCTATTCCGAAATCGCGATCCGTCCGGTGTTTGATGCATTCAAGGCTGCGCTGGCAGGGGAATTCCGCGGGCTGAAGGAAGATGTGACCGAGGAAAACCTGCAGGCAAGGATCCGCGGCACGCTGTTGATGGCGATGTCCAACAAGACCGGCGCCATCGTGCTGACTACGGGAAACAAGAGTGAAATGGGCACCGGTTATGCCACGCTGTACGGCGACATGGCCGGTGGCTTCGCGGTGCTGAAGGACTTGAAAAAAACCCTGGTCTACCGGTTGGCCGAATACCGCAATACCGTGGCGCCGGTGATTCCGCGGCGGGTCATCGAGCGCGCGCCCTCGGCGGAACTGCGGCCCGACCAGAAGGACCAGGACAGCCTGCCGCCGTATGACGTGCTCGATGCGATCATGGAGGCCTATGTCGAGCACTACCGCAGCCCGCAGGAGATCGTTGCCATGGGCTACGCGCCGGCGGATGTGGACCGGGTGGTGAAACTGATCCGCATCAGCGAATACAAGCGCCGCCAGTCGCCGGTGGGCATCCGTATCACCAGTCGGGGGTTCGGCAAAGACTGGCGTTATCCGATTACCAACAAGTTCAGGCACTAGGGGCTTGTGTTATTCTTTCTCGCAGTCACCAACGGTAAACAGCCGGAGTTCCCATGAAAAAAATCGAGGCAATATTCAAGCCCTTCAAACTGGATGAAGTGCGCGAAGCCCTGTCGGAAATCGGTGTCAGCGGGCTGACCGTGACGGAGGTCAAGGGCTTTGGCCGGCAGAAAGGACATACCGAGCTTTATCGCGGCGCGGAATACGTCGTCGACTTTCTGCCCAAGGTCAAGGTCGAGGTCGTGGTGCCTGACAAGCTGCTCGAAGCGTCGATTGATGCCGTGGTCAAGGCGGCGCGCACCGGAAAAATCGGCGACGGCAAGATTTTTGTCAGTGACGTGTCGCAGGTCATTCGTATACGCACCGGCGAGACCGACGAAGCCGCCATCTAGACGGCTTCATCGGTTTCATTTCTATCTTCGGGCTTTAAGCAGCACCAGCACTGCGCCGCCGCCGCCATCAGCCTGCGGCGCCTGACAGTAGGCCAGCACTTCATCACGCTGCGCCAGCCAGCCCGCCACTTTTTTCTTCAGCACTGGTTCCCGGTTGGGCGAACCCAGTCCTTTGCCGTGCACGATGCGCACGCAGCGCAGTCCATTGCGCACACAATGAGCCAGAAATTCTGCAATCAGAACCCGCGCTTCCGGAGAGGTGAGGCCGTGCAGGTCGAGGTGATCCTGTACCGCCCAGTGGCCGCGGCGCAGCTTTTTCAGGTGTTGCGCCGATATGCCGTTGCGCAGGAACAGCAGCTCTTCGCCGTTTTCCAGGCCCAGTTCCCAGGCCGGGGCATCGCTCAGCGTGTCGCGCAGCACCGCGCGGTCGTCGAGCTGCCGCTGCGCGGCAACCGGCTTTGGCCGCGGCCGGGCCAGCCTGGCGCGGTTGGTGGGTGGCAGCGGTGTGACATCAGCGAGCGCTGCCCGCAGCAGCGCCTGTGCCGATTCATCCTGTTCCGGTACCTGGATGCGGCCTCGCGGTTTGGCCTTTTTCATGGCGCATTCCGTTCGGCCGGCCTGATTAAACCAAGCCCTTGCTTTCGAGATATTTCTGCGCGTCCAGTGCGGCCATGCAGCCGGTGCCGGCGCTGGTCACCGCCTGGCGGTAGACATGGTCCTGCACGTCACCGGCGGCGAATACACCAGGGATGCTGGTCGCGGTGGCATTGCCCTTGATGCCGCTTTTGGTGACGATGTAGCCGTTTTCCATTTCAAGCTGGCCCTGGAAAATGTCGGTGTTCGGTTTGTGGCCGATGGCAATGAACACGCCCTGCAGCTGTTTGTCGGTGGTCGCACCGGTCTTCGCATGTTTGATGCGCATGCCGGTGACGCCGGTATTGTCACCGAGCACTTCATCGAGCACGTGATCCCAGACGATGGTGGCTTTACCCGCGGCGATACGCTCGTTCAGTTTGTCGACGAGAATGGCTTCGGCGCGGAACTTGTCGCGGCGGTGCACGACGGTCACATGCTTTGCAATATTAGTCAGGTACAGCGCTTCCTCGACGGCGGTGTTGCCGCCGCCGATCACCGACACATCCTGGTTTTTGTAGAAAAATCCGTCGCAGGTGGCGCAACCCGACACGCCCTTGCCCATGAATTTTTCTTCCGAGGGCAGGCCAAGGTACATCGCCGATGCGCCGGTGGCGATGATCAGTGCGTCGCAGGTGTAAGTACCCTGGTCGCCGATCAGTGTGATGGGCGCGTCTTTCAGGCGCACCGTGTGGATGTGGTCAAAAATCATTTCGGTATTGAAGCGCTCGGCATGCTTCTGGAACCGCTCCATCAGCTCGGGACCCTGCACGCCGTCAGCGTCAGCGGGCCAGTTGTCGACATCAGTGGTCGTCATCAATTGACCACCCTGGGCAAGCCCGGTGATCAGCACTGGTTTGAGGTTGGCACGGGCGGCGTAAACGGCAGCCGAATAACCGGCGGGGCCGGAACCGAGGATCAGTACCCGGCAGTGCCGGGTGGAGGAGGCAGAAGGGGAGGTCATGGTCGCTGGAAGATGGGGATGGTTGGCGAAAAGGCAAGAATGTAGCAGTTTGCAGCGGGGGCTGCGATATTCGGACGGTTATCACAGCCATCAAGCGCGGTACGGGCATGACTATTGGCCCGTGTTCTGGCAACATGCCTTTGTCGTATCCACGATACGCCACCGTGCCCGTAAAAAATTGCCAATAGTGACGAACCCATGCCTGCTCCAATTGCATTGAATCCCCAGATTCTGAAAACGGTTCCGCTGTTTTCGTCTTTTTCGGATCAACAATTTGCGGAACTGCTGCCGGGTGTACAGCAGCGCAGTTATCCCCGCGGCGCGGCAATTTTGCGCGCGGGCGAGGAAACCGAGGCGCTGTACATTATCCTTTCGGGGCGTGTCAAAGTGCTGATCCCGGATGAGGAGGGGCACGAGGTCATCCTGACGGTGCTGGGAGTGCAGGATTTCGTCGGCGAAATGGGTTTGCTCGACAGCCTGCCGAGTTCGGCGACGGTGGAAACGCTGGAACCCTGCGAGATGCTGCGGATTCCGCGGACGGCATTCCTGGCCTGCCTGGAAAGCCATGCCGAAATGGCGATGCTGGTGCTGCGGAACATGGTCAAACGCCTGCGCGATGCGGATCGCAAGATCGAGAGCCTGGCGTTGATCGACGTTTACGGACGGGTTGCCCGCCTGATCATCGACATGGCCGAAAATATCGATGGTCAATGGGTGGTGACGAAGGCGCCGGCGAAGCAGGAGATTGCACGCATGATCGGCGCTTCGCGCGAGATGGTCAGCCGGGTGGTCAAGGATTTGCAGGAAAAGAACCTGATCGTTACTGACAAACGCAAGATCATCGTGCTCGACCGCAAGTCGATGGCGCATCGCGGATCTGCGGATTGAGGCCTGTGTTGAGGCGTGATTTTTCTCACGCTTTCAGGGGCTTGCAGTAATTCCGCATTCCGGTTTTTCTCGCAAGTTCGTGACTTATAGTATTAAAATGAGACTGTATCGACTGTAGTTCATAACGGGATTCCCGTGCGGCTTTCGGGCGCGCACTGAAAAGGGGGCTGTCATGTTTGCGAGCAAGGGGTGGATGCAGGGGGTAGCGGGTGTCGCGCTGGCGTTGGCTGCCGCAGGTGCATGGGCAGCCGGGGCCGGAGTAATCACCCATCTGAGCGGAACCATGTCGGTGCAGCGGCCGGATGGCTCTGTGCGCATACTTTCCCAGAAATCGGAAGTTCAGCCGGGCGATGTGCTGACCACGCAGCGTGACAGTTATGCCCAGATCAATTTCACCGATGGCAGCGCGGCGACCATGCGGCCGAACAGCACCATGAAACTCGAAGCCTATTCCTTCAGTCAGGCAGCACCGCAGGGCGACGGCATGTTCATGCGCTTGCTGAAAGGCGGTTTACGTACGGTGACCGGCCTGATCGGCAAACGCGGCAATCAGGACGCCTACAAGATCGGCACATCAACGGCCACCATCGGTATCCGCGGCTCTTCCGGGGACACTGTGGCTTGCACGTCGGACTGTGGCAACCTGGAACCCGGCACCTACCACACGACGTACACCGGCAGCTACATCATGCAGACTCAGGGCGGCACCCAGCTGGTGAATGAAGGCCAGTTCGGTTTTGCCCAGGATCCGGGCAAACCCCCGATTCTGCTGCCGGGTGATCCGGGCCTGAACCTGAACCAGTTGCCGTTCACGCTGGGCATCGGTGGCGGCGCAGTGGGCGGCGGCGCCAGCCAGGAATGTGTTGTGCGCTAAAATTTGCTGTTTCCCGCTGACAAACCCCGCCTTCCGGCGGGGTTTGTTTTTGCTGTCGTGGTTTTGCGGTATGCGGCGGCTTTTGCTGCTGGACGCAGCTTTTCACTTATAATCATCGGGTTAACAAAACGGTTTTACGAAAAATTCTCTGCGAACAACCTGATGCTGGCCAGCGATAAATCTTCTGCCGCCAAAACCGCGCCCAATCCGCTGCCGCCGAAACTCGCGGCCTTGCTGCGCGAGTCCTGGTGGCTGGCGTTCCTTGCCGTTGCCTCGTACCTGCTGCTGGTGCTGTTTACGTTCCACAAGGGCGATCCGGGCTGGTCGCACAGCGTGGCTACCGATCACCTCGGCAACGCCGGGGGGCTGGTCGGGGCTTATGTCGCGGATCTGCTGCTGTTCATGTTCGGCATTTCGGCCTATTGGTGGGTAGCCTTGTGCGGGGCGCTGGTGCTGTGGAGCTTCCGCCGCATTGAGACTGTCATCGAGACCGATCGTCGTTCCCATGCGGTGATGCTGATCGGTTTTGTCGTGTTGCTGATGGCCAGCTGCGGCATCGAGTCGCTGCGCCTGTATACCTTGCACGTTGAGCTGCCCGGTGCACCGGGCGGCGCGCTGGGCGCGCTGGTCGGCAACGGCCTGGCCATGGTTGCGGGATTTACCGGCGGGACCTTGCTGTTGCTGCTGTTGCTGGCCGCTGGGCTCAGCCTGTTCACGGGCATTTCATGGTTGCTGGTGATTGAGCGACTGGGCGACTGGGCAGAACGTTTCTACACATATGTCGTGGCCAAGGTGCAGGAGCGCGCCGACCGCAAGGCCGGTGCAGAAGCCGTGGTGGCGCGCAAGGATGCGGTTGAGGACAACAAGAAAAAAATCGAGGCACACGAACCGGTGCGCATCGAGCCGCCGCGCATCATCGAGATTCCGAAATCAGCACGGGTTGAACGTGAAAAGCAGGTGCCGTTGTTCGGCGACCTTCCGGATTCCCTGCTGCCGCCTTTGAGTCTGCTCGACGAGGCGGATGCCAACGTTGAAACCGTTTCTTCGGACACGCTGGAATTCACTTCGCGGCTGATCGAGAAAAAGCTGCTCGATTTCGGTGTCGAGGTCAAAGTGCTGGCGGCTTATCCCGGACCGGTGGTGACGCGCTTCGAGATTGAGCCCTCAATCGGCGTCAAAGGCAGCCAGATCATCAACCTGGTGCGCGACCTGGCGCGTGCGCTGTCGGTGATGAGCATCCGTGTTGTCGAAACCATCCCCGGCAAGAGCTGCATGGGGCTGGAGATCCCCAATCCCAAACGGCAGATCGTGCGCCTGTCGGAAATCCTCAGTTCGCAGGTTTATGCGGACATGACTTCGCCGCTGGCGCTGGCACTGGGCAAGGACATTGCCGGCCACCCGATCGTTGCCGATCTCGCGCGCATGCCGCATCTGCTGGTTGCCGGCACCACCGGTTCCGGAAAATCGGTGGCGATCAACGCGATGATCCTGTCGCTTCTCTACAAGGCCCCGCCATCGCAGGTGCGGCTGATCCTGATTGACCCGAAAATGCTCGAGCTGTCGGTCTATGAGGGTATTCCGCACTTGCTGGCGCCGGTGGTCACGGACATGCGGCAGGCGGCGAATGCGCTGAACTGGTGTGTCGGCGAAATGGAGCGGCGCTACAAACTGATGTCGACGCTGGGTGTGCGCAACATGGCCGGCTTCAACCAGAAGGTGCGTGAAGCAGCGAAAAAGAAAACACCGCTGATGAATCCGATTGCCTCGACGCCCGACAATCCGGTGCCGCTGGTGGAAATGGCGCTGATTGTTGTCGTTATCGACGAGCTGGCCGACCTGATGATGGTGGTCGGCAAGAAAATCGAGGAACTGATTGCGCGACTGGCGCAGAAGGCGCGTGCCGCCGGCGTACACCTGGTGCTGGCCACGCAGCGGCCTTCGGTGGACGTGATCACCGGGCTTATCAAGGCCAACATTCCGACGCGGATCGCGTTCCAGGTGTCAGCCAAAGTGGATTCACGCACGATTCTCGACCAGATGGGCGCGGAGGCGCTGCTCGGCCAGGGCGACATGTTGTACCTGCCCCCCGGGCAGGGCTATACCCAGCGTGTGCACGGTGCCTTCGTTGACGACCATGAGGTGCACAAGGTGGTCGATCACCTGAAAGGTCTGGCCAAGCCGCAATATATCGATGAAATTCTTGAGGGCCCGGAAACCTCTGCCGAGGGCGGTGTTGAAGGTGCGGAAGGCGGCAACGGCGAGGCCGATCCCCTGTACGACCAGGCAGTGGCGATCGTGCTCAAGACACGCCGTCCGTCGATTTCACTGGTGCAACGTCATCTGCGCATCGGTTATAACCGTGCCGCGCGGCTGATCGAACAGATGGAACGCTCGGGGCTGGTGTCGCCGATGCAGTCCAATGGCAACCGCGAAGTGCTGGCGCCGGCGTCCGCCTCGGATAACGATTGATTTCCTGAAACAAAATATTACAAACTCATTTTACAAACTTTCCCGGTTGTCCGCGGTCTGACCTTTCATGTTGATTCGAATTTTTGTCCGTACCCTGATCCTGGTTGCTGCGCTGTGGTGCGGCTTTGCCGGCGCTGCTGAAGACGCCGCGCCGCGCGGCATGGCGTTCGAGGTTTATATCCGTCTCGAGCATGGCATGACAGAAGGCGAACTGGTACTGCGCGCGGGAAAACCCGACCACCAGGCGCTCGACAACATCCGTGAAGGCCTCAAGTCGTACTATTATTTCCCGACCCCGGCCAATCCCTTTTTGACCACGATCACACTGCGTTCGGGCCGTATCGAAAACATCGAGCGAGTAAGAAAACCCCTTTGATGCGCACCGTCCTGATCCTGTTGTGTCTGCTGCCTGGCCTGGCGTCCGCTGCAGCCACTGACGCGTTGAAGGTGTTCCTGACCCAGACACTGACCGTCAAGGCGCGTTTTGCGCAGATGGTGCTCGACAAGAACCTGAAGCCGCTGCAGCAGGCGCAGGGCATCATGCAGTTTTCCCGGCCGGGAAAATTCCGCTGGGATTACCAGAAACCGTACGAGCAGGTCATCGTCGGCGACGGCAGCAAACTGTGGATTTATGACAAGGATCTGAATCAGGTCACGGTACGAAAACTCGATCGTGCGCTGGGCGCCAGCCCCGCGGCCTTGCTCTCCGGCAGTAACGACCTCGAGCGTGATTACAAATTGTCCAATGTGGGCACGGACAAGGGGCTGGACTGGCTGGAAGCATTGCCGAAAAGCAAAGAGACGGTGTTCGAGCGCGTACGCATGGGTTTCGGCAAATCAGGGCTGGAAGCGATGGAACTGCGCGACCAGTTCGGCCAGACCACGGTGATCACCTTTGCCGATGTTGAACGCAATCCGCGCATTGCCGCCGATGTGTTCCGCTTCACGCCGCCGCAGGGCGCCGACGTCATCAGCGAATAAGCGGCTAACTGGGGACAAACCAGCGTGAACGACCTGTTCGCGAAACGTGAGCCCGACGCGCCGCTGGCGGAGCGCATGCGGCCGCGCACTCTCGACGAGGTCGTCGGGCAGCAGCACCTGGTCGGCGCCGGCAAACCGTTGCGACTTGCTTTTGAAGCCGGCAAACCGCATTCGATGATCCTGTGGGGCCCGCCCGGCGTCGGCAAGACCACGCTGGCGCGCCTGATGGCACAGGCTTTCGATGCCGAATTCATCGCGATCTCGGCGGTGCTTGCCGGCGTCAAGGAAATTCGCGAAGCCGTGGCGCGTGCAGAAGTCGTGCTGCAGCAAAGCGGACGCCGCACCATCCTGTTTGTCGATGAAGTGCATCGCTTCAACAAGTCACAGCAGGATGCCTTTCTGCCCTTCGTCGAGCAGGGCCTGATCACTTTCATCGGCGCCACCACCGAGAATCCGTCGTTCGAGGTCAACAGCGCCTTGCTGTCGCGCGCCGCGGTATATGTGCTGCAGCCGCTGACCGATGCCGATCTCGCCGGGCTGATTCTGCGAACTATCGACAAGTCATTGTTTTTATTTAAATTATCGGATGCGGCCCGCGATAGTCTGGTGGCTTATGCCGACGGCGACGCCCGCCGCTTGCTGAACATGCTGGAGCAGGTGGCCACCGCAGCAACGCAGGCCAAGCAAAGCGAAATCGATGATGCTTTCGTCAAACAGACACTGACGCAAAGCCTGCGCCGTTTCGACAAAGGCGGCGATGCGTTTTACGACCAGATCTCGGCGCTGCATAAATCCGTACGTGGTTCCGCGCCGGATGCTGCCCTGTACTGGCTGGTGCGCATGCTTGATGGTGGCGCCGATCCGCTGTACCTCGGCCGGCGATTGATTCGCATGGCAGTGGAGGATATCGGTCTCGCCGATGCGCGTGCGCTGCGCATGGCGCTGGATGCCTGTGAAACCTATGAACGCCTCGGCTCACCCGAAGGTGAACTCGCGCTGGCGGAAGCTGCGATCTATCTGGCGGTCGCGCCGAAAAGCAATGCCGCGTATATGGCTTACAACCGCGCGCGCGAACTGGTGCGCAAC
Source organism: Bordetella parapertussis (assembly GCA_945885345.1). Lineage (GTDB taxonomy): Bacteria > Pseudomonadota > Gammaproteobacteria > Burkholderiales > SG8-41. Next base: position 49,130 of record CAMCYP010000015.1, on the reverse strand, counting down.
GACCCGTCGCGTCCGGTGCCTGAACATCTGCGCAATGCGCCGACCAAGCTGATGAAGGATCTGGGTTACGGTCGCGAGTACCGCTATGCCCACGATGAGCCGGAAGCCTATGCCGCCGGCGAAAATTATCTGCCGGACGGCATGAAGCCACCCGGCCTATATGAACCGACGGAGCGCGGTCTGGAAGGAAAAATCGCGGAGAAACTCGCGCGTTTACGCGAACTGGATCGCAATAAAAACAAATAGTTATAAGTATTTGATTTTATTGATATTTTTGTAGTTATTGAATGGCGGCCGCGAATCAAAATCCGTAAAGCCGGGCCGGATTATCGACCAGCACTTTGCGCCGCTGCGCTTCATCCGGCACCCATTCCGCCAGCATATCCGCGAGCACATGATCTTCCGGCATCAGCGCGCGCGCGCCGGGATGCGGCCAGTCGGTGCCCCAGACAATGCGGTCGGGCGCAGCAGTAACCAGTGCGCGGGCCAGCGCTGTCAGTTCCGGATACAGCGGCGCGTTTTTTGATGTGAAATAAGGCCCCATGATTTTGGCCCAGCAGTTGTCGCGACTGACCAGTCGCTGCAGGGCCTGGAATGCCGGGGCGCTCACGCCGTCTGCCGCCTGGCAGCGCGCGAAATGGTCGATGACGATATTGATATTCAGTTTTGCCAGCTTGGCTTCGGCTTCGGGCATTTTCGGCAGGTCTAGATAAAACTGCAGGTGCCAGCCCAGTTCCTTCAAGCGTGGTGCCAGGCGTTCGCCGTCGGTCAGCGTCAGGCCTTCGGTTTCGGAGGCGAGATTGATGCGCACACCGCGCACGCCTGCTGCATGCAGATCAGCGAGTGTGCTGTCCGACACATCCGCTTCCACCACCGCGATGCCGCGCAGCGCATGCAGTCCTGAACGCAAGGCATCAACCATGCAGCTATTGTCGGTGCCGTAAACGCTGGGCTGCACCAGCACGCCGCGGTCGCAGCCGTTGTTTTTCAGCATGCCGACGTAATCCGCGGTCACTGCGTCCGGGGGGATGTAGGCGGCGTTGGCGAGGTACGGAAAAAGCTCTTGCGGCCCGAATACGTGGGCATGGCAATCGCAGGCGCCGGACGGGAATCGCGTTTCGGGTTTCCGGCTGTGTGGGATGAACCCGGGAATATTGGGAGCGCGCACTATGGACATGGATGGTCTCGGGGCGGGAAACGGAAAATAGGGGAGGCGCGACTGTAGAAGGGCGCTCGCGGATGTGTCAAGTGAAGGTGAGCAAGGGACGAGGAACGGGACTGGCTGGAGTCGGTGAACTCGCCGATAATGGCGGCTCTTTTCAGGATTTGAAACGGTATCTGAGGCTGATATGCTCGACATCAATACATTACGCGCCGACCTGCAGGTGGTCGCACAGCAACTGGCCGACCGCGGTTACACGCTGGATACGGCGCAGTTTGCCGCGCTGGAAGCAGAGCGCAAAACCATCCAGATCGAAACCCAGGAACTGCAGGCGAAACGCAACGCGCTGTCCAAGCAGATCGGCCAGCTGAAGGCCAAGAAGGAAGACGCGTCGGGACTGATGGCTGAAGTGAGCGCACAGGCCGATCAGCTGAAGTCGCTGGAGGCCAAGCTTGAAGACGTGCAGCGGCGGCTTACCGACTTCCTGATGGTGATCCCCAATCTGCCGCATGCGTCGGTGCCTGCCGGAAAATCGGCTGACGACAATGTCGAGGTGCGGCGCTTTGGCGCGCCGCGAAAGTTTGATTTCGCAGCGAAGGATCATGTCGATGTCGGCGCGAGGCTTGGCGGACTTGACTTCGACACCGCCGGAAAAATTGCCGGCGCACGATTTTCCGTTCTGAAGGGGGGCGTGGCCCGGCTGCATCGGGCGATTGCGCAGTTCATGCTGGATGTGCATACGCAGGAGCATGGCTATACGGAAGTCTATGCACCGTACATGGTGACCGGAGAGTGCGCCAACGGCGTATCCAGCCTTGCCAAGTTCAGGGACGATCTGTTCAAGATTGAGGGCCGCGACCTCTACCTGATTCCGACAGCAGAATATCCGGTCACCAATTTCGTCAGGGACCAGATTCTTGCGCTGGATGAATTACCACTCAAATTTGTCTGTCACACGCCGTGTTTCCGCAGCGAAGCCGGCTCTTATGGCAAAGACACCCGCGGCATGATCCGCCAGCACCAGTTCGACAAGGTGGAGCTGGTGCAGATCGTGCGGCCTGACCAATCGCTGGAAGGGCATGAGCAGTTGACGGCGCATGCAGAGGCGATCCTGAAAAAGCTCGAACTGCCATATCGTACGGTTACGCTGTGCACCGGCGACATGGGGTTTTCCGCCGCAAAGACCTACGACATCGAGGTCTGGCTGCCGGCACAAAACGCCTACCGTGAAATTTCCTCCTGCAGCAATTTTGAGAGCTTCCAGGCGCGGCGCATGCAGGCACGCTTCCGCAATGACAAAAACAAGCCCGAACTGGTGCATACGCTGAACGGTTCGGGCCTCGCGGTGGGGCGTACGCTGGTGGCCGTGCTGGAGAATTACCAGCGCGCCGATGGTGGCGTCGACATCCCGGCTGCACTGCAGCCGTACATGGGCGGGCTGAAGGCGCTGGAGCCCTTGCGCTAGGGCTGGTAGAATCCGGCCCCTCACGTCCACAGCGACGCCACAGGTTTCAGGAGAGGTGGCAGAGTGGTTGAATGTACCGGTCTCGAAAACCGGAATACGCGCAAGCGTATCGTGGGTTCGAATCCCACCCTCTCCGCCAGATATAAAACGGCCCCGTTCGGGGCCGTTTTATTTAGATAAAAATTTTACATTGATGGCCGGCGCATGTTGCCGGCTGATCCATCGGATCCACTGAGCAAGGGAAGCACAAGCATGAGCATCACCGTAACGCCGGAAGCACAGATCAAGATTCTTCAAAACATCGCAGCTGAACTGGGGGTGCAGGCGAAGCAGGTCGCTGCGGCGGTGACATTGCTGGATGAGGGGGCCACCGTCCCTTTTATCGCGCGTTATCGCAAGGAAGCCACCGGCAATCTAGACGACACGCAGCTGCGTACGCTGGAAGAGCGGCTGATCTATTTGCGCGAACTGGAAGATCGCCGTGCAGCGATCCTGGCCTCGATCGCCGAGCAGGGCAAACTCACGGATCCCCTGCGTCTGGCCATTGAGGCCAGTGTCACCAAGCAGGCGCTGGAAGATCTCTATCTGCCGTACAAGCCCAAACGACGCACCCGGGCGCAAATTGCCAGGGAAGCCGGTCTGGAGCCACTGGCCGATGCCTTGCTGGCGGATCCCATGCTCGATCCACAGGTCGAGGCTGCTCGTTATATCAAGGTGGTGCCGGCGACGGAGGGTGTAGAAGCGATCAATGTTCCGGATGCCAAGGCGGCACTGGATGGGGCGCGGGATATTCTGGCCGAGCGTTTTGCGGAAACGGCAGGGTTGCTGGCCAGCCTGCGCACTCGACTGCAGCGGGAGGGCATCCTGACCTCGACCGTGGTCAAAGGGCAGGAATCTGCCGAGGAAGAAAAGTTTCGCGACTACTATGCCTATGCTGAGGCCCTGCGCAGCATCCCGTCTCATCGCGCCTTGGCGCTGTTCCGCGGGCGGGCGCTGGGTGTGCTTTCATTAAATCTCGGGCTGGGGGATGAACTGGAAGCGGCTGTGCCGCATCCCTGCGCGACGATGATTGCCAGCCATTTCGCTATTGAAAATCGCGGTCGCCCTGCAGATGCATGGCTGGCCGGGGTATGCCACTGGGCCTGGCGTGTCAAAGCCCATCTGCACTTGAGCACAGAACTGATGCTGCAGCTGCGGGAGGCCGCGGAAGCCGAGGCCATCAGGATTTTCGGGCGTAACTTGCATGATCTGCTGCTGGCGGCGCCTGCGGGTCCCAAAGCCGTGCTGGGCCTGGATCCGGGCTTGCGGACGGGCTGCAAGGTCGCTGTGGTCGATGCCACGGGCAAGCTGCTCGATACCGCCACGATCTATCCCCATGCTCCGCGCAATGATTGGGAAGGTGCTTTGTCGACTCTGGCCAAACTGGCGCTTCAGCACGGCGTTGAGCTGATTTCCATCGGTAATGGCACGGCCAGCCGGGAGAGCGACAAGCTGGCAGCTGAATTGATCAAACGCGTCATGGCGCAGGCACCGCAGCGCAAGCTGGCCAAAGTTGTGGTCAGCGAAGCCGGGGCTTCGGTGTATTCGGCATCGGCGTTTGCCGCCGCCGAGTTTCCGGAACTGGATGTCAGTCTGCGCGGCGCGGTGTCCATTGCGCGACGTGTTCAGGACCCCCTGGCCGAGCTTGTCAAAATTGAGCCCAAGGCGATCGGAGTGGGGCAGTACCAGCATGATGTGAATCAGCGTGCGCTGGCCCGGTCACTGGATGCCACGGTCGAGGATTGCGTGAATGCAGTGGGTGTGGACGTCAATACCGCTTCTGCGCCGTTGCTGGCGCGTGTGTCGGGACTGAACAGCACCCTGGCGCGCAATATCGTCGACTACCGTGACAACCATGGCCCGTTCCCGAACCGTCAGGCGATTCGCAAGATACCGCGCCTGGGTGACAAGACTTTCGAGCAGGCCGCGGGCTTTTTGCGCATCAACGAAGGCGACAATCCCCTGGACCGCTCTGCCGTGCATCCGGAAGCGTATCCCGTGGTCGAGCGCATTCTGGCGCGGATCGGCAAGGGCATGACAGAGGTGATGGGGCAGGCGGCGCTGCTCAAGGCGTTGTCGCCGGCGGATTTTGCCGATGAACGCTTTGGCGTGCCCACGGTGCGCGACATCCTCGCCGAGCTGGAGAAACCGGGCCGCGATCCGCGACCGGAATTCAAGATGGCAACGTTTCAGGAAGGGGTGGAAAAACTTGCGGATCTTCAGCCCGACATGATCCTTGAGGGCGTGGTGACCAATGTCGCGGCCTTTGGCGCGTTCGTGGATGTCGGTGTGCACCAGGACGGCCTAGTGCATATCTCGATGCTGTCGAACCGTTTTGTGAAAGACCCGCACGAGGTTGTGAAGCCCGGCCAGATCGTTAAAGTCAAAGTGCTTGAAGTTGATCTGAAGCGTCAGCGCATTGCGCTCACCATGCGTCTGGATGATGTGCCGGGTGTGGCGCAGCAGCGGGGTGCCGTGAAGCAGGCGGCCACGGGCCTGGACCGTGCCCACGCCATTCCTGACAAGCGCAAATCTGACGGCCGTCATTCCGGAGCGCGGACGGCTGGCACTGATACCCGGCCCGCGAGTGCCATGGCGCTTGCGTTTGCCAAACTGAAGAAATAAAAACGCTCCCGCACGGGGCGGATTTTATTTCAGGCAGGACAGTGCGCGACTGCTAGTATGGATTCAATCATGCCGAACGCAAAAGGATCCCCCATGGCGCAGAACCTGCCCTACGACGTTACCACCGCCACCGGCGAAAAAATCGCCTTCGAATTCCCGCTGCATGCCGAGACGGAATCCGCGATGCGTGTGTCGCAATTGTTGACAGCCGTGCTGGGCGCGGTCGACCGCGAACTGCGGGTGCTGGGTAATACGGCCAATGGTGACGTGATGCAGGCACTGGCCATGGCGCTGGCGGCACGCACGGCGATGCTGCATGCGCCGTATGCGGTGGGGCGAGAGCTGGCCTCCGGCCTTGCGGCCACCGCGCTGGCGGCTGCGGAACATTGTGAGCGCGATGACGGTGGCGCGGGGCACGCCTGAGGGTGGTTAGTGCTTGAATATGCCGGTCTCGAAAACCGGAATACGCGCAAGCGTATCGTGGGTTCGAATCCCTCCCTCTCCGCCAGACATGAAAACAGCCCCCGCGAGGGGCTATTTTTATTCCTGCTCAAGCGAGGCAAGCGCTGTTCGCATCGGCAAACGTGTGCCGGGTATGACGGCGTTAGATGAGTTTACAAGAGAGGCGTCGTCCATGAAACACGAAGAACCTGAAAAAGGCCTCCGTGGGGACTGAAATGCAGACGATCCATCTCTGCAATGGCGCCAAGCGACCGCATCCGCACACTTGCTCCACTCACCACCTTGCGGCATACCGGAAATCCAAGGCTTCCTAACTTTACCCTAATTTTTAATGGCTATCTTCTCAACTACGCGAATATCCGCGTAATTTGAAGGAGTAGTCACCATGAAACACACAGTTTATCTGGTTGCCCTTGCCGTAATTTCTGCGACCGCTATCGGCAGCGCCTATGCCAGCAAGGCGATGGACAACGATGCGCTGGCGGTGGAAACCGCCAAAATTGGCTTGGCCCAGGCGGTGTCGGCGGCCGAGCAGCACGTTGGTGGCAAGGCGTCTCGTGCGGAGTTCGAGAAGCACAAAGGTCGGTGGGTCTTTGATGTCGAGGTGGTGAGCGGCAAGAAGGTCATGGATGTGAAAGTCGATCCGGTGAACGGCGGGGTGATTGCCGCCACCGAGGATAAGGCCGATCACGACGGCGACCATGACCATGCTGATTGAGCGGTCTCGTGTTATCGCCGGGGCTGCGCCGCCGCCCCGGCTTGTTGACTGCGTCAAACCAATATCACGGTAGCAGACGGGGAGATTCAAATGAAAGTACTGGAGCGCACTCCCGCATTGCAGATGCTGAACAAGGTGCCGGAAGTCACCCTGTATTTCTGGATCATCAAGATCATGGCAACGACAGTCGGCGAGACCGGAGCCGATTTTCTCAACTTCGACCTGAATTTTGGATTGAACGGGACGTCCTTCCTCATGGCCGGCCTGCTCTCGGTATTTATGTTCATGCAGTTACGCGCCCGGAAATATGTCCCATGGCTATATTGGGCGAATGTAGTGTTGATCAGTATTGTCGGCACTCTGATTACCGATAATCTGGTGGACAACTTCGGAGTCGCGCTGGAGACAACCACGGCCCTGTTTGGCCTGTCCCTTCTGACGACCTTCGTCCTCTGGTACGCCAACGAAAAAACGCTGTCGATCCATTCCATCTTCACGTTCAGGCGCGAACTGTTCTACTGGGCGGCCATCCTGTTCACATTTGCCCTCGGCACCGCCGCTGGTGACCTTGCTGCCGAGAGCATGAAACTCGGTTACGCGAACTCGGCGCTCATGTTCTGCTCGATGATCGCCGTCGTTACCCTGGTGTATTACGGATTGAAGGCAAATGCCGTTCTGGCCTTCTGGATCGCGTACATCCTGACGCGTCCTCTGGGGGCCTCCTTCGGCGATTGGCTGTCGCAACCGATCGCCAACGGTGGCCTGGGGCTCGGTACGGTAGCGACCAGCCTGATTTTTCTCGTGACCATTCTGGTCATGGTCATTTTTCTAAGTATCACGCGCAGGGATGTAATACCCGGAAGAGATTGAGGAAACCGGGAGTGATATGGATTACTGGAACCAAACGCTGTTTCTTCTGCTGAATGCCGCGCCGGATGCATCCGGGCTGGTAATTGAGATTGCACGCATGCTTGCCAGCGGACTGATCTGGATCGTGCCCTTGGGGATGATCCTTGGCTGGCTGCGTGGCTCGACTGCCACCCGCCATGCACTGGTTGCTGCAACGGTTTCGGGGCTGGCCGCGCTGTTGATCAACCAGTTGATCGGTCTCCTCTGGTATCACCCGCGTCCTTTGGAGGCGGGCATCGGACGGGTGCTGATTTTCCATGTGCGAGACAGTTCCTTTCCGAGCGACCACTTGACCCTGATCTGGGCGGTCGCGTTCAGCCTGCTGCTTCACGAGCGGTTACGGGCGGCGGGTTGGACGCTGGTGCTGTTCGGTGTGCCGGTGGCATGGGCACGCATTTATCTCGGCGTGCATTTTCCGCTGGATATGCTGGGTGCCGCTCTGGTTGCCTTGGGCAGCGCCCGGCTGGTTCTTGGTAAAGAGTATTACTTCGTCGCACCGGTGATGCGTACCGTGCGACGTCCGTATCGATGGATATTTTCCGGTTTAATCAAAAGGGGCTGGGTGAGACAATGAATGAAAATATGCTGGGGTTGGGCATGAATGAGCCAACAAAACAGACGCTTAGCAAAGTTCCCGAGGTCACGCTGATTTTCTGGATCATCAAGATCGCCGCAACTACCCTGGGTGAAACTGGCGGCGATGCCGTATCGATGTCGATGAATCTGGGCTATCTGGTCAGCACGGGTATTTTCGCCGCCGTATTTCTTCTTGCTGTTGTCGCACAGATCCGGGCAAAACGCTTTCATCCGTTGCTGTACTGGGCGACCATCATCGCCACTACCACCGTCGGCACGACCCTTGCAGACTTTGCTGATCGCTCCCTCGGAATTGGTTACACGGGCGGAGCGACCTTGTTGTCTGCGTTGCTGATGGTATCGTTAGCCATTTGGTACAAATTACTGGGCTCCGTTTCTGTAGACAGCATCGGCTCGCCGAAGTCGGAAATGTTTTATTGGGTGACCATCATGTTTTCCCAGACGCTCGGCACGGCCTTGGGAGACTGGACCGCGGATACGGCCGGACTCGGCTATGAAGGAGGTGCTGTCATGTTTGGCGCCTTGCTGCTGATTGTGGTGGCGGCTTATCTGTGGACAAGGATATCCCGCACAATATTGTTCTGGGCTGCCTTCATCCTGACGCGGCCGCTTGGCGCGGTGGTGGGAGATTTTCTGGACAAGCCGATTTCTTCCGGCGGGCTGGCGCTCAGCCGCTATTCCGCGTCGGCTTTTTTGCTGGCGTTCATGCTGTTAAGCATCGTTTTGTTCCGGCAACGACCACTGGGGCGCGAATCTTTTGTTTCAAACGGCGACGGGTCGTAAGCGCCTGTGTTCACTGATGGGAGGGCGAGACAATGCGCATCCTGCTTGTTGAGGATGATCTCATGATCGGTGATGCGGTATCGGTCGCCCTCAGGGACGCCGCCTATGCCGTGGACTGGGTAAGAGATGGCATTGCCGCAGACGCTGCCTTGCGTCAAGGCGAGCATCAGGCTGTTCTGCTCGACCTGAACCTGCCCAGGCAGGATGGGCTGGAGGTGCTGCGGCGGTTACGCCAGGCGGGTAACACCGTGCCGGTCATCGTTATTACTGCCCGCGACGGTGTCGACGACCGGATCACGGGTCTCGATCGCGGGGCCGACGACTATCTGGCAAAGCCCTTCGACGTCAACGAATTGCTGGCCCGGTTGCGGGCGATCATTCGACGTCAAGGCGGGCAAGCTACCGCCGAGTTGAGCAACGGCAGGCTCAGTCTTGATCCTGCCACACGCAGGGCTCGTTACGGCGATGTCGTGGAACTGCTTAGCGCACGGGAGTTTTCCCTGTTGCATGCGTTGCTGTTGCGCCCCGGCACGATTCTGGGCCGGGCCGAGCTGGAGGAGCGCATTTACGGCTGGAATGAAGAGGTCGAAAGCAACGCCGTGGATTTCCTGATCCACGGAGTGCGCAGGAAGCTTGGCGCCGATGCCATCAAGAACGTGCGCGGCGCCGGCTGGATGGTGGACAAGGCATGAATCGTTCGCTACAACGCCAACTGTCGTTGATGGTCGGAGTGGCCATCCTGTTGTCCGGCATGGTTGCCGCCCTGGCTTCCTTCATGCTGGCATATGGCGAAGCCAGGGAGTTTCAGGACGACATGCTGCGGCAGATCGCCGTGCTGACGGCGAGGAGCGCCGCGGGACCTGCGCGGCCGGGCACGGATGATGCTGTCATCAGCGATTCGGAGTCCCGGGTTCTGGTATTCAGGATGCCTGGAAATCCTCGTCCGGAGTGGTTACCGGAACGTTTGCCAGCCGGCTTTCATACCCTGAGCGCCGCAGGCGAGGAACTGAGGGTCTTTGTTCGCGATGGATTGTCCGGCGGGGAAACGGTCGTTGCCCAGCCCACCGATATGCGCGACGAAATCGCCATTAACAGCGCCCTGCGAACGCTGATTCCCTTGCTCATGCTGTTCCCACTGTTAATCTGGCTGATCGTGGGCATCATCCGCCGGGAATTTACGTCGGTCACCCGGATGGCCCGCAGTCTGGATGCGCAGGCGGCGGACCGCCCCGACCTGATCGACGAGAAAAGACTGCCCGAGGAAATCATCCCCTTCGTTCAGGCTATCAATCGCCTGCTGGTGCGGGTCAATCATCTGATGCGCGAGCAGAGGCGATTTATTGCCGATGCTGCCCACGAATTACGCAGCCCGCTGACCGCCCTGTCCGTGCAGGCACAGAATCTGCGCCAGGCGAACTCGCTGGAAGCGATGCACGAACGCGTGGCATCCCTGCAGACTGGCATTGAACGCGCGCGACAACTTACGGAACAATTACTGAGTCTGGCGAGAACCCAGGCGGGTAGTAGCGCGGAAATCATGGTCGATGTCCCGGCCCTGGCCCGCGAACTGATCGCGCAATACCTGCCAGCGGCAGAGGCCAAGAATATCGATCTGGGGCTTGAGGAAGGTATTCGGATTTCGTTGCGGGCAACGATAGAGTCGCTGCGGTTGATACTCGGCAACGCGCTGGAAAACGCCATCAAATACACACCTGCCGGCGGTGAAGTAACGTTCAGGTTGACGGCCGATGCCGAAATGGCGGTCATCGAGATTGTCGATAACGGCCCCGGTATTCCGCCCGCCGAGCGAGAGCGGGTTTTTGATGCTTTCTACCGGATGCCGGGTACCGTCGGAACGGGCAGCGGACTGGGGTTGGCCATTGCGCTGGAAGCGGCGACCCGTCTGGGTGGCGAGGTCAGCTTGAAGGAGCTAGCGGACGGCCCGGGACTGGTGTTCAGCTATCGGCAAAAACGGCAGCAACCATGATTAATATCATCAAGCTGCATTTGCCACCGGAAATCCAGATATGACGGGTTGGAGTATGGTCAGCGTATGGATCAGCCGGAAAACCGCCTGAAAATTATTCCCAGGAGCATATGGGCTCTTGGCTTTGTCAGTCTGCTGATGGATGTATCTTCCGAGCTGATACACAGCTTGTTGCCGGTGTTCATGCTGACAGTCCTGGGCGCGAGTGCCTTCACGATTGGTTTGATTGAGGGTGCCGCGGAGGCCACTGCGCTGATCGTCAAGGTGTTTTCGGGGATGCTTTCCGATTATTGGGGAAAGCGCAAACCACTGGCGGTCGCCGGCTACGGGCTGGGAGCTTTTTCCAAGCCGCTGTTTGCAATTGCCGGAAGCCTGGGCATGGTGTTCACCGCCCGAATGATCGACCGTGTCGGCAAGGGCGTACGGGGAGCGCCGCGCGATGCGTTGGTGGCGGACATTACTCCCGCCGAAATGCGCGGTGCGGCCTTTGGTTTGCGCCAGTCTTTGGACACGGTGGGTGCTTTCCTCGGGCCGTTACTTGCCATGGGGTTGATGTTGTTATGGTCAAACAACTTCCGCGCGGTGTTTTGGGTGGCCGTCATCCCCGCTTTTCTGGCGGTTTTCCTGCTTATTTTCGGGGTGCGGGAGCCGGAGCGTCCGCCTGGCGAACATCGTATCAATCCGATTTGTCAGGAGCGTATTCATCACCTGTCAAACGCGTACTGGTGGGTCGTCGGCGTTGGCGCCATGTTCACACTGGCGCGTTTCAGCGAGGCTTTCCTTGTCCTGCGCGCCATCCAGGGGGGGCTACCCGTTGCTTTCACACCGCTGGTGCTGATTGGCATGAACATCGTTTATTCCCTTTCGGCGTTTCCATTCGGCAAGCTGTCTGATCGCATCAGCCACCACAAACTCCTCGCTGCGGGTTTGCTTGTGCTGATTGCCGCGGACCTGATGCTTGCGCGCAGCGATCATTGGGGCTGGGTCTGGGCCGGAGTTTCATTATGGGGCCTGCATATGGGGATGACGCAGGGCCTGCTGGCAGCCATGGTTGCCGGTACGTCTTCCGCGGATCTGAGGGGAACTGCATTCGGATTGTTTAACCTGGTGAGCGGTCTGGCCCTGTTGATCGCCAGTGCACTGGCGGGACTGCTCTGGGACCGATTTGGCGCAGCACAGACTTTTCTGGTCGGTGGTGCATTCAGTGCGCTGGCCTTGTTGCTGATCGTGTTCAGAACGAGCCGTGCCAGACAATGCCTTGCCCGGATATGGCAAAACAAAATGTGAGGATGAATCGCCCCGAGCGTGTGCCGTTCAAGCGAAAATTTCATCTCCTGTAAGTGGGGTGTGCCTGAGCGGCGCCCCCGCGTTTTGATGACCTACTGCGCCAGTTCGCGCATGACCTTGATCAGATCGAATTTACCCTCGAAGCCGATGCCCGGCAGTTCCGGCATGGTGATGAAGCTGTTTTCCACTTTGACGCCGTCCGGGAATCCGCCGTAGGGCTGGAACAGGTCGGGATAACTTTCGTTGCCGCCGAGGCCCAAGCCGGCGGCGATGTTCAGCGACATCTGGTGGCCGCCGTGTGGAATGCAGCGCGAGGGTGACCAGCCGGCGATTTTGAGTTCCTGCAGCGTGCGTTCGTATTCACACAGGCCGTAGGACAGTGCGCAGTCGAACTGCAGCCAGTCGCGATCCGGGCGCATGCCGCCGTAGCGCAGCAGGTTGCGCGCATCCTGGTGGCTGAACAGGTTTTCGCCGGTGGCCATCGGCCCGGGGTAGAACTCCGCCAGCGCTGCCTGCAGTGCAAAATCCAGCGGGTCGCCGGCCTCCTCGTACCAGAACAGCGGATAGTCGCGCAGCGCCTTGGCGTAGGCGATGGCGGTTTCGAGATCGAAGCGGCCGTTGGCATCGACGGCAAGCCGCGCGTCCTTGCCGATTTCGGCTAGCACTGCTTCGATGCGGCGTCGGTCTTCGGCAATATCGGCGCCGCCGATTTTCATCTTGACCACGCTGTAGCCGCGATTGAGATAGCCGCGCATTTCATTGCGCAGCGCCTGCAGGTCCTTGCCCGGATAGTAATAACCGCCGGCGGCATAGACGAATACCCTGGGATTCGCAGTGACACCGTGTTTCTCGGCGAGCAGCTGGAACAGCGGCTTGCGCGCAACTTTGGCCACCGCATCCCAGATGGCCATGTCCAGAGTGCCGACTGCCACTGAACGTTCACCGTGGCCACCGGGTTTTTCGTTTTGCATCATCGCGCCCCAGGCTTTGTGCGGGTCGATGTTGTCGCCTGCCGCGTTGAGCAGGCTTGCGGGATCGGCTTCCAGCAGCCGCGGCGCGAAGCGTTCGCGGATCAGGCCGCCCTGGCCATAACGTCCGTTGGAGTTGAAGCCATAACCGACGACGGTGCGGCCGTCGACTTTGACGTCGGTGACCACGGCGACCAGGCTGCTGGTCATTTTGCTGAAATCGATATAGGCGTTGCGGATCGGCGAGGCGATCGGTTTGGTGACTTCACGGACGTCGACAATGCGAACCATGTCAAAAGCTTTCAGTGATGGTGGCCGGCGTTTCTGCCGAGAGTGATAACGATATGGTGCAAACGTTAGTGGCAGGGCCAGTCCACATTTTAATTCAATACCATGACCTGCGACCAGACCGCGGTAAGATTGGAGCTGCAAAAAAATCGTAAAAAATTCGCGAGGACAACATGTCGAAACTGCATTTATCTGCATACCTGATTGCAATCTGTACGGCGCTGTCTGCCAGTGTGCCGGCGGTGGCCGACCAGTATCCGCAACGCCCGGTGCGCCTGATCATTCCTTATCCACCCGGCGGCGCCGGCGACATTGTCGGACGCATGCTCGGCAACAGCCTGGTTGCAGCGTTCGGGCAGCAGGTGGTAAACGATAACCGCGGCGGTGGCGGGCAGATCATCGCCACGCAGATTTCCGCGAATGCGCCTCCCGACGGCTATACGCTGTTCCTGGCCAGTGCCACGCACTCCATCAATCCGGCATTGCGTAAAAACCTGCCCTACGACACGCTGAAGGATTTCGCACCGATCACGCTGGTTGCGCAATCTCCACTGGTGTTTGTGGCGCACCCGTCGCTGAAGGCGACCGGCATCAAGGAACTCATCGCACTGGCCAAGGCGCAACCGGGCCGCATCAATTACGCATCCTCGGGGCCCGGCACCGGCGGGCACATGTCGGTCGAACTGCTGAAGTCGCTGACCGGCATTGACCTGGTGCATATTCCGTACAAGGGCGCCGGACCTGCGCTGGTCGATGTGGTGGCCGGACAGGTACAGATCATCTGCACCAGCCCGCTGCCGGCGATGCCGCATGTCAAGACCGGACGCTTGCGTGCACTGGGCATGACCAGCCTTGCCCGTTCGCCGGCCTATCCGGACGTGCCTGCCGTGGCAGAGAGCGTGCCGGGTTATCAGTCGACGCTCTGGTATGCGCTGCTGGCGCCGGCAGGGACGCCGCAGTCCATCATCAAAAAAGTGCATGACGACGCGGTGAAAGCGCTGGCTGCGCCGCAGATGCGCGAACAGCTGCTGGCGCTGGGTGCAACGCCGGTCGGCAACAGCCCGCAGGAATTGCAGAGTTTCATCCGTGAGGAAATTGCGCTGTGGACCAGGCTGGTGAAGCAGGCGAACATCAGACTGGATCCTTGATCCGTTTTTATTGCAGAGGACAACATGACCGCAACAGTAATGCTGTTTGACCCGACTGCGCCGCGCGGCGGTTCCGCGCAGGCTGCTGATAAACCGGCGCAACGTACTGTGCTGACCGGAGCGGTGATCGGCTTCATCGACAACGCCAAACCGAATTTTCACCACCTTGTAGACGATCTCGCCGAACTGCTGGTCAGCCGCTATGGCGCGGCGAAAGTGATCAAGCGGCGGAAATCCTCGGCGTCCATGCCGGCCGATGCGTCGGTAATCGCGGAATTGTCCGGCGAATGCGATGTGGTGATCGCCGGCTCCGGCGACTGAGGGTCCTGTTCGTCGTGGAGTGTCCACGACAGCATCGAAGTGACGAAGCAGGGCAAGGCCGCCATCACCGTGTGTTCCACAGCCTTCCTGACGCTGGGCCGTGCGCAGGCGCGCGCGCTGGGCAACGGCGCATTGCCGATTGCGGTGATTCCGCATCCTTTCGGCGGACGCAAGCGTGAGGATGTGCGCAAGATTGCCGAACAATGCGTCGATGACATTGCAAAACTGTTAAGCGGGGCCGCATGATTTCACCCACCGACGCATCGGCTGATCGTGCCGCGACCTTCACGGCGCCCGACGATTTCGACGCCATCAACCGGATTTACCGTGACAAGCGCTGGAGTGACGGCCTGCCCATCGTGCCGCCGACCGCGGCGCGGGTCGAACGCATGCTGGCGCAAACCCGGCGCCAGCGTGATGAGGTGATCGCCATCGTAGCGCCGGGTTTTGGCGCGGCGACGGTCGAACGCATTGCGATCAATGCCGTGCTCGCCGGTTGTGATCCGGAATACCTGCCGGTGCTGATCGCGGCGACCGAGGCGGTGGCGGACCCGGCATTCAACCTGCAGGGCATCCAGGCGACGACCAATTCAGTCGCGGTATGGCTGGTCATCAACGGCCCGCTGGC
Source organism: Bordetella parapertussis (assembly GCA_945885345.1). Lineage (GTDB taxonomy): Bacteria > Pseudomonadota > Gammaproteobacteria > Burkholderiales > SG8-41. The sequence continues at coordinate 33,743 of CAMCYP010000015.1, read as the reverse complement.
GCTGCGCCTGCAGGTCAATGCCACCTTCAACTGCATCGGCCAGGGCGCGTGGGCCAATGCCACGCTGGGCCGCGCGATGCGGCTGATCCTGCAAAACATCGGCGGTGCGCTGCCCGGAGAAATGGATCGTGCGACCCACGGCCAGCCCGGAAAATACACTTTCTGCTGCGCGGAGAACGAAGAGAATCATCCGTGGCAGCCCTTGCATGTGGAGCGCGGCTTTGCCGCCAGCGACAGCACGGTGACCGTGGTCGGCGCCGAAGGCACGATGAACATGAACACCCATGCCAAGACTGCGGATGAACTGGCGCGGGTGATTGCCGAAACCATGGTGCATCCGCCCAGCAATGAATATGTGCATGGTGGTGAGCCGTGGTTCATCCTCGGTACTGAACACGCCGAAATTTTCCGCAGTGAAGGCTGGGACAAGGTGCGGGTCAAGCGCGAGTTGTGGCAACGTTCAAAAATGGCGGTCAGGCACTTGAGCGTCAACGAAATCGAACGTACGCGTGCTTCGCGTACTGCTGAGCTCGGCCCTCTGTCGGATGACACGCTGCTGCCGATTTCGCCGCAAGCGGAGGGTATCCAGTTGATCGTTGCCGGCGGGCCGGGTACCCACTCGGTTTATGTACCGTGTTTCGGCAATAGCCGGGCCGTGACCCGGCGTATTGAAGGCTGATACATCGGGTATTTGCAGGGGTTTTATATAAGTAATTGATTTTATTATATATTTTATGATTTTGACGCGGTGGATGCCCACCACCGGCGTAAGGCTGTCGTAAGTCATGGGCATTAAGGTGTCACCGTGCAGTGACTTGCGTGGCGGGTGAACGCAATACAACGCTGAGACGACACGGAGCAGACACCATGGGCAGAGGACGCATCAAGGCCGAACCAGGCGATCCGAACAATTCGATTGCCACCCGCATTCGCACTGCGATGGCTGCATGCGGCATGAAATCCGTTGCCGAACTCGGTCGTCGCATCGGCCTGCCGCGGCAGACGGTGCATCGCTGGATCAATGGCGATACCAAGAACATGACCCACGAAAACCTCTACAAGGTCGCTGATGCGCTGCAGGTGCGCGCGCGCTGGCTGGCCGTGGGGGACACTGCTCCGGCGCAAATCGACCTCGGTGAAGGCGATGTGGTCGGCCTGATCAAAATCTACGAATCGATGTCGATGGCTGCACGTGAACAGTGGCTGGCGATCGGCCGTACGCTGCTGTCGATGCACACGGTGGGCAAGGGCACTGCGGTGGATCCCTATCCGAATGCCGCGCCGTTGCCGCCGATGCGGGAGCCGGCGACATCTGCGAACCATCGCTGAAACCGGTTTCCGGTTTCAGCCGCAGCTCTGCGCCGCTTTTGCGGTGCCATGTTGGTAACACGAAGTTGATAACATTTTCCCCGCTGACTTGGTAATCTCGGTGTTTTGACCGGGAGGCGCAACGCATTGCGCAATACAGCGCAGTGCTTGCCGGACAAGTTGATGCGTCGTTTTATTCAGTTGCACCGTGGTGCCGGCATCCTGCTGATGCTGGTCGTCGCCACCGTCTGCCATGCTGCGGAGTCCCGCAGCGATCTGCCCGCCGCGACACAGGCTTTCGTGCAGGACATGGTCGAGCGTCACGGTTTCGCGCGTCCGCAACTGGAGCGGGCTTTCCGTGAAACGAAATTCATCGGTTCAATCATCCGCGCCATGGATGCGCCGTCCACCGCCTTGCCCTGGCATGAATTCCGCGCGCGCCATGTCAATGATGCGCGCATCGCCGGCGGCCTCAAATTCTGGAATGAGAATGCCGATCTGCTGGAGCGGGCGGCCACGACCTGGCAGGTGCCCGCGGAAATCATTGTTGCCACCATCGGCATTGAAACCATGTACGGCCGGCGTACCGGCAACGTCAATGTGCTGGATGCATTGGCGACACTCGCTTTCGGTTATCCACGGCGCGCCGATTTTTTTCGCGGTGAACTCGAACAATTCCTGCTGCTGGCGCGCGAAAACGACTGGAAACTGAATGCGGTCAAGGGGTCGTTTGCCGGCGCCATCGGCATTCCACAATTCATCCCCAGCAGTTACCGTAAATACGCAGTGGATTTCGACGGCGACGGCCATCGTGACCTGCGCCAGGTCGCGGATGCCATCGGCAGTGTGGCCAACTATTACCGCCAGTTCGGCTGGCAGCTGGGCGGTACAGTCGTTGTGCCGGTCGACGTTGGCAACACGGTACTGGAGCCGTTGCTGGCGGCGGGCATTGCGCCGCACACGACAGTCGCGGATTTCAGGCGGCAGGGCGTGGTGCCGCTGGAGCCGGTTGCCGGCGACGCATTGGCGACCCTGATCGTGGTCGAAACGGAAGTCGGACCGCGCTACTGGCTGGGTTTGAATAATTTTTACGTAATCACGCGTTACAACCGCAGCATCAATTACGCGATGGTGGTGCAGGAACTGGCGTGGACGCTGCGCCAGCAACGCCTGCAGGCGGCAGGCATCGCACCGGCTGTGCCTTGAAAAGCGCCGTGTGCGGGCAGTATGCGAAGGGATGGCGCGCCGGAACCCGGCAGGCTTAAGGCAGGCGGCGGGCGCCGTTGTAGCGGCTCTGCCAGTAACGCTGACTCATGTCGACGATTTCCACGGCACCGCCGCGGCTGGGCGCATGCAGGAAACGCGAATCGCCGAGATAAATGCCGACATGGGAAAACGGTTTGCGCAGGGTGTTGAAAAACACCAGGTCGCCGGGTTGCAGTTCGGCGCGGTCGATGTTTTCCCCGACATGACTCAGGGCGCTGGCGTTGTGTGGCAGGGCCTGGCCGGTGATCTGGCTGTAGACATAACGGATCAGGCCGCTGCAATCAAAACCGGTATCGGGAGAATTGCCACCCCATTTGTAACGCACGCCGATGAAACTCAGCGCGCGCAGTGCGAATTCCTGCGCCTGGCCGAATACCGCACCGGCGGCCTGCTGCGCCGATGTGCTGAAGTCCGGCGGATTGCCAGTCTCGTCCGCGAGTGCGGGCAAGGGCAGCAGCGCCAGTGCGATGAGGAGTATCCGGAGTTGTCGCATGGTTGGACTGTAATCAATAACAATATGATTGTAAAGGCGAAATCGTCATTATCCTGATGCTAATGCAGGGGCGGGTAAACTTAAACCTATGGGACAGAAATTGATGCGCGGACTGGGCTGGGTGGCAGCGCTGCTGTGTTTTGCGCTGGCGCCGATCGCCGGCGCGCAGACCACAGTGGAAGTGCTGCCGCTGAAGTATCGCAAAAGCGAGCAGGTGATTCCGGTGCTGCAGCCGTTGCTCGGACGCGATTCCAGCATCAGCGGCTTCCAGAATCAGCTGGTGATTCGTGCCACGCCGGCCGAACTGGCGCAGGTCAAACGCGTACTCGCCGACATCGATACCGCACCGAAGCGCTTGCTGATTACGGTGCGCCAGGACACCGACCAAGACCGCGACCGGCGCGAAGCCGGGCTGTCGGGCAGCATCGGCAACCAGAATGCCCGCATCACGGTGCCCGGCAGCGGTTCGAACAGTGGTGGCAACGTGATATTCCGCGATGGTGACGACCGTTTGCGCGGTCGCGTCATCGACAGCCAGCGTTCCAGCAGTTCCAGTACCCAGCAGTCGATCCAGGTGCTCGAAGGTTACAGCGCGTTTATCCGCGTCGGTGAATCGCGTCCGCTGCGCAGCCGCCAGGTGGTGCGTACGGTGGTCAATGGCCAGATCGTCGACCGCGTGGTCGAAGGCACCGAATACCGCGACGCCACCACCGGTTTCAGCGTGGTGCCGCGCATACAGGGGAACATTGTTACCCTGGACATCGACCCGCAGCGCGAAACCTTTGACGATGGGCGACGCGGTGCGGTCAATGTGCAGCGCGTGGTGACCACGGTGTCGGGCCGTCTCGGCGAATGGATGGACCTCGGCGGCATCAGTGAATCGCGCAGCGACGGGCAATCCACGCTGCTCGGTCGCAGCAGCACCAGCAGCAGCGAACGGCGCGGCGTGCAGGTGAAGGTTGAGGCGCTTCCTTAGAACGAGGAACCGGGCTGTTTCAGGAACGTGGTTTCTTCCGGAGTCGATACGCGCCCCAGAATCTGATTGCGGTGCGGGAAACGTTCGAAACGGTGGATCACATCGCGGTGGCGCACCGCGTAATCCAAATATCCGCGAAAGGTTTTGCGGTCGGCCTCCGGCACACTGGCGGCCAGAGCCGTGAACAGCGCGACACAGCGTTCCTGCAACTCGGCGGATTCGCTGTGTTCCAGCGGCAGGTAGAAAAAAACGCGTTCGATGGCGCGTAATTCGCGATCCGCACCGCTGGCGATACCCGCCAGTGCCAGTTTGCAGGCGAGCGGGTCATAAGAAAATGCCCGCGGCGTATCGCGATACATATTGCGCGGGAACTGGTCGAACAGCAGGATCAGCGCCAGCCGGCCGCGCGCATCCTGTGCCCAATGATCCAGTTTGCCGGCGGCTGCGGATTCCACCAGGTCGCTGAAGCGCTTGCGGATATCGGCATCCACGGTTTCATTTTTTGACCACCACAGTTTCTGCTGCGCCTGTGCGATGGCGGTATCGTCGCCGGCGTTGCCGAACCAGAACTCGAGAATCGTGGCAGGGGTGATCGTATCGGGCATGGCCGCTTTCAGCGTTTACTCATCGGTATTTGGCGGCGGTGATGAACTGGCTGAAGGTTTCGCACCAGACGATCACCGTGTTGTAGCTTGCAGGATCCACTGACTCCGGCATCGGCACGATGAAATTATCGAAGGTTTTCACGTCACCGATGCGCAGCATGCGCGGCTTCAGGCGCCGGAAATCGGCTTCGGTTTCAACGAATTCCGGCGACAGGTAGAGTTTGTAATCCGGCCCTGGCGCGATGCGACCCAGCAGGGTGATGCTGCGGCGGCCGATCGACACCGTGCCTTCTCCCCAGTGCAGCAGGTCGCTGTCCTTCAAATCACGGCGGAACTCCCCCTTGAACTGTGCGCCGCCGGCCTGCGCGGCGACGTCATCGGCGGAGGGTGCCGCGGGTGCGGTGAGGATGGGCAGCAGGTAAATGCCCGCGGCAAAGCCGATGGCCACAGCCACGGTGTGCGTGATGCCCGAGAGCAGCCATTTTTTCATCGCGCTTGATGCCTCCTTCCCGAAGCTGAGCATAAACCAGAATGCTGCGGGCTTGACGCTGCCGCTGCATCTGGTGACCATGCACTGCCTTGCCCGTTACTTTTGCTGCAATACTGATCACCGGAGTGCCGTTTCATGCTCATCAAGCGCGGTTTTGATTCCATTGTCGCCACCTGGCTGGCCGGGCTGGTGGTGTTCCTGCCGCTGGCACTGACGGCGGCTGTGTTGCACTGGCTGATCGGCCTGCTCAACAGTTACATCGGCCCGGACAGCATGGTCGGCGGTTTTTTCCTGGCACTGGGTTACACAGTTGCAGCCAGTTCCCCGGTGCCGTACCTGCTGGGCACGCTGATGCTGATGGTGGCGATCTACCTGCTGGGCGTGGCGCTGCGACTCGGCCTGCGCCGCCCGCTGGCACAGTTTCTCAACGTTACGCTGCGGCGCATACCGGTGATCGGCAGCCTCTACGATTTCACCAGCAGTTTTGTCGGCCTGCTCGACCAGAAACAGGGCGGCATCGGTACCATGAGCGCGGTGTGGTGTTTTTTCGGCGGTGACGGTGTCGCGGTGCTGGCGCTGGCGCCAAGCGCGGAACCGGTGGACATCGACGGCCGGCGTTATTTCGCGGTGCTGGTGCCGACTGCTCCGGTGCCGATCGGCGGCGGGCTGGTGTATGTGCCGGTGGAATGGGTCAAACCGGCCAACTTCGGTATCGAAAAGCTGACGGAGATCTACGTGTCGATGGGATTGACGCCACCACCGTCAAAGACTGGGCCGGAGTCAGGCCGCATCATCACCGATGCCAAAGACGGGGCAACGGAAAAGGATCCGAAGTAGAACGGAAAGAACGGAATTAAGACCCGCTGCGACGACGGTCAGTTTTCCGTCAGCGTCATCAGGATATCGGCGTACCACGCGCAGTTCAGGCCCAGCGCCTCGTCCAGATCCATATCGCGCGTGCCGACATCGAGACGCGCCGAATGTACGCCGAGCAGCAGCCACGGCAGTTTGTCGATCGGCGAGTCATTCCCGGGCAGGCGCATCACCACCGGCGAACCGCTGGTGCCGCGGTGGGTGCGTGCATCGGTAAGGAAATAACCCTTGCCCTGGAAACGCAGGCCGAACGACGATGCCACCGCCGCGCGGCGCGCCACCGGCATATGGTGCAGCGTATCGTGGAAACCCAGCGGAAAACCCACCACCAGTAAACGGGTGCCTACCTCGATCAGGCTGTCTGCGCCGTACAGGTGCGCCGGAGTGAAGGCGCGATAAACCACGGTTGCCGGCAGCGCCGCACGGTCGATCTCGATCACCGCGACGTCGATGCCGCCGGCCGAATCAATGCCCTGGCGCCACAATCGTTTGCCGTTGCGGTACAGCGGAATCGAGAAGGTCGCGGACTGGACCAGGTTCTCGCTGTCGATATGGATTTCTATTTCAATGCGATCCGGCTGATGCCGGCTTGGTTCGTCGAGCATGACATGCCGGCTGCTGACCAGGAACAGCCGACCGTCGCGCTCGAAAAAAAAGCCGCTGGCGTTGGTCAGCTGCCGCTGTTGCTGGAAAGTGAGAATGCGGGTGGCGGTGAGGAGCAGGGATTCAATCATTGATGCCAGAGTTTACCGTATCGGCGATGGCGGCCCGGAAGGAGCGCTGGATCACCAATATTGCTGTCACGGCATTTTCCAGCCCAGCCACTCACAAACCCCGCGCCCCAGCACCCATTCCTTGTCCGCTTCCTTCAGCCACGGCGCATCCTTCAGCCACATGTCGACATGTTCGCGGTACGGCACCGGCGAGCGCGACCAGTCGCTGCCCCAGAACAGGCGCTTCGGGCCGAAGGCCTCGTAGGCGCGTTTGGCGTAGGCCTGTACTTTTTTGAACGGGTAGGGTTCGGCGATGTAGGAGGGCAGCGCACTGGCCTTGACCGCGACATTGGCGCGTTTGGCGATGGTCAGCAGCTGGTCGAAATCGCGGAAGGTTTCGTCTTCCGGCTTGCCGCTGGTCAGTGCCATGTGGTCCATGATGATTTTGAGATCCGGATACTTCGCCGCCACGTCGTCAATGGCGTGCACAAAATTCTGCGGTACCAGCACCATCAGCTTGATACCGAGTTTCTCGGCCTCGGCCCACACCCAGTCGAACTTGCCTTCGATCAGCGGCTGCTGCAGCACGGGGATGTGGAAGGCAAACCGCATGCCGAGCATGCCGGGTTGATTGAGCCAGGTCTTGATTGTGCTGCGCGCATCCGGCGCTTCCGGATTGAAGCGACCCATGATCGCAAAACGATCCGGATGTGCCTTGACGGCAGCGATGGCGAGATCGTTGCGGTCGCCTTCCCAGGACGGTGGCACGATCACCACGCGATCAACGCCGGCTTCGTCCATGTCCTTGAGTAATTGCTCGTGGCCGAGCGGAATCTCGCGCTGCGCATGCGCGCGCGCAGGCCACGGCCGCTCCGGTGTGTTGGCGCCCCAGATGTGTACTTGTGAATCGGCGATCAGCATGTTGTCCTCCGGTTTCGGGAAGCCCGATTCAATGACGAACGGCTGAGTGCGTCAAGGCGTCCGGAACGTGGAGGGCGGCACTATCCGTGCAGTGCTTTCCCGCTACACTGCGATGCGCCCTGTGCAACACGAAGCCGGTGCCGATCACCTCGGCACCGCAGGCGATGTATGTATATAACTATATGATTTTAAAGGATAATTAATGAACGGCGCAGAAAGCCTGGTGCGCACGCTGCTGAACGGCGACGTCAATGTCTGCTTCGCCAATCCCGGCACATCGGAAATGCATTTTGTGTCGGCACTCGATCGCGTCGAGGGCGTGCGCTGCATCCTCGGCCTGTTTGAAGGGGTGGTCACCGGCGCGGCGGATGGTTATTACCGCATGGCGGGCAAACCGGCAGCGACACTGCTGCATCTCGGTCCGGGACTCGGCAACGGACTTGCCAATCTGCACAACGCAAAAAAAGCGCGCTCGGGCATGGTCAACATCGTCGGTGAACACGCGAGTTATCACATCCAGCACGATGCACCGCTGACTGCCGACATCGAAGGTGTGGCAAGGCCAATGTCGGATTGGGTGCTGACATCACGTTCATCCAAAGCGGTCGCGGCTGATGGTGCGCTGGCGGTGGAAGCGGCGCGCAAGGCACCGGGGCAGATCGCGACATTGATATTGCCGGCAGATACCGCCTGGGGTGAAGCTGACGGGCCGGCAACGGTGAATGCACCGGCACCGCCTGAACGTGTAGCGGACAGCGCAATCTGCGATGGCGTGCGCGCACTGAAATCCGGTCAGCCCGCTGCAATCCTGCTCGGCGGCGCGGCACTGCGCGGCAAGGCCTTGGATTACGCGGCGCGCATTGCTGCCCAAACCGGCTGCACGCTGATCTCCGAATACAACAACGCACGCATGGAGCGTGGCGCGGGACGGGCAGTGGTCAAACAACTGCCCTTCGTCGTTGATAACGCGTTGGCGATGCTGAAGGATGTGCGGCAATTGCTGCTGGTCGGTGCCAAATCACCGGTGTCCTTCTTTGCCTACCCGGGCAAGCCCAGCGTGCTGGTGCCGGAGGGTTGCACGGTCACCAAAGTCGCCGGTGCGGAAGCCGATCTCGAAGGCGCACTGGAAGCGCTGGCCGATGCCCTTGGCGCGCGCAACACGCCGCCGCTGGTCAATACAGCGAAACATGATGCGGCACTACCCACCGGCAGCGTCACGCTCGACGGCCTGGGGGCTTTGTTCAATGCATTGATTCCCGAGAACGCCGTCATCATCGACGAAGCCGTCACCAGTGGTCGCGCCTTCACCGGCGCGACCATGGGCGCGCGTCCGCATGACTGGCTCAACATCATGGGTGGCTCCATCGGCTGGGGGCTGGCCGCGGCGACCGGTGCGGCGATTGCCGCACCCGATCGCAAGGTCATTGCCTTCGAAGGCGACGGCAGCGCGCTTTATACCCAGCAGGCGCTGTGGACCATGGCGCGCGAGAACCTCGATGTGACCGTGGTGATTTTTGCCAACCGCGCCTACAAGATCCTGATGGGTGAACTGGTCAATGTCGGTGCCAGTGCACCGGGGCATAACGCAACCGCGATGCTGACACTGGACCGGCCCGACATCGACTGGGTGTCGATTGCCAGAGGTTTTGGCGTGGAAGCCGGGCGGGCGACTACGCTGGATGAACTGGGGCTGCAGTTCAGGCGGGGGCTGGCGACGACTGGACCATATCTGGTTGAACTGGTGATGTAGCGCGTGCCGATAGTGCGGGTGCTTATGCCGCAGACTCCAGCGGCACTTCCCAGCCCGGAAAAACGAGTACTGCCGGATGGCATTTAAGCGCCTTCGCCAGCACTTTGGCGCGCTCGACCCCGAGGTTGACCCGGCCATTCTCGATCGCAGACAGGGTCGCCTGGGGAATCCCCGTGAGTACGGCAAGCTGGCTTTGGCTCAACTCCTGAAGTTCGCGCAGGATGCGAACTGACTCGCCGACCGAGACCTCGATACGTTTTTTTGCGGGACGAAATTCTTTCATTTCATGGTCTCCTGTAATCGTGAGGGGTGACCTGGACAACCTGCACCAACAGGGCGTCGGCCACGACCCGGTAAATAACCCGCCATTGCAGGCTCAATCTTGACGAACGGTGGCCTTTCCACTCGCCAGCCAGCGCTTCGTCGTGAAATCCTTTGATGGCCCGCAGGCCCTGCGGGCCGGATAGCCGGGCGATGTCCTTCCATTTCTCATAACGCATCAGGACTTCTTTCGGCATCGCTCCCGAGAGCTTTTTGTCTACCCGGCGATGTTCCTCAATACGCCACATGTCTTATTATGTCTATACTATTTATGGTATGTCAAATGGGGGGCGGCGAAGGCGGAGCAGTGCCTGATCGAGCTGGTGATGTAAGGGGAAGCCGCCTGAACGCGGAGCTTGCGTTGTCCCTGCCGGCCGCGGTCAGTCCGGTTTCTGTGCCTGGCTGATGCGTTCGCGCAGCGCGGCCAGGGTTTCGCGCTCGGCCCGCACACGGAAGTGTGCCCCTTCACCGTCAGCGCGCTCCTCCAGCACTTCGCAGCTTGCGAACAGTTCGCCGCGCAACTGCTGCGCCGACCAGGGCAGGAACAGCTCGGCCCGGGCCAGGCGGCGACTGAAAAACGTCCGGATCGCCTTGCGCAGCCGCGCCACGTCATCCGGGTCGACGGCGCTCATCACGATGCACTTCGGAAATTGCGCGCGCAGGGCTTTCGCGCGCGCCGCCTGTGCCTTGGCATCGCCAACCCGGTCGATCTTGTTGAAAATGCGCAGGCGCGGCACCTGGTCCGCGGCAATTTCCGCAAGCACCTGCTCGGTCACGCCGATCTGGCGTTCAAAGCCGGGGTCGCTGGCGTCGATCACGTGCAGCAGCAGCGACGCCTCGGCGGCTTCTTCCAGCGTCGACTTGAACGAGGCGACCAGGTCGTGGGGCAGGTTCTTGATGAACCCCACCGTGTCGCTCACCAGCACGCGCGGCACGCCTTCGGGCAGCAGTGTACGCACGGTGGTGTCCAGCGTCGCGAACAGCTTGTTGGCGACCAGCACCTCGCTCCCGGTCAGCGCGCGCATCAGGGTGGACTTGCCGGCGTTGGTGTAGCCGATCAGCGCCACGCGCGCGATGCCCTGGCTTTCCTGGCGTCGCGCCCGTTGTACCCGGCGTTCGAGGTCGAGGGCCGTAATCTCCTGCTTCAGCTCGGCGATGCGGTCGCGGATCTTGGCGCGGTCTGCCTCGCCAGCACTCTCGCCGGCACCGCGGCCGCCGACGCCGCTGCGCTGCCGCCCCTGCGGCCCGGCCAGCTTGGCCGCCTCGCGCAGGCGCGGCGCCAGGTAACGCAGGCGTGCGATTTCCACCTGCGCACGCGCCGCGTTGGAGCGCGCATGGCGGTAGAAAATTTCGAGGATCACCATGGTGCGGTCCAGCACGTCGCAACCGATCTCGTTTTCCAGGTTGCGCGCCTGCGACGGTGAAATGTCGTGGTCGACCAGCACAAAGGCGGCGCGGCGGGCATCGGACCCGGCGAGGGCCTTGGCCTTGGCCGCCTCGCGCGCCGCGACGGCGCCGTGGCGCGCACTGCGTTTTTCCCCGTGCGGGGGCGCGTCCGGGGTCGCCTCGGGAGGCGGGTCCTCCGCAGCAGGATCCAGCGCGGCCTCGCCCTGCACATAGCGGCGCAACTCCTCTCGCTTGCCGGTGCCCAGGTAGGCCGTCGCGTCGAAAGTGGCGCGTTTTTGCGTGAACGTGGCCACCACCTCGAAGCCCAGCGTTTTAGCCAGTTCGCGCAGCTCGCTCAGTGAGGACTCAAACTCCGGGTCGCTGACTCCGTTGAGCTGCACGGCAACAACGACAGCGCGTTTTGTGGTGACTTGGACGGCCTGGGACATGCGGTGCGGACTTTTCTGTTTGTGGAAGAGGGTGAGGGCGCATGGTACGGCCTGGACGGCCGGTTTGTCGCCTGCAGCGGAATGGCGGCTGGTGCCGGAGGGCTGCCGCGCCTGCACAGTATGAGATGGTGAGTACGGGGTGATATGGCGATGGGGCCTAAATATTTTCCTGAAAATGTATTGGGCTCCGTTCCCATATCATCACTTAAGGAATTATCAGAAATGACTTGATTTATTTCTTACTTTCCTTTTTTTCCTTAAGTAATTCGTAAGCTTCAAGAAGCTCACCAAGCCCCCTCGGTCCAAATAAAGTCATCTTTTCGATTTCCTGCTTAGTGAAGTTTTCTTCACTTGCGAGTGGATCTTCGATGCCTTTAGGCCAGCGCACAAAGCGGTACAGTACTACCAAGGATTTAAGTGATAACGGCTCTCTCGTTTCGTCACCCCAAGCAAATAAATGCTCAGTATTTTCTGCGTAATAAGTGCCGGGGAAGCTGGCGGTGTTAGGGAAAATCAAATCATGAAATCGCCCACGCCAATATTCTTGTTTTTCTTCCCATATTATGCGGTGACTGCTTTCCGTAATTAACTTTGCTATTCCCTGTGATTTCCGAAGCAGACGGGCGGAAGTAAGCCAATTTATTCTGCTATTTTTTGGTCGACCGTCTTTATCCAAATCATTTAGAACGTTGTAAGATTTCTCAATGAGATCAGTGGCGTTCTCCAGATGATCTTTCGAGGCTTCACGTCGGCGGTTAAGAATCAATGTCAAAAGAGCTAAGAGGACTCCGGATGCGACAATAAATGGCGCAATTTCAGCGGGGCTAATCATGCTGGCGTTTGTGCACAGTCGAACCGTGGCCCATATGGCAATTAGAATTAGGTCTACAGCCAACAGTCCGGTAAGGATTCCCAGAAGAATTTGCATGATCATTTTTTCTAGCTATTTATCGGATGTTGTTTCGAAAATTATTGATTCGGTTGCCTTGAGTGAATGCAATTTCAAGCATATATGCGTGAATCATATCCGTATGACATGCCGGTATATACCGGCTTGATATAAACTCGCCCGGTGTCTGACCTCGCATCCGTCTTCTCCCTGACCGGCGCACTCGCGCAAGTCGTACCCGGTTTCCGCGCCCGCCAGGGCCAGCTGGAAATGGCTGAGGCCATACAAAAAATCATTAAAAATCAATCAGTTATTGTTGCCGAGGCAGGGACGGGCACGGGCAAGACCTTTGCCTATCTGGTGCCGGCGCTATTGTCTGGCGGCAAGGTGATCATTTCTACTGGTACCAAGACACTGCAGGATCAGTTGTTCGGGCGCGATATTCCGACGGTGCGTGATGCGCTGAAAGTGCCGGTCACGGTGGCGCTGCTGAAGGGCCGCGCCAATTACGTTTGCCACCATCATCTCGAGCGCGCCAAGGACGACGGCCGTTTGCCGACGCGTGACGATGTGATGCATCTGGCGCGTATCGAAAGTTTCGCGCGCATCACCACCACCGGTGATCGTGCCGATCTGTCTGAAGTGCCCGAGAACGCCGGTGTGTGGCCGCTGGTGACGTCCACCCGCGACAACTGCCTCGGTTCGCAGTGCACGCATTACGACAAATGTTTTGTCATGAAGGCGCGCAAGCAGGCACTGGAAGCCGATGTGGTGGTGGTCAACCATCATCTGTTTTTTGCCGATGTGATGCTGCGCGAGGAAAGCGTGGCCGAGCTGTTGCCGGCCTGCAATACGGTGATCTTCGACGAGGCACACCAGTTGCCGGAAACCGCCAGCCTGTTTTTCGGACAATCGGTGTCGACGACGCAGCTGACCGACCTCGCGCGCGATGCGCGCATCGAGGCCGCGACCAGCGCCAAGGATTTTCCGGCGCTGCCGGTGGCGGCCAATGTGCTGGAAAAGGCGGCGCGCGATCTGCGCCTGGCCTTTGACGACAGCGGCACGCGCATGCCGGCCACCGCGCTGAAGCAGCGCAAGCTGATCACCGAAGCGCTGCAGGACGCCTGCGACAAACTGACGGCGCTGGCCGAGACGCTGCATTCTCAGGCCGCACGCAGCGACGGCCTGCAGCAGTGTTTTGAGCGCGCCGATGCCCTGCGTGCGCAATTGCAAGGCTGGCGCGACGACAGCGACGCGGAACTGGTGCGCTGGGTGGAGGTGTTCCATCAATCAGTGCAGTTCAATGCCACGCCGCTGTCGATTGCGGAGATTTTCCGCAAGCAGGTCGAGGCGCAGGCCAAGGCCTGGATTTTCACCTCGGCGACGCTGTCGGTGAACGGCGATTTCAAGCATTACGTCAACGAACTCGGCATTGAATCCGGGCAGACCGAAAGCTGGGCCAGCCCTTTTGATTTTGCGCAGCAGGGCCTGCTCTACGTGCCGCCGAATCTGCCCGACCCGAATACGCCGGATTACACCGCGGCCGTGGTCGAGGCTGCGTTGCCGGTGGTCGAGGCCAGCCGTGGCCGGGCGTTCCTGTTATTTACGAGTTTACGTGCGATGCGCGAGGCGCATGGCCTGCTGATCGATGAATTCAAAAAGTGCGGCTGGGATTATCCGTTGCTGGTGCAGGGCGAAGGTTCGCGCACTGAGCTGCTGCAGCGCTTCCGCAGCCTCGGCAATGCGGTGCTGGTCGGCAGCCAGTCGTTCTGGGAAGGTGTGGACGTGCGCGGCGATGCCTTGTCGGTGGTGATGATCGACAAGCTGCCGTTTGCGCCACCCGACGATCCGGTGCTGGCGGCGCGCATTGCCAAGATCAATGCCGAGGGCCGCAACGCGTTCATGGAGTATCAGCTGCCGCGTGCGGTGATTTCACTGAAGCAGGGCGCGGGGCGGCTGATCCGCGATGAAACCGATCGCGGCGTGTTGATGATCTGCGATCCGCGGCTGCTGTCCAAATCCTACGGCAAGCGCATCTGGCGCAGCCTGCCGCCGATGACGCGGACACGGGACGTTGCCGATGTGACCGCGTTTTTTGCGCAGGAACCGGTAACCACTGCTTAAGTTCGTCATTCCGGCGCGCCCCGGAGGAAGTCCCCTTGGGGGGCGCCCCGAAGGAAGTCCCCTTGTGGGGGAAGCCGGTATCCCCCCCGTTTTCGGGGGAGGGTAGGGTGGGGGCAACGATTTTAAGCAGAACCCCTGGACCCCGGCTTTTGCCGGGGTGACGGAATATTATTTTTCGGGCGGCGGTGGCAGCAGAGCGACTGGTGCAGTCGGAGCGTTGATCAACCGGGCGCGCACCATTCCGATATGGCCGCGCAGCGTGTAGACATAATCCCAGTAGGTCAGCGGCACCTGGGTGGCATCGACGCCGTCTTCGATTTCTTCGAGGCGGGCCAATAGTTCCGTGGTATCGACCGTGTCGGGATTGCTTCGCGCTTCGATCTCGACGGCTTTCAGTTCGCGGTACCAGCGGAACACCTTGCGCTTGACGCGCCAGTCGTAAATCGCGGGCATGATACGGATCACCGGGATCAGTACGACGATCAGCGGCAGCAGCAGCACCAGCAGGCGTTCGATCAGGTTGGCGACCCAGAACGGCATGTAGCGCTGCAGGAAAGGCGGCCCGGATTTGAAATAACGTTCGGCGTTTTCGCTGACCGGGAAATCGCCTTCGCGGGTCGCTGGAAATTCGCCGGCACGGCGGAAGAATCCGGCGCTACTGTGTACTTTTGTGGCGGCCTGCAGCAGCACACCGACCAGTGCCGGGTGGAAATCGCTGCGCGCAACCAGGGTTGCCGTGGTGGCGACCATGCGGATGTTGGTGGAGGGAATGTCGCCGGCGATGTCGATCATGCCGCGCGGTAGCGTCACCGTTGACAGGTAGTTGAAGTGCCGGGCCAGCGCTTCGGCGTGGCTGAGATTCATCAGCCGTATCCCCGGTGTTTTCAGCAGCTTTTGTATGATCGGGGCATCCGGGCCGGCTACCATCAGCATGGCATCGATTCGGCCATCGACGAGTGCGGCAGCGGCATTCGGTCCGCCGAGCGGTGACAGTGGCACCTTGGACTTCAGGGCCCCGCTGGCTTCCAGTATGTTGCCGACCAGCGTGCGGGTACCGCTGCCTTCGGGTCCGGCGGCGATGCGTTTGCCATTGAGTTGTGCCAGCCGCGTCAGCTCGGTGTTGGCGCGATAGAAGATCCACAACGGTTCGTAATACAGCACGGCCAGCGATACCAGACCATGTTCGACGCCGGCGGGGGGTGCTACGCCGCCCTGGATCAGCGCGACATCGACGCCGGAGTCCGGATCCAGCAGGCGCTTCAGGTTGTCCACGGATCCGGTAGAGGTCCGCAACTCGACAGTGATTTTTTCCTTGGCCAGCAGTTGCCGGTATTGCTCGCCGAAGAGGTGGTAAGCACCGGTTTTATAGCCGGTGGAAATCACGAACTTGTTCGGCGGCGCGGGTCGTACGAAATGGAAGGCGATCATGAACGCGCCGCCGATGATGATCGCGCCGATCAGCGCAACGATGACCAGTTCGCGCACAGCGACGGTTTCGGCAGCAACGCCGTTTTTGCGCCGGCGCAGCAGGTGCCACCAGTGTTTTTCGGGTTTCTTTGGTGCGGGATGTGTCATGGTGATTGTGTTTTTAATTGGCCAGCCAGCGCCACAGCAGCCATGCGAGCAATATCCATAGTGCAACAAACGCGGCAGCGGCGAAGTAATTCTGCGGTTTTGGCCGGTGCGCGTCCAGCCATGCTTGCGCCTGCTGTCGGCATTCGGCGACGATCGGCGCCGGTACCATCCGGATTGCGAGCCAGATGCCGATCGGTAGCAGGATAAGGTCGTCGAGCAAGCCGAGTACGGGGATGAAATCCGGAATCAGGTCGATCGGACTGAAGGCATAGGCGACTACCAGCACGGTGAAGATTTTTGCGTACAGCGGAGTCTGCGGATGGCGGCAGGCAAACCACAGCATGACCACATCGCCTTTCAGCAGTTTGGCCCAGCGCCGCAGGGTTTGCAGCATGTGCAGGTGAAGCGCCGTTTAAACGGCGCGCGGTCCTGATGGCGTGGCCCACAGGTCGTGGGCGTCGGATTTGGTGACTTTGACGCGCGCGAATTCGCCGACCTTGAGCTTGGTGCCCTGGCGGATGATCACGCGGCCGTCGATTTCCGGCGCATCGGCGCTGGAGCGTGCGATCGCGCCGTCGGGACCGACTTCATCGACCAGCACGTTGATGGTCTGGCCGACTTTTTTCTTCAGCCGTGCTGTGCTGATTTTTTCCTGTACGGCCATGAAGCGGGCCTGGCGTTCTTCACGGACTTCCTGCGGCACAGGATCAGGCAAGGCATTGGCTTTGGCGCCTTCGACCGGCGAATAGGCAAAACAGCCGACGCGGTCGAGTTGGGCTTCTTCAAGAAACTCGAGCAGCGATTCAAATTCAGCTTCGGTCTCGCCGGGGAAGCCGGCGATGAAGGTGCTGCGGATGGTCAGATCCGGGCAGATCGCGCGCCAGTCGCGGATGCGCTGCAGCGTGCCTTCACTGTTCGCCGGGCGCTTCATCAGTTTGAGGATGCGCGGGCTGGCGTGCTGGAACGGCACATCGAGGTAGGGCAGCAGCTTGCCTTCGGCCATCAGCGGGATGACTTCGTCGACATGCGGATAGGGATAGACGTAATGCAGGCGTACCCAGACGCCGAGGCTGGCCAGGGCCTGCGTCAGTTCGGTCATGCGGGTTTTGATCGGGCGCCCGTTCCAGAACCCGGTGCGGTATTTGACGTCGACGCCGTAGGCGCTGGTGTCCTGCGAAATCACCAGCAGCTCCTTCACGCCGGCGTTGACCAGGTTCTGTGCTTCCTGCATCACGTCGCCGATCGGCCGGCTGACCAGGTCGCCACGCATCGACGGGATGATGCAGAAAGTGCAGCGGTGGTTGCAGCCTTCGGAAATTTTCAGATAGGCGTAATGCCGCGGCGTCAGGCGGATGCCCTGCGGCGGGATCAGATCGATGTGCGGGTCGTGCGGCTGCGGCAGGTGGATGTGCACGGCCTCCATCACTGCGGCGGTGGCATGGGGCCCGGTAACAGCGAGTACTTTGGGATGGGTTTCGCGCACGATGTCGCCCTTGGCACCGAGACAGCCGGTGACGATGACGCGGCCGTTCTCGGCGAGCGCTTCGCCGATGGCATCCAGCGATTCCTCCACCGCGGCGTCAATGAAGCCGCAGGTATTGACGACCACGAGGTCGGCGTCCTGATAAGTGGGCGAGACGATATAACCCTCGGCGCGCAGTTGCGTCAGGATGTGCTCGGAGTCGACCGTGGCCTTGGGGCAGCCAAGCGAAACGAATCCGACCTTGCGGGGAGGTGTAATGGGCACAGCGGAAAAAACTTAAAGGATGGGGGCTAGGGTTGCGGACTGCGGCCTTAGGGTGGTCTTAGGCCTTCGGTTCTTCGCCGTCTTCTTTTTTGGTTTCGCCGGGCGCGCCGGGGAAGCCGGGGAAGGGGAAGTTGCCCCACAGGTTGCGGGTTTGCGCCGTCAACTGGTTTTGCATGTTGAGGAAGGTTTGCGCGCTCTGTTCGAGGTAACGGCCCATCAATCCCTGCATCGCAGGGCCCTGCATTTTGACGAACTCGTTCCAGGTTTCGGAGTTGAGCATCGGGTTCTGGCCATAAACCTGGCGTGACTGATCCTGCAGCTTGTTCTGGATCTGCATGAAGGTTTCAATATTTTTTTCGAGGTAACCGCCCATCATGCCCTGCATGGCATTGCCGTAAAACCGGATGATCTGCGACAGCGAATCACTGGTGAACATCGGCGCGCCGGCGGATTCTTCTTCGAGAATGATCTGCAGCAAAATCGCGCGCGTCAGGTCGTCCTTGGTCTTGGCATCCTCGACCTTGAACTCGACGTTTTCCAGCACCAGTTTTTTGACATCGGCCAGCGTGATGTAGCTGCTGGTCTCCGTGTCATAGAGACGCCGGTTCGGGTACTTCTTGATGGTTCTGGCCTGTGCGCTCATCGGTTACCTCTGGGGGTAGTGGTCAGGGATTATTTCACACGAAATGCTGCAACGCAACCCACGTTTATCAAAAAACCAATATAAATCAACGGGTTAATAAATCATGCGATGCTGCATATGCGGGGCACCTACTGCATGTGCTGGCCGCCGTTGATCGCGATGTTGGCCCCGGTGACGAAGGCGGCTTCTTCCGAGCACAGATAGGCCACGAGGCCCGCGACTTCTTCGGGTTTGCCGAGCCGGCCGATGGGGATCTGCGGAATGATTTTTGAATCCAGCACTTCCTTGGGGATGGCCATCACCATCTTGGTGCCGATGTATCCCGGAGAAATCGTGTTCACCGTGACGCCTTTTTTCGCGTATTCCAGCGCCGCGGCCTTGGTGAAGCCGTGCATGCCGGCCTTGGCAGCCGAATAGTTGGTCTGGCCAAAAGCGCCTTTCTGGCCGTTGACCGAAGACACATTGATGACCCGGCCCCAGCCGCGTTCGGCCATGCCGTCGATCACCGGCTTGGTCATGTTGAACACGCTGTCGAGGTTGGTTTTCATGACCGCGTCCCAGCCTTCTTTTTCCATTTTGCGGAAGGTGGTGTCGCGGGTGATGCCGGCGTTGTTGATCAGCACATCGACCGGACCGAGGTCCTTGGTGATCTGTGCGATGGCTTTTTTGCTGGATTCGTAATCGGCGACATCCACCGGCACGGCGCGGAAGTCATGGCCCTGCTGTTTCATTTCAGCCAGCCAGGCAGCGTGTTTGGTATTGCCGGGCGAATAAGTGGCGACAACCTGGTAGCCCATTTTCGAGAGTTTCATGCAGATGGCCTCGCCGAGGCCTCCCATACCGCCAGTGACGACTGCGACTCGTGACATGACCACCTCCTTGGTTGAGCTTGTGCTTGTAATTTAACAGTAAACCGCAATCCCAAATCCTGATTCGGATCAACTCAGCGCAGTTTGTCTTTGACGTAACGGCCCGGTGCCGGTTCGATCGCCGGATAACGGGCATTGCCGGGGGCAGCAAGGGCGGCAACCCGTGCGCCGCCGTATTGCGCCAGCCAATCGGTCCAGTGCGGCCACCAGCTGCCGGGCTGCGATGTTGCGCTTTCGAGCCAGGCCTCCGCCTCCGGTGGCAGGGTGTCGTTGGTCCAGAAGTTGCGTTTGTTGCGGATCGCCGGATTGACCACCCCCGCGATGTGACCGCTGGCGGCGAGCACGAATTGCAGCGGGCCACCGAGCAGCGGCACGCTACCGTAGGCGGTGCGCCAGGGAACGATATGGTCTTCGCGTGCCGCCAGCAGGTAGGCCGGCATGTCGACATTCGCAAGATCGACCGGCACGCCGCACATGGTCAGCTTGCCGGGCGTGCGCAGGTTGTTTTCGAGATAGGTATGGCGCACGTAGTACTTGTACATGGTACCCGGCAGGTTGGTGCTGTCGCTGTTCCAGTAGAGCAGGTCGAAGGCTTCGGGCGTGCGGCCTTTGAGGTAATTGTTGACGACGTACGGCCAGATCAGGTCGTTCGCGCGCAGGCTGGCGAAGGTCAGCGCCAGTTCGCGCCCCTTCAACACGCCGCCCTGGGCAAACTCGGCTTCGCGCGCCGCCACGTACGGCTCGTCGATGAACACGCTCAGTTCGCCGGTATCACTGAAGTCGAGCATGGTGGTGAGGAAAGTCGCGCTCGCGACCGGATCTTCGCCGCGGGCGCGCAGCACCGCCAGTGCACAGGCGAGGAGCGTGCCGCCGACGCAGAATCCCAGTGCATTGACCTGCGCTGTACCGCTGATGTCCTGGGCCACGGTCAGGGCGCGCATCACACCGTGTTCGAGATAATCATCCCAGGTGACATGGCCCATCTCCGCCGGCATGTTGCGCCAGGACACCATGAACACGGTGTGGCCGGCGGCCACGGCATGGCGGACGTAGGAATTGTCGGGCTGCAGGTCGAGGATGTAGTACTTGTTGATGCACGGCGGCACCATCACCAGCGGCCGTTCGTACACTTCTCCGGTCAGCGGCGCGTACTGCAGCAATTGCATGAAGTCGTTTTCATAGACCACCGCGCCCGGCGTGATCGCCAGGTTGCGGCCGACTTCGAAGGCGGTTTCGTCCGTCATCGACACCAGCCCCTTGTCGATGTCGGCGGCAAGGTTTTTCAGGCCCTGCTGGATACTTGCACCGTCGGTTTCCGCGGCGAGTTTGATCGCTTCCGGATTGGTCCAGGGGTAATTGGCCGGCGACAGCGCGTCGATCATCTGCTTTGTGTAGAACTCCAGCTTGTGCTTGGCATGGGCATCGAGCTTGGCGGCGGCGGTCATTTCCTCCAGCCAGCGCGCCGACAGCAGGTAGGAGTGGGCGAGGTAGTTGTAATAGGGTTCACGCCATTCCGCTGCGCGGAAACGACGGTCGGTCGGCGGTGGCAGCGGGGTTGCGCCCTGCGCGGCCGGATTGGCGCAGGCCTGCCACAGCGCCAGGTGCTCGCGGTAATAACGGTTGTTCAATTCCAGCCAGCGTTCGCTGTCCGTGGCGATGCCGGCGGTGAGCAGCTGCATCATCTGCGCCATGTCGGGCGTGGTCTGCCCGGCATCGAGTTTGCCGGCGGCACCGGCGAACAGCATGCGGTTCAGTTCGGCAAATGCGGCGGCGGGGTTGCTCGACGTAAATTCGGGCGCGGGTTTGGACGTGGATTCAGTCATGGGCTTCAGCAGCGTGCGGGACCAGAATGTGGCGTTCGAGACAACAATAACATACCGATCTGCGAACGCAGACGCGGTCTTGTTGCTATTTTTGAAGCAGGATCAGTGGCCGCCGTGCGCCCAGGCGCCGACCAGCCAGATGGTGGCGATGCCCAGCCCGATCAGCAGCACCTGCTGTGCGGTGGCAGCCAGCTCGGGCCGGCGGTGCAGGCCCGGAATCAGGTCGGCAACGGCGACATACAGCATGCTCGCTGCAGCCAGTGCCAGCAGCGGCGTGACCAGCGCTTCAGCGACCTGCAGCGTGAAATAGGCGAGCACGCCGCCGATCACCATTGCCGCGCTGGCGATGACGTTGAGCAGCATCGCCTTTTGTTTGCTGTAACCGGAGTGCAGCAAAATCAGGAAATCGCCGACTTCCTGCGGTACTTCGTGGGCGATGATGGCAATGGCGGTGACGATGCCGAGCTGGATATCTGCCATGAAAGCGGCGGCAATCAGCACGCCATCGACAAAATTGTGGAAGGTGTCACCGACCAGAATCATCAGCCCGCTGCGGCCGTGGTCATTGTGGCCGTGACTGTGCGCGTTGTGGTCATTCTTCGGTGGCGACGGGAGATGCGGGTCGTGGGCTTCGCATTCCTCGACATGGCAATGTCGCCACAGCACCAGTTTTTCGAGGATGAAAAATCCGAGGATGCCGAACAGTACGGTGGCTGCGGTGGCCTGGATGCTGTCACTCTTTTCGAAGGCGTGCGGCAGGACTTCAATGAATGCGGCACCGAGCAGCGCGCCGACGGCGTAACTGACCAGCATCGGTACCTGCGAAGCCTTGGCTTTGATCGCGAACAGGCCGGCCACGACGGCGGACAGTATTCCGCCGGCGAATGTGGCGAGGATGATCCAGCTTAATGTGTTCACTGTGTTTGGTGCGGCAGGCCGGGTGCGAAAGACCGCGGATTATACGGTATCGGCTGTCTTGCCCTGCGTGAGCCACAGCACTGCCGCCATGCGCCCGGTGAGCGGATTGCGGCGATGGGAATAAAAGCGTTCACCATCCGTATAAGTGCAGAGGTCGCCGCCATACACTTGCGTCACACCGCTGCGGCGCAAGGCATCGCGCGCCAGTGCCGGCAGGTCGCACAGCCATTTGCCGGGACGCAGCGGTTTGAACGCGGCTTTGCGTTCCGGCGCATCGGCGCAAAACGCCTGCAGTACATCATCGCCGACTTCGAAGGCCGTGGGTCCGATGCCGGGGCCGATCCAGGCCATGAGGTCCGCCGGTTTTGCCGGCATGCGCGCGATGGTGTTGGCGAGCACGCCGCCGGCGAGGCCGCGCCAGCCGGCATGGGCAGCAGCGATGCAGCTGCCGGCGCGGTCGGTGAACAACACGGGCAGGCAGTCGGCTACGAGAATGGCGCAGACTGTGCCGGGGCGGCGTGCGACGCTGGCATCCGCCTGCGGCACCTCATTTTGCAAACCAGTCAGCGTGTCCGCATCAACGACGCTGCTGCCATGCACTTGTGCCAGCCAGCGCGGTGCTGCCGGCAGCATCTGATTCAGTTGCGCATGATTGGCTTCGATCGCGGCGGGATCATCTGCGGTGCGCCGACCGAGGTTCATGCCGGCGTAGGGGCCGGTACTGGTGCCGCCGGCGCGCGTGGTGACCAGTGCGCGCACATGGGCGGGGGCCGGCCAGTCGGGGACGATCCATTGCGGATGGGGTGTGTTCATTCGTCGCGCAGGGCTGCGATCAGTTGCTGCATGTCGGCCGGCAGCGGCGCCTGCCATTGCATGGTTTCGCCGCTGTCCGGGTGGGTCAGCGCCAGTTTTTCGGCATGCAGCGCCTGGCGCGGCAATTGCGGCTTCGCCGGCGGATTGCGCGGCCCGTAGACCGGGTCGCCCCAGATCGGATGGCCGATTTTCTGCAGGTGCACGCGGATCTGGTGGGTGCGTCCGGTTTCGAGGCGGCAGGCCAGCACGCTGGCGCGCGCCAGTTTTTCCAGCACCTTGTAATGGGTGACGGCCGGCTTGCCGGAATGCACCACGGCCATGCGGATGCGGCTGCGCGGGTCGCGACCGATCGCGCCTTCGATTTTGCCGTCACGGGCAACCTTGCCGTGGGCCACGGCGCGGTATTCGCGGGTCACCGTACGCGCCTGCAGCTGGCGCACCAGGTCGGTTTGCGCGGTCAGTGTCTTGGCAATGACCAATAACCCGCTGGTGTCCTTGTCGAGGCGGTGCACGATGCCGGCACGCGGCACGGTGGCCAGTTGCGGGGCGTGGGCAAGCAGGGCGTTCAGCAGCGTGCCCTGCCAGTTGCCGCTGCCGGGATGCACCACCAGGCCCGGGGGTTTGTTGATGACCATCAGCGTGTCATCTTCGTACAGCACATCCAGCGGTATGGTTTCGGGCCGGAATGAGGTTTCTTCGGGTGACAGCGCCGGTTGCACGACAATCCGCTCGCCGCCATGGAGTTTGTCGCGCGGGGCGAGGGTTTTGCCGTCCACGCTGACGCGACCCTCACGAACCCAGGTGGTCAGCCGGGCGCGGGAATACTGCGGCAGCAGCTGTGCCAGCGCCTGGTCCAGCCGCAGCCCGGCGCAGCCCGCCGGCGTCTCCAGATGATGCGGAGCCGGAGTATCCCTGTTTTCGGTATAATTTTCGGATGAAAAATCAGCATTCATTGATGCGCAGCCCGTTGATGTACAACATCAAGCGGAACATTCTAACGTTATTCACCGCAATCGCCGTCAGCTTGCTGGTGGCGGGTTGCGGCATCTTCGGTGGCAAGGAAGTCGACGAGACCCGGGGCTGGTCGGTGCAGAAACTGTATGCCGAGGCGCGCCAGGAACTCGCGGACCGCAACTGGGAAAATGCGATCAAGTATTACGAGAAGATCGAGTCGCGTTATCCCTTCGGCCGGTTTGCGCAGCAGGCGCAGATCGAAGGCGCCTACGCGCAATGGAAAAACGAGGATCCGGCTTCAGCACTGGCGACCATCGACCGTTTCGTCAAGCAGAATCCCAACCATCCCAGCGTCGATTACATGTATTTCCTGAAGGGGTTGATCAATTTCAACGACGACCTCGGCATCATGGGATTTTTCAGCGGGCAGGACATGTCGGAACGCGACTCCAAGGCTGCGGCTGAGGCGTTTGCGGCGTTCAAGGATCTGGCGACGCGGTTTCCCAACAGCAAATACACGCCTGATGCGATCCAGCGCATGAATTATCTGGTCAACGCACTGGCCTCGAGTGAAATCCATGTGGCGCGGTATTACATGAAACGCAAGGCGTACGTCGCCGCGGCGAACCGTGCGCAGTACGCACTGAAAACCTATCCCAGTGCGCCGGCCAATGAAGAGGGACTGGCGCTCATGGCCAAGGCTTATGACGAACTGGGCATGACAACGCTGCGCAATGACGCCGAACGCGTATTGATCAAGAATTTTCCGAACAGCGTTTATCTGAAGGGCGGTCCGGACCGGAGCGTGCCCTGGTGGCAGATCTGGAACTGGTAGTCCGCGCAGTGCGGCCCTAGCGTGCGAAGCGTTTGACCACGGTCATCAGTTCCGCGATCGCCTGATTGCCGCGGTCGGCCTTGACCGCATCGGCAACACAACCCCGGGTGTGATCCTCCAGCAGTTGCAGCGCCACTGCGTCCAGTGCCGACTGGATTGCCGCGACCTGGGTCAGCACATCGACGCAATAGCGGTCGTCCTGGATCATCTGCGCGACGCCGCGTACCTGGCCTTCGACGCGGTTCAGCCGCTTCAGCAACGTCAGCTTGTGCGGCTGTACGACCGAATGTGGCGCAGACAGCGGATCATGGCAGTCGGCGTGCGCTGCAGCGCGTTTGCGTTCAGGCGACGTCATAACCGGCATCGGTGATTGCGGTCTTGATCGCCTGCAGGCTGGTTTTGGCGGCGTCGTAACTGACGGTGGCCTGTGCTTTTTCCAGCGACACCTCGGCCTGTGAAACACCGCCTAAATTGCCGAGTACGCGTTTCACGCTGGACACGCAGCCCATGCAGGTCATGCCTTTGACTGGGATTACAGTGGTTTCCATGATGTTCTCCTTGTTGGTGACTGGTAATTGGTAATTGGTAATTGGTGATTGGTGATGGGAATGGGTGAGTTGAGGGGGATTGGAGGTGTTCCAATTACCAGTCACCAATTACCAATTACCGTCCTTGCGGCCGCCAGCGCTTGAGCAGCAATGAATTGCTGACTACCGACACCGAGCTCATCGCCATCGCCGCGCCGGCAATTACCGGATTGAGCAAGCCCGCTGCTGCCAGCGGGATACCCAGTGCGTTGTAAACAAAAGCAAAAAACAGGTTCTGCTTTATTTTGCGAAAAGTCGCCCGTGACAGCGCCACGGCATCGA
This sequence comes from Bordetella parapertussis, assembly GCA_945885345.1. GTDB lineage: Bacteria > Pseudomonadota > Gammaproteobacteria > Burkholderiales > SG8-41. The sequence goes on along the minus strand of CAMCYP010000015.1, from coordinate 8,133 downwards.
CCGCACTCAGCAGGTCGCTGCGCATCAGGGTCACGTCTGCGGCGTGGATGGCGACATCGGAGCCGGCGCCGATGGCGAAGCTGACTTGTGCGGCAGCCAGCGCCGGCGCGTCGTTGACGCCGTCGCCGATCATGCCGACCACATGACCTGCTGTTTTCAGTGCAGCGATGCGTTGCGCCTTGTCCTGGGGCAGCAGTTCCGCCTCAAAAGTCGTAACCCCGGCCTCGCGGGCGATGCGTTCCGCCGTGCGCCGGTTGTCGCCGGTGAGCATGATGACGCTGATGCCCAGTGCCTGCAGTGCGGCGACCGCGGCCACTGAGGTCGGGCGCAGCGGATCGGCGATCGCGATCAGGCCGAGGACACGGTTGCCATGGGTGACACCGATCACGGTTTTGCCCTGGTCCTGCAGTTGCGCAACCCGTTCTGCATCAAAGGCCAGTCCGGCGTCAGTCAGCAGACGCGGCGAACCGAGCAGTGCGACCTCGCCGTCGAGCAGGGCGCGCACGCCTTTGCCGGTAACCGCGGCAAAATCCTGAACCTGTGGCGCAGAAATGCCGTGATCGCGGGCATGACCGAGGATGGCGCGCGCCAGCGGATGTTCAGATCCGGCCTCGAGTGCTGCGGCGACGCGCAACACTTCGTTTTCGCTGCTGTCCTTGCCGGTGACGATGTCGGTCACGGCGGGTTTGCCCTGGGTCAGTGTGCCGGTCTTGTCCACGACCAGCGTGTCGATATGGCCGGCGTGCTCCAGCGCTTCTGCATTTTTGATCAGCACGCCGGCACGCGCGCCGGCGCCGCTGCCAACCATGATCGCGGTCGGCGTGGCGAGGCCCAGTGCACAGGGGCAGGCGATCACCAGCACGGCAACGGCATTGACCATGGCGGTGGTGAAATCGCCGCCGAACCACCACCAGCCGATGAAGGTCAGCAAGGCAATCCCGACCACCACCGGCACGAAAACGCCGGCGATGACATCAGCCAGGCGCTGGATCGGCGCCTTGGAGCCCTGGGCTTCTTCAACGAGGCGGATGATGCCGGCCAGCGCGGTGTCGGCACCGACGCCAGTGGCCGTGCAGCGTAGCAGGCCCTGGGCATTGATGGTCGCGGCATACACTGCGCTGCCTGCCGTTTTGGTGACGGGCAGGCTTTCGCCGGTGAGCATGGCCTCGTCGATGCTGGATGAACCGTCGATGACCTTGCCGTCGACCGGCACGGCTTCGCCGGGACGCACCACGAACACGTCGCCGACACGGATCTCGGAGACGGGGATTTCGACGATGTCGCCGTTGCGTTCGATGCGCGCAGTTTTGGGTTGCAGACGGATCAGTTCCTCGATCGCCGCCGAGGCGCGGGCGCGGGCGCGCGATTCCAGCAGTTTGCCGAGGAACACCAGCGTGATGATGCTGACCGCGGCTTCAAAATAAAGGTGTCCGTCCAGTCCGAACACAACCACGGCGGCGCTGTAGAAGTACGCCATGCTGGTGCCCAGCGCAATCAGCACATCCATGTTGGCACCGCCACCGCGCAGGGCGTGATATGCGCCGACATAGAAGCGGCGGCCGATCCAGAATTGCACAGGAGTGGCGATCAGCAGTTGTGCCAGCGGCGGGAACCAGCTTGCGTGGTGAGCGCCGCGAAGCAAGTCCCCTTGGGGGGCGCCGGTGAGCATGGTCAGCATCAGCGCGAAGAAGGGCAGTGTCAGTGCTGCCGAAATGATGAACAGCCGCAGGTCGCGTTGATAAGCGGCCACGCGCTCGGCCTTGCGCGCCGCATCGCCGCCGGCCACCGGTAATTGCGCGTCGTAACCGGCTTTGCGGATGGCGCCGATCAGGTCGGCGGCTGTGATGCTTCCGGCGGGATATTCGACATGCGCTTTTTCAGTGGCGAAATTTACTGCAGCCTTCACATCGGGCAGGCGATTTAGCGTTTTTTCGATGCGCGCGGCGCAGGCGGCGCAGGTCATGCCGGTGATCGGCAGGTCGATGACCGCAGTGGTGTTTTTTGCAGTGCTTGGAGTATTCATGCCATGCATCGTATACCCCACTAGGGTATATTGACAATGGTATTTTAGTTATTTAATAAAATCAAATACTTATGAAATTACGCAGGCATGCGAGATCTGCGGATTGCGACAGGCACAGGGGTGTCACGCAGGTTTGGCGCCATGGATGGGCCGGCCCGAATTGGAACAAAAAAGCGCCCCGGCGGGAGCGCTTTATTTTCCTGTGATGCCGGTTCAGCCGGCCGTGAGTGCACCGTTCACGACCCGTACCTTTGCGCCGGCCTGAAATGCAGGTTGCGTGTCATACGAGAAGGTGCGTGTGCTGCCATCGTCCATGTTCACGACCACTTCGTAACTCGTGGTGGATTTCATGTTTTTCTCGACCTGGTGGCCGGCGTAGGCGCCGCCCGCGACACCGGCAACGGTTGCGATTTTTTTGCCGGTACCGCCGCCGACCTGGTGGCCCAGTACGCCACCCAGCACGCCGCCTGCGATCGCGCCGAGCCCGCTGCCTTCACCTTTTTGCGCGATGGTATTCACACTCGCAACTACGCCGCAGGTGGTGCATACCGGCGCTGCTTTGGCCGGTTCGGCAGGCGCTGGCGGGGTTTGAGTGGCTACTTGTGCCGGCCGTTTGGCTTCCGCATGCTTGACTGGCGCCTTTGGTTTGGAGGGCGCAGGTGCCGATGCGTTTGCAGTTGCCGGTTCTGCAGTGGTTTTCGCGGACTTGGTATCGACGGCCTCGGTCTGCGCAGCCGATTCACTGTTTTTGGAAAATGAACTCGGCACGAGGCCGGTCATGATGCCGATGCCGACCAGACTGAATACAGTCACCGAGACTGCGGCAATGGCGACGAGCGGATTGATTTTGCTGGTTTCTGACATGATGTTCTCCCTTCGCGGTTCAACTGAACGCACACATCTTAATCCACGGCCAGTTGCCTGCGTGTGAACAAAATCACGTCGTTACAAAGCGTTACATCATGCTGTCGTTGTCGGGACATGCCCGGCCTGCGTGCAATCTAGGCGCGCAGTTCATCGCGATTGCGGAATTGGTCGAGTGCCTCCGGATTGGCCAGGGCCTCGATGTTTTTCACCGGCAGGTCGTGCACAACATTGCGCACTGCGAGTTCGACGATCTTGCCGCTCTTGGTGCGCGGAATGTCGGTAACCTGCACCACCTGTGCCGGCACGTGGCGCGGCGTGGTGTTGTCGCGAATCTGTTTTTTGATGCGGTCGGTCAGTGCGGCATTCAGCGTCAGGCCGTCGCGCAGCCGCACGAACAGCACTACGCGCACATCGTTGGGTTGCCGCGGCGGCCAGTCCTGGCCAATGGCCAGGCTTTCGACGACTTCATCCAGCTGTTCGACCTGGCGGTAGATTTCTGCGGTGCCGATGCGCACGCCGCCGGGATTCAACACGGCGTCGGAGCGACCGAAGATCATCAGGCCGTCATGCGCCGTCAGTTCGACGTAATCGCCGTGATGCCAGATGCCCGGGTAACGCTCGAAATAAGCGGCGCGGTATTTGGCGCCGTCGGCGTCGTTCCAGAATCCGACCGGCATCGACGGGAAGGGGGCGGTACACACCAGTTCGCCTTTTTCGCCGCGCACCGGTTTGCCTTCGTCATTCCACACTTCGACTTTCATGCCCAGGCCACGGCACTGCAGTTCGCCGCGCCATACCGGCAGCACGGGGCAGCCCAGTGCGAAACAGGAGATGATGTCGGTGCCGCCGGAAATCGACGCCAGCTGCAGCCTGGATTTGATGTTGCGATAGACGTACTCAAAACTCTCGGGTGCCAGTGGCGAGCCGGTGGACAGCATCGCGCGCAACGCGGACAGGTCATGTGTCTCGCCGGGTTTGAGTCCGAGTTTGGCCAGTGCATCAATGTATTTGGCCGAAGTGCCGAACACCGTCATTTTTTCCTGCGCGGCGTAATCCCACAGCACCGCGCCTTTGCTGATGAACGGCGAACCGTCATAGAGCAAGAGCGTTGCGCCGGCGGCCAGTCCGGACACCAGCCAGTTCCACATCATCCAGCCGCAGGTGGTGAAATAAAACAACCGGTCACCGCGCTTGATGTCAGTGTGCAGTACCTGCTCCTTCAGGTGCTGCAGCAGTGTGCCGCCGGCGCCGTGGACGATGCATTTGGGCACGCCGGTGGTGCCCGACGAAAACATGATGAACAGCGGATGGTCGAAAGGCAGTTGCTCGAAACTGATCTTGCCGGCTTTGAATGGCGCCATGAAGTCGTGGACATTGATGGCCCGCGACAGGCCCTTGAGGTCCGGTGTGCCCGAGGCATAGGGCACGATCAGCAGTTTTTCGACAGTGGGCAACTGCGCCATGATTTCACGCAGCCGCGGCAGGTTGTCGATGCTGTGGCGGTTGTAGAAATAGCCGTCGGCGGCGAACAGGATGCGCGGCCCGATCTGGCCGAAGCGGTCGACGACACCCTGGACACCAAAGTCCGGTGAGCACGAAGACCACACCGCACCGATGCTGGCCGTGGCGAGCATGGCGATCACGGTGCCGGGCAGGTTGGGCATGTAGCCGGCAATGCGGTCACCGGGTTTGATGCCGGCGGCGCGCAGGGCCTGGGCCAGGCGCGAAACTTCATCGTACAGTTCGCGGAAACTGATTTTGCTCTTGATCTGGTTTTCGCCCCAGAAGACTATTGCGGTGTTTTTGTCCGCTTCAGGGGCATTCCGCCTCTCCAAGGGGACTTGCTTCCCTCCAAGAGGACTTGCTTCGCAGCGCGCGGCGCCCCCCAAGGGGACTTGCTTCGCAGCGCGCAGCAGGTTTTCGGCGTAATTGAGTCTGGCATCCGGGAACCAGCGTGCGCCGGGCATCTGCCCGGGGTTTTCCAGCGCAGGCTTGCCGCGCTGTCCGATGACACCGCAGAAGTCCCAGACCGCGCTCCAGAATTCCGCCGGGTGATCAATCGACCATTGATACAGCGCCGGATAGGCATCACACTGCGGCCCGCCAGATGCGGCGACATGGCGCATGAATGCCGTGATGTTGGCTGACGCGATCTGCTGCGGATCCGGCTGCCAGAGCGGTTGATCCAATATTTACTCCTTGTCCGTTCGCCCTGAGCTTGTCGAAGGGTGAGCGCCAGCGGCTGCCTTTCGATTGCGGGCGAGTCTGCATACCTCGTTCCAGTCACCGCGAATCATGGCTTCCTTCTTTTTTCTGCTCCAACCCTTGATTTGTTGCTCGGCGGCAAGTGCTTCTTCCCGGGTGGGGTGGTCTTGCGAGAATACTAGGCAAACAGGCAGGCGCGATGATGTATATCCGGCAATTTGATTGTTGTTATGTTTCCACATCCGGTCTTCCAGATTTTCAGTGTGGCCGACGTAATACGATTCGTCAGCGCACTTAAGTATGTATACCCAGAAACTCATTTTTGCAAAAATAGCCCTTCGACAGGCTCAGGGCGAACGGTGGTGGCATCGATGGCCGGGTGCTGGTTTATTCCGGCCGCATCTGCGGGAACAGGATCACGTCGCGGATCGACGGACTGTCGGTCAGCATCATCACCACACGGTCGATGCCGATGCCGGCGCCGCCGCAGGGCGGCAGGCCGTATTCGAGCGCACGGATGTAATCGGCGTCGTAATGCATGGCTTCGTGGTCTCCGGCGTCTTTCTGCCGCACCTGCTCCATGAAGCGCTCGGCCTGGTCTTCGGGATCATTCAGTTCCGAGAAACCGTTGGCAATTTCGCGGCCACAGATGAAAAGCTCGAAACGTTCGGTCAGCTCGGGGTTCTTGTCGCTGCGCCGTGCCAGCGGCGAGACTTCCGCCGGGTAATCGACGATGTAGGTCGGATCCCAGAGTTCCGACTCGGCAGTGTTTTCGAACAATGTCAGCTGCAGGCCGCCGAGGCCATCACTTTCGCGGAATGAAATTTTGAGTTCGTTGAGTTTGGCAATGATGCGCTCACGATCATTGAGCACGTCGTCATTGATCTCCGGCCGGTATTTCTTGATGGCCTCGGTGATGGTCAGACGGGCGAAAGGCTGCGACAGATCAATGGGGCGGCCCTGGTAGGTGATCTGCTCGGTGCCGCAGGCTGCCTGCGCGGCTGCGCGCAGAATCTGCTCGATGAAGCTCATCAGATATTCGTGGTTGGTGTAAGCCGCATAGAACTCGAGCATGGTGAATTCCGGGTTGTGTCGGGTCGACATGCCTTCGTTGCGGAAGTTGCGATTGATCTCGAACACCTTCTCAAAGCCGCCGACCACCAGCCGTTTCAGGTACAGCTCCGGCGCGATGCGCAGGTAGAGCTGCATGTCCAGCGCATTGTGGTGGGTGACAAAGGGGCGGGCAGAAGCGCCGCCGGGAATCGGCTGCATCATCGGGGTTTCGGCTTCGTAGTAACGCCGGGAGATCAGTTCATTGCGGATCGCCTGGATGATGCGTGCGCGCTGCACGAACACCAGCCGCGTGTCCTCGTTCATGATCAGGTCGACGTAACGCTGGCGGTATTTCTGCTCCTGGTCGGTCAGGCCATGGAATTTTTCCGGCAGCGGGCGCAATGATTTTGTCAGCAGGCGGATCTTGGTGACGCGCACCGTCAGCTCGCCTTTCTGTGTCTTGAACAAACCGCCCTCGGCGCCGACGATATCGCCGATATCGTAATGTTTGAATGACTCCAGGGCATTGGCACCGACGTCATCGACCGACACGTAAAGCTGGATGCGGCCGCTCATGTCCTGGATGGTTGCGAAGCAGGCTTTGCCCATGACCCGCTTCAGCATGATGCGGCCGGCGACGCTGACCGCGATCGGTTTTTCAACCAGGGTCTTCGCGTCCTTTTCCTCGTGTTCCGCGGCCAGTACTTCGGCGAGGTGGGCGCGCACGAAGTCGTTGGGGAAAGCCAGCCCGAGCTGACGCAGGTCCTTGAGCTTGGCGCGGCGTTCCTCGACGATGCGGTTGGTATCGACGGGCAGTGTGGTGTCGGGCTTTTCCATGATGTTGTGCTTTCCGTTTACAGGCCTGATTTGAGGCTGGCAGAAATGAAAGGGTCAAGGTCGCCGTCGAGCACGCTCTGGGTATTGCCGATTTCGACGTTGGTGCGCAGATCCTTGATGCGCGACTGGTCAAGCACATAGGAGCGGATCTGGTGGCCCCAGCCGATGTCGGTCTTGGAGTCTTCCATGGCCTGCTTTTGCTCGTTGCGTTTGCGCAGCTCGAGCTCGTAGAGCTTGGACTTCAGCATCGCATTGGCTTCGGCGCGGTTGCGGTGCTGCGAGCGGTCGCTCTGGCATTGCACGACGATGCCGGTGGGGATGTGGGTGATGCGTACCGCGGAATCGGTCTTGTTGATGTGCTGGCCGCCGGCGCCGGAGGCGCGGTAGGTGTCGATGCGCAGGTCGGCCGGATTGATATCGATCTCGATCGAGTCATCGACTTCCGGGTAGACGAATACGCTCGCAAAAGAAGTATGGCGGCGGTTGTTCGAATCAAACGGCGATTTGCGCACCAGGCGGTGTACGCCGGATTCGGTGCGCAGGTGGCCGAAGGCGTAGTCGCCGGTGATTTTCAGCGATGCGCTTTTGATGCCGGCAACATCGCCGGCGGATTCTTCGAGCACTTCGACGCGGAATTTTTTGGTTTCGCAATAACGCAGATACATGCGTTCAAGGATCGAGGCCCAGTCCTGCGCTTCGGTGCCGCCGGATCCCGACTGGATGTCGAGGAAGCAGTTGTTCGGATCCATCGGATTGGCGAACATGCGGCGGAATTCCATGTCCTCCACGATACCGCCCAGTTTTGCGGCGTCCTGTTCGACGGCGACGAGGGTGTTGTCGTCCTGCTCGCCGCGAGCCATCTCGAACAGCTCCAGCGTGTCGCGCATGTCGCGGTCGAGATCCTTCAGGGTGACGACGATACCTTCGAGGGTTTTGCGTTCGCGGCCGACTTCCTGGGCGCGCGCGGAGTCATTCCACAGCGCGGGGTCTTCGCTGAGCTTGATCAGTTCTTCGAGGCGGCGGGTTTTTGCATCGTAGTCAAAGATACCTCCGCAACGCCCCCGCGCGTTCTTCAAGGTCGTGCAGGCGATTGGCGATGGCGTTGATGCGTTCGGCTTCCATGGAGTTTCCGCGAAAAAGGCGGATTT
>CAMCYP010000014.1 GCA_945885345.1 Bordetella parapertussis | reverse complement strand
TCACCCGCAATTTCACCTGCCATGCCGAAGGTTCGGTGCTGATCGAATTCGGCGCCACCAAGGTGCTGTGCACGGCGAGCGTGCTCGAAAAACAGCCGCCGCATCTGCGTGGCACCGATCGCGGCTGGGTCACCGCCGAATACGGCATGCTGCCGCGCTCGACCAACACGCGCACCGATCGCGAAGCGGCGCGCGGCAAGCAGTCGGGACGCACCCAGGAAATCCAGCGCCTGATCGGGCGTTCGCTGCGCGCGGTGGTGAACCTCGAGCAGCTCGGCCAGCGCACCATCCACCACGACTGCGACGTGTTGCAGGCCGACGGCGGCACGCGCACCGCGAGCATCACCGGCGCTTACGTGGCATTGGCTGATGCGGTCAGTTTCCTGATGCGCGAGAAACGCCTGGCGGCATCACCGGTGCGCGAAGCCGTGGCCGCGGTGTCGGTCGGCGTCTATCAGGGGCAGCCGGTGCTGGATCTTGATTACGCCGAAGATTCCACCTGCGACACCGACATGAACGTGGTGATGACCGAGGGCGGGGGCATGATTGAAATCCAGGGGACGGCTGAAGGTGCGCCGTTCAGCCGCTCCGAAATGCAGGCCATGCTCGACCTCGCGCAGCGCGGCATTGCGCAACTGGTGGCGGCACAGCGTGCGGCGTTGGGCTGAAACAGAAAGACCAATTCAGCCACAGAGGCCACAGAGGCCACAGAGAAAACCCGTATTATCGATAAGATTTTTGAGTAAAGCTTCAGTTCCTACTTCATGGTTTTGCCTTTCTCTGTGCTCTCTGTGACCTCTGTGGCTAATGTTTTTGACCTTCAAAATGAACAAACTCGTCATAGCATCCAACAATCCCGGCAAGCTGCGCGAGATCAGCGCGATCCTCGCCCCGCTGGCGATCGAAGTCGTGCCGCAGGGCGCGCTGGGTGTCAGCGAAGCCGAGGAGCCGTACGGTACTTTTGTCGAAAATGCGCTGGCCAAGGCACGCCACGCCAGCCGCGTGACCGGATTGCCGGCGCTGGCCGATGATTCCGGGGTTTGCGTGCATGCACTGGGTGGTGAGCCGGGCGTACATTCCGCGCGTTACGCCGCGGCAGCCGGAGATTCGCAACGCGATGATCAGGACCGGCGCAACAATGAAAAACTGCTGCATGCGCTGGCGAGTGCCAAGGATCGCAGCGCGCATTATTACTGCGTGATCGTACTGCTGCGCCGTGCCGATGATCCGCAACCGCTGATTGCCGAGGCGGAATGGCATGGCGAAATCCTCACGGCACCGCGCGGACAGGGCGGTTTTGGTTACGATCCGCTGTTCCTGGTCCCTGAGTTCGGCAGGACCGGCGCCGAATTGCTGCCCGAAGAAAAAAACCGCGTCAGCCACCGTGGCCGGGCGCTGACGATGCTGGTCGCCAAATTGCGCGCACTGCAATCGCAGCCGTGACTTCCCGCTCCGCACTCATCACCCCGCGCCCCGGAGGAAGTCCCCTTGGGGGGCGTTCATCACTGCAGTTCGAAGCCCTGCCGCCGCTGTCGCTGTACATCCACATTCCGTGGTGCGTGCGCAAATGCCCGTACTGCGATTTCAATTCGCACGAGGCGCGCGGTGAGCTGCCTGATGATGAATACGTCGCAGCACTCTTGCTTGATCTCGAAGCGGCGCTGCCGCGGGTCTGGGGCCGGCAGGTGCTGACCGTGTTCATCGGCGGCGGCACACCCAGTCTGATCTCGGTGCGCGCGCTCGATGCCTTGCTCGCCGGCGTGCGTGCGCGGTTGCCGCTGGTGGCGGATGCGGAAATCACCATGGAAGCGAATCCCGGTACTGTGGAAGCGGAAAAATTCGCCGGCTTTCGCGCGGCAGGCATCAACCGTTTGTCGCTGGGCATCCAGAGTTTCAATGACCGCCATCTCAAGGCACTGGGCCGCATCCATGACGCGGCGGAAGCGCGTCGTGCCGCAGAACTTGCACTGCGCACCTTCGATAACGTCAATCTCGATCTGATGTATGCCTTGCCGGGACAAACGCCGGATGAGTCGGTGGCCGACATTGCGACGGCAGTCGCTTATGCGCCACAGCATCTGAGCGCGTACCACCTGACGCTGGAACCAAACACGTACTTTCATCGGTATCCGCCGGTGCTGCCGGATGACGATACCGCCGCGGAAATGCAGGATGCGCTGGAGGCACAACTCGCTGCTGCGGGGTACGAACACTATGAAACCTCGGCGTTTTCCCGCGCCGGCCACCGCAGCAAACACAATCTCAATTACTGGATGTTCGGTGACTACCTCGGTATCGGTGCTGGAGCGCACGGTAAAATATCATTTAAAAACAATATATTACGAGAATCCCGCACACGCCAGCCGAAAGCCTATCTGGCGCAGGCCGCGGCCGGGGCGGTGATTCCCGAGTCGCGCGATGTGACGGTTGCTGAACTCCCCGGTGAATTCATGATGAACGCGCTGCGCCTTAATCAGGGCTTTGATCTGTCGCTGTTTGCCGCGCGTACCGGGATCGAGTTGACGCACATCCTGGCGACGCTGGACCAGGCCGAGGCCCGCGGCCTGCTCACCCGCGACCATCAGCGCGCGATGCCGACGCCGCTGGGCCGGCGTTTTCTCAATGACCTGATGCAGTTGTTTCTGGACTAACCATATTGGCCGAGCGGCCGGTGCTGTGGTCATTGCGTTTCGGCATTGCGGGACTAGAATAAGAACCGAATCGTTGCATCAGGATGGCGGGTGCAACGGACAAAAAACGATTTTAAAACCAGCCTACTGTCATTGGAGGAGATTGAATGAACAGCATCAAACACAGCCTTGTTGCGTCTTTTGTCGCGGTAGCGGTGCTGGCAAGCGGCGCAGCGCAGGCGCAGGCCTATCCGGCAAAACCGGTGCGTTTTGTCGTGACCTATCCGGCCGGCGGCAGTTCGGATGTCATGGCACGCATCATCGGCAAAAAACTGACCGAACTCTGGGGACAAAACGTGCTGGTCGAATCCCGTCCCGGCGCCGCAGGCGCGGTCGGCATGGAATACGCTGCCAAGCAGGCTCCCGACGGTCATACTTTCCTGCTTGGCAATTTCGGTCCGGTGCTGGCCAATCCGCTGCTGAACAAGGTCAAGTACAACGTAGACAAGGATTTCGTGCCGGTGGGACAGATCACCCGCGCGGCAAACATCCTTGTCACTCCCAACACCCTGCCCGTCAAGAACGTGAAGGAACTGGTGGCGCTGGCGAAAAAGCAGCCCGGCATACTGACTTACGCGACCAGCGGTCCGGGCAGCATGTCGCATCTTGCCGGTGAAATGTTCAAGCGCCTGGCCAAGGTGGACATCATTACCGTGCCGTTTCAGGGTGGCGTCTATTCGATTGCCGCCGTGCAGGGCGGCCACATCATGCTGATGTTTTCCGATGCCCAGCCGGTGATGGAAAACCTCAGGGCCGGCAAGCTGAAGGCGCTGGCAGTCACCAGTGCCGAGCGCACGCCGTTCACTCCGGAATTGCCGACGCTGGCGGAACAGGGGATCACGGGTTTTGCGGCCGCCAACTGGTGGGGCATCATGTTCCCGGCCGGCGTGCAGAAAGCGGTGGTTGACAAGGTTTCCGCCGATCTCGGCCGAGCGCTTGGCGACGCAGAGGTCAAGAAAAATCTCGGACTGATGGCGATCGAAGCCGTTTACAGCACCCCCGAACAGTTTGGGGCGTTCATCAAGTCCGAACGCAAGCTCTGGGGCGACCTGATCCGCGAAGCAAAAATCACCGGCAACCAGTAAAACCACCGGTTCACGGCAACGGCGGCCTGCGGGCCGCCGTTTTTTATGGGTGTTTGCGGAACACGATGTCCCAGACGCCGTGGCCGAGTTTGAGGCCGCGGGTTTCGAACTTGGTTTGCGGTCGCCACGCCGGGCGTTCCGCATAACCCGCCGCGGTATTGGCCAGCGCCGGTTCGGCGGTGAGTACGGTGAGGATCTGCTCGGCGTATTCCTGCCAGTCCGTCGCCGCATGCAGATAAGCGCCCGGCTTCAGGCGCGAGGCGGCGAGCGCGACAAACGCGGGCTGGATCAGCCGCCGTTTCTGCTGGCGTTTTTTCGGCCACGGGTCGGGGAAATAAACATGCAGGCCGTCAAGGCTGGCCGGCGCGATCATGTTTTCCAGCACGGCCACGGCGTCGTGCTGGATCACGCGCACGTTGCCCAGATTCAGTTCATCGATTTGCTTGAGCAGGCTGCCGACGCCGGGCGTGTGCACTTCAATGCCGATGTAGTCCTGCTGCGGGTGTGCTGCGGCAATGGCCACCGTGGTCTCACCCATGCCGCAGCCGATTTCGAGAATGCGCGGCGCGTGGCGTGCGAACACGGTGTCGAGATCGAGCGCTGCATCGGCATAAGGAATGCCGAGGCGCGGCAGCAGCGTGTCGTGGGCGCGGCGCTGCGCATTGGAGACGCGGCCCTGGCGCAGCACATAGCTGCGGATCGGTCCGTGGGGGTGTTCGCTGCTCAACTTGTGCCGTTCAGTTTTTGCCTATGAGTCCGGTGGTCGGCGAGCTCGGCGCTGCGGAGTAGAGTTTTTTCGGCATGCGTCCGGCGCGCCAGGCATCGCGTCCGGCGCAGACAGCCTGTTTCATCGCCGAGGCCATCAGCACCGGATCTTTGGCCGCAGCAATCGCGGTGTTCATCAGCACGGCATCGCAGCCGAGTTCCATCGCGATCGCGGCATCGGAAGCCGTTCCGACGCCGGCATCGACGACGATCGGCACTTTGGCGTTTTCGATGATGATCTGCAGGTTCCACGGATTGAGGATGCCCATGCCGGAGCCGATCAGCGAGGCCAGCGGCATCACCGCAACACAGCCGATTTCCTCGAGCTGTTTGGCGATGATCGGGTCATCCGAGGTATAGACCATGACCTTGAAACCGTCTTTCACCAGCGTTTTTGCCGCGGCGATGGTTTCGACGACGTTCGGGTATAGCGTCTTCGGATCGCCCAGCACTTCCAGCTTGACCAGGTCGTGACCGTCGAGCAGTTCGCGCGCGAGGCGCAGCGTGCGTACTGCGTCATCCGCGGTGTAGCAGCCGGCGGTGTTGGGCAGCAGCGTGAATTGCGACGCCGGCACTGCGTCGAGCAGGCTGGGCTCGTTCGGGTTCTGGCCGATGTTGGTGCGGCGGATCGCGACGGTGACGATCTGCGCGCCGCTGGCATCAATGGCTGCGCGCGTTTCGGCGAAATCCCGGTATTTGCCGGTGCCGATCAGCAGCCGGGAGCTGTAGGATTTGCCGCCGATGACCAGCGGATCGAGGTTTTCGTGTGGTTTCATGAGGGACTGTCGTCAGTAATCAGAATGGCATTGTGCTTGCCCGGATGGCCTGCGGCAATGACCGGCGTCAAGTTGCGGTTAACCGCCGCCGACCGCGGCAACGATCTCCAGGCGATCACCGTCCTGCAACATGCAGGCGCCAAACTGGCTGCGCGGCACGATTTCGCCGTTGCGCTCCATGGCGATGCGTTTGCCGGCAAGCCGCAACTCATGGACCAGGTCGGCGCAGCTTGGCGCGTGGTCGAAAGCGCGCGTTTCGCCGTTGATGACGATTGAAATCAAAGTCGTGGTCTTGTCGGGGTTATATTAAGAGAGTCTGTGTTGACACTGGAATCGCATTTTACCGCCCCGTGCCGGGTTTTTCGACCGTCATGCGGCAGAACGGCCGCCTGCTTTAAATGACTTCAAATCTGTCCGATCGTCATTATCTGACGCCTTTGTTTGAGCCAGCCTCGGTGGCGATCATCGGCGCCAGCGAACGCGCCGGCGCCATCGGCACGGTGCTGGTCGCGAACATGCGCGCAGCGCAGTACCGTGGCGCTCTGTTTGCGGTGAATCCGAAACACGGCAGCGTGCAGGGTGTGCCCTGCTTTCCGGCCATTGGCCAGGTGCCGCAGCGCGTGGATCTGGCGGTCATTGCGACGCCGCCGGAGACCGTGCCGCAACTGATGGTGGAGTGCGGGCTGGCTGGCGTGCGCGCGGCGGTCATCATCACGGCTGGATTTGCCGAGATCGGGGTTGCCGGAGCACGGCTGGAGCGTGCCGTGATGGACAATGCACGGCGCTACGGGGTGCGCGTGATTGGCCCCAACTGCCTGGGCATCATGCGCCCCGACATCGGCCTCAATGCAACATTCGCGCGTGGCAATGCGCTGCCCGGTGCGCTGGCACTGGTGTCGCAATCCGGCGCGGTGTGCACGGCGATGGTCGATTGGGCGCGGCCGAACAAGGTGGGTTTTTCCAGCGTGGTCTCGATGGGGGGATCGCGCGATGTCGATTTCGGCGAAATCATCGACTATCTCGTCAACGATCCGCGCACCGAACACATCCTGATGTATATCGAAGGCGTGCGTGATGCGCGGCGGTTTTTTTCCAGCCTGCGTGCCGCGGCCCGGGTCAAACCGGTGATCCTGATGAAAGTGGGGCGGCATCCGGTGGGATCGCGTGCCGCGGTATCGCACACCGGCGCCATCGTCGGTGCTGACGATGTGTTCGATGCCGTGGTGCGCCGCGCCGGCGTGGTGCGGGTGACCACCATCGGCCAACTGGTGGCGGCGGCACAGGCGCTGTCGGCGCGTGTGCGACCGCGGGGTGACCGGCTGGTGATCATTACCAATGGTGGCGGACCTGGCGTGATGGCGGCGGATTGCGCCGCGGATCTCGGATTACCGCTGGCAGAACTGTCCAATTCAACCCTGCAGGTTTTGCAGGGCGCGCTACCGGCGAACTGGTCGCACGGCAATCCGGTTGATCTGATCGGTGATGCCGATGCCGCGCGGTACCGTGTCGCGGTGAAAGCCTGTCTTGACGACAGTAAGGTCGATGGTGCGCTGGTGGTGCTGACACCGCAGGCGATGACCGAACCGACGGCTGTTGCCGACGCAGTGATTGCAGTGGCGCGAGGCCATTCGAAGCCGGTGCTGGCGTGCTGGATGGGTGAAGCCGAGGTTGCCGCCGGCCGCAAAAAGTTTGCAGATGCCGGCATACCGGTGTTCCGCACGCCCGACCCGGCGGTCGAGATGTTTGCGCATCTGTCTGCTTTTTATCGCAATCAGCAGACCCTGTTGCAGGTGCCCGGTCCGCTGGCGATGCAAACGCTGCCGGATGTCGCGGCGGCGCGGGCGATCATCGACGCGGCGCTGGCGGAAAAGCGTACGCTGCTCAATGAAATCGAGGCCAAGGCCCTGTTGTCGGCCTTCGACATACCGGTGGCGAAAACCCTGGCTGCAGACAGCGCCGATGAAGCGGTGCGGATTGCCGGTGAGCTGGGGTACCCGGTGGTGCTGAAGATCAATTCTCCGGACATCACGCACAAGAGCGATGTCGGCGGTGTGCTGCTCAACCTGCGCGACGCACAGGCTGTAAGCGCGGCCTATCAGCAGATCGTCAATGGCGCGGCGCGGCTGCGGCCGCAGGCGCGCATTACCGGCGTCGTGGTGGAACCGATGGTGGTTCGTCCCAACGGTCGCGAGTTGATGATCGGTGTGATCCGTGATCCGGTGTTCGGCCCGGCGATCGCGTTCGGCGCCGGCGGTGTTACGGTCGAGGTGCTCCGGGATCGCGCGGTGGCGTTGCCGCCGCTGAATGCCTATCTCGTTGCGGAACTGGTGCGTGGCACCCGCGTGTCGAAGCTGCTGGGGGCATTCCGAAAAATGCCGCCGGTCGATTCCGCAGCGCTGGAATCGGTGTTGTTGCGGGTGTCGGAAATGGTCTGCGAGCTGCCGTGGATAGTGGAGCTCGACATCAATCCGCTGATAGTCGATGAGAGTGGTGCGATGGTGGTCGATGCGCGCATTGTGGTCGGTGAATACACGCCGGTGCGCGGGCGTTACGGCCACATGGCCATCCATCCCTACCCGGCGGAGCTGGTGACCAGCTGGCAGCCGACGACAGGTGAAACGGTGACCTTGCGGCCGATCCGGCCCGAAGACGCCGCCATCGAACAGGCTTTCGTGCGCAGCCTTTCCCCCGAGAGTCGCCGCTTCCGCTTCATGGACACGCTGCGCGAACTGACGCCGAGGATGCTGGCGCGATTCACACAGATTGATTACGACCGCGAAATGGCTTTAATCGCCACTGTCGAGCGCGACAGCCGCGAAGTCGAGCTGGGTGTGTGCCGTTACATCACCAATCCGGACGGCAGCAGTTGCGAATTCGCCATTGTCATTGCCGACGAGCGGCAGGGTCGCGGACTCGGTCGGCGCATGATGACGGAGCTGGTTGCGGTGGCGCGCATGCGCGGATTGCGGACCATGATCGGCCATGTGATGGGCAGCAACCGCGGCATGCTGAGCCTGTGCCAGAGCCTGGGTTTTGTGATCACGGAAAATGCCGAAGATCCCGCAGTGAAGCGCGTAACGCTGGTACTCAACCCTTGAGGCTGCAGACGGTGCTTACGATATGGATTCGCGGGCAGATGCGCGACATGCCGATGCTACAATCGCCGCACTTTAAGTGATGCGATTGCCATAGTGCCACCCAAACACAATGACGCGATGAAGCGACGCGATGCAAAGACGTGATTTTCCCGACGCGAGATTGCTGCAGCTGACGGCTGCCGCAGTGGTTGCCATCGTATTGTGGTTCGTGATTCGCGCTGCGTTGCCGGAGATGTGGCGCACGCCGGGCAGTCCGGCGCTGTATTTCGCCGGCGTCATTGGCGTGCTGCTGTTGCTGGTGCCGGTGGCGTTTGTGCTGGCCAAGCGCGGCGGGCGCAGCGCGAATCCCGTCGGCTGGTTCAATGCGCACATCGTCTGCTCGCTGGCCGGCATGGTGCTGATCGCGATCCATTCCGGCGGTTTCCTGCGCCGGCCTCCGGCGCTGCTGTTATTGGCATTGCTGGCGTTGGCTGCGCTGGGCGTGTGGGCACGGGTGCGCGGTTCGCGGCGCATGTCGGCGACGTTTGCATCAAAAGCCCCGGCGTTCAATGTGCCTGATGCAACAACGCGTGAACGACTGCGCGCGCTGATTATCGAAAAGCGCCGGCTGCTTGCCGAACTCGAACCGCAGGCAAGCGAAGGTACATTCTCGGTGAACCTGCCGCATTTTCTGCACAGTCCATGGCTCGCACTGGCTTACCGCAAGCTGGCGCGTGAAGAATCAATGTTGCTCGGCACGCGAAGCGCAGTGTCGGCGCAGCAGGCGTGGTGGCGGCCCTTGCACATGGCGCTGGCCTGGCTGTTTGTGCTGGGCGTGGTGATCCATGTGGTCACCGTGACTTTTTTTGCCGGTTATGTCGCCGATGGTGGGCCGATTACCTGGTGGCACCTCACAGCCTGGTGAATATATGAGTGCAACAGTCCAGAATAAAAGTGAACGTGTTGCTTTATTAATCGACCTTGAGCGCTGTACCGGCTGCAAGAGCTGCGAGGCCGCCTGCAAGACCGAACACCGCCTCGGACCCGGCGAATACCGCAACAAGGTGGTGTGGGCCAGCGCGCTGGAAGAGGCCGGGCTCGCCTTCCTGACGCTGACCTGTCAGCACTGCGAGCGGCCGGCGTGTTTGCGCGCCTGCCCGGTGAATCCGAAGGCGATTGCCAAGGATCCGGTGACCGGCATCGTGCGCGTCGATGAGTCGCGCTGCACCGGCTGCGGCGAATGCGTGATCGCCTGTCCGTACAGTGCGATGGGCTACGACGCCAAGGGCCATCACGCTGTGAAGTGTGATCTCTGTGTCGACCGCCGCGCGGAAGGCGAAGCGACCACCGCCTGTGCCAGTGTCTGCCCGACGCAGGCCATCCGTTTCGGCAACCGCGCCGAGTTGCTGGCTGATGCGGAAAAATCCGGACGCCTGCCGCGCGATCAGGATCATTTTCTGCTCGGGCCGGCGACCATCTACCTGGAACGCACCAATCCCGAAAATAAAAGTACGGCGACTGCCGTAACGCCCGCGCGTGCGCATCCGCAGGAATCGCGCCGCCCGTCATTCATGGACGGCTTGGCTGCGCAAGCCAAGGTGCTGGATCAACCGACGGCGTTTCCCTACGGCGAGACGCGTGAGGACACTGCACCAGACCGCGTGGTACCCGGCGGCTGCAACATCTGCTTTAACTGCTGCACTGTTAAATTTCACTTTAAAAACAACAAGTTAATAAAAATTACCGGTAACGACGAAGACCCGCTGCTGAAAGGCCGCGTCTGTCCCAAGTCGCAGCTGACGCTGCAGATGTATCACAGCGAACACCGCTTGCTGTATCCGCAGAAGCGCGTGGGCGCGCGCGGCGAGGGCCGCTTCGAGCGCATTTCCTGGGATCAGGCGCTGGATGAGATCGCGGACAAGCTGAAAGTCATTCGTGACCAGTACGGTGCCGAAGCGCTGGCGATGTTCATCGGCACGCGCACCGGCATCCTCGATTACCGCGCGACCACCAAGATGTTCGCGCAGCTCTACGGCACGCCGAACAAGGACGGCACTGATCCCTTCTGTGCCAGCGGCAAGAATGTTGCCTTCGAAATCACGCTGGGCAGCGTGGGCAGCGGCAACAGTTATACCGAACACGATCTCGGTTCCGCCGAACTGTATGTCTATATCGGCGACAACCAGGCCGAAACCCGGCCGGTGTATTTTGGCATGATCAATGACTGGCGCATCAAAAACGGCGCCAGAATGATCGCGGTGGATCCGCGTCTCACTGCCACGGCGTCGAAAGCCGACCGCTGGTTGCCGATCCGTCCCGGCACTGACATGGCGCTCGGGCTGGCGCTCGCTCAACATATTCTCGCCAACAATCTGCACGATGCGGCGTATTGCGCGGAGTGGGTGCTGGGTTTTGAGCAATGGCGTGAATTCATCCTGCAGAAAAACTACACACCGGAATGGGCGGCGACCGCTACCGGCATCGCGGCTGAAGAAATCAAACGTCTTGCAGAAGAGATTGCTGCCGCTGACGGCTGCGTGATTTTTGCCAGTCGCGGCGTCAACCAGCACACCAACAGCACGCAGACCAACCGCGTGCTGATGTTCGTTGCGGCGATCACCGGCAACTGGGGTCGGCGCGGCGGCGCATTCTTCAACATGAGTGCGGGCACGCCGATTGCGGCCAAGGTGCCGGAACACCGTACGCCGAAAATCAACAAACAGCGCGTGCGGCGCAGTCCCGCCGGCTGGACCGATGCCATGCTGCACGGCAAGCCGTACCCGATCCGCGCGCTGATCAGCTGCAATAATCCGCTGGCACAGTGGCCGGGGCAGGATCAGGCACGCGCGGCATTTGCGGCACTGGATCTGATGGTGCATATCGAACTGTTTGCCAATGAAACTTCGGCCTACGCCGATTACCTGCTGCCGGCTGCGAGCGGCATCGAGAAGGGCGAGATCGGCCGCTCCAATGACGACCGCCGCATCGTGTGGATCGACAAGATGATTGATCCGCCGGGCGAAGCGAAGTCGGATACGTGGATCTGGATCGAACTTGGCAAACGCTTCGGCTTTGACGATGTGCTGAAAGATAAATACAAGGATCCGGCGGTGTTCTGGGATGAAGTCTGCAGCGACAGCGACGGCTTGCGCGGCTGCACGCAGAAGCGCCTGCATTCGACCCCCTATCGCTGGGTGCGCCAGCCGGTGGCAACGGAAGATGCGCCGGAAATCGAAACGCTGTATCTCGAAGGCACCACAGTGCCGGGCGGCGCGCCGGGACGACGCTTCCCGACGAAGTCGGGAAAACTCGAATTCTGGACGCCGGAACTCGAAGCCAAATTCAATACGGTGGGCCTGTCGGCGCTGCCGGAGTTTTATTCCGAGCGCGAGCAGCTCGTCGATCTGCCGTACATGGAATTGCAGGACAGTGATGCTGAGGAAGGCGTGATCTCGCCGTTCTGCACCCCGGCCACCGGCACTTCGCGCGGAAAAATCATCACCCCCGGCCCCGACCATCCCGGCGCGAAACTGCGTGCGCAGGGTTTCGACACCGAACTCGTCACCGGTCGTCCGTCGGCCGCGCATTTTCACAGCTGGACGCATTATTTCTGGCAATCGCAGGAAATGTGGCCCGATCTTTATTGCCAGATCCATCCCGACAAGGCCGCGGCGCTGGGCATCCAGGACGGCGAACGTGTGTGTGTTGAATCCGCCCATGGAAAAATCGAAGCCATGGCCTGGGTACACACCGGCATCCGCCCGACTGCGGTATTCATTCCCATCGGCTGGGGTGAGCGTCAACCGTACAACCCGTGGCGTTCGGTGAATTTCCTCACCGACAAGACGCAGCGCGATCCGGTATCGGACCAGACCAATCTCAAGGTGCTGCTGTGCCGGGTATCGCGCGCATAGCGGCGTGTGGGTTAAACTTCGCAGCCGCTTCAGCCTGCAATGTTCCAGTCTATGAGTACCTGCAACGATGGGTGACGTAAACCAGCTGATTTATGCACAAGCCGTCTTCAGGGATTTTCGCGGGCGCGTGCTGGAAATAGGCTCCAAGGATTACGGCAATACCCAGCCCTTCCGCGACCTGTTCCGGGAATCAGAGTATGTCGGGGTTGATCTGGAGTCCGGGGCCAATGTCGATTTCGTGGTCGATCTCGAAATCGGCCCGGGGCCGCTGGCCGGCAGAAAATTCGATCTGATCATCGTCTGTTCCGTGCTGGAACATTCGCCGCGGCCGTGGATTCTGGCGGAGAACATCCAGAGCCTTCTGGCGGAAGACGGCGCATTGATGAGCTGCCACCCCTGGGTCTGGCGCTATCACAAGTACCCCGACGACTATTTCCGCTTTTCGCCGAAGGGGATCATGGCGATTTTCCCGGAGCTCAAGCACTGGCTGCCGATGTTCTACTCGTCGACTATCCAGGGCGAGTTTTTCTCGTTCTCGGACGACGATGGCGTGGACAACAAGCTGGCTTACTACAATGCTGAAAACCGCAAATACCTCCCTTATCTGCAGACCCTGATGACGGGTACACGGTCAGAAGCGGTTTACCGGAAATTGTTTGCCGATTTCTCGAAGGTCGCCAGCCCGACCGGCGCTTAGCTGTCATGGCAATCCCGGACTGCACGCAGGACGCTGGCGCAAGCGCATGAAGATCGTCTGGATTACCGTGGCGACGGACCTGATCGAGACGGCGGGAGGGACTGATTCCACGGTGGCCAGCGTCCGCTACCGTGCGCTGATGCCGGCGGCAGGTCTCTGTGCCCTTGGTCACGAGGCCGTGGTGATCGGTCACGGCAGTAATTCACCGGATCACGCACGCCAGGCGATTGCTGATGCCGACGTGGTTGTTTTCCGGCGCAACTACGATGAACCGGAATGTGTCGAGGGTCTGCTGGAGGAAACGGCGGCGGCAGGGAAAAAGACCGTGTTTGATCTCTCCGACGACCGCTTGCACGGTCGCGTCGGGCCGCATCTGCGGCGCATGGTCGAGCTCGCCGGAGCCGTGGTCACGACGAACGCTTCATTGCAGCAGAAGATCCGGGCCGAGTTCGGCCGGGACGCGTTCGTGATCGGCGATCCGTTCGAGGGGCCGCGGGGTTTGCCGCGCTGGCAGCCCGGCCCCAGGCTGAAAGCCCTGTGGTTCGGCCACCCGGTCAATCTGCCCAGCCTGGAGCAGTGTTTCCCCGCATTGCTGCAGGCGTGCAGGAAACAGCCGATGGACCTGCGCATCGTGACGGAGCGCGTTGACGGCATCGAACGCCAGTGCAAGGACTTCAACTCAAAACACCGCAATCTGCTGTCGCTGCGTTTTGCGGAATGGTCGAATGCGGAAACCTGGCGCTCCCTGGCCGAGGCGGATTTTGTGGTCATTCCTTACATCGCCGGGCATCCGCGATCACTGGCGAAAAGCCCGAACAGGATCATCGAATCGCTGTGGGCCGGACGTTTTGTCGTGGCACAGCCGATCCCGTCCTATCTGGAGTTCGGCGACTGGGCCTGGATCGGGGAGGATATCGCCGGGGGAATCGGCTGGATGATCGACAACCCCGAGGCAATCGAACCGCGGATCGCCGCAGCCCAGCGGCATATCGCAGCGACCTACTCCGCTGAATGCATCACCGCCGGATGGGAGACGGTCTGCAGCCGCCTGTAGCGGGGGCATCCAGGCCCGCAGTGCTACGCGGACTGCGGCGTCATTGCGGGGCGGATGCGCGGGATGCTGGTGCGCGAAGATGATTTTGTGATGCGATGCTGCGGATCGGCAATCGCCGCCCAGGCATCATCGAACGACAAGGTGGCGAGGCTGGGTGTCGTGCCGCGGAGAAAACCACCCAGGTGATCGAGCAGGGTGAGGTAAAGCCGCGAAGGGTTACCGTAGCGGAGACCCAGCCGGTCGGCGAGGCTGGATCTCAACCAGCCGGCGGCAAACTCCAGATGATTGCTGTCGAGGTGCTCGTAGCCGTCGATCCGGTACGCGGCGCTGATGCGGTTGCGGAGTTGCGGCAGCTGATCAACCGTACGCCGGTACGCCGCGGCATCATTGAAGAACTGCGTATTGCATTTGTTGCCGGCGGATCCCTTGTTCAGGAACACCCATTCGATGGGCACACCGAAATCGTCTCCGGCACTGGAAAAATCCGGCCTGATGCTCAGGTCGATGGCGCCGAGGTCCTTGACCATGATCCAGCTGTGCGGGGTCTGCGCATAGCTGACCGCAGCACGTTTTGCCGCGGGGCCGGCAGCAAAAAAGGCTTCGCCGTGCGCCACGACGGACTCGAATCCGAATGATTGCAGCAGGAACGACAGGGTCCATGCATGGTCACGGCAGTTCCATCCGGCATCGACCTGATTGCCGATCAGACAGGGTTCAGTCCACAGGAAATGATGCAGTTCGCGAAGGAAGCGCGGTGCGACCAGATGACGCAATTGGAAATGCGGAATCATCATGGCCCGCGATGCGCAGGCGATGCCGTGCCGGATTTCTGGGTTGCCGTGTCGTGCAGCATAGTGAGTGCGTTTCTCCGGAATCGCATTCAGGCTGGGCCACAGGGCTTGCGGCAGTCTTACGCCGTCTTACTGCAGACTTACCGAGCAGGCGCAAGCCGTAGTCGATGCGGGGCAGAAGTAAACAGGATGAGACGCAACAGACGCATGGGCGCATGCAGTGTCCGTGACGTGTTACGTGGGGTTGTGTTATTGCGACGACGCGTGCATCGGCTGAAACGTCGCATATGTCGTACAATTCGTCCGCCGCGGGTGTAGTTCAATGGCAGAACGGCAGCTTCCCAAGCTGCATACGAGGGTTCGATTCCCTTCACCCGCTCCACCATCTTAAGAGCGCCAGTGACTGATGATTTTGCCGTTGCGCTGACAGCGTGGCAGAAACACCACGGCCGCCACGATCTGCCGTGGCAGGGTTCGCGTGAGCCTTACACCGTGTGGCTGTCGGAGATCATGCTGCAGCAGACACAGGTGGCTGCGGTTATTCCCTACTATCAACGCTTCCTGGCCCGGTTTCCGGATTTGAAGGCATTGGCTGAAGCGCCGCTCGACGATGTGCTCGCACTGTGGAGCGGCCTCGGCTATTACTCGCGCGCGCGCAACCTGCATCGTGCTGCACAGGCAGTGATGGCCATGCACGACGGAAAGTTTCCGCAAACGCTGGAAGCCATCATGGAATTGCCGGGCATCGGCCGTTCGACGGCTGCGGCGATCCTGGTGTTTGCCTTCGGCAAGCGCAGCGCGATCCTCGACGGCAATGTGAAACGCGTGCTGGCCCGCGTCTGCGGCATTGCCGGTTATCCGGGTGAAAGCGCCGTGGCGACGCAACTGTGGCGGCAGGCCGAAGCCTTGCTGCCCAAAACCGGTTTGCGGCCGTACACCCAGGGTTTGATGGACCTCGGTGCGACGCTGTGCACGCGCAGCAAGCCGCGCTGTATGGAATGTCCGGTGCAGAAGCTGTGTGTTGCGTTCAGGACAGATCGCGTCACCGGGCTGCCGACACCCAAGCCGCGCAAGGCTTTGCCGCAACGGCGCACCATGATGCTGGTGCTGCAGCGCGCAGGCGAGATCCTGCTGGAGAAGCGGCCGGCGACGGGGATCTGGGGCGGGATGTGGTCATTTCCGGAAGAGGATGCCGACGTGGATGTGGTTAAAGCTTGTGCGCGGCGTTATGGTGCCGATGTGACGCTGGGTGAACCGCTGCCGCTGATCGCGCACGGCTTCACGCATTTCAAACTCGACATCTTGCCGCAGCCGGCCATCGTGTCGGCATGGCCGCAGCGCGCGGAAGAACCGGGCCGGCTGTGGATTACGCCCGATGACGCGCTGCGTGCCGCGGTGCCGACGCCCGTGCGCGGCATTCTCGAAAAATTGATCGGCGGCCGTCGCTGATGCAAAGGATTACGCATGATTGAACCGGCATCGATGGACTGGAAGGACATCAGCGCATGGCGCAAGGCGCAGCGCGAGCAGTGGATAGCGTGGCGCCTTGCGGTTGCCGAGGCTGAGCGTGCGGCGTGGGGGGAACACATGACAGCCTTGTTGTGCGCAATGCTGCCGGCGCCGCAAAAAGCGGTGATTGGTTTCTGCTGGCCGTTCAAGGCCGAGTTCGACGCGCGTCACGCGATACGCCATTGGCGCGGGCAGGGCGCAGTGGCCGCTTTGCCGGAAGTCACCGGCAAGGGGCAACCTTTGCGCTTCAGTGAGTGGTGGCCGGGCGCGGCCATGCGGCGCGGCGTGTACGACATCCCGGTACCCGATGGCACGCCCGTGGTGCTGCCCGATATTGCCATCGTGCCGATGAATGCCTGCGATGGCCGCGGTTATCGGCTGGGTTACGGTGGTGGTTATTTTGATCGCACGCTGGCGGCTTTGGAAAAGCGCGTGGTGGCGATCGGCGTCACTTGGGATGCCTGTCGTGTGACCAGCATTTTTCCGCAGGCACACGACATCGCGATGGATCTGGTGGTAACCGAAACAGGCATTTATGCGGGTGGCGGTGAGCCGCTGCTATTGCTCGATGCCGTTGCAGCTGCGGTACGGGTGCAGGCGTTGATGCGGCAACGGGATTTGCCGCGGGATCGCGCGAAATTAATCAGTAACTAATTGTTTTTATTGATATTTTCTATGATGCCGTGGGCCAGCAGCAATTCGTGCAGCTGTGCCAGCCGCGCTTCGGTATCGGTGAGTTCCAGCAGCGCCTGTTTTTCCTGCGCCGAGATCGGCAGGATTTCCGCCAGCCGGTAACTGACCCATACCGGATCATCGAGGCGTACCGGGCCCGGTACGCTTTCAACACCGGCGCGTTCCACCGCGAGCCGCAGCACTTCCTGGCAGGCGCCATCGATGCTGTCCGGTTGTGTCGGTTCGGGCAGGGTTTCGATGCGTGCGGTGATCAGTCCGTTAGTGGCGACCGTGGTGTCGAGGATGCGGAAACGCGTGCTGCCGCGTGCCAACACCGCAAACAGATTGGGGTGGGGCACATCCCATTGTGCGATATGCGCCAGGCAGCCGATGGCATGCGGCGCAGCCGGCTGGCCGACTTCATGGCCTTCCTTGATCAGGCACACACCGAACGGCGTGTTGTCGCGCAGGCAGGCTTTGGTCATGTCGACGTAGCGCTGTTCGAACACTTTCAGCGGCAGCAGTCCGCCGGGGAACAGCACTGTGCCCAGCGGGAACAGCGGTATTTCAGCAGGAGCGTCGCTCATGCGCCGAGTTCGCGGTGTCGCGCCAGGGTGCGGGTACGGGCGCGGAATTTTTCGGCGAGGGTCTCGACAAAAAATACCGAGCGGTGTCTGCCGCCAGTACAGCCAATGGCGATGGTCAGATAGCTGCGGTTGTCGCGTTCAAACGAGGGCAGCCAGTCGGTGATGAAGCGATGGATGTCGTCGAGCATGCGCATCGCATCCGGCGTGGCGCGGATGAATTCCGCCACCGGCGCATCGCAACCCGTCAATGGGCGCAGTTTGAGGTCGTAATACGGATTGGGCAGGCAGCGCACGTCGAATACGAAATCGGCATCGAGCGGGATGCCGTGCTTGAAACCGAAGGATTCAAACAGCAGGGTCAGTCCGGCCGCCGGCAGCGCGGCAAAATCCTTGACCCAGTTGCGCAGCGTGTTGGGGGCCAGGTCGCTGGTGTCGAGGTGGTGCGCCATGTCCGAGATGCCGGCGACCAGTTCGCGCTCACGGTCTATGCACTCGGGCAGCGTCAGCCCCAGCGGCGACAGCGGGTGGCGGCGGCGGGTTTCCGAGTAACGCTTGATCAGCGTATCGCGCTTGGCTTCAAGGAACATGACCCGCACGTCGATGCCCGCCGCGCGTAATCGCTCAACCTCGGCCGGCAGGCCGGCGACCGCGTTGCCGGTGCGGGCGTCGATGGTCAGCGCCACGCGCTCATTGCCGGAGGCGCGCAGGTTCTCGACCAGCAGGCCGACCAGTTCCACCGGCAGGTTGTCGACGCAGTAGTAACCCGCATCTTCGAGTACCGCCAGTGCCACGCTTTTGCCGGAGCCGGAAAGGCCGGTGATCAATGTCAGTTGCATATGGCGATCGGCGCGTACCATCAATCGTCAGGATCACCCATCGACCGTGCCTGGCGTTCGATGAATTCCCGCGTGCTGTCGATGCCGCGCATCTGCAGCACATGGCTGCGTACCGCGGCTTCAGTGAGCACCGCGAGATTACGGCCGGCGGCGACCGGGATGGTCACTTTATGGATTTCAACACCCATCAGCGATTCAGTACCGGGTTTCAGCGGCAGCCGCTCAAGATGGGTGATGTCGGAACCCGATGCGGAGGACGAGGGCCGCTCAAGGTGCACGATCAGTTTGACGTTTTTGCGCGGGCGCAGTGCAGCTTCGCCGAAAATGGTGCGGATGTTCAGCACGCCGAGCCCGCGAACCTCGAGGAAATCGCGCAGCAGTCCCGGGCAGCGGCCTTCGATGCTTTCGGGACCGAGCCGGTAGAGTTCAACCACATCGTCGGCGATCAGCCCGCTGCCGCGACTGACCAGTTCCAGCGCCAGTTCGCTTTTGCCGACGCCGGAGTCCCCGGTGATCAGCACGCCGACGCCCAGCACATCGAGAAACACGCCGTGGATGGTGGTGGATTCTGCAAGTGCACGCGCGAGGTGGGGGCGCATGATCCACATCAGTTCCACGCTGGGGATCGGTGATGAAAACAGCGGCGTGTGCGTGGATTCGGCAACTTCCGCCAGCGCCGCGGGCATGGATTTGGCGCCGGCGACGATGAAGCACGCCAGTTCACGGATTGCAGTGCGCTCCAGCACCCTGCGGCATTCAGCTGTATCCAGGCCGTTGAGGTAATCGACCTCCGAGACACCGAGCACCTGGATCAGGTTGGGGTGAATGAAGTTCAGGTGGCCGACGAGTCCCTTCGACGAGTCCTTGGTAAATTCGCTGTCGATGCCCTTGTCGCCGCCGTCCCTGCCGGCGACCCAGGTGAGCTGCAGTTTCTCCCGCGTGTCTTCAAACAGCCGGGCTATGCTGACCTGCGGCATTGGGTTCCCATTGGGTGATCAACTGTTGCAGATCCGCCGGCGTGGCGGTGTTGAGCAGGCGTTCGCGGAACGGTTTGTCGCAGAACATCTGCGCCAGTTCCGACAGGATCTGCAGGTGTTCGTCGGTGGCGCGTTCCGGCACCAGCAGCACGAAAATGAGTTTGACGTTCTGGCCGTCGGGCGCATCGAAGGGCACGGCGCTCTGGACGCGGATCATCGCGCCGGTGGCCGCTTTCAATCCCTTGATGCGGCCGTGCGGAATTGCGACGCCCTGACCGAGTCCGGTCGAGCCGAGTTTTTCCCGGGCAAACAGGCTGTCAAAAATGAGACTGCGCGAAATGCTCTCGTTGTTCTCGAGCAGCAATCCGGCCTGTTCGAATACCCTTTTTTTGCTGGTGAGGTCGGCGTCGAGCAGGATGTTCGACACGGGCAGCAGCTTGGCGATCAGGTTCATGGGTGTTTAGGCGGGATTTTACGAATTACGGCGGCGAATTACAGCGGCGAATTCCGGGACGTAGTCTGAGTTTACTCGGCGTCAGTGGGCTGATGCTTGATGGGGTCGGCATCGTGGCGATGTGCGATGTTCTTGCCCTTGTGTTTGAGGATTGCGCGGTCGAGCTTGCCGACCAGGTGATCGATGGCCACGTACATGTCTTCGCCGTGAGTTTCGCAGAAAATTTCCTTGCCGCTGAGGTGTACTGTTGCTTCCACAGTGTGCTGCAGTTTTTCCACGGTCATGATGACGTTGATGTCGATGACGTGGTCGAAGTGACCGGTAATTTTTTCCAGCTTGTGCGCGACGTGTTCGCGGATGGCCGGGGTGATTTGCAGGTGGTGTCCGGTGAGGTGCAGGTTCATGGCGTCTCCTTCTTTTTAGAGGGTCTTCCTCAGATTGACCGGGAGGATCTGCATTGATTCCCGGTATTTTGCAATCGTTCGCCTTGCCACCACTATACCCTGCTGCCCGAGCAATTCCGAAATCTGGCCGTCGCTCAGCGGGGTACGGGTGTTTTCGGCGCTGACCAGTTGTTTGATCAGGGCGCGGATGGCGGTGCTGGATGCCGAGCCGCCGGCTTCTGTGGCGACGTGGCTGCCGAAAAAATACTTGAGTTCGAAAATGCCGCGCGGCGTGTGCATGAATTTCTGCGTGGTCACCCGCGACACTGTGGATTCGTGCAGGCTCAGCGTATCGGCGATTTCGCGCAGCACCAGCGGCCGCATCGCGACTTCGCCGTGCTCAAGGAAATTGCGCTGGCGGTCGACGATGGCCTGGGAAACCCGGAGGATGGTTTCAAAACGCTGCTGCACGTTTTTGATCAGCCATTTGGCTTCCTGCAGCTGGGCGCTGATCTGCTGCGAGTTGCCGCCGCGGTTGCGCTGCAGGATGTCGGCGTAGAGCCGGTTGACCTTCAGCTTCGGCATGGCATCGGGATTGAGTACGGCGACCCACACACCTTTGGTTTTGCGTACGATGACGTCGGCGACGACAAAGCGTGTTTCTTCGAATGAAAAATCCCGCCCCGGTTTCGGATTCAGGCTGACGATCAGTTTCTGCACCGTGCGCAGACAGGCGTCGTCGCATTTCAGCGCGCGTTTCAGCCGTGCAAAATCCCGGCTGGCCAGGGCGTCGAGGTGATTGCGCACGATTTCCAGCGCCGCATCGCGGTACGGGGTGTCGGCGGGCAGTGCGGCAAGCTGCAGGCTCAGGCATTCGGCGAGGCTGCGCGCGCCTATGCCCGTGGGCTCCATATGCTGCAGGTGTTGCAGCGCGGTTGAGAGTTCTTCCGGCTCGACTTCGAGTTCCGGCGGCAGCATGGCCGCGATTTCTTCGAGCGTCTGCGGCAGGTAACCGCCGTCATCCAGCGAATCGATGAGCATCGCAACCAGCTGTTTGTCGCGATCAGACAGATGCAGCACTGACAGTTGTGCGGCGAGGTGGACGCGCAGGCTGGCGGGTTGTTCGGCTAGGGGCGAAAAGTCATCGTCCTCGGAGTCCCCGCTGCCGCCGTAGGAGATGCCGTCCATTGCGTCGAAGGCGCCGGCATCTTCACCAGGGGCGGTGGCCTCGGCCTCTGTCGTTGCCGAAGATTCGCCGGCAACGGTCTGCTCCGCGCTGTCGCGCGGGGGCGGAGGTGGCGGTTCAACGTCCTCCCGCTCAAGCAGGGGGTTGTCCTGCAGCAGTCTCTCGATTTCCTGATTGAGTTCGAGCGTCGACAGCTGCAGCAATCGGATCGACTGCTGCAGTTGCGGCGTCAACGTCAGGTGTTGCGAGAGTCTGAGCTGTAGCGAATGTTTCATCGGGGTCCGGACAGGGGAATCGCCTCCCGGGTTCGCGCGCCGGTGGTTACGCGCGCATTTTCAACCTGAACAACGTGAAGCGGCCATCTCAGAGACGGAAATGCTCGCCGAGATAGACTTTTCTTACGCTCTCATTATAAACGATCTCGTCGGGCTTGCCGTAGGCGAGCACCGTGCCGTCATTGATGATGTAGGCGCGGTCGCAGATGCCGAGGGTTTCCCGCACGTTGTGGTCGGTGATCAGCACGCCGATGCCACGGGCTCTCAGAAAACCGATGATTTTCTGGATTTCGATGACTGCGATCGGATCCACGCCGGCAAAAGGTTCGTCGAGCAGGATGAAACGCGGTTCGGTGGCCAGTGCGCGGGCGATTTCCACGCGCCGTCGTTCGCCGCCGGAGAGGCTGATCGCCGGATTGTTACGCAGGTGGCTGACGTGCAGATCCTGCAGCAGGGCATCAAGGCGCGCTTCAACGGCCGCTTCGTTGTCGTGGTACAACTCGAGGATTGCGCGCACATTGTCGGCCACTGACAAGCGGCGGAATATCGACGCTTCCTGCGGCAGGTAACTCAAGCCAAGGCGGGCGCGCTGGTGGATCGGCATATGGGTCAGCCGCATCTGGTCGAGATAGAGTTCGCCGCCGTCCATCGCCACCAGTCCCACCATCATGTAGAAACAGGTGGTTTTTCCGGCGCCGTTGGGTCCCAGCAGGCCGATGACTTCACCGCTGCGTACTTCCAGCGACACGTCCTTGACGACGGTGCGCGACCGATAGCGTTTGTTCAACCGCTCCGCCTTCAGCAGGAACGTGCCCGGTGTGGCGTTCCCCGGGGTTTCGGTATTCAGTGATTGCAGCACGGTGTCCAGAAGTGGCTCAGGTCGGCGGCGTCTGCAGTTCGCCGCGCGGCGTACTGAGGGTGGCATCGGGTTTGAGCGGCAGCGGCGGCTGGGCAACCGGTTTGTCCTTGGGTTTGGGCTGGATCACGGCACGAACACGACCGTCGGAGTTTTCCGCGGCGGCCGCCTTGGCGCCACCACCGATGACCTGAAAGAATTCCGTTTTCGCATCGTAGGAGATGTAATTTCCACGCACCTCGTCGCCGCCTTTTTTCATTGACGCACGGTTGAACATCTGCATTTTGTCGGCGCGGCTGTCGTATTCGATGCGCTCCGCCCAGCCTTCAATGTATTCGTCGTAGCCGTCACGTTTCTGCTTGAAGTAGGCGAGATTGCCCCAGGTGATGCCGTTCTTGAAGCCCTCGTTGTCCTGGCGCACTTCCATGCGGTCACCGCGGATGACCAGGGTGCCCTGCGTCAGCACAACCTTGCCCTCGAACGTGGAGATCTGTTTGGCGTCGTCAACGCTCACCCGGTCGGCTTCGAGGTTGATCGGTTTTTCGCGGTCGGTTTTTTCTGCAAGCACCGGCCCCGCAGCAAGCGTCAGTGCGGCGAACAATGCGGCAACACCGGCGCGCAGCCAATGCTGCCGGTTAACGGCGGGTTGCGCGCTCGGGGTCATGGTAGGTGCCTTTGAACTGCGACAGGAATTTGACGATGCGGGTTTCACTGTTCAATTCTAAGCCAATCGCATGGGCAACGGTATGGGCGTCGGTGACGGTCACCGGGCGGTCGGTGCGGGCGATGTGTTCATCCGGCGTGACGTGGAGGAAGCTGGTCTCCATCACCATCTCGCTGTGATCCGCATAGGCGGCGCGCGTCGCCCGCACATCCGTTTCGAAGTAAATGTGTTCGCCGCCGCTGGATACCCGTGCTGTGCGCGAAGTGATGCTCATCGGCGCGCGGGCCGAGACATTGCTGACGAAGCGCGGCGATACCAGGTGCGTGGAATCATCATCCGGATAATGCGTCATGCGTTCGGCATACAGGGTGTGCTTGACATCGCCGTTGGCATCCATGCGGTGGGCGACGATTTTTTCGGCAATGTAATCCGGATCATGCCGTTCCGCCCCGTTGCCGTGCACACCCTCCTGTACTGCCTGATTGAGCCAGAACGTCAGGCCGGCCAGCACCGCAAGCAGCAGCAACGGGAAGAACTGTGAAAATCGCGTCATGATCAGGAACGGGATGGTCAGTGCGGTGCGGCAGCGAGGAAACGGCGGGTTTGCGCAGTCAGTGCGCCGCGGCTGTGCA
Source organism: Bordetella parapertussis (assembly GCA_945885345.1). Lineage (GTDB taxonomy): Bacteria > Pseudomonadota > Gammaproteobacteria > Burkholderiales > SG8-41. The sequence continues at coordinate 56,777 of CAMCYP010000014.1, read as the reverse complement.
GCAGCATTTCGCAGAATTCGCGAACTGCACCGCGGCCGCCCGTCGCACGCGTTACGTAGTCGGCGTGGCGTTTCAGCAGCGCCGGCGCGTCGGCCACCGTCACGGCGAAGCCGCAGTGACGGAAGACCGGCAGATCGACCAGATCGTCGCCCATGAACGCGGCCTCCTCCGGTGCAATTGCCAATTCGGTGAGCAATGCATCAAAACCGCTGCGTTTGTCGGCAACACCCTGCTGCACATGGCGGATGCCGAGATCCCTGGCGCGCAGCAGCACACTGGGGGCGCGCCGGCTGGTGATAATGGCGAGTTCGATGCCGGCATCCTGCAGCAGCTTCATGCCCATGCCGTCACGCACATCGAAGGCTTTCATGGCATCTCCGGTTTCGGAATAGTAAAGCCGACCGTCGGTGAGTACGCCGTCAACGTCAAATGCGACGAGCCGGATGCGGTGTGTTTTCAGGTGAATGTCCAAAAAGCGGTCCAATGCGCGGTCGGCGATCAGACCACTTTGCCGCGGAACAGGTCATGGATGTTCAGCGCGCCGAGCAGTTTGTGGTCATCATCGACGACCAGCAACTGGTTGATTTTGGCCCGTTCCATGATTTCGACGGCTTCCGCCGCCAATCGTTCCGGGCCGATGGTGCGCGGACTCGGCGACATGATGTCGATGATCGCCGTTTTGTGCAGGTCCTGGCCTTTTTCCAGCGCGCGGCGCAGGTCGCCGTCAGTAAAAACGCCTTTGACGGTATGTGCGCCGTCAACCACCGCGGTCATGCCCATCCGGCCGCGCGACATTTCGAGCAGCGCATCGGTCAGCGTTGCCGTGGTGGATATGCGCGGTGCATCAGGGCCGGAGCGCATCACGTCGCGAACCAGTGTCAGCAGTTTGCGACCAAGCGCGCCGCCGGGATGGGACAGCGCGAATTCGTCCTGCGTGAAGCCGCGCGCACGCATCAGCGCCACCGCGATGGCATCACCCAGTGCCAGCGCAGCGGTGGTGCTGGCGGTGGGTGCCAGGTTGAGCGGGCAGGCTTCCTGCGCCGCGCCGGCGTAGAGATGGACGTCAGCTTCGCGGCCGAGTGTCGATGCGGCATTGCCGGTCAGCGCCAGCAGTTTTGCACCCTGGCGCTTGAGCACCGGGATCAGGGTCAGCAGCTCGGCGCTTTCGCCGGAATTGGACAAGGCCAGGAACACATCATCGCGGGTGACCATGCCGAGGTCGCCGTGGCTGGCTTCGGCCGGGTGTACAAAAAATGCCGGCGTTCCGGTGCTGGCGAGGGTCGAGGCGATTTTACGTGCGATGTGGCCGGATTTGCCGATGCCACTGACTACGACACGTCCCCGACACTGCAGGATGATGCGGATCGCCTGTTCGAAGCCGGCATCGACCCGCGGGATGAGGTCGGTAATGGCCCGCGCCTCGATCTCAAGGACTTTCCGGGCAGCCGCAATCGCAGGGCTGGCTACAGGGCTGGCAGCGGTGCTGTCGGGGGGCGTCTTCATCGCTGAAATTATAACAAAGGGATGTCTTCGGCTCCGGGGATGTTGCTTGCAATTCATTGAAGAAAAGGCAATATTCAGAGCGTTCCTGTCCTCCTGAACGCATGCAAAATTCCCTGCAATCCGTGCTTGTGCTGCTGGCTGCTGCCGTATTGGTGGTGGTCGTCTTCCGTTCGCTCAAACTGCCGCCGCTGCTTGGTTACCTGATCGTCGGTGTGCTGATCGGCCCGCATGCGCTGGGCTGGGTGACCTCGACCGAAGAGGTGCGCGATCTCGCCGAAATCGGCGTGGTGTTCCTGATGTTCAGCATCGGCCTTGAGTTCAGTCTGTCGCGTCTGGTGACCATGCGCCGCATCGTGTTCGGGCTGGGTGCGGCCCAGGTGCTTGTGATGCTGTTGCTGGTGCTGGGCGTTGCCATCGGCGTGGGCGTTTCCTGGCAGGGTGGCATCGTACTCGGCGGCGCGCTGGCGATGTCATCCACCGCGATCCTCGCCAAGCTGCTGGCCGAGCGCTTTGAACTGAATTCCGCGCACGGCCAGCAGATTATCGGTGTCCTGCTGTTCCAGGACATTGCGGTGGTGCCGCTGTTGATCCTGATTCCGGCACTGAGTGCGCCGCCGGAACAACTGCTGCCCACGCTGGGTTTTGCCGTGGCCAAGGCGGTGATCGTGCTGACAGTGCTGCTGTTTGTCGGTCAGCGCCTGATGCGTGCATGGTTCCATGTAGTCGCGCGGCAGAAGTCATCCGAACTGTTTGTGCTCAACGTGCTGCTGGTGACGCTGGGCGTGGCGTACATGACGGAACTGGCGGGACTGTCTCTCGCGCTCGGCGCTTTTGTCGCCGGCGTACTGATCTCGGAAACCGAATACCGCTACCAGGTTGAAGAGGACATCAAGCCGTTCCGCGACGTGCTGCTGGGTCTGTTTTTTGTCACCATCGGCATGCTGCTTGACGTGCGGGTGGTGGTCGACAACGCCTGGGTCAGTGTGCTGCTGGTGACACTGGTGCTGGTCAAGACCGCGCTGATTTTCGGCCTGAGCCGCCTGTTCGGCGCACCCAGCGGCGTTGCCCTGCGCGCCGGTCTCGCGCTCGGTGCCTGCGGCGAGTTTGGTTTCGTGATCCTTGCCCATGCCGCAAACAACGGGCTGATGGCGCCGGACGTACTGCAGCCGGTGCTGGCGGCGATGGTGCTGTCGATGCTGATTGCGCCTTTCGTCATCGAACGCAGCGAAGCCATTGTGCGCCGCTGGAGTGCCACGGAGTGGATGAGCCGCGCGATGCAGCTGCACAACATTGCTGTGCAGTCGATGGCCACCAACGAACACGTGCTGATCTGCGGTTACGGCCGCAGCGGGCAGAACCTGGCACGTTTTCTCGAGCGCGAAGCGGTGCCGTTCATCGCGCTCGACAACGATCCGCAACGCATCCGCGAGGCGACGGCGGCGGGGGAGCGGGTGGTGTACGGTGACGCGGCCCGTCGGGAGGTGTTGCTGGCCGCAGGGTTGGCACGGGCGCGCGTGGTTATCGTCACCTACACTGATACTGCCTCAGCGCTGCGCATTATCGCGTTGGTGCAGGAGGCTCGGCCGGGCCTGCCGATCGTGGTGCGCACGCTCGACGACAGCGATGTCGAGAAACTGAAAAATGCCGGGGCCACCGAAGTTGTGGCCGATCTGATGGAGGCGAGCCTGATGCTGGCCTCCAGCACGCTGATGCTGGTTGGTGTTCCGCTGACCCGCGTGCTGCGCCGTATCCGCGAGACTCGCGAGCATCGTTACGAGCTGTTCCGCGGTTTTTTCCGCGGCATTACCGATGATGCGGACAGCGACGACCAGAGGCTGCAGCCGCGCCTGCATTCAGTGCTGGTGACCGCCGGCGCCAAGGCCGTCGGCCGGCAACTGCTGGAGCTTGATCTGGCGCTGGCGGGCGTGGAAGTCACCGCGGTGCGGCGGCGCCATGTGCGCACCACGACGCCGGCGCCGGAGATGCGCATTGAGGAAGGTGATGTGGTGGTGCTGCTCGGTTCAGAGACCGCGGTAGCGGCGGCCGAAATGAAATTGCTGCAGGGTTAGCGCTCAACCGGACTGCAATAAAAAAGCCCGCTCACGCGGGCTTTTTTACCTTCTAATTGCAAATTCTAGAACAGACTTGCGGCCCCGCAATTCGTAACCGGACTTGTAACTATCCAATCAGTTCCTGAGTAGCATGAGGCAATAGTTATGGCAGCCACTCCGGTTTGTCCACCGTAACCCGACGCACGGAATGTTCCGGTAGTTGCTTTCCCGTCATCTACTTTTCTGTCAACTTCAGCAAGAATATCCGAAGGAATTTGATTGCCGGTTTTCAGGTTGTGCCGAGTTGTCGCGGTGCCCTCATATGTGCTGTCATAAGAGAGTTGCATATATCGAGAGTACGGATTAGCTAGCCCAGAGTTCGTGCTTTCTGGCGCTACTGCGTATGTGTAACTACCATTAATAAAGCCAGCTTTTGATAAATGTTCCCAAACGAGGATGTTTTCGTTTACGACGCTACCCGAAACTGGTGTTGCGTTTAGTTCGATCTGACCATTGTTATTGCCGTTTGAGCATGCTGGAGCGCAAGAAATGTTGGTCGAGGCTTGTGCATAGTCACCCGGAAGTGCCCGGAATCGATCCAGGAAGCCGAAGTAAGCGGCCTTGACGCCGTCCTGCGTGGAAATCAGGTTACGCACGCGGGCGCTGGTGATCAGCTCCTGACCCTTGAGCACGCCGCCCAGCAGCAGGCCGATGATGACCAGCACAATGGCGATCTCGATCAGCGTAAAGCCTTGCTGTTGTTTGATTCGGTTCATTTTTTTTCCTCACCGCCTACAGGCGGAAATTTTGATGTAGGCAAATATGCAAGGTTCGTACCATTGGATTGACCAAACCTTGGTTGGCCTGGCTCATAGGGTAGTCAATGCTCGTCGTGCGGGATGTCATTAACTTATTGTTTTTATTGAATTATTTTAATTTTTCCTGGCAATGGGCATTCCGGATGGCGAATGTCGCGGGTAAGGGCACGGGTCACCCCGGACGTTAGTGTCGGGATTTCGACGCTGCCGACGGTTTTCCGGCACTTTCCAGGTTTTGCAGCCGCTCGGTCAGAAAATGCAGCTCGCTCGGATCGGTGACTTCGCCGTTAGCCAGCAGACCCCCCAGCAGCACTTTGGCGCTGTCGGTTTCGCCCATGTCTTCCAGGATGAAAATCTGCATCTGGCGCGCCCAGCCGGATGCCCGGCCGGCGTAGCGGGTAATGTCTGCCGCATACCGCAGTGCGAGTGCCTGATCGTGGAGCCGGTGTTTGGCCATGATGGCGCAGTGGGCGAGCCAGCGCCACCGTTCATCCGGCGCTTCGATAAACCGGGCATGCACGAATTCGCACATCGCGCGCTGTTTGCCGGTATCGGGCACCTGCCCGTAGAGCTGGGAAGCCATCATCAGCGGATAGCCGCTGCGCGGGTCGAGGCGCAGCGCGGTGTCCAGCCACGCCGTGACGCGGTCGTAATCGAGGTCGCGGAACGGAATGCTGATGCCGGGCTGGTTGTCGAAGGCCTGCAGGTACAGCAGCAGCATTTGCGCAGTGGCGACGGGTTCACCGAAACTCGCCACGCGCAGCCCCGCAATCTCCGGTGCCGGGGGCAGGGCTGCGGCGCGTGCTGCCGGGGCCGGCTGCAGGCTGTGCCAGAACAGTTGCAGGGCAAATGCGACTGCGAGCAACCCGGCGACGGCCGGCGGCACGGCGCGTAGTGACCGTTCATCGGTAAAGCCGGCCAGCTTCAGCAATTAAAGACTCCGGCGGTAAAAATCGAACAAGGTTGCCGCCGCCAGCAGCCCGATGTAGATCGCGCCCTGGGCAATGATGGCGAGCAGGGCGGAGGGATCGGGTGCGGCATTGACCAGCCACGCGGTATCGGTCCAGCGGTCCAGCGCCGGCATCAGGTAGCCCAGGCCGTCCACCAGCCCGCGGGTGACCTGGTGTGACAGCGTATCCTGCCCCGCAATCGGGTTGGCGCTCATCAGGCGCATGGCGGTCACGCTGCGCGCGAGCAGGTAGAAGGCCGCGACAAAACCGGCAGCGGGCAGCAACTGGCTGAAAGTGACGATGCAGAACAGCGACAGCGCGGTAATCAGCGCCAGTTCGACGGCCAGCGAGACCATCCACATCCATGCTGCGGTCGCCGGCGCCAGCACCCACAGCGGTAGCGACAGCAGCGCCGCGATGGCGCATGCGGTCAGCATGAATCCGGCGAGCTTCCCGCAGATATAATGCGAGCGGGGTACGTCGAGGGCGAGTAATACCTCAAGTCCTTTGTCATTGAATTCGCGGCTGATGCTCGCCAGTACGTAAAGACTGGTCATGAACACTGCGCACAGTCGAGCGGCGGCGGCGTAAAAGCCGGTCTGGAAACGAACGGTTTCGGTGACGGCGAGTTCGCGAACGAACAGGCTGGCGCCAAGCAGGATGGCAAGCGTCAACAGCGCGGTCGCCGGGACGCGGGTGCGGATGGCTTCGAGAGCGGTGTATTTGCCGATGGTGGCGATGTGCATGGGCGGGACCGTTTTTTCAAAGACAAATAGTATAGGGCCTGTTAACTATCATTTCATGAGATGCGTTGTGACCAAAATCGTCAGTGACAAGCACTTACCGCGGCCCATATCGAGAATATGGGCAACTCATTTGACAGATGCGGTAACGCAGTCAGTGGCGATTTTGGCCACAACCCGGAGGGACGGGACGATTTGGCCCCAGTGCGTTGTCGCGCCTTCGCTTGTTTGCCAACGGGCAAACCGCGCTCGACGTTCCTAGCCCTGAGGCCAAATCGTCGCCGTCGTACTCATGAAATGATGGTTAACAGGCCCTAGCCAATAGCGATGTCTGAAGAAGCACTCAATCCACCGAACCAGCCGGGCAGTGTGCCGGCCGCATCCGCCGTGCCGCCACGGCACCAGAACCTGCTGCTGGCCGCGATGCTGCTGACACTGCACAGTGCGATAGCCGGGGGCGTCGATGATTGGTGGGCGCGGGGCCTGCTGCTGGCGCATTTCGGCCTGTTCCTGATCTGGCAACCGGTGTGGCGCGGCGAGCGGCAGATTCCGCTGACGCGCGCCTTGCTGGTGCTTTGCCTGGGCGTATTTTTTGCGGTTTCCGGCAACTGGTGGCTGATTGCGACCTGGATGGCGGTGTTATTCGGCCTGATAGGTGGCGGTGTGCCGGGAACGGTGGGCCGCAGCGAGCGCCTGGTCGCGATTCTGGCCGCGATTTATCTGGTGACTACACTGCTGATGTGGGTGGTGCCGCAGTTGTTCACCAATTACGACGAAATTTCCGGTGTCAGGGTTTTCGTGCGTTACGGCCTGATGCTGCTGCCGCTGGTGATACTGGCGATTCCCAAGGGCGAACGGCCGTCGGGCTCGCCGGTGATCGTCGACTTGTTTTACAGCGTGATGCTGTTTCTGCTGGTGGTTGTGCTGGTGCTCGGCAGCTTTGTCATCCAGGTCGTGTCACAGGGGCAGTACCTGCTGGGCCTGGCGCAGGCGCTGATGGTCATCGCGCTGCTGCTGGTGGGATTGTCGTGGCTGTGGAATCCGCACGGTGGGTTCGGCGGCATCGGTACCCTGCTGTCGCGCTACCTGCTGGGCATGGGCTTGCCCTTTGAGCAGCGCATGCGGCACCTTGCTGAGCTGGCGCAGACGGAAACCCGGCCCGAGCAGTTTTTGCAGGAAGCGCTGGCGTACATGCTGGAGCTGCCCTGGGTCACCGGCTTTGGCTGGACTTCGGCGTGGTCCTCCGGCACGGTCGGCAAGGAAGCCGCGCATGCCGAGCAATACGAGACTGACAGCCTGCACGTCACCGTCTATGCGCCGCGGCCGTTTTCACCGGCGGTACTGTTGCACCTGAAGCTGCTGATGCAGATGGTGGGCCACTTTTACGAAGCCCAGCGCCGGGAGCAGCTGCGCCGGCAATCCGCCTATACCCAGGCGATCTACGAGACCGGCGCGCGGCTGACCCATGACGTCAAGAACCTGCTGCAGTCGCTGCGCTCGATCTGCGCGGCGGCGGAAATGCGCGGTGTCGATGACGACACGGCGTTTCGTGCGCTGGTACAGCGGCAGTTGCCGCAGATCGCGCAGCGGCTGGGCAGCGCGCTCGACAAACTGAAATCTCCGGCGATCAATGCCGCGAATGAGGTCGATGCGGCGATCTGGTGGCAGGCTCTGCAGGCGCGTTATTCCGGAAGCGTGCTCCGGTTCCGTGAAGGTGGAACGCTGACCGGCATGCGCCTGCCGGCGGAGTTGTTTGACAGCACTGCGGCGACGCTGATCGAAAACGCCCTCTACAAAACCGCCCAGAATGATGCATTGCAGGTCACGCTGACACTGTCGGCCGGACCGCGGCTGCGGGTCTGCGATACCGGGGCGCCGGTGTCGCCGGCCATCGTCGATCAGATCCTGACTGCACCCGTTGCTTCGGAAAACGGTCTTGGCGTGGGCCTGTTTCAGGCGGCGAAATTTGCCGAGCAGTCCGGTTACGCGCTGGCGCTGGCGGACAACCGGCAGGGGAACGTGTGTTTTGAACTGGCGCGTCGCGGTTGAGCGGGCGACTTAAGGCAGTTTACCGGCGGTGACCATGCGGTTGAACAGCGTATAAAGCGGCAGCCACAACACGACGTCATCAAACTCGCCCGCAGTTGAACCGATGCCCGAGGGAACATGACTGACAAAGCTGCGGTCGCCGTCCGTATTTTCCAGTTCATCGGCGCTGGTCGGCGCCGTGTAAACGGTACCGGTGGCGCTGTTGGTGGCGCCGTAGCCGTTTTTGCCGTGTGATACCAGGACGGCGACTGCGGATGCAGTGAGGTCGGTGGCGCAGGCGGCTGCCTGACAGACCTGGACGTTGGCCGTTGTCGTACCCAGCGTAAAAAAAGTGCGTCTGGCATATTCTTCGCGCACGGCGTAACGCAGGCGGTTACCCCAGGCGTCTTCACTGGCCAGCCCCAGTGTTTGCCATGGCAGATTACCGTGAGAGATGCTGTTGGCGCCTATGCTGCTGCATTGGGTTGCACCGGCGTTTTCCACGCCGTCGTTATCGGTATCCGGGCAGGGCAGGTAGCCGTTGGCGATGGCGAAACCGAGCAGCGCATCGCGAGCCCCTTCCATGGTTTTTTCAGTTTCTGAAATCTGGCGCTGCTCGACCTGCGTGGCCAGTGGCACCAGGATGCTGCCGAGCAACAGCACCAGCACGAACATGGCAATCGCCAGTTCCAGCAGGGAAAAACCTGATTGGCGTATGCGCATGGTTCAGGGCGAAACGATGGTCGCGCGGTCATTGCCGGCAACCGGTGTCACGTAAATCGTGTCGCTGTCGCCGTTTTCCGTGTCATCCAGACATTGCGATACCAGGGAGCAGGGGCGGCTCTGGCCATTGGGTATGCCTTGGCGGATCAGCAGGGCCCGGATGTTGGTCTGGGTGTCCACGGTCAGATAACTGCCGCTGCCGCCGCAAATAGTGCCCGGATTGGTAACACAGCGTTGTGCCGGCGCGTAGTGGATTACGTAGTCCCAGTAATTATCCCAGAACCATGCTGGCCAGCTTGTAGTCCAGGCGCCGGATGAAGCGCCGTTGCCTGAGGGCAGGCAACTGCTGCCGTAGTACGGTACGCGGCCGCCACTGAAAGTGCGGCAAGATGCTCCGCCCAGGTACTGGTCGGCGTAGGGGAAACGGCCGGTAATGCTGAAGTAATTCAGCAGCTTTTCCTGGGCGAGTCGCGATGCGCGCAGTTCCAGCGGCGGGAAAAACGCCCGCGGCGTGATCCACAGCAGACGGTCATTGAAGTTGCTGGCCTCGGGTGAATTGACAAACGTGTTGTCGCCGTCGGCATTGCGGAGTTCGAGGAAGTTGGCGATATTAAAACCGGCCGCACTGCGATCCTGGGTGCCGATGGGTTGGCCTGGGGCAAATACGACGGCGATCGCATTTTCACCGGCAACAGTGAACTCGCCGGAGAGATCGGAATTCAAGGCGGTAGACAAGCGTGTACTGTTCTTGAAGTTGTTTGAAACTGCGTAAAGCAGGGGGGCGCCGCTGCCGTCGCGCAAGTCAGGCAGGCCCAGTGTTTTCCACGGGAGGTAGCCAACGCGCAGAGTGGATGTATTGCAGGATGTGCCCGCGATGCCGGTGGTGTAATCAGTGCCCGGGCAGGGCAGGTCGCCGGGGCGCGCGGAATCGGAAACACTCACGGCAAAAGCCATCAGGGCTTCACGCGCGGTTGCCAGCGCCTTGGCCGTTTTTTCGGCTGCGGCGAGACTGGCGTTTGCCGACGGGGCGGCAGTGACGATCATCGAGGCTGCGATCAGGCCGATCATCAATACCAGTATCAGAAACGCCGCGCCACGCTGGCGCCTGAGCACGGAAGAACATGGCAGGTGTCGGTATGACATGGCGTAAGGTCAGGGCCGGGCCTGGCTCTTGTTTTCGGCAGGCGCCGCCGTTCCTGCATCGCCGCCCTGCAGGCGGGGGGCAACTGCTCCGCTGGGTTCGGCCGCAGGTTTTTCTGTTGCCGGCGGTTTGGCCTTGGCCACTGGCACCGTGCGCTGCGCCGCATAGGTCTCGTCAACCCTGCCGGTAAACAGTTCCGCGGTTTGCCCCACCTTCAATTGCAACTGTGCCGCGCCTGTGGCCTGGGTTTGCAGCAGGATCTGGCCATTGCGCTCGACCCGTCCGACGATGGATTGTTTGAGGCGCAGTGCGGCGTCCGTCAGGACTTCGTTATTGACCCAGACCGTGGTTTTGCCGTCGCTGCTGCGCACGATGCCGTTGTAGGTGACATTTTCCGGGATCGGTTCGTCGCGTACCTGCGAAGCCACCGCTTTCTGGCTGCGCAGCAGGTCGAGTTGTGCGCGCTGTTCGGGCGTAAAGAAAATGCGCCCGATCGGCGTTGGATCGGCCGCCTGCGCAATTGGCGTGAGCGCCAGCAGCAAGAGTGCGGCGAACCCTTTCATGGGCGTTCTCCGGGCGGTGCGTCGGGGGTCGCAGTGATCCACGCCAACTGACAGTTGGCGGTGATGTTGGGCTGGTAACGCACGGCGCCGGCGGCTTCGGTGCGGCGCAGGGTGCACTGGTCGAGGTGGAACAGTCCCGCGTTCTGCTGCCGCAGCGCTTCAAAAAAACGCAGCAGGTCAAGTTCATGCAGCAGCCGGAATTCCAGTTTCATGACCGATTGCCGCAAGGCGATCGGTCCCGGGTTGAGTTCGGCGGCGTAAGGGTAAACCTGCTGCGCCTCGATACCGTAATTGACGCCGAACAGGTCGGTGCGCTCGTTGGCCGCGCGCAGTGCGTCGAGCCAGTTGATGCGCTGTTCTTCGCCGATGAAACCGGATTGCTGTAATTGATTATATTTGCCGACGTACTGAACGATGATCGATTTTTCATCGCCGGAACGCTGCATCCGTGTCTGGGCTTCACGCAGCTGGTTCTGCTGCTGTGTCAGGGCGGTCTGCGCCTGCTGCCGCAGCAGGTGGGTGTAATAAATGGCGCCGGCGGCTGCAACCAGCACTGCCACCAGCAGGACCAGCGGCCCGCGCAGGGCCTTGAGTTGTTCGGCGGTCATGACGGTTGTTTCAGCACCAGAACCAGCTTGAACTCGGCGGCTCCAGCCTGCGCCGGATTGTCAGCGGTATTGCCGGAAAGCGCTAGCGTCGGGCTGGCGTTGAGCGGTAATTGCACGACGCGAACAGTCTCCACGCCGGGGTCGGAGCGCAGGCGTTCCGCCAGGGCATTGATGGAGGTGATGGCGCGGCGGAAGTCACCTTTGAAATCGCGCACCTGCCCGGCGATGAGTCCGCTTTGTTTGCGGGCGCCGGCGGTGACGGCACCGGAAGCCGGCGGTTTCGGCGGTGCCCGTCCGGATCCGGTGGTGACCGTGCCGGTATCGAATTCCGTGGTGCTGTTCTGCCAGCTGAGTTCGACCAGGGCGATTTCGGGGCTGGGTGCCAGCGCACGGCTGATCACCTGCAAGAAGCGTTCGGGCGTGGCCGCGGAAGTCCGTAGTGTTTCGGCCAGCTCGGTCGCGCGCTTGAGATTGTCCGCGGTGGTGGGTGCCGCGGGAAATTGCTTGGTGGCTTCCTGGTATTCAGCGTTGACCTGCGCAGTCCTTTGCGCGGCGGCGGCAGTCTCATCGCCGATCAGGTACTGCTGGAACAGGTTGAATCCGGACCAGGCGATGCCGATCGCTGCCGCGACGGCGCTGGCTGCGAACAGCTGACGACGGGACTGATAACGTTTGTAATCCGCGGTTACCGTCGCGGATGCCAGGTTGTTTTCCGGAACTGTTGCGCCGAGCAGATGCAGAAAGATGGTTGCCGGCGAAGTTTCGATCAGGATCGGGTCGAGCTTGAGGCGGGCGGCGATGTCGCCCCGGCCGAGGCGGGTGCAGTGCAGGCTGGGATTGTCTTCGCCGATGAGCTTGGTGGCCTCGCCAAGCCGGTCGGCATGATCCAGCAGAACGACGGTGACCGGTTCGTCGAGCGTCGCCGCGCGCAGCGCGTGCAGGTAGAGCCGCGTATTGGAAATTTCGTCGATGATGGCGCGGTTCTGCGTGGCATCGCCGCGGCTCAGGCGACTCAGCCGGAACGCGCCTTCGCGGAAAAAAGTCAGCCGGATGCCGGCAGGGTGGGCGGCCACCAGCAGCAGGTTGTCGGACTTGCTGTCGGTCGCGTCGACCAGCCCGGACATGACCATGGGCAACAGGTAAATGCCGCCAACGGGCAGGCCGGTTTCCACCAGTGCCGCCAGCCACGGCGTGACGATTTCCGGATTGGTCAGCGCCGAGAACAAAAAGCGGTCATCGCGGCGCTTGGCGCCTTCCCGTCCGATCAGCGAGGCTGCGCAGTAGGGCGACGAACGGTAATACTGGCGCAGTTTGCGTTCGACCATCTGTGCGCGGTCGGAGCCCGAGGCATGGGGCAGGGTTTCGAAGCGGTAATCTTCTTCAACCGCATCAACAATCATGAATGCGGGTGTGCCCGCGGAGGCTGCGGCGTAGTCGCGGAATCCGGCGATGCCGGCGTCATCGTTGGCGAAGACCTCGACGTCGTGCAGCCGCCCGCCTTTCCAGCGTGCGGCGGTCGCGCCGTTTACCGAGATGCAGAGCAGGAGTTTGTTGGCCATGATGGGGATGAGGGATATCCCGTGGCTAGAATTTCAGTTTGCCGAGAATATCATAGACGGGACCGAGCACCGCCCAGATCACGAATGCGATCATGCCGCCGAGAATCAGCGTCAGCGCCGGGCCGAGCATTTTCATGCCCTTGTCCACGGAATCCTTGACGTCGCGGTTGTAGAAATAAGTGACGTTGGCCAAAGCCACGTCCAGTCCGCCGGTGGCTTCGCCGACGCGCAGCATGCGGATCACCAGCGGCGGGAACAGGCCGAGGTTGTTGAAGGATTCCGTCATGCCGTCGCCGGCGGCGATCTGCTGCACGGCGCGGTTCAGGCCGTCGGCGACCACGCGATTGCCGACGACTTCCTCGCTGATGCGGATGGCATCGAGTACGGTGATCCCGGAGCGGTACATCAGGCCGAACACATTGGCGAACCGGGAAAGGATGATTTTCTGGATGATCGGGCCGACGATGGGCAGCCGCAGTTTGGTGTAGTCCCAGAGATAGGCGGCCTTGCTCGACCGGCGCACGGTCACCACCAGCGTGATCACGGCAATCACCGGCAGCAGCAGGATGGGCAGCCAGAAATCCTTGGCGATGCCCGACACCGCGAGCAGTGCCCGCGTCTGCATGGGCAGTTCCATGCCCATCGATTTGAACAACTGTGCGATCTGCGGCACCAGGAAGATCAGCAACGCAGCCATCACCGCGAGCACCACTACCAGTGTCAGCGCCGGATACATCAGCAGCCGCCGGGTCTGTGAAATCAGTTCGTCCTGCCAGCGGGTGGTATCGGCGAGGTTCTTGAACACTTCGGGGAGCTGGCCGGACTGCTCGCCGGCGCGGATCAGGCTGACAAATACGCGATCAAAAACATCCGGGTGTGTTGCCATGCATTGCGAGAGCACATTGCCGGCCTCCATGTCCTCGGTCATGATGGTCAGCACTTCGCGAAAGCGCGGTGAATCGATGCTGTCGCGCATATCGCGCAGGCCGTCGATGATCGGGATGCCGGAGCGGACCATCTGCTCCATGTCAAAGCAGAAATTGACCAGATCCTGCCGGGTGACGGCGCCGCCCGCAGCGAGCGTGGTCGAGGTTTGCCGATCCACCTGTTTGCAGGTGATCAGGTCCAGCCCCATGCGGCGCAGGCGCAGCTCGAGATCGACTTCGTTGACCGCGTCGAGGCCGCCCCGGGCCGGCTGGCCGGTTTTGTCGATGGCCTTGTATTGGAAGGAGGGCACGGATCAGCGGGTCAGGTGCAATGCTGCGTTTGCAGCAGGCGGGCCGTCATTGGCGCAGCCTTCCGGTGAGATCGACGGAGCGCGCGACTTCGGCGAGGCTGGTGCTGCCTTCAATCACGCGGCCGATGCCTTCTTCGGCGAGTGAGCGGAAACCCTTGGAGACGGCCTCGGCGCGCAGCTCCTTGGCGGTGGCGCGGCGTGCCACCAGTTCGTCCATGTCTGCGTCCATCACCAGCAGTTCCATGATCGGGGTGCGGCCGCGGTAGCCCTTGTTCGAACAGTGCTTGCAGCCCACCGGGCGGTAGAGAAAGGATGCCGAATCCGCAGCCACGCCGAGCAGGGCGCGTTCTTCCTGTGACGGCGCGTAGGCTTCCTTGCAATGCACGCACAGCAGACGCACCAGGCGCTGCGCGATGATGCCGATGATGTTGCCGGCCATGATGTCCGGTTGTATGCCGATGTCGAGCAGCCGCGGGAAGGCGCCGAGCGCCGAGTTGGTGTGCAGCGTGGTGAACACCTGGTGGCCGGTCATGGCGGCGCGGAAGGCCATTTCCGCGGTTTCCTTGTCGCGCACCTCACCGACCAGGATGATGTCCGGATCCTGGCGCATGATCGAACGGATACCGTTGGCGAAATCCATGCGCGCCACCTCATTGACCGAGGTCTGGCGCATCAGGGTCAGCGGGTATTCGACCGGATCCTCCAGTGTCATGATGTTGACGGTTTCGTCATTGACCTGGGCCAGCAGTGAATACAGCGTGGTGGTTTTGCCGCTGCCGGTGGGGCCGGTGACGACGAGAATGCCTTCCGGCCGTGCCAGCATCATTTCCAGCTTTGCCATGGTTGCGGCGGGCAGGTTCATGCGGTCCAGATTGACGATGGATTTTTCGCGATCCAGCACGCGCAGTACGATGTTCTCGCCGTAGATCGTCGGCTGGGTGGAGACGCGGAAATCGATCGGCCGGCCATTCAGCGTCAATGACAGCCGTCCGTCCTGCGGCGCACGGGTTTCTGCGATATTCATTTCGCTGACCACTTTCACCCGCACGGTAATGCCGGGCATGTAGGTCTTGTGCAGGCTGCGTACGGTTTCCAGTACGCCGTCAATGCGATAACGGATGCGCAGGAAGGCGTACTCCGGCTCGAAGTGGATGTCGGAGGCGCCGCGTTTGACGGCATCGACCAGAATGGCATTGACCAGCCGCACCATCGGCTGGGTGTATTCGTCGCCGCCGGCCTGCAGGCTTTCGTAATCGATTTCGCCGGTTTCGATTTCGGTGAGGATGCCGTCGACCGACAGTTCGTGACCATAGAACAGGTCGATGTAGTCACCAAGCTGTGCTTCGGCGGCGAGCTGCGCCTTCAATTCGACCTGCGGGCCGAGCAGGGCACGCAACTGGTCGAGTGCGACGACGTTGAAAATTTCCGTCGTGGCGATGGTCAGCACCTGGTCGGCCGGATCGTAGGCGATCGGCAGCACGTGGTTGCGACGCGCGAAGTCCTCGGGCACCAGGCTCAAGGCTTCCGAATCGGCGACAACCTGGGCCAGGTCGATTGATTCCTGACCGACGGTCCGCGCCATGATGTCGCGGATCGCGGTTTCAGTAACGAAGCCGAGCCTGACCAGCAGGCGACCGAGTGGAATGTTGCTGTTGCGTTGCTCGGCGAGCACGATCGCGAGCTGATCCTTGGTGATCAGCCCCTGCTGCACCAGCAGTTCACCCAGCCGTAGTTTCTTCCGTTGTTCGGCCATCGCGGTAGCTAGTAGCGCCCGGGTCCGTTATTGCGGCAGCGCGGCGAGTTGACGGATGCGGTCCTGCGCTTGCGCCAGGTTGAATCCGACACGGCCTTTGGTTTTAGCCTGATCGACCGCGCGCTGGTAGAAGTTTGCAGCCAGCCTGGGCTGGCCGATGTGTTCAAGTCCGACCGCGAGGTTGTAGGCGTAATCGGGGTTCGCCGGTTCCAGTTGATGCGCCTGGAAATAGGCTTGTTGCGCCTCGGCCCAGCGCGACTGGTCGCCGTAGAGATTGCCCAGGGTGAAATAAAGCGATGCCAGCGG
The DNA here is from genome assembly GCA_945885345.1 of Bordetella parapertussis. Taxonomy (GTDB): domain Bacteria; phylum Pseudomonadota; class Gammaproteobacteria; order Burkholderiales; family SG8-41. The sequence continues at coordinate 40,794 of CAMCYP010000014.1, read as the reverse complement.
TTGACGGGCGATCAGCTGCTTCAGCCTGGATTCTGCGGCCGCCGGATCGGCGCGCCCCATCATCGCAATCAGCCCGGTCTGCGCATAGGCGTTGCGCGGCTCCAGCTCGAGCACGTTGAAATACAGCCGACTGGCTTCCTCCGGGTGGCTCTCCTGCATCGCAATTGCGGCGAGGCCCAGCAGGGCATTGATGTTGCGCGGATCACCACGTGCGGCGTCGGTGTAGAGCTGGCGTGCGGCATCCAGTTTGCCCGACTGCAGTGCGGCATAAGCCTGGCTCAGTTGCGGATTGAGTTGCGGCTCGGCGGTACCAGCGCTGACCTGGATATTGTTGCGCGGCGTCTCTGTGCTGCGTGCCGGTGCGGGTTCCGCGGCCGGCACACGTGCAGTCTGTGCCGGCTCTGCCGCGCGGGTTTGCGCCGTGGCTTGTTCGGCAGGCGCGATGACCGTGCCGGTTGCAATCGGCGCTGGTGACGGGGACTGTACCAGCGGCGTCAGCGGTTTTGCGGCGGGCGGCGGCTGGCGGATGAACATTCCGGGATTGGTGATCTGCAGATAAACGTAAACCGCGAACCCCAATGTCACGATACCCGCCAGCAGTCCGAGTGCCATCACCGGACGGATGCGCAACCCGCTGGTCGCTGCTGCCGCAGGTGCCGTGCGCGCAGTTGCCTGCATCACGGTCGCCGCACGTGCCTGGTTGCGGTCGTTGCGGTTTTTCGCCGTGCTACGCGCCGGCGCGGGTTCTGCCAGGGGCGGGGGGACGGGTGCGTCGGCCTGCAAGGGCTCCAGTGACAATTCCATCGCCGGCGATGCTGCGGCTGGTGCAGCGCTGCTCGCGGCGACGTTCGCTGCCGCGGCCGGCTGCTGCTGCGTTTCGCCACGATCCTTGGCGGCCTTTTCCAAGGCCTTCATCAGCAGGCTCATGGGGCGGGCTTGGGCGCCGGTGCGGACTCGGCTTGCGGCAGGAAGCGCTGGAAAAACTTCAGTTCATCGCTTTCCAGCGAGGGGTTCGGTATTACGGTCGGGCGCAGGAAAATTACCAGTTCGCTTTTGCTGACACGCTCATCACGGAAGCGGAACAATTCACCGGCATTCCCGATCAGGTCTGCGCCCGGGATCTGTTCGCGGTTACGCTGGACGTTGTCCTGCATCAGACCGCCGAGGATGATGGTCTGGCCGTTGCCGATCTGCAATACCGATTCCATTTCCCGCACCTGGATTTCAGGCACCGGGTTGGCAACGCAATTCAGCCTGTTGGCATCGCACAGACTGGGATTGGGGTCGTTTTTGAAGCGCAGCAGGCGGGAAATGGTCGGGCGCACCGTCAGCAGCACGCGGCCGTCATCGTTGATCTGCGGGGTCACGCCCATGACTACGCCGAGCGCCACGGTTTTCGCGGTGGTGTTGAAGGTGGTGGAGGCCACGCCCTGCGTCGTGTTGCTTTGCGCCTGGATCTCGAAATAGACCAGATTGTCCACGGCCTTCAGCAGCGCGGTCTGGTTGTTCAGGACCATCAGCTTCGGGCTCGACAGTACCTTGGTGTTGCCGAATTCCTGCAGCAGCTTGACGGTGGCGTTGATGTTGCCGACTTCAGTGGTCGGATTGCTGTAACCGACCTGGAAAAAATTGTTGCCAAGCTGGGTCAGGCCGGTGCCGAAGCCGCGCAGCAGCTGCTGGCTGAAGGACAGGCCGCCGTTGATCGGCAGCCGCGACCAGTCGATGCCGCCCTGGTAGTTGTCAGACAGGTTGACTTCCACGATCGTGGCTTCGATCAGCACCTGCCGCTGCGCGCCGCGTTCGACCTGGGTCAGGTAATCCTGTACCAGTTGATGCTGTTTTTCATTGCCGTTGATGGTGATGGTGCCTGCCACCGGGTTGACGATGACGTCATCCGGCAACAGCGATGCACTGGCACTGGTTTGTGTGCTTCCCAATGATGCCAGCGAATTGGCCAATGCCGGCGCAGACTGGCCGGCCTTGCTCGCGGCCTCCATCTGCTTGGTGCGCATTTCCTGTTCCTGCTTGATGAGTTCCAGCCGGTTCTGTCGCGCTTCGGCAGTCTGGCTTTGCTGCATCGACGAATTCAGAATCGAACGCACGGACTGTTCCAGCAACTTCCAGAAATCCGAATTGGAAGTGGTGGTGACCACCGTGCTTGAGGTATTTCCGCCGGCTGCCGTTGATGAGCCGCTGCCCTGTGAGCCTTGACCGGTGGTTGCGAGTTGTCCCGATGCGCCGGTCGTCGACGTGGTGTTGCGCTGGATGTTGACGTAATTGACGCGGTAAGTCTTGATGTACGGTGTATCCGGAGAAACAATGATGGTGTTGCCCTCAATCCGGTAGCGCAGGTTCACCTGTTTGGAAACCCGCTCGAGGATGGCTTCCAGGGTTTCGTTGATCGCGTTCAGGCTGACCAGCCCGCTGATGCCGGGATGGATGTCGATGTTGCGTTTGGTGTCGCGCGCCAGCGCCAGCAGCAACTCTTTCACCGGCACTTCATGCACGACCACGCTGTAGGTTTGCGGTTTGACCTGGGCGACGGGCGGGGGCACCAGCGTGGATATGCGTGCCGGCGGCGGAATCTCAGGGGCGGCGGATTTGGCATCAGGTGCCGGTGCAGCGATATGGCCCGTGGATTGCGCAAGCTTCGGGCTGAACTGGGCGCAGCCACCGGCAAAAATCACGGCGGCGCAGGCGCAGGCAATTCCGGTTTTCCGCAGATGGGCCCGCGCGGCGGCTTGCCTCTGGTCGGACGTCCGTTCGGACATGTTGTACTTACTCCCCTGGATTGCAGATGGTTTTGCGCGTCTCGCAGACATCAACATGCGCTCGTGATCACGATGCTTTCTGGTCCCGGACTTCCGCTTTGATCCCCTGCACAGTGCGCAGCAACGGCCGATAAGCTTTCAGGAATGGCGGTAATTTTGCCATGGCCTCGCGAGCTTCACGCTGACTGTCAAAACTACCCCAGACCACAGTCAGTGACGGTGCACCTTTAGCGACGGTACGATACACAAAAAGACTATTGATATCAATGCTGTTAGAGAGAAATTTGAGATGTTGGTTAAGCTGTTGGTCGTCGGTCGAGCCGAGCAGTTGGATGGTGTAGGTCTGGGGCTTTGCGCCGCCCAGCCAGGTTGTGGTGGCGGCGAGTCGGCTTTCGAGCAGCGCGCTGTTGCCGGCGGGCGTGGCGGGCGCTGCTGCGCTTGGGGCTGACGTAGTGGCTGCGAGTGTCGCGGGCGCGACGACGGGCGTTGACGTTGCGCTGGGCGGCGCTGCAGATGGCGCTACCGAATTTTCATAAGTATTTGTTTTAATTGATTTTTTATCAGTTTCGCCAGAAGCGGCCGGGGCTGCCGAAATCGTCGCCGCCGGTTGCGCGGGGGCGGCTGGAGCCGTTGCAGTCACGGCAGCTTCGATGGCCCCGGGTTTGTTGCCGGCGCCTAATACCGCGTACAGCGCTGCACCAGCCGCCATGCCCACGCCGAGCAGCACGACACCCTGAAGCAGGCGCGGGCGCGCAACCGGGGGCAGGTGTTTTTGCGCAAATTCACTGTCACGAACTGCAGCATCAATGTGCTTCTGGCGAATGCTGTGGGTGTTTTCGGAGAAAGCGGCGAGCAGAGCCTTGTCGGTGATCAGGTTGATGCGCCGGGTCAGGCCGCCGGAGATGCGCGCAATTTCACGGACGATGGCATCGGTAAACAGGTCGGGGCCGCGATAACCGGCGGCGCGCAGGCGGAACATCAGATATTCGCGCGTTTCCTGTGCGGTCAGCGGCTCCAGCCGGAAACTGTGGGTGATGCGTTCTTTCAGCTGGCGGATCTGGTTTTCGCGCAGGTTGTCGTCAAGCTCTGGCTGGCCGAACAACACGATCTGCAGCAGCTTGTCGGATTTGGTTTCGAGGTTCGACAGCAGCCGGATTTCTTCCAGCGTGGCGAGCGGCATGCCCTGCGACTCTTCGACGAACAGCACTACGCGTTTGCCCTCGGCATGGCGCTGCAGCAGATAGGCTTGAATGGCGTGCATCACCACCAGCCGGGTGGCATCGCGATCGATGGCCAACTGCATTTCGAAAGCGATGGCGTGGAGGATTTCTTCGGGCGAGACGCTGGGATTGGCCAGATAAACCGTCTCCACCTGTTCCGGCAGCCGGCTTTGCAGCATGCTGCAGAGCATTGTTTTGCCGCTGCCGACTTCGCCGGTGACCTTGACGATGCCCTCGCCCTGGGTGATCGCGTAAATCAGCGCTTCGAGGATCGGGCCGCGGTTGCCGCCGCCGAAAAAGAAATCGGTGTTCGGCGTGATCTTGAACGGTGCCTGGGTCAGTCCGAAGTGTTCGTAATACATGGTTATTTGTTCTCGCCGGCTTCGCTGTGAGTCTGCATGCGGCTGTAGAGCGTGGTGCGGTGGACCCCGAGGCGCTTCGCTGCCTGTGACAGGTTGCCGTTGGTCAATGCCAGCGCGGCTTCGACGAAGCCGCGTTCCCAGCGCTTGAGTACTTCATCGAGGCTGAAGTCGGGGTCGGCCTCGAGTTGCCGGCGCGCCGCGTCGAGCAGCACGCTTTCGTCGGACAGCGAGGGCATGCCGGCGCCGGCGGGCACCAGGCTATCGCGGTCGAGTTCGCTTTGCAGCAGGTCGGGCGTAATGCGGGTGCCGGCGTATTTGGTGCAAAGCCTGATGACGATGTTGCGCAGTTCACGGACGTTGCCGGGGAAGGGGTATTCGCGCCACAGGCGCAACGCATCAGGGTCGAGTTCGACCGGTTGCGCACCGATCTGCGCTGCATAAAAATGGCGATAATGATCCAGCAACAGCTGCTTGTCTTCGCCGAGATCGCGCAGCGACGGCACGTTGATGGTAAACACCGACAGCCGGTGATACAGGTCGGCGCGGAAGTTGTTGTGGCGGATTTCATTGCGCATGTCGCGGTTGGTTGCGGCGACCACGCGCGCGTTGGACACCCGGCTCTGGGTTTCGCCGACGCGCTGGAATTCGCCGTTTTCGAGTACGCGCAGCAGTTTGGCCTGCAGTTCCAGCGGCAACTCGCCGATTTCGTCGAGGAACAGCGTTGAATCAACTGCATCCTCGAAATAACCAGCGCGTGCCGTGACGGCGCCGGTGAAGGCGCCCTTGGCGTAACCGAACAGCGTGGGCTCGACCAGCGTCGGTGAAATCGCTGCGCAGTTCAGCGCGAGAAAGGGTTTGCCGGCGCGGCGGCTTTGTTTGTGCAACGCCTGCGCAACCAGCTCCTTGCCGCTGCCGGATTCGCCTTCGATCAGCACCGGAAACGGGGCGTCGGCGAATTGCGTGATCTGCTGGCGCAGTTTGTGCATCGGCGGGCTGTTGCCGAGCAGGCCGGTCGCAGCGCTGCCAGTTTCGGCCGAGGTGACGCTGAGCGCCTGTTTGAGCAGCGCCTTCAGTTGCGCGGGTTCCGCCGGCTTGGCGACAAAGTCGATGGCGCCGAGCGTACGTGCGTGGCGGGCGTTGGCTTCGTCGTTCTGCCCGGACAGCACGATGATTTTCATCGTCGGCGCCGCAGCGATCAGTTCGGTAATGAGCTGGAAACCTTCGTCAGGTCGGTGTGGTCGCGGTGGCAAGCCGAGGTCGATCAGCGCCAGTTGCGGCGGCGTGTCACGCTGGCGCAGCAGGGCTTTGGCATGCGGCCGCGATTCTGCGGTGATGACGGTGAAATCGCTGCCGAGGACATAACTCAGCGTGTCGATGATCGCAGGGTCATCGTCAACGATCAGGAGTTCGGGTTTTGCCGGATCCGTCATGCGCTTGTCCAAAAATAAAATAATCTAACTTGCTGAAATTATTAGGTATTGTGCCAGATTGCCGATGCTGTTGATACCGCAGCAAGAGCGACTGGTTTAGTCGGAAATTTAGTCGGAAATACAGGCGAGATAAGCCTGCTCCAGGTCAGTGCTGCGGTGGCGGGCGATGAATTCCGCGGGGGTGCCGGCAAAACGCAGCTGTCCGCGATGCACCACCGCCATGCGGCTGCACATTTCGCCGACATCGTGCAGCGCATGCGTGGTCATCAGCACGGTGCGTCCCGCGTCATGCTGGGCTTTCAGTTCGCGCTTCAACAGCGCGCGTGCCTTGGGATCAAGGCCGCTGGTCGGTTCGTCGAGGATCAGCATGTCCTTGGCAGAGAGCAGGCAGGCGGCGAGGCCGAGTTTCTGGGTCATGCCCTTGGAGTAGGTGCGCACCGGTTTGTCGAGTGCATTGTCATCGAGTTCCAGCGCCGCAAACTTGGCACGGGTCAGTGTTTCGTCGTACGGCCGGCGATGCAGTTCGCCGAGATAACGCAGGAAGTCGCGGCCGTTCAGGTAATGCGGCGGCATGAAGCGCTCCGGCAGGAATCCCAGACGGCTGCGCGCGGCGGTCTGGCGGTGCGGGACACCGAAGATTTCGATGGCGCCGGACTGGATGTCGCAGAAATCGAGCGCACATTTGACCAGTGTGGTTTTGCCCGCGCCGTTGGCGCCGACCAGGCCGAAAAATTCACCGGCGGCGATTTCCAGCGATATATCAGCCAGCGCGACGGCCTTGCCGTAGGATTTGTGCAGATTGCTGATGCGCAGTGCAGATGCTGACATGCGGCGTAACTTAGCCGAAAGCGCAGCGGGGGTAAACAGTGCATCGCGTGACGGAATGCGCGGTTTGGTAGCAAGGGCGTTCTCGTTTAGAATTCGCACTTTATTTCCGGCAGCAACCGGCCCTTCGTGCCCTCCGCAAACCTGATTGAAATCAAGGACGTCAATTTCGCCTACGGGCGGCGTCCGATACTCACCGGCATCAACATGACCATCCCCCGTGGCAAGGTCGTGGCGCTGATGGGCATCAGCGGTTCGGGCAAAACCACGCTGCTGCGGCTGATCGGCGGCGTGATGAAGCCGACTTCCGGCGAAGTCTGGGTGGACGGCGTGTGTACCAGCGCGCTGGACCAGGAGGGCATTTACCGGCTGCGCCGGCGCATGGGCATGCTGTTTCAGTTCGGCGCCTTGTTCACCGACCTGTCGGTGTTCGACAACGTGGCCTTTCAGATGCGTGAACATGCCAACTTGCCGGAGAGCATGATCCGCGATCTGGTGATGATGAAACTGCACGCAGTGGGTTTGCGCGGCGCGCACAAACTGATGCCGGCCGAACTGTCGGGCGGCATGGCGCGCCGGGTGGCGCTGGCGCGGGCGATTGCACTCGATCCGATGATCATGATGTATGACGAGCCGTTTACCGGGCTGGATCCGATTTCGCTGGGGGTGATCGCCAATCTGGTGCGTGAATTGAATGACACGCTGGGCACCACTTCACTGGTGGTGACACACGATGTGCAGGAGGCGCTGGAGGTGGTGGATTATGTGTATTACCTGTCTGACGGCAAGATGAAGACCCACGGTACGCCGGAAGAATTGCGCGCCAACGCCGATCCGCTGGTACGCCAGTTCGTCAATGGCGAGGCCGAGGGGCCGGTGGCTTATCAGTATCCGAGTGGTGATTACTCGACCGAACTGAAACTCGGGCGCCGCGAAGCAAGTCCTCTTGGGGGACGCCGTGCCGCATAGAAGCCTGCCCTCGATTCGCAGTATCGGCGCCAATGCCATCGACAATGTGCTGCGCCTCGGCTATGCAGCGCGTTTCATCGGGCTGACGCTGGCGCATTCCGGCACCAGTTTTGCGCGGCCGCGGCTGATCGTGCGTGAACTCTATTACACCGGTGTGCTGTCGATGGTCATCATCCTGGTGTCCGGGCTGTTTGTCGGCATGGTGCTCGGCCTGCAGGGTTACCAGACACTGACCACCTACGGTTCCGAATCTGCGCTGGGCGTGCTGGTTGCGCTGTCGCTGGTGCGCGAACTGGGGCCGGTGGTGGCGGCCCTGCTGTTTGCCAGCCGTGCGGGTTCGGCAATGACCGCCGAAATCGGCCTGATGAAGGCCACCGAACAGCTGTCGGCGATGGAAATGATGGCGGTCGATCCGATTGCGCGTGTGGTGGCACCGCGGTTCTGGGCCGGCGTGCTGTCGATGCCGCTGCTGGCGGCGATGTTCAGCGCGATGGGCATATTCGGCGGTTATGTGGTCGGCGTGGTGCTGATCGGTGTCGACGAGGGTTCATTCTGGTCGCAGATGCAGAGCGCGGTTGATGTTCGCGAAGATATCGTCAACGGCGTGATCAAGAGTTTCGTGTTCGGCGTCGCCATTACCTGGATTGCGCTGTTCGAGGGTTATGACGCGCCGCCGACCGCAGAGGGCGTTTCGGGCGCCACGACGCGCACCGTGGTAACTTCGTCGCTGGCGGTACTGGGTCTGGATTTCATCCTGACCTCCTTCATGTTCAGGGGTATGTAATGGAACGTTCAATGCTGGATTTATGGGTCGGGCTGTTCGTGGTCGCGGGCGTTGCTGCGCTGGTGATCCTGGCATTCAAGGTCGGCAATATGTCGAGCCTGGGCGGCGGGGCGACCTACCAGATCACCGCCAATTTCGACAACATCGGGGGCTTGAAGCCGCGTGCACCGGTCATGAGCGCCGGCGTGGTCGTCGGCCGCGTGACTTCGATCAACTTCAACAACGAACGGTTTACTGCCAAGGTGACCCTGGCGGTCGATCAGGGCTACAAATTTCCCAAGGACACCACGGCTTCGATCCTGACTTCCGGTCTACTTGGAGAACAGTACGTCGGCCTGGAGGGCGGCGGTGACGACCAGATGCTGAAGGCCGGCGATAATATCCGGCTGACGCAATCAGCGGTGGTGCTGGAAAAACTGATCAGCCAGTTCCTGTTTGACAAGGCGGCTGAAGGGGCGCCGGCTAAAAAATAAGGCGGCCGAAGGGGCGCCGGTGAAAAAACAAAGTGATGAGTCATGAGTCATGAGCGATGAGTGCGGAGCAGTCCATGCATAAACTATTGATTTTATTGGTATTTTCGTTTTTTACCGGGGTCGTGAATGCGGCCGGAGCGATGACCTCGCCCGACGTGCTGGCGCGCAGTGTGACGGATGACGTGCTGGCGGTGATCCGCACTGACAAGGCCATCCAGGCCGGCGACCAGAAAAAGGCGCGCGAGCTGATCGAGAGCAAAATCGCGCCGCATTTCAATTTTGCCGGCATGGCGCAACTTGCAGTGGGCAAAAACTGGAGCGCGGCGAACCCCGAGCAGCGCAAGGCGCTGGTCGCGGAATTCCGTGCGCTGCTGGTGCAGACCTACACCGCATCGCTGTTGCTCTACAAGGACCAGAAAATCGAATATCGTCCGCTGAAACTCGCTGCGGATGATAACGACGTGATGGTGCGTTCGCTGGTGCGCCAGTCCGGCGGCGGTGAACCGGTGCAGGTCGATTACGGCATGGAAAAAACCGATACCGGCTGGAAGGTTTACAACGTCAAGATCGGCGGCATCAGCCTGGTCGAGAGTTATCGCAGCACCTTCAACACCGAGATCCAGAAAAACGGCGTTGATGGTCTGATCAAGACCCTGCACGAAAAAAACCGCACCCTGGTAGCGGGGCAGTCGGCCAAATGATCGGGTAAGCAGGATTAAATGCGATGATTGAGTGCAATGGAGGGCGCTGCACGCTGAAGGGCGCCGTCAACCTGGAGAACGCGCTGGTCTTGCGCGAGGAGGGCCTGCGACTGTTCACGGAACAGGAAACCACGCTCGATCTCTCCGGCGTCACTGAAGTCGATTCCGCCGCGGTCAGCCTGCTGTTTGAATGGCGGCGCGCGGCCCTGGCGGCCAACCGCCGTATCCACTACGTCAATCTTCCGGACAATCTGACCAGCCTGGCCAAGCTCTACGGCGTCACGGAAATCGTGAGCGCGGAATAACGGCCTCCGCGGGTTCATCCGCTGATCCTTGTCCGGCCTATGACCCCCGCTATCGAAGTCACTGAAGTCACCAAGCGCTATGGCAGCCTGCAGGCACTGGCGGGCGTCAGCCTGAGCGTGGCGCCGGGCGAATTTTTCGGCCTGCTCGGTCCCAACGGCGCCGGGAAAACCACGCTGATCAGCATACTCGCCGGACTGACGCGACCGAGCAGCGGTGCTGCGCGGATCATGGGTCACGACGTCAGTGCGGCATACCGCGAAGCGCGGCGCGCGCTGGGCGTGGTGCCGCAGGAACTGGTGTTCGATCCGTTTTTCACGGTGCGCGAGGCGCTGACCATCCAGTCGGGGTATTTCGGTTTGGGTGATAACCGCGCCTGGATTGATGAAGTCATCGCCAACCTCGACTTGACCGACAAGGCCGACACCAACATGCGCGCGCTGTCCGGCGGCATGAAGCGGCGCGTGCTGGTGGCGCAGGCGCTGGTGCACAAACCGCCGGTGATCGTACTCGACGAACCCACTGCCGGCGTCGACGTTGAGCTGCGCCAGGCCTTGTGGCGATTCATCAGGCGCTTGAATCGCGACGGCCATACCATCGTGCTGACCACGCATTACCTGGAAGAGGCCGAGGCCTTGTGCGGCCGGGTGGCAATGCTGAAGCAGGGTCGCATCGTGGCGCTCGACAAGACCGAGAACCTGCTGCGGCTGCACTCCGGCTGTTATGTCGAACTGCGGCTGGGCGGCGCGCTGCCGCAGCAGCTGGAAGCGCTTGTGGCGGAACGGCGTGATGACGGCGCGATCCGCCTTGCGCTGCCGGAATACGCAGAAGTGGAACGGGTGATGGCGGCGTTGCGCGAGGCCCGGGTGGCCGTGCAGGAAATGGAAATCATGCAGCCCGACCTCGAAGAGGTGTTTGTGCAGATCATGCGGAAATCCTGAGATGTCTGACGCCAGGCCGATGACCGGCTTTTACACCCTGTTCTACAAGGAATGGCTGCGCTTCTGGAAAGTCAGCGTGCAGACCGTGCTGGCCCCCGTACTGACGGCGCTGCTCTACCTGCTGGTGTTTGGCCACGCGCTGCGCGGCCGTGTCGAGATATTTCCCGGTGTGGAGTACACGACGTTTCTGATCCCCGGGCTGGCGATGATGTCGGTGCTGCAGAATTCCTTCGCCAACGCCTCGTCGAGTCTGATGCAGTCAAAAATGACCGGCAACATCGTGTTTGTGCTGCTGCCGCCGCTGTCGCACCGCGAATTTTTTTGCGCCTACCTGCTGGCCGCGATTGCGCGCGGGGTCATCGTCGGCACCGGTGTGCTGTTCGCGTCGATCTGGTTCATCGACCTGCCGCTTGCACATCCGCTGTGGGTGCTGCTGTTCGGCGTTGCCGGAGCCGCGGTGATGGGCACGCTGGGCATCGTCGCCGGCATTTATTCGGACAAGATCGACCAGATGGCTGCGTTCACCAATTTCATCATCCTGCCGCTGACTTTCCTGTCCGGCGTGTTTTATTCCATCCATACCCTGCCGCCATTCTGGCAGGCGGCATCGCACCTGAATCCGGTGTTTTACATGATTGACGGCTTTCGCTACGGTTTTTTCGGTCATGCCGATACGTCACCATGGCTGAGCCTGGCGATTGTCGGCGGCAGTTTTATCGCTTTATCATGGCTGACGCTGGCCTTGCTCAAATCGGGTTATAAGTTACGCCACTAAGTACGACACTGAGCGCAATACCAAAACAAGGCAATTTAAATGGTTACTCCGGACAGCATCAAACAATCCATACTCGCCGGCCTCGACTGCCAGCATGTCGAAGTCGCGGGTGATGGCCATCACTGGGAAGCGGTGATTGTCAGCACCGCGTTCCAGGGCAAAAACAAGGTGCAGCAGCATCAGCTCGTTTACAAGGCGCTGGGTGACCGCATGCGCGAGGAAATCCACGCGCTGTCGATGAAAACGCTGACGCCCGAGCAGTGGGCGGAAAACAACTGAAAACCTTGAGCCACAGAGGACACAGAGAGCACAGAGAACATCAAATGCGAAATTCGAATCCGTTCCCCGGTCTTGTTTTTCTCTGTGAACTCTGTGCCCTCTGTGGCTAAAAAAGATTTTGACCTATGGATAAACTAGTCATTGAAGGCGGCGTGCCGCTGAACGGCAGCGTCGCCATTTCCGGCGCAAAAAATGCGGCCCTGCCGATCCTCACCGCGGCGCTGCTGACCGATGAGCCGTTGATCATCAACAACGTGCCGCATCTGCGCGATGTATCGACCATGCTCAACCTGCTGATGCAGATGGGCGTCACCACATCACTCGATGAAAAAGGCGGCGTCGAACTGCGTGCCGGAAAAATCACCGATCCGGTTGCGCCGTACGAATTGGTGAAAACCATGCGCGCCTCGGTGCTGGTGCTGGGTCCGCTGCTGGCGCGGCTGGGCGAGGCGCGGGTGTCGTTGCCCGGTGGCTGCGCGATAGGCCTGCGTCCTGTGGACCAGCATTTGAAAGGTTTGCAGGCGCTGGGCGCAACCATCGCCATGGAACAGGGTTACATGATCGCGCGTGCCGGACGTTTGAAAGGTGCGCGCATCTGCATGGACATCGTCACCGTCACTGGCACCGAAAACCTGATGATGGCGGCGGCACTGGCCGACGGCGTGACGGTGATTGAAAACGCCGCGCGCGAGCCGGAGATTCCCGATCTCGCCGCCTGCCTGACGGCGATGGGCGCGAAAATCAGCGGCGCCGGCACGGACGTCATCACCATCGAGGGCGTCGAGCGGCTGCGCGGCGCAAGTTACAGCGTGATGCCGGACCGTATTGAGACCGGTACTTTCCTGGTCGCGGCGGCGGTCACCGGCGGCGACATCAAGGTGACCGGCGCGCGCCCCGATACGCTGGACGCGGTGCTCGACAAATTGCGCGAGACCGGCGTGCACATCGAAACCGGCAGCGACTGGATACACGTCAGGGCCAACGGCGCGCTGAAAGCCGTCAATGTGCGCACTGCCCCCTATCCCGCGTTTCCGACCGACATGCAGGCGCAGTTCATGGCGCTGAACAGCGTGGCCGAAGGCGCGTCGCGCATTGTCGAAACGATTTTTGAAAATCGCTTCATGCACGTGCAGGAAATGCAGCGCCTCGGCGCCGACATCGCCGTCGAAGGCAATACCGCGGTGATCCAGGGCGTGGCCGGATTGAACGGTGCGACGGTGATGGCCACCGACCTGCGTGCTTCGGCGAGCCTGGTGGTGGCGGGGCTGGCGGCGCGCGGTGCAACGACGGTGGAAAGGATTTACCACCTTGATCGCGGTTACGAGCGCATTGAGGAAAAACTGTCGAAGCTCGGCGCGCGGATCCGCCGGGTGCATTAGATTGGCCGCATCATGCGCGATTACTGGCTGAGCAGACTTTTTTTTGATTTGCAGGACCCGGCCAGGGCCGCCGAATATCGCGCCGGCCGCGCGCCGGTGCTCGATCGTTATGAACTGAAACCGGAAGTGCGCGCAGCGGTAGAGGCGGATGACGTGGCCCGACTGGCGCCGCTGGTTAATCCGTACCTGCTGCGCTTCTATTTCCTGGTCGCGGGCATGCCGGACGAGGAATTTCTGCGGCGTATCCGTGCCACCGGTGCAAGCCATGGCTGAACTCGCGGGTATTTATGCGGCGAGTCACGGCCCGCTGATCATCCGCAAGTGGGACAGCGTGACACCTGCGCACCAGCAGGCGCTGACCGCTGCTTTTGCCGAACTGGGCCGGCGCATCAGGGCGGCGCGGCTTGATGCACTGGTCATCATCTCCCCCGACCACTGGGTCAATTTTTTCATCGACAACCTGCCGATGATCTGCATTGGCGTCGGCGAAACCCACGGCGGGCCAAACGAGCCGTGGATGGTGAAGGAATTTCCGCACGCTACGCTGCCCGGGCACCCGCAACTCGCGCAACACATACTCGAGACCGCGCTTGAATCGGGATTCGAGCCGTCGGTATCCCACCGCATGATTCTGGATCACGGCTTCTGCATCCCCCTGCTGAAAGCCGGTATCGCGCCGCTGCCGATCGTGCCCGTCGTGTTCAATGACATCGAGCCGCCGTTTCCGACGGTGGCGCGCTGCTATGCCTGGGGCGAAATGCTGGCGCGTGCGATTGCGTCCATGCCCGGCAATCTGCGCGTGGGTGTTCTGGCCAGCGGCGGATTGAGCCATTCCGTCGGCGAAGCAAGCATGGGACTGGTCGAAGAAGAATTCGACCGTGAGTGCCTGGCCCTTTTTCAGGCGGACAATCCTGCGGCGCTGTGCGATTTCCTGACGCGGCGCCTGCCGCAGGTGGGCAACGGTGCGTCCGAGATCCGCAACTGGGTCGCTGCGCATGGCGTCGCCGGCGGACGCGGTTTTGATTTGATCGGCTACAGTGCAGTGCCCGAAGTGATCGTTGGCTGCGGCTTCGCGTCGTGGGCCACGCCAACCCTATAAGTAATTGTTTTAATTGATTATTTATGCCGTCAGATCAAGGTCTGCGGCATAGGCGTTCTGCCGGTAGTGGAAGGGCACCGGGCCATCGGGCAGGCCTTTGATGAACTGTTTGACGAACGGGTCATCGGATTTTTTCACGTCTTCCGTCGTGCCCTGTGCCGCGACTGTTCCGTCAGCCAGAAAATAAACATAGTCGATCGCCTTCAGCGATTCCTGGGCATCGTACGAGACCACGATCGAAGTCACACCCAGCGCATCGTTCAGGCGGCGGATCAGTTTGCCGACGACGTTGCAGGAAATCGGATCCAGACCGGCGAAGGGTTCGTCGTAGATGATCAGGTCGGGATCCAGCGCAATGGCGCGTGCAAGGCCAACGCGCCGTACCATGCCGCCGGAACATTCGGAAGGCATCAGCCGCGCCGCGCCGCGCAGGCCGACGGCGTTCAATTTCATCAGCACCAGGTCGTTAATCATGTCTTCCGGCAGAGTGGTTTTTTCGCGCATCTGGAAGGCGATGTTCTCGAACACCGACAGATCGGTGAATAATCCGCCCTGCTGGAACTGCATGCCCATTTTGCGGCGCAGCCGATACAGCGCGTCGCGATCGAGCGCGTGGATGTCCTGGCCGAGAACGCTGACTGTTCCGCGCGACGGGCGCAGTTGTGCGCCGATCAGCCGCAGCAGCGTGGATTTGCCGCTGCCGCTGGCGCCCATGATGCCGACCACCTTACCGCGTGGAATCGTCAGGTTTACGGATTTGAAAATCTCGCGCGATCCGTAAGAGAAGGCGAGATCACTGATTTCTACGATGTTGTCGGTGGTCATGGGGATCGGGCTGTGATGCCGGCAGAAGCGGAAGAGTGCAAAGTGTAACCTGCCGGGGCCACTTTGGTGAACCGGTCGCATCCCGGCTTTCGACGGAAATACGTTACAATTCATGACTTTCCGTGCGTCTGTGCGCAGGCATTTAACCGTTTTTTGTAAACCACCCGACATGATCACCATCGCGCTCTCCAAGGGCCGCATTTTTGATGAAACCGTGCCGCTGCTGAAGGCGGCAGGCATTGTCGCGCGCGAAAATCCCGAGGCTTCGCGCAAGCTGATCCTCACCACCAATCGCCGCGAAGTGCGGCTGATCATCGTGCGCGCCAGCGATGTGCCCACCTATGTGCAGTACGGCGGTGCTGACCTCGGTGTCGCCGGCAAAGACGTGCTCGACGAACATGGCAGCGCAGGTTTGTATCAACCGCTCGACCTGAAAATCGCCAGGTGCCGGATGATGGTCGCCGTGCGCCGCGATTTTGATTACGCCAGTGCGGTGCGCCAGGGCGCGCGGCTGAAGGTTGCCACCAAATATGTGCAGACTGCGCGCGAACACTTTGCGGCCAAAGGTGTGCATGTCGACCTGATCAAACTCTACGGTTCAATGGAACTGGCGCCGCTGGTCGGACTGGCTGATGCCATCGTCGACCTGGTCAGCACTGGCAGCACGCTGAAAGCCAACAACCTGGTGGCGGTGGAGGAAATCGCGCCGGTCAGCTCGCGGCTGGTGGTCAACCAGGCCGCATTAAAGCTGAAACGCGCGCAGATCCAGCCGCTGATCGACGCCTTTACCCGCGCTGTAAGCTGATCATGCGTCGTCTCGCCACCACACAAGCCGATTTCGATGCGCGGCTCGCTGAGTTGCTGGCGTTTGAGTCGGCGCAGAATCCGCAGGTCGATGCCACCGTTGCGGCGATCCTTGCCGACGTCAAAACGCGCGGCGATGTCGCGGTGCTGGAATACACCAAAAAGTTCGATGGCGTCAGTGCGAGTGCACTGACCGAACTGGAAATTCCCCAAGCTGAACTGCGGGCTGCGCTGGTGCGTATCCCTGCTGCGCGTCGTCAGGCACTGGAAGCGGCTGCTGCGCGCGTGCGTGATTATCACGAACGGCAGCGGACGCAGTCCTGGGGTTACACCGATGCCGATGGCACCGAGCTTGGTCAGCAGATCACCGCGCTCGACCGCGCCGGGCTGTATGTGCCCGGCGGCAAGGCCGCGTATCCGTCATCGGTGATCATGAATGCGGTGCCGGCTAAAGTTGCCGGTGTCACCGAAATCATCATGGTGGTGCCGACGCCGCGCGGTGAAAAAAATGATCTGGTACTGGCCGCCGCCGCGATCTGCGGTGTTGATCGCGTGTTCACCATCGGCGGCGCGCAGGCAGTCGCGGCGCTGGCTTATGGCACTGCCACCATTCCGCAGGTGGACAAAATCGTCGGCCCCGGCAATGCCTATGTCGCCGCCGCAAAACGTCGCGTGTTCGGTGTGGTCGGCATCGACATGGTGGCGGGGCCGTCGGAAATCCTCGTCGTTGCGGATGGCAGCACTGATCCCGACTGGGTGGCGATGGATCTGTTTTCGCAGGCTGAACACGATGAACTGGCGCAGTCCATCCTGCTCGCGCCGGACACAAGATATCTGGATGCGGTGGCGGTGAGCATCACGAAGCTGCTGCCGGACATGCCGCGGCGCGCAGTGATCGAGGCTTCGCTCCAGGGCCGCGGCGCGCTGATCCAGGTGCGCGACCTCGACGAGGCCTGCGCACTGGTCAACCGCATTGCGCCGGAACATCTCGAACTGTCGGTGGAAAATGCGCAGGCCTTGCTGCCGAAAATCCGCCATGCCGGCGCGATATTCCTTGGCCGTTACACTTCCGAAGCACTGGGTGATTACTGTGCCGGGCCGAATCATGTGCTGCCGACGTCACGCACCGCACGGTTTTCCTCGCCGCTGGGCGTGTACGATTTCCAGAAACGTTCCAGTGTGATCCGTGTGTCGCAGGCCGGTGCGGCGAAACTCGGCAAGATCGCAGTGGAACTCGCGGAAGGCGAAGGGCTGACTGCACACGCCCGTTCGGCGGCGATGCGCTTTCGTCCCTAGGCCACCATGAGTCGTTACTGGAGCAAGGTGGTGCAGGGACTGACGCCCTATGTGCCGGGCGAGCAGCCGAAGCTGGCCAATCTGATCAAGCTCAACACCAATGAAAGTCCGTACGGTCCGAGCCGCCGCGTGCTGGAAGCGCTGCGTGCCGAAATCGGCGACTCGCTGCGGCTGTATCCGGATCCCGCCAGCGACCGTCTGCGCGCCGCGATCGCCAGGCGCCACAACCTGACGCCGGGCCATGTGTTTGTCGGCAACGGTTCTGACGAAGTGCTGGCGCATGTATTTCTCGGACTGCTGAAACACGACCGGCCGGTGCTGTTCCCGGACATCACCTACAGTTTTTATCCGGTGTACTGCGGTCTTTACGGCATTGCCTACGAACAGGTGGCGCTGAACGCCGCGTTTGAAATCGCAGTCGATGATTACCTGAAACCCAATGGTGGCATCGTGTTCCCGAATCCCAACGCACCGACGGGGTGTTTCGTGCCGGTCGCCGAAATCGAGCGCCTGCTGCGCGCGAACGACGATTCGGTGGTCGTCATTGACGAGGCCTATGTCGACTTCGGCGGCGAGTCGGTGGTGCCGCTGGTCAGCCGTTATCCGCAACTGCTGGTGACGCACACCTTGTCCAAGTCAAGGGCGCTGGCAGGGTTGCGCGTCGGTTATGCCATTGGCCACCCCGATCTGATCGAAGCGCTGAACCGGGTCAAGGACAGTTTCAATTCCTATCCGCTGGATCGTTTCGCGCAGGCAGGTGCGGTCGCAGCCATTGAAGACGACGAGTATTTCCAGGCGATGTGCCACAAGGTCATCGCCAGCAAGCAAAAGCTGGTGCAGGATCTGCAGGATCTCGGTTTCGAAGTGCTGCCGTCGGCGGCCAATTTTGTATTCGCGCGCGTGCCGGGGCGCGACGGCGGTGAGATTGCCGCGAAACTGCGCGAACGCAGCATCATCGTCCGCCATTTCCGCAAACCGGCGCGTATTGCCGAATTCATGCGCATTACCGTCGGCACCGACGAGCAGTGCGCGGGATTGATCGAGGCACTGCGCGACATCGTGCGTACTGCGTGACGCGACGATAACGCGCGAATTCGTTTATACTCTGTATGTAATCAACAAGTTACTGAGGCATCCAGGCAATCATGGCACGGCAGGCACAGGTCACCCGCGACACCCAGGAAACGCAGATCACCGTCAAGATCAATCTTGACGGTAGCGGCCGCGCGAAACTCGCCAGCGGCGTGCCCTTCCTCGACCACATGCTTGACCAGATTGCGCGTCACGGGCTGGTCGATCTCGAGGTCAAGGCCAAGGGTGATCTGCACATCGATGCACATCACACTGTCGAAGACATCGGCATCACGCTGGGTCAGGCGCTGGCCAAAGCCGTTGGCGACAAAAAAGGTGTGCGCCGCTACGGCCATGCTTATGTGCCGCTCGACGAGGCGCTGTCGCGCGTGGTGATCGATCTCTCGGGGCGACCCGGGCTGGAGATGACCGGCAAGTTCACGCGTGCGCGCGTCGGCGAATTCGATGTCGACCTGGTGCGCGAGTTTTTCCAGGGTTTCGTTAACCACGCCCAGGTCACGCTGCATCTCGACAACCTGAAGGGTGCGAACACCCATCACCAGGTGGAGACCCTGTTCAAGGCCTTCGGCCGCGCACTGCGCATGGCGGTGGAACTGGACCCGCGGGTCAAGGGTGTGCCTTCGACCAAGGGAAAGTTATAGCCTTTCCCTGGCGATGTTTTGCGTCCCGCGCTTTGCATCCCATTTTCATGACCATCATCCGTTGACCGATTCACGATGACCATCGACATCGCAGTGATTGATTACGGCATGGGCAACCTGCGTTCGGTGTCCAAGGCCATCGAACACGTCGCGCCCGGCCGCAAGGTGGTGGTGACCGGTAATCCCGATGATGTGGCCGAGGCCGGCCGCGTGGTGTTTCCCGGACAGGGCGCGATGCCCGACTGCATGCGCGAAATGGAATCCCGTGGTTTGCGCGGTGCAATCATCAATGCTGCGCGCGACAAACCCTTCCTCGGCATCTGCATCGGCCTGCAGATGCTGTTCGAGCACAGCGAAGAAGGCGATACCCCGGGCCTCGGCCTGCTGCCCGGCGTGGTGCGGCGCTTTCCGCCAGCGCGCATGTTCAACGCGCAGGGTGAAAAACTCAAAGTGCCGCACATGGGCTGGAACGAAGTGATGCAGGCCATGGCACATCCACTGTGGCAGGGCATTGCCGACGGCAGCCGGTTTTATTTTGTGCACAGCTATTACCCGGAGCCTGCTGATCCCGGGCTCGTTGCCGGCTGGAGTGCCTATCCTTTCCGTTTTGCCTGCGCTGCGGCGCGCGGCAATGTGTTTGCGGTGCAGTTTCACCCTGAAAAAAGTCACACCGCAGGCCTGCAACTGCTGTCGAACTTTGTGGCATGGCAGCCGGTGGTGCATGCAATGCCCGGCGGCGGTGCCGCGGCAGCGGCCTGAAACCGGCTTGCAATTGCTGCCGCTGTAGTATGATTAACGCTTCACGAAACATATACGCAGACAACGCTTTTTCAGACACCGTTTTTCTGACGCATTCTTCTGACGCTTATTTGATCCGGTTTATCTGTCGCCTCCCCATTCCGACTAAATCCGGTTTCGCATTTCTCCGCACTTCTCCCCACGCACTTTCCCCCCTATTTCCATGCTGATCATTCCCGCCATCGATTTGAAGGACGGCCATTGTGTGCGCCTGAAACAGGGCGACATGAACGATGCCACGGTATTTTCCGAAGACCCCGCTGCGATGGCCAGACAATGGCTGGACCAGGGTGCGCGTCGCCTGCATGTGGTTGACTTGAACGGCGCCGCGGCCGGCAAGCCGAAGAATCAGCCGGCGATCCGCGCCATCGTTCAGGCGGTGGGCACGGAGCTGCCGGTGCAGCTGGGCGGCGGCATCCGCGATCTCGATACCATCGAGGCCTACATCGACGCCGGCATCAGCTACATCGTCATCGGCACTGCCGCGGTGAAAACGCCGGGTTTCCTGCAGGAGGCGTGCACCGCATTCCAGGGCCACATCATCGTTGCTCTCGACGCCAAGGACGGCAAGGTTGCCGTTGACGGCTGGTCGAAAATGACCGGGCACGATGTGGTTGATCTGGCGAAAAAATTCGAGGATTACGGCGTCGAAGCGGTGATCTACACCGACATCGGCCGCGACGGCATGCTCACCGGCGTCAACATCGACGCGACTGTCGCCCTGGCGCGCCAGCTCAATGTGCCGGTGATCGCCAGCGGCGGCATCACCGATCTCGAAGATGTCAAAAAACTCTGCGCTGTCGAAGCCGAAGGCATCACCGGCGCCATCACCGGGCGCGCGGTGTACCAGGGCACGCTGGATTTCCGTGCGGCGCAAAAATTGGCCGACAAGCTTTCGAAACCCAGTGAAAAGTGAAGGGGTGAACGAGTGAATGGGTGAGATGCAACCCGCGTTCGATGCCAATCCGGTTTTTCACTTTTCACCCGTTCACTCATTCACTCTTCACTGACGTTAATGGGCCTCGCCAAACGCATCATTCCCTGTCTCGACGTCACCGCCGGCCGCGTGGTCAAGGGCGTCAATTTTGTCGAACTGAAGGATGCCGGCGATCCGGTCGAAATTGCGCGCCGCTACGATGACCAGGGCGCCGACGAGCTGACTTTTCTCGACATCACGGCAAGCAGCGATGACCGCGACCTGATCCTGCATATCATCGAGTCGGTTGCTGCCCAGGTGTTCATCCCGCTGACGGTCGGCGGCGGTGTGCGTTCGGTGGATGACGTGCGCCGCCTGCTCAATGCCGGCGCCGACAAGGTCAGCATCAACACTTCTGCCGTGCAGAATCCGCAACTGGTTGCCGATGCCAGTGGCCGTTACGGCGCGCAGTGCATCGTGGTCGCCGTCGACGCCAAGCGGGTTGCCGGTGACGGGCCGCTGCGCTGGGAGGTCTACACGCATGGCGGACGCAAGGCCACGGGACTGGATGCGGTGGCGTGGGGCAAAAAAATGCAGGCGCTGGGCGCGGGTGAAATCCTGCTTACCAGCATGGACCGCGACGGCACGCGCATCGGTTTTGATCTCGAGCTGACCAGCGCGTTTTCTTCGGCGCTGGATATCCCCGTCATCGCCAGCGGCGGCGTCGGTAATCTCGATCATCTGGCTGACGGCGTCACCATCGGCCACGCTGATGCGGTGCTCGCCGCGAGCATTTTTCACTATGGCGAATACACGGTGCGTCAGGCCAAGGAACGGATGGCGCAGCGGGGTATCGAAGTCCGCTTGTAGCGTAACAAAAAAACAATTAAAATCAATAGCTTATAAATTTCCGGGTAGCATTGCCCGAGCGACAGGAGAATAGGGTGTCAGACTGGCTGGACCGCATACACTGGGGCGCCGACGGGCTGATCCCGGCAGTGACGCAGGAGACGGGCTCGGGGCGGGTGCTGACCGTCGCATGGGTGAACCGCGAAGCGCTGCAGAAGACGGCAGTGACCGGCGAGGTTCACTACTGGTCGCGGTCGCGCAAAAAACTCTGGCATAAGGGCGAAGAATCGGGCCATGTGCAAAAAGTGAAGGCGGTCCGCCTCGATTGCGACGAGGATGTCGTGCTGTTTGAAGTCGAGCAGGTCGGCGGCATCGCCTGCCACACCGGGCGGCACAGCTGTTTTTTTCAGGAACTGCGCAACGGCACCTGGGTTGAGGTCGATCCGGTGTTGAAGGATCCCAAAGCAATCTACGGCAAATAGATGTCAAACATCGATAAAGACATACTGCTGCGACTGGGCGAGACCATCGCCGCGCGCAAGGGCAGCGATGCCGCGGGTTCGTACGTCGCCGGCCTGCTGGCCAAGGGTGAGGATGCGATCCTGCGCAAGGTGCTGGAAGAGGCGGCGGAGACCCTGCTTGCCTCGAAGGAGGGTGATAAACTGCATGTGGTCCGCGAGACGGCCGACCTGTGGTTTCATACGCTGGTGCTGCTGGCCTGGCACGGCGTTGGTCCGGAGGATGTGCTCGCCGAACTGCAGCGGCGTGAAGGCGTGTCCGGCGTGGCCGAAAAAGCGTCACGAAACAAGTAAGGTTGCAAGTAAGGTCGCGCCGGCAGTCCGGCGCAAAAAATTCTTACCCCGTGCCCGTGCACGGATCATAAGGAGCGTGTTATGGGTTCATTCAGCATCTGGCATTGGTTGATTGTGTTGCTGGTGGTGGTTCTGATATTCGGAACCAAAAAACTGCGCAATGTTGGCGCCGACCTCGGCGGCGCGGTCAAGGGTTTCAAGGAAGGCATGAAAGAGGGGGAAGTAAAGGCCGAAATCCCGCCCTCTACCGGCCAGACCATCGACGGCGAAGCGCGCAAGGAAACCACGAAGTCGTGACGGGTTGATGGTGAAGGCCAAAGGGTAAGACCGGGCATCTCCCCGCTCCTGCCGCACCCTTCACGCATTCACCCTTTCACTCTTCACGCCTCATCATGTTTGATATCGGCTTCTCCGAACTGATGGTCATTGCCGTAGTGGCGCTGATTGTCATCGGCCCGGAGCGGCTGCCCAAGGTCGCGCGCACGGTCGGTCTGCTGTTTGGTCGCATGCAGCGCTATGTCAACGACGTGAAATCCGACATCAGCCGCGAAATGGCCCTCGATGACCTGCGCAAACTGCAATCAAGCATGCAGGACACCGTGCAGTCGATCGAGCAATCGGTGACCGCTGAAGTTAAATCGGTTGAAACTGAAATGAACAAGATCGCCGCCGAAGTGCCGGCCGCCACTGCGGATTCCGTGCCCGTACCTGAAACTGTCGCCGCGCCTGATCCGGTCAAACCGGCATAGAATCAGGCTTAGCCGGCAACGGCAGCCGGCACTCTAAAAACTGACAGAAAAGCCGCAGTGACCGAAGACACCTTCATTTCCCACCTGGTCGAGCTGCGCGACCGGCTGCTGCGCGCGTTGATTGCGTTTGCCGTCGTGCTGCTGCTGTTGATCCCGTTTTCGTCCGATCTCTACGACCTGCTGGCGACGCCGATGATGCATGCGCTGCCCGAGGGTGCAAAAATGATCGCCACCGGCGTGATCACGCCGTTCCTGGTGCCGGTCAAGGTGGCGATGATGGTGGCGTTCATGATCACGCTGCCCTACACCTTGTTCCAGGCCTGGTCGTTCATTGCCCCCGGTTTGTATAACCACGAAAAACGCCTGGTGCTGCCGCTGGTGGTGGCGAGCACGCTGCTGTTCGTGGTCGGCATCGCGTTCTGTTACTTCTTCGTGTTCAACACGGTGTTCCATTTCATCAACCAGATCGCGCCGAAAAGCATTTCGGTGGCGCCGGACATCGAGAATTACCTCAATTTCGTGCTCACCATGTTCATGGCTTTCGGCCTGACCTTTGAGACGCCGATCGTGGTGGTGATGCTGACGCGCATGGGCATCGTGACCCTGGAGCAGTTGCGCAGCATCCGTCCCTATTTCATCGTCATCGCTTTTGTCGTTGCCGCGGTGGTTACACCACCCGACGTGGTGTCGCAGCTGCTGCTGGCAATACCGATGTGCCTGCTGTTCGAGGTCGGGCTGCTTGCCGCGCGGTTTGTGCCGCCGCGGGCGCGCGGTGAGGACGGTGATTACCGATCGCCCTCGGATGCTGCGCAGGAAGCGGAACTTGACCGCATTGCCGCTGAAGAACGTTCGCGCACCAGCGATTAAGGTCGCCGGTTAAGCCGGCTGTGTCAGATTGATGGCGGTTGAACTTGCCACAGATCAAGGTGCCGGCTGCTTTTGCCGGCTTAGTCTGCTTCTTCCTTGCGTGCTTGTTTCGGCCGTTTGCCGACCGTCACCTTCAAATCAACTTCTCTGGTTTCACGCATCACGCGCAGCACGGCCTGACTGCCGGGCGTCAACGCGGCGATCAGGTTGAGCATGGTTGCCGAATCGGTCACTGTTTTGCCGTCGACGGCGATCAGCACGTCGCCGACTTTCATGCCGCCGCGGTCGGCGGGAGTGCCGCGGAACACTTCGGTGATCAGCGCGCCGCGCGTGGTGCCGGGCATCTTGAACGATTCGGCGATTTCCCTGGTCATTTCCTGCACGCCGACACCGATCCAGCCGCGCTGCACCGAACCGGTCTGGATGATCTGCTCCATCACTGTTTTTGCGGTGCTCACCGGAATTGCAAAGCCGATGCCCAGTGATGCGCCGCCAGGCGTGCGCGAATAAATCGCGGTGTTGATGCCGATCAGGTGGCCGTTGGCATCGACCAGTGCGCCGCCCGAATTGCCGGGATTGATCGCGGCGTCGGTCTGGATGAAGTTCTCGAAGGTGTTGATGCCGAGATGGCTGCGCCCCAGCGCGCTGACGATGCCGAGGGTTACCGTCTGGCCGACGCCAAAGGGGTTGCCGATGGCGAGTACCACGTCGCCGACGCGCGCGCCGTCGGGCTGGCCGAAGGTGATGGCCGGCAGTTTGGGCAGGTCGATTTTCAGCACCGCAAGATCCGATTCCGGATCAATGCCGACCACCTTGGCGTTGACGCGTCGCGTGTCGGCCAGCGCAACCTCGATGTTGTCTGCAGCCTCGACCACATGGCTGTTGGTGAGGATGTAACCTGAGTTACTGACGATGACGCCGGAGCCGAGGTTGGTGCTGGGCTGACTTTGTGCCTCGGCCTGATCACCGAAAAAATAGCGGAACACCGGATCGTCCATCAGTGGATGTCGCGGTTGCGGCGTCTTGACCGCCTGTGACGTGAAAATGTTGACCACGGCCGGCATCGCTTTTTTCGCAGCATCGCTGTACGAGCCGGCGCGCGGGGCGGTGCTGTCGCCGGTCATCTGTTTGACAGTAGTGATCACCGCGCCCTGCGGCGTGTTGCCGTTGAGCAGGTCGGGACGCAGCGTGCTGACCACGAACAGCGCTGCGAGGCAGATGGTCGCGGTTTGACAGAAAGTCAGCCAGAGTTTTCGCATGAAGGGGCCGCGGGGTCGCGGTTACAATGTTTTCTGTTTGATGTATTCAACGAGGCTTATGAAACGGGAGCTTATGCAACGCGCTGCGCTCGACGCCTATCTGGCGGATTATCTGCAAGTCCCTGATTTTCGTGATTATTGCCCAAACGGCCTGCAGGTGGAAGGGCGCGCTGAAATCGCCAGCATCGCGACCGGCGTGACGGCGTCGGCGGCGCTGATCGACGCTGCCCTTGCCGCGGATGCCGATGCGCTGATCGTGCACCACGGTTATTTCTGGCGCGGTGAAGACGGACGCATCACCGGCATGCGCCGCCGCCGTATCGGCCGGCTGCTGGAAAACGACCTCAACCTGTTTGCCTACCACCTGCCGCTGGATGTGCATCCCGAAATCGGCAACAACGCCATGCTGGGGCAGCGCCTGTGCCTGACGCCGGCCGGTCGCTTCGGTGAGCAGAACATCGGAGTACACGGCACGCTGGCGGGCGCCACTACGCTGGCGCAGTTCTCGGACCTGATCAGTAAACAGATCGCCAGGCCGCCGCTGGTGATCGGTGATCCGGCGCGGCCGTTGCGCCGCATCGCCTGGTGCACCGGCGGCGCGCAGGGCCTGTTTGAGCAGGCGATTGCACTGGGCGTTGACGCCTACATCAGCGGTGAAATTTCCGAACAGACGGTGCATGCCGCGCGCGAATCCGGCGTCGCCTACATCGCCGCCGGCCACCACGCCACCGAGCGTTATGGCGTGCAGGCGTTGGGCGAACACCTGGCGCAGCGCTTCGGCTTGCGGCATCGTTTTATCGAGATCGAAAACCCGGTGTAAACCTGATTTTCAGGACATAGCCCATGTCTTACATGACTGCTTTCATCCCGGATCGCGTGCGCTGGGCCATTTTGAGTGGTGCGTGGCTGGTCCTCGGGCTGGTGCTGATCCGGTTGCTGTTTGACCTGCAGCCGATGCCGGCGTCGAGCGAATTGCGCGAGGTCGGCGGGCGGGTGACCTCAGTCGAGGAACACAGTAGCCGCGGCCGCAGCGGTGCTTCGTACTGGCTGTTTGTGGCGCTGCAGGGTGACGAGCAGCACTTCCGGCTCGACGACGGCCATGCCGGCGGCTATGCCGAATATCTGCGCATCCGCAACAGCCTGCGCCGTGGTGACCGGCTGACCCTGTTGATTGAAGACCACAAGGCCTACGGGCCGCGTATCTGGGAAATCCGCCGCGGTGGCGAAAAATTGCTCAGTTTCCTGACGGTATTCGACGCCGAGTGGCAGGGACGCCTGATGCTGTACGGATTGATCGCGGTTTACCTGCCACTGACGGTGGCCGGGGGGCTGTACTTGCGGCGCAAGTGGTTACACTCTGTAACAAATTAGCCCGTCCTGGTATGGCGCGACGGGGCTATCATGGAATCACTCTGGCTGCCCGAGGAGGGCCCATGCGCAAAACCCTGATGATCACATTGGCCACCGTGATGATGGCCGCAAGCCTGCAAGCAGACGCCCGTGGCGGTCACGGCTACTACGGCCATGGCGGTTATTCCCATGCGCGGGTCGGCGTCTTCATTGGCGCGCCGCTGCTGTTTGCCCCATGGTATTACCCGCCTTCGTATTACTACCCGTCACCGGTGGTGGTGCGCGAACGGGTCGTCGTGCGGGAGCCGCTGGTGTACTACGACGAGCGTGGTAATCCGGTACCGTCCACCCCGCCACCACAGGTGGCGCAGGCGCCGGTTCAGGCGCAGCCGCCTGCACCATCGTCATCGGAAGCGCCGACCTGGTATTTCTGTACCGATACGCAGACGTATTATCCATATGCGCAGACCTGCGCATCACCCTGGCAGCGCGTGATACCGCATCCGCCGCCGCAGTAAGCTCCCGCACTGACGAATGGTTGCGTTGTGCGCGCTCCGCGCCCGCGCAGATGCTCTTGCGCAGCCGCAAGCTTGCGCCGAGCTTTCAATAACCCACTGAATTAGTTGGACTTTTCAAGGTTCTGCTTAACTTTTACCGGTCTCCCCGTGTAAAATGTCGCCTTTTTCGCAGTAACACCGCACTAAAGGGGACTACAGGCATGTCCGAGAAAGATACCGATCAGGGAAAACGGCAGTTTCTGGTCGCTGCCACCACGGTAGCCGGCGGTGTTGCCGCCGGCGCGGCCGCAGTGCCGTTTGTGGCGAGCATGTTGCCGTCGGAACGCGCGAAAGCCGCCGGTGCGCCGGTGGAAGTGGATCTGAGCACCATTGCGCCGGGCGAACGCATCACTGTCGAATGGCAGGGCAAGCCGGTATGGATTGTCCGCCGCACCAAGGAAATGCTCGACGCCGTCCGCGGCAACGACGGCAATGTCGCGGATCCCCAGTCGAAGAAAAAAATGCAGCCGGCCTACGCCACCAACGAAATGCGTTCGATCAAGGACGAATATCTGGTTCTCGTTGGCATTTGCACCCATCTCGGTTGTTCGCCGGTGAGCAAGTTTGCCAAACAGGCTGAAGCCTTTGATCCGAACTGGCAGGGTGGTTTTTATTGCCCCTGCCACGGTTCTCTGTTCGACCTCGCGGGTCGGGTATTCAAGAACAAGCCCGCTCCTGACAACCTGGTGGTGCCGCCGTACAAGTATCTGTCCGACACGCGCATCGTCATCGGCGAAGATACCAAGGGAGCGTGATCAAAATGGCTGCTACTCCTAAAGAACCCGTACAGTTTTCCGGCGCCGGCCCGCTCAACGCCCCGATCAGTGGTGTGCTGACCTGGGTTGATCAACGTTTCCCGCTGATGTCGCTGTGGCGCGATCACCTGTCGCAGTACTACGCACCGAAAAATTTCAACTTCTGGTATTTCTTCGGCTCACTGGCGATGCTGGTGCTGGTGATCCAGATCGTCACCGGTATTTTCCTGGTGATGCATTACAAGCCGTCGGCGGCTGAAGCTTTTGCCTCCGTCGAATACATCATGCGCGATGTGCCGATGGGCTGGTTCATCCGCTACATGCACTCGACCGGCGCCTCGGCGTTTTTCATCGTGGTCTACCTGCACATGTTCCGCGGTCTGCTCTACGGTTCGTACCGCCAGCCGCGCGAACTGATCTGGATTTTCGGCATGCTGATCTACCTGTGCCTGATGGCCGAGGCCTTCTTCGGCTACCTGCTGCCCTGGGGTCAGATGTCGTTCTGGGGCGCGCAGGTGATCATCAACCTGTTTGACGCGCTGCCGCTGATCGGGCCCGACCTGTCGACCTGGATCCGCGGCGACTTCGTGATCTCGGACGCCACGCTGAACCGCTTTTTCGCGTTCCATGTGATTGCCATCCCGCTGGCGCTGCTCGGCCTCGTCGCCGCACACATCATGGCGCTGCACGAGGTGGGCTCGAACAATCCGGATGGCGTCGAAATCAAGAAATACAAGGACGCGCAGGGTCATCCCCTCGACGGCATTCCCTTCCATCCGTACTACACGGTGAAGGACATCGTCGGCGTGGTGGTGTTCCTGTTCCTGTTTTTCCTGGTGGTGTTTTTCAAGCCGGAGATGGGCGGATATTTCCTTGAGTTCAACAACTTCATCCCGGCCGACTCGCTGAAAACGCCGCCGCACATCGCGCCGGTGTGGTACTTCACGCCGTATTACTCGATTCTGCGCGCGATTACCGAGGACTTCATGCTGGTGCTGGCGATCGGCGTGGCCGCGTATTCGATCCTGATCTTTCTCACCGCGCGCAATCAGATGGCGAAGTTTGCCGCGCTGGGTATCGGTCTCGTAGTGATCGTGCTGATGAAGGGCGGAATCATCGAGGCCAAGGTCTGGGGTGTGGCGGCGATGGGCGCTGCAACGCTGATTTTCTTCCTGCTGCCGTGGCTCGATCGCAGTCCGGTGAAGTCGATCCGTTACAAGGGCCCGCTGTTCAAGGCGGCGCTGACGATTTTTGTCATCGTCTTCCTGGTGCTCGGTTATTACGGTACGCAGACTGTGACCCCGGCCGGCACCCTCATTTCGCAGATCGGTACGCTGATTTATTTCTCGTTCTTCCTGCTGATGCCTTGGTATTCGGCGATGGACAAGACCAAACCCGAGCCTGACCGGGTGACCATGTGATAGGGAAAAACATGAATAAAATCAACAAGTTATTTTCTATCCTGTTGCTGGTGCCGACACTGGCGCTGGCCGCCGGCGACCATATCAAGCTGGATCGTGCGCCGATCGACGAAAACGACCAGGCGTCACTGCAGCGCGGTGCGCGGCATTTCGCCAACTACTGCCTGAACTGCCACAGCGCGAATTACATGCGCTTCAACCGGCTGCAGGACATCGGCCTGACCGAAGCGCAGATCCGCGACAACCTGGTGTTCACCGGCGTCAAGGTCGGTGACCTGATGAAAATCGCGATGGATCCGAAAGACGCCAAGACCTGGTTTGGCGCAGCGCCGCCGGACCTGTCGGTGGTCGCACGTTCGCGTGCGTCCGAAGCCGGCAGCGGCGCCGACTGGCTGTACACCTACCTGCGCAGTTTTTACCGTGATGCCGAACGCCCCACCGGCTGGAACAACACCGTGTTTGCCAACGTCGGCATGCCACACGCGCTGTGGGAACTGCAGGGTGAACAGGTACTGGTTGAGGAGAAGGTGCGCGACGACGGTTACATCAAAACCGAAATGGCACTGAAACTCGACAAGCCGGGCCAGCTGACGCCGGCCCAGTATGACGAGATGGTTGCCGACCTGGTGAACTACCTGGTGTTCATGGGCGAACCGGTGCGCAGCAATCGCAAGACCATCGGCCTGTTCGTGCTGATGGCGCTGGGCCTGCTGTTCGTGCTGGCCTATGCCTTGAAGAAGGAGTACTGGAAGGACGTGCACTGACCCTCAGTCGACCGCCGGGGCCGTGCGCGTTAACCGTGTCACGGCCCCTCTGTTCCTCTGGCGCCGCCCCTGTTGTTGACCGACTAACGACCGACTGAACCGCTGTTCCGCTACGGATAAACCATCATGATGACACTCTACTCCGGCACCACTTGTCCCTTCAGCCAACGCTGCCGCTTCGTGCTCTACGAGAAGGGCATGGATTTCCAGATCATCGACGTCGACCTCTTTAACAAGCCGGAAGACCTCGCGGTGATGAATCCGTACAACCAGGTGCCGGTGCTGGTCGAACGCGACCTGATTCTCTACGAGTCGAACATCATCAACGAATACATCGACGACCGCTTCCCGCACCCGCAACTGATGCCGGCGGATCCGGTGATGCGCGCGCGGGCGCGGTTGTTCCTGTTCCGCTTCGAGCAGGAAATGTTCTCGCACGTCATCCACATCGAGAAGGGCACGCAGAAGCAGGCCGACAAGGGCCGCCAGACCATCCGTGACAGCCTGACCCAGATCGCGCCGGTGTTCGCCAAGCAGAAATTCATGCTGGGCGAGGAATTCTCGATGCTCGACGTGGCGATCGCGCCGCTGCTGTGGCGCCTTGATCACTACGGTATCCAGTTGGGCAAGCAGGCCGCGCCGCTGATGAAATACGCCGAGCGCCTGTTCAGCCGTCCTGCCTATATTGACGCGCTGACCGCCTCCGAAAAAGTAATGCGCAAATAAGTTACGAAAATAAGTGACGTCATAAGCGCTGCTACTCCCGGCCGATGAACGAGCGTTCGACCAAGCCGTACCTGATCCGCGCCATCCACGAATGGACCTGCGACAGCGGCATGACGCCGTACCTGTCGGTAAAGGTCGATGAAAACACGCGGGTGCCGGTTGAGCACGTCAAGAACGGGGAGATCGTGCTCAATTTGAGTTACGACGCGACGCACAAACTGACCATCGGCCCCGATCTGATCCAGTTTTCGGCGCGCTTCGGCGGTGTGTCGCGCGAGTGTTCGATCCCGCTTGCTGCAGTGCAGGGCATATTCGCGCGTGAAAACGGACAGGGCCTGTTTTTCCCTGAAGAATCACCGGTGCAACTGACGGCCCCCGCCGGCGCGACAACGCCGGCACCGGCACCCGAGGGGCCCGAAGATCCCAAGCCGGATGCCCCGGCCCCGGCCCCGGCCGGCCGGCCACGCTTGCAGGTCGTCAAGTAACGGCCTTGCTCGGTACCGTTTGACACGCTCCGGCACGCGTCGCAGAATCCTCTGACGCCGTTTCAAAATCATAAAAAGCCGCGTCAGTGGCCGCATCATAGCGACCGCATCACAGCGACATACAGCACGGCGGATGCTCAGCGCGTTCTATTCCATCAGGAGTCGTGCATGCTTACCCCAGAAGAGCTCGCTCAGGTCGTTCCCGCCGAATCCACCGTTTTTCCATCACCGATCCCGGCGCAGTGTATTTCCAGTGACGAGTACATGCCGACGCCTCAGACCGAGAAACAGCGCGAGTTCGAGGCGCGGGTCAAGGCCATCGGTGATGAAATGTCGAAAAAACACGGCGTCACGCGCCGCCGTTTTTTCAAGAGCGCGGCCGGCATGGCGGCGGCCTTCGTCGCAATGAATGACACCTACGGCCCGCTTTACGCGGTGAGCCGTGCCGAGGCCGCGACGCCGGAAATGGCCAATGAGCGCGCCAACGCGCTGAAAAGCCAGTTCATCATGGACATGCACACCCATTTCCTGCGCGATGACACCCGCATCATGGGTTTCGTTGCCCAGCGCGAAGCCGTGGGCAAGGCCGGCTGGAATCCGCTGCTGGCCGGCAAACCGCAGACCATCGAGGACTTGAAGTTCCCCAATTACTTCAAGGAAATCTATCTTGATTCCGATACCAAGATCGCGCTGATTTCCGGTTCCGGTTCGGAAGATCCGCGCGACTGGTTCCTGACCAACGAGATGAAGGACGATGCGCGCACCAAGATCAACAAGCAGGCCGGCACCAAGCGCATGTACTCGCACGCCATTTTCATGCCGGGCATGCCGGGATGGCTGGACAAGGTGGACCATGACATCGAAGTGCTGAAGCCTGATTCGTTCAAGGGCTACACCGTCGGCGACAACACCAACAAGCAGCTCGCGCGCCATCCGTGGCGCCTCGACGATGAGAAACTGCTGTATCCGTTCTACGAAAAACTGGTCAAGGCCTCGAAGACCAATCCCAGCCTCGTCAATGTCTGTTTTCACAAGGGCCTGTTTCCGCCCGGTGTCACCAAACAGTTTCCGCATCTGGAACAGTACGCCGATGTGCGCGATGTGGGCAAGGCGGCGAAGGACTGGCCGCAACTCAACTTCATCGTCTACCACTCGGCATTCCGCTTTACCGGCGGCGCATACAAGATCGGCATGGAGCAGTTCGAAAAAACCGGGCGTATCGACTGGGTCACCGACGTTGCCGAGATTCCGGAAAAATTCGGCGTCAAAAACGTCTATGGCGATCTCGGCCAGCTGTTTGCACAAAGCACCGTGGCTGAACCGCGGCTGAACGCGGCGATGATGGGCCAGCTGGTCAAGGGCCTGGGTGTCGATCGCGTGGTGTGGGGCACGGATGCGGTATGGACCGGCGCACCGCAATGGCAGATCGAGGCGCTGCGCAGGCTGGAAATACCGGAAGACATGCGGAAGAAATATGGTTTCCCGGCACTGGGCGCGGCCGACGGCCCGGTCAAATCCGCGATCTTCGGTGGCAACAACGCGCGGCTCTACGGCGTGACGGCGCAGCACCGTGCATCGCTGGTCAACGATCGTTTTGCGCTGGCGAAGCAGGCCTATGACCTTGAGGGTGGTGACCGTACCAACATGGCCTATGGTTATGCGATAAAAAATACCTGATTGGTATTTGTTATGACTGACGGCGTGGGCGAAAGCCCGCGCCGTTTTCATTGTTGATGCTTAACTGCGCCGCCGGCGGATTTCGCGAATCACCGCCGCATTGTCGAGTTCGGCTTCGCCTTCAGTCATGCAGCCTTCAACGATATCGGTATAGGTCGCTGCCAGCGGCAACTGCTGCTGCAATCGTTGCGCCAGTTCCAGCATCAATGAAAAATCCTTCAGCGTCTGCGCGATCTTGCCGTGCGGCGTGAAATCGCCGTCGATCATTTTTTTGCCCTTGATGTCCATGATCTGCGAATAGGCGGCCGAATCACGGGCGACGCCGAGGAAGGCGTCCAGCGACAGCCCCATGCGTTCGGCAAACACCAGACCTTCGGCGAGGGCGGCGCGGTTGATGCCGAGGATCAGGTTGATCGCGAGCTTGGCACGGCCCCCGTTGCCGGCGGCGCCGAGATGGTGGCGGCGCGGACACAATGCGTCGAGCACCTTCTTGACCTGTTCTGCCGCGACCGGATCACCGCCAACCAGGCCCAGCGCTTCGCCGCGCGCGGCCTGTTCACTGGTGCCGGACACCGGCATTTCGACAAAACGGATGCGATCAGCGGGCAGACGTTGTGTGAGCGCCGCGATGCGGTCGGGGTCGCAGGTGCTGACGCAGATCGCCGTCAGCGGCGGCAGGTTTGCGGGGCGCGCAGCGAGCAGGGCATCGCAGGCAGCTTCGACCTGGTCAGTGTTGAACACGGCAAGGACCACGGTGTTGCAGTCACGGGCAAGGGCGGCGATGGATGCTGCGGTCTGGCCGCCCAGCGCGGCAAACGCCGGCGCTTTGGCCGCATCGACGTCATAACCGGCCACGGCCTGCCCGGCAGCGATCAGGCGTCGCGCGCAGGCGCTGCCCATGAGTCCGGTGCCGATGATGCCTACGGAAATCTTGTCCATTTTTGAGGCGCCGCTAGAGAGAGAATCCGCGCAATTATAGGAGGTAGGGCCTGTTAACAATGACTTCGTGAGATGCGTTGTGGCCAAAATTGTCAGTGGCAAGGCAAGCAACGCAGCCAGTGGCGATTTTGGCCACAACCCGCAGGGACGGGACGATTTGGCCCCAGTGCGTTGTCGCGCCTTCGCTTGTTTGCCAACGGGCAAACCACGCTCGACGCTCCTAGCCCTGAGGCCAAATCGTCGCCGACGCACTCATGAAGTCATTGTTAACAGGCCCTTGCCCCGCGCGAGGCGCTATAATCCCGCCTCGCGCCGGCATAGCTCAGTTGGTAGAGCAACCGCCTTGTAAGCGGTAGGTCGTCTGTTCGATTCAGACTGTCGGCACCACCGTCGCCGGCGCAAAATATCTGCGACAGTCGGATAATTAAAAATATTTAATATAATCAAATGGTTATATGATCGCTTGATGATAAGCGGCATGAAAAGTGTTGCATTTTGAAGCGGGCAAATTGAATTTTTTCCTGACTTGCCTATCAAACAGGTCACAAAAACGCGCGGCTGCTTTCGACGGACGTGCATGAACGGAGAGAGAAATTGATTAGCGTTGAACATCTGGTCAAGGCCTTCGGCCCCAAACTGGCGGTGAACGATGTGTCGTTCAGCGTCGAGCGCGGCGAAGTGCTGGGATTCCTCGGGCCCAATGGTGCCGGCAAGTCGACCACCATGCGCATGATCACCGGTTACTATCCACCGACCTCGGGCAGGATCACGGTCGGCGGCCATGACATGGTTGAAGATTCGATCGCCGCCAAGCGCCTGATCGGCTACCTGCCGGAGAATGCGCCCGGTTACGCCGACATGACGGTCAACGGTTTTCTCAATTTCTGCGCTGAACTGCGCGGCCTGCAGGGTGACGCGCGCAAACGCGCCGTGCACCGCGCGGTCGAACTGTGTTTCCTTGAAAACGTGTTGTATCAGTCGATCGATACGCTGTCCAAGGGATACAAGCATCGGACCTGCCTCGCACAATCCCTGATTCATGATCCGGATGTGCTGATCCTCGACGAGCCCACGGACGGTCTCGACCCGAACCAGAAACACGAAGTGCGCGGCCTGATCAAGCGTCTCGGCGAAAACAAGGTGGTGATTTTCTCGACCCACATCCTTGAAGAAGTCGAGGCCGCCTGTACCCGCGTGATCATCATCGACCGCGGCATCATCGTCGCCAGCGGCACGCCGGCGGAACTGAAGGCGCGTTCGCCGGAAGGCAAACTCGACGACGTGTTCCGCGCGATCACGCTGCCCGACACCGTCAAGCATGAGGCAGTTAATCGCGAGGTTCGAGCATGAACGCCTGGGCCAATATCAGAACCATCATGAAGCGCGAGCTGTCAGGCTATTTCACCTCGCCGATCGCCTACGTGTTCCTGGTCATTTTCCTGCTGCTGACGGGGTTCTTTACCTTCACCATCGGCAATTTCTTTGAGCGCGGCGAAGCCTCGCTGGTGTCCTTTTTCACCTGGCATCCCTGGCTGTACCTGTTCCTGGTGCCGGCAGTCGGCATGCGCCTGTGGTCGGAAGAACGGCGGCTGGGCACGATGGAGCTGCTGCTGACCATGCCCATCACCAGCTGGCAGGCCATCGTCGGCAAGTTCCTCGCGTCGTGGCTGTTCCTGGCACTTGCGCTGGCGCTGACCTTCCCGGTGGTGATCACCGTCAACTATTTCGGCAGCCCCGACAACGGCGTGATCTTTGCCGGCTATGTCGGCAGCCTGATGCTGGCCGGTTCCTACCTGGCGGTGACCTGCATGACTTCCGCGCTGACGCGCAACCAGGTCATCAGCTTCATCCTGTCGGTGATGATCTGCCTGTTCCTGATCCTCGCCGGTTACACGCCGGTGACCGACCTGCTGACGCGTTTTGCCAGCCCGGTGGTGGTGGATGTTGTCGCCGCATTCTCGGTGATGACGCATTTCGAAGGTTTCCAGCGCGGCGTGCTCGATACGCGCGACGTGGTGTTCTTCGCTTCGGTGATCGGATTCATGCTGTTCACCACCGGCGTGATCATCCGCAACCAGCGCGCAGGCTGAGCTTACGAAAAATCAGATCATGAAAAACAAAAATCTCGAAACATTGATGTATTCGGCCGGTGGCATCCTCGCGCTGGCACTGATCCTCGTCGCTGCAAATTTCATTTTCAGCGCGTTCAATGCCCGCGTCGATCTGACCAAGGGTCGTGTCTACACGCTGTCCGATGGCACGCGGTCGATCCTGTCGAGGCTGGAGGCGCCGGTGAAAATCCGCCTCTATTACACCCAGGGCAGCACCGCGGTTCCGCCGGGCCTGAAGACTTACGCCGGTCGTGTCGAGGATCTGTTGAACGAATACAAATCCGCGTCCAAGGGCAAGGTGATCATCGAGAAATTCAATCCCGAGCCGGATTCCGATGCCGAGGATTCGGCGGCGCTGGACAACGTCGATGGCCAGATGACCGACAGCGGCGAGAAGTTCTACCTCGGCCTCTCCGTGTCCTTTCTTGACCAGAAGTCGTCGATTCCGGTGCTGACGCCGGACCGTGAACGCCTGCTCGAATATGACATCACGCGCTCGATCTCACAGGTCGCCCAGGCGAAAAAACCGGTGATCGGCATCATGAGCAACCTGCCGGTGCTTGGCCGCTCACTGGATCCGGTGAAAAAGCAGCAGCCCACCGAGCCGTGGGTACTGGCGTCAGAACTGAAGAAGATTTTCGACGTGCGCAAAGTGGAACTCAATGCGACGAAAATCGACGATGACATCAAGGTGCTGCTGGTCATCCATCCGCGCGACATCATGGAAACGACAGAATACGCGCTCGACCAGTTCGTGCTGCGCGGCGGCAAGCTGATCACCTTCGTCGACACCTACGCCTATTTCGACCAGCAGCCGGATCTGCAGAACCCCTTCGGCGGCAGCGCTGCCGGACAGTCTTCGCTCTACAACCTGTTCAAGGCCTGGGGGGTCGAGCCCAGCAACGGTAAGGTCGTTGCCGATCTGACTTTCGCCAGCGGCGAAGGCCCGCGCCTGCTGCCGACGCTGCTGTCGCTGAATACCGAGGC
Organism: Bordetella parapertussis; assembly: GCA_945885345.1. GTDB lineage: Bacteria > Pseudomonadota > Gammaproteobacteria > Burkholderiales > SG8-41. The sequence continues at coordinate 3,803 of CAMCYP010000014.1, read as the reverse complement.
GTTGAATCTGGACGATGTGGTGACCAGCCAGGTCGGTACGCTGCTGATGCCGTTCAGCGCGAGCTTCACGGTGAAGCCGCCCGCAGGCATCAAGGAAACCACGCTGGTACACACTTCGAAGAATTCGATGCTGGCCGACCTGATTATCGCGACTTTGTCGGGCGAACCTTCGACGCGCGGTTTCCAGCCTTCGGGCAAGGAAGAGCCGCTGGCGTTTCGCCTGACCGGCAAATTCAAAACCGCATTCCCCAATGGCAAGCCCGCCGATCCCTACGCGCGCGGCAAACCGGTGGATCCGGCGCAGTTCGAGGCTGACCGCAAGGCGCACCTGCGAGAAGCAGCAGCGGAGAACACCGTGGTCATCGTTGGCGACGTCGACATGCTGACGGATGGCGCGGCGGTCGATATCCAGGAAGTCTTCGGCCAGCGCGTCGCTGTGCCGCGCAACGGCAATCTCGCGTTTGCCCAGGGTCTCGTTGAGCAGATGGCCGGCGACAGCGCGCTGATCAGTTTGCGCAGCCGCGATTCCTTCAGCCGGCCGCTGACGAGGATCCGGCAGATGGAGGCGCGCGCGCAGGAAACCTACCTCGGCAAGATCAAGGTGCTGGAAGATACGCTGAACCAGACCACGGAAAAACTGCAGGCGCTGCAGAAAGGCCGCGCCTCGGGCAGCGCCACAGGTGGCGCGATCCTGACGCCGGAGCAGCAGACCGAGATGGAAAATTTCCGCAAAAAATCGGTGGAAACACGCAAGGAGCTGAAAGACGTGCGCAAAACCCTGCGTGAAGAAACCGAATCGCTGCAGCTGTGGACCAAGGTCATCAACATCGGACTGGTGCCGCTGCTGGTGATGGTGCTGGGCATCGTGCTGGCGATCATCAAGCGCCGCCAGGCCAACGCCCGGGTGCGTGCATCATGAACCGCAAACAGTTCCTGTGGTTGATGCTGGCCGTGGTCATCATGTGCGGCGCCGGTCTGGCGCTGTTCTGGCAGGATCTCACTGCGTACCGCGACAGCGGCGCGAAAATCGGCGCCCATCTGCTGCCGCCGATGAAAGTCAGTGACGTTGCAAAAATGCGGCTGCAGGATGCGACGGGCGAAGTGACGCTGGCGGTGAAGGACAAGGTCTGGCGCGTCGAGCAACGCGGTGGTTATCCGGCGGACTTTTCCGAGGTCAGCGGCCTGATCCTGAAACTGCTGGAGGCCAAGGTGGTGCAGTCGGAAACCGTGGGTGCGAGCCTGCACGGGCGCCTCAACCTGCTGGCTCCCGGAAAAAGCAGCGATAAAGGCGGCAAGGAAAAAAGTGAGGGCACTGGTACGCTGGTGGAACTGAGCGATGCCACGGGCAAGGTGCTGGCCAGCATGGTGCTCGGCAAGGTGTCGCTGAAAAAGGATCCGATGAATCCGCTGCCCAACGCCAAGGACGGTGTGCCGGCCGGCCGCCATATCCTGGTGGCGGGCAAGGGCGACAATGTGTTTGTGGTGTCCGATCCGCTGGAAAAAGCGGTGGCGCGACCCGGCGCATGGCTGGCCCGCGATTTTTTCAAGATCGATCGCATCAAGACCCTGCAACTGGCGGGTGGTGACGCAAAGGCGGGAGCAATGTCGTGGAAAATTACCCGTGACGAAGAGTGGGGACAGTGGAAATTCGCCGCGGGCGGCGGTCAGCTGGATCCCAGCGCTGCAGTGACTGCCAACAATGCGTGGTCAGGGCTGAGTTTCAGCGATGTCATCCTCGACGACAAGACCGGTACCGACAAGGTAGTCACATTCACCGCGCAAACTTTCGATGACCTGACGTATACGGTCAAGCTGGCGCCGTATGCCGATGGCGATTTTGTGCTGCGCTTCAGTGTCGCCGGCACGCCGCCAATAAACCGCAAGCCGGAACCCAATGAAAAAGCCGAGGATGCTGCCAAGCGTGACAAGGAATTCGCCAATACCCGGAAACTTCTCGAAGCACGGGTGATGCTGGAGCAGGCGCGTTCACAGTGGGCCTACGTGGTGCCGGGCAAGCAGGTGGCACCACTGTTGCTCAAACGCGAGCAGATGGTCGCCGCGCCGCGCCCGCCACAGAAGAACGTCAAGTAATTGATTTTATTGAGTTTTTAACTGTCCGCGCAGTGACGTTATACTGTGCCGATGAAACGGTTTTTAATCCTGCTGGTGATGGCGGTACTGCCGGGTTGCGCAGTGACGCTGCACGGTAACCAGACCACGGGCGGTGGTTCGACGGCGACCACCACCGGCAGCAGCGTGCAGGCCGGCAAACAGTTCGGTAATGCGCGGGTCGGTGGTTCATTCGGCACGCCGCCTCCGGTGAATGCGGCTGGCGGCCAGGTGAGATTTTCGTCGGGTGCTTCTGCAGTGCTGGTCGTGGCTCTGGTCGTCGCCGGCACTGTGGATATGATCAGCGACTGGATGCGGCCCGCCGCACCGCGTGCTGAACGCCTGCCCGCCGATAATATTTCGCAAACCTGTTCCTGTTATGCCAGTAACTCTGAATTGACGTCCGACCCCGCAGCGCAGTAAGTTTCGGCTTGCCATCCTGATTCTTCAACCACGATCCGGTATTTATCATCATGAGTGATTCCAAAGTTCCGCAGTCGCCCGTGTTTCCCCAGGGGAAAACATGGGATTTTAAAAAACGCACGGGCATCTATGAGTCTGACGTGACGGCGCTGGTGCGCCGGCTGCTTGAAGACGAATCGATCCGCGAAGACCAGCGCGCCGCATGGGAACGCTGGCGCAATGATCCGTCGGGGCTGCAGCGATGAGCGCCGCGATCAGACAGATGCTGGTCATCGGCGCGGCGCTGTTCGCTGCGACCACTGCTGCAATGGCGCAGAACTATCCCTCGCGTCCGGTGCGCTTCGTCGTGCCCTATGCGCCGGGCGGCAGCACCGACACGCTTGCGCGCACCATCGGCCTCACGCTGACCGGGCATCTGGGTGAGCAGGTTGTCGTCGATAACCGGCCCGGCGCCAACGGCGACATCGGCATGACCCTCGTCGCCAAGGCGCCGCCCGACGGCTACACCATCGTGCTCGGCTACATCGCCAATCTCGGCATCGGTCCCGCTCTGCATTTAAAAAATCCCTACGATCCGGTGAAGGATTTTGCGTCGATCACCCAGGTGGCCAGTGCGTCCAATATCGTGGTGGTCCATCCTTCGCTGCCGGTGAAGAGCCTCAAGGAGCTGATTGCCTACAGCAAAGCCAATCCGAAGACGGTTTCATTTGCATCGGCAGGTGTCGGCAGCATCGGTCATCTGACGGGGGAATTGCTCAACGGCACGACCGGTACCGACATGGTGCATGTGCCGTACAAGGGCAGCGGTCAGGCGATTTCGGATTTGATCGGCGGCCACATCAAGATGATGATCAGCGGTATGGCCTCGACGTTGCCGCATGTGCATACGGGCAAACTGGTCGCAATTGCCACCACAGGCATCAAGCGCACGCCGGCGACGCCGGATATTCCGACCATCGCCGAGTCGGGTTTTCCGGGACTGGAGGCGAGTTCCTGGTTCGGCGTGCTGGCGCCGGCGGGCACGCCGAGAGCGGTGGTGCTGCGGCTCAACGCGGACATCCACAAGACGCTGCAAGATCCGGCAGTCGAGAAACGCCTCGCCAACGTCGGGTTTGAAATTGTCTATGGCACGCCGGAGCAGTTTACGGCCTACATCAAGTCTGAAATCACAAAGTGGGCGAAAGTGGTGAAGACGGCGGGGATCAAGCCGGAGTGACGAGTGGATAATGGTGTCGTTCACCAGTAAAAACCCCGCCTCGGCGGGGGTTTGT
>CAMCYP010000013.1 GCA_945885345.1 Bordetella parapertussis | reverse complement strand
GATGCGGATGATTCGGGAAACCAGCGAGATAGTCATCGGCATTTTCCGAGGAAAACTCGTCGAGCATCAAAAAAGGATCAAGTCGCGCCTGCTGCGACTGGCCGAGGCTGCGGCGCAATTTCACGCCGGCGCCATCGGAAGTCGGCATCGCGGGGATTACTTGCTGCAGTTTGCGCATAACCATGGCCGTCACTCCGCAAAGATGCGGCAATTATTACATCAGATCGGCCGCCAACCCGGAGCCGCCAATAAAAAAGCGGGCCGCAATGCGGCCCGCGTCAGGGGGGAACAAGTGTCGGTTACATCCGGCCGAGGTCGCCGATCGCATCCACCACCATTGATGTGCCGACGGCGATCAGCAGGATGTCCGAAGCGACACGCACATACTTGTGTCCGGCGGGGGGCGCACCCAGACGCACCACCAGTTGCGGCGGCACGTCGTAGTACACGACTTCACGCGGCAATGGCCGGCCTTTATGCCATTTCTTCGCCTGTCCCGGCGGCATGCAGCCATTGTTCTTTTTGGCCAATCCCGGCGGACAATGGCCGCCACGATATTCCCGCTCGTAATACTCGCGCACCACTACGTGCTGGTGCTCACCAAAATGATTCCGGCCGCCCTGTGCGCGATCATCATGATCGTCGTGCTTGCCGCCCTGTTTGTGATCATCGCGATCACGATGTTTCCCGCCGCGGCTGTCGCGATCATCCTGGGACTTTCCTTTGCCCGCGAAGTCAGGCTTGTCGGCAAACACCGGCGCTGCAACCAAGGTTCCCGCGATGAACAGTGCCATGAATCGGTTGATCGACATGGATTTATTGATTTTCATAACCGTTCCTTTTTCTGTTGATCAGTACGCAGCCCCATTACGGCGGGCCACGGCAATTCCTGCACTTTGGATCGTACCCCGGAAAAACGGCTCAGATTGTACGTCTGCGTACACAGACTGCCGTATAACGCACGAAAACGTGATTACGGTCACTTTTCGGATGTAACAGGTTGTAAGCGCGCCTGTTGCCCGCCCTCAAACAGTCGCTACCGGCGTCACCGGCGAACCGGCAGCCCCGGGCATGCGCAACGGCGGTGCCGTCAGCAGGAAACGGCTGCGTTTGTTTTTGCGCAGCCACGCCGCCAGTTCGGTGAAATACCACAGTTCGCCAAGATGAATGCCCAACTTGACCAGGCAATGCTCATGCAGCGGCAATTGCGGCCCGCGGTGCGGCATGCGCGGATCGATGCCCAGCGTGCCGGAACGTTCGACCGCGAGGTTGTCCGCGGCAATCGCCGCCACGCCGATATCGGAAATCCACTCCAGCAAACGCCGGTCATGGCCGTCAAGCACCGCACACTGCGTTTTGATCGCGTTGCCGAGTTTGCCGTTGGCATCTCGGATCAACTGGCCAAGGCCGGTATGCAGGCACAGGATGTCGCCCTGCTCGACGGTGATTGCATCATCCTTCATCACCCGCTCGAGCATTTCGTACGTGATTTCAGTGCGTGCATCGCCGAAATGGTGCCGCAGGTCGATTAATACCGCACGCCCCTGCACGCCGGTCTCGGCCATCGCCGCCACCGACAAGGCCATCGCCCCGGTGTCGCCATACAGGCCGCGACCCTGCGCATCGACCAGGCTGAATCCGTTGTACGACACTTTTTCCGCAATGCCATCGCCATCGGCATCAAACCGCGCGCCCTTGTGCGCAAAACCGTCCCAGTGCGTCGAATACTGCGAATACAGGAAAATCGCCTCGTCCGAACCGACGTCGGTAAACCGCGGGTTGGTCTCGCTCATGTCGAGGTTGAAATACAGCTTGCCCTCGCGTATCACCGGATGAAACTCCGGCGGTTTACGGAACGGATTCAGCACGCTGCCGCCGGGCTTGTCGAGCGGATGTGAAAGGCAGAACACCTCACCCGCCTGCACCTCCTTCAGCGCAGCAAGCCGCCGCTGCGGCGTCAGCAGATTCAGCCGGCCATGTTGATCGTCCTCTCCGAACTCACCCCAGTTTGAACCTTCGGGGCGATTTTTCCAGCGCTTGGCCATGTTTGTTTCCCCTCCGAGGCCGTATCAACGCCCCTTGAACACCGGTTTGCGTTTTTCCATGAATGCGCGGCGTCCTTCAATGAAATCCTCGCTGGCACCGCAATCTTTAACCAGTTGTTCGCACAACGCGACATTGCGTTTGGCCGGGTCTTTCATCAGCTCATCGACCACGCGTTTCGCGGTGAGGATCGACAGCGGCGCGTTATCCGCCATGCCACTCGCCATTTTGCGCACGGCGGCATCCAGCGCCTGCGCCGGAAACACCTGATTGACGATGCCCATGCGCAGCGCCTCGTCGGCCGTGTAGCGGCGCGCGGTGTAAACGAATTCCTTGGCCACCGACGGGCCGACCAGCTCCACCAGCCGGCCCAGGCCTTCGATGCCGTAACCGATGCCGAGGCGCGCCGCCGGGATGCCAAACTGGGAATCGTCGGAACAGACGCGCATGTCGCAGCTCAGCGCCAGCGACATGCCGCCGCCGATGCAATAGCCGCGAATCATCGCGATGGTCGGTTTGCCGACCTCGCGCAGGATTTTGCGCATGCCCGAGGAGGTCTTGGTATATTTTTCCTGCGCCTCGGCATTTGCGCGCTCGTCTTCAAATTTCGAAATGTCGGCGCCGGAGACGAAGGATTTGTCACCCGCGCCAGTCAGCACGATTACCCGCACTCCATCGTCACTGGCAAACTCCGTGAGCACCTCGCCTGCGCGCTGCCACATTTCCAGCGACACCGCGTTGCGGCGCTCGGGATTATTGAAAATCAGGAAGCCGATCGGGCCTTCCCTGCTGGCCAGTATTTTTTCTGTCGTCATTTGAGTGTTCCCGGATGAGTTGAATCTGAGTCTGACAGTTGAGCATATCTGCCGCTCCCTGTTCCACCAACCGACCACAATGCGTTCTGCGCTAAGCGCCCCTGGAAACTTCCGGATTCAGGAAATTGCGCTTCTCGTACACCTCCCCGCGCAGGTAGCTGATGATGTTGTTGGCGGCAATTGTCCCCATGCGCATCATCGCATCGGTGGTCGCCGCGGCAATGTGCGGCGTCACCAGCACGTTGGGCAGTGCGAATAACGGATTCGCCGCATCGGGCGGTTCCATCGCAAACGTATCAAGCCCCGCACCCGCGAGCTTGCCGCTCTGCAACGCAGCCACCAGCGCTGGCTCGTCGATGACCGGCCCGCGCGCGGTGTTAACCAGAAATGCGCCCGGTTTCATCCGCGCGAACTGCGGGGCACCGATCATGCCGCGGGTTTTGGCGGTCAACGGGCAATGCAGACTTAAAATATCGACGCGTTCCAGCAGGCGGCCGAGGTCGGGTTCCACGGCCATGCCTGCCGGTAGCGCGGGTTTGGAGCGGGTATGAACCACCACCTGCGCGCCACAGGCCTGCACCAGCCGGGCCGTGCGTTTGCCGATCTGGCCATAACCGACGATGCCGACGGTCAGCGTGTGGAATTCGCGGGTGAAATGTTTCAGGTCGCGCCACGCACCGCGGCGGGTCTCGCGGTCGAAGCGCGGCAGCTCGCGGGCCAGACACAGCATCATGGTCAGTGCGTGCTCGGCCACTGCATCGGCGTTGGCGCCGCCGGCCACCATGACCGCAACGCCGTGCCTAGTGGCACTCGCCAGATCCACCGAATCGACACCGGCACCATGTTTGGCGACAATTTTCAGGTTGCGGGCGGCGGCAAACACCCGTTCCGTAAGTGGTGGTGAGCCGCGCAGCAGCACCGCGGCGACATTGTCACGCGCCAGTGCCGTCACCAGCGCATCCTCGTCTACGGCACCCGGCATGAATTCAATATCGGTGCCACCCTCCCGCAGCAGTTTTTGCGCCAGTTCAGACACTGTTGCCGCGGTAACCAGCACGACCGGTTTGCCCAATTTCCACTCCCTTTATCTGCAATCATTGATAGCCGCGCAGATTACCCGATTCCTGCGCAGCACGACCCGCCCGAAAACTTATTACCTGCATGGCCGCCGGTACCTCTAAAATAAACCCGCCGATTAGGTACTCAAGTGAGGTACCCAAATAAGCGCACCAAAAATCCGCGCACCCGGCACCCATGTCCTAAAACATCGGAGGAGAAATCATGCACCGCAGTATTTCCGCAATGTTCGGCCTGCTTGCGCTCACGCTGGCCGGCCACGCCATCGCCCAACAATACCCGAGCCGGCCGATCCGGCTGATCGTGCCTTTTCCCGCCGGCGGCAACGTCGACGTGTTCTCACGCATACTGTTCCGCCAGGTCGAATCCGAAATCGGTACCAACTTCGTCATCGACAACCGCGGCGGCGCCAACGGCATGATTGGTGCCGACGTCGTCAAGAACGCGACACCGGATGGCTACACGATACTGAACACCTCGTTCGGCTTCGCCGTGAACCCGGCGATCATGAAGAAAATGCCTTTCGATATAGTCCGTGACTTCACGCCGGTGACCAATGTCGCCACTGGCCTGGGTTATCTGGTCGTGGTCAATCCCAAGGTACCGGTGAAATCGGTGGCCGAGCTGATCGCGCTCGCCAAGAAGGAACAGGTGCGCTACAGCACTGCCGGCGTCGGCAACGGCCAGCACCTGGCCGGTGCACTGCTGGCGAGCATGGCCAAGATCAACATGCTGCACGTGCCATACAAGGGCGGCGGCCCGGCAGTTGCGGCCTGCATCAGCGGTGAGGTGCAGGTGCATTTCCCCGCCGGTTCAGTCGGCGTGCCGCATCACAAGGCCGGCCGCGTCCGCGCCATTGCTTTCACCGGCGCAAAGCGGTTGTCGTCGCTGCCGGACATTCCCACGGTCGGGGAAACCGTGAACGGTTATGTCGCCGACGCCGGCTGGCATGGCGTATTCGCGCCGGCCAAACTGCCGGCGCCGATCGCGAAAAAACTGCAGGTCGCCATCCACAAGGCGCTGCAGGACCCGAAAGTCCATGCCCAGTTCGTTGACAACGGTTACGAGCCCAACGGCGATCCGCCGGAAGTCTGGGCCAAACAGTTCCGCACCGACGTCAAACGTTTCGCCGAAATCGCCAAGGCCGCGGGCATCGAACCGCAATAAACCGCAATACCCCGGTGTCGCGCGCATGCGACGCCGGGATCCTGTCCATGACCGGCAGCCACCAGGGCGCATCGTAATCGTTCGCGTTGCCGGCAATCGGAATAGAATCATCCGGATCGGTGTTAACCACGGTGTTAACTATGGGGGTTCTCATGCGCCTGACCACTACACATTTCAAATTCCTGATTGCCGCATCCGCCTGCGTGTTTGGCATCACGCTGGCACAGCCGGCAGCCGCCGACGCGCTGGCGCCGGTTTCGCCGCCGGTAGCCATGCCGGCATTCAAACTGCCCGGCCTCAACGGCAGCAGTGGCAGCGACGCCGACCTGCGCAACAAGGTCACCATCATCCGCTTCTGGGCCTCGTGGTGAAGCACCTGCGTCGCTGAAATGCCCTCCGTGCAGAGGGCACATAACGAACTGAAAAAAGACGGCATCAACGTCATCACCATTTCCATCGACGGCACCGGCGAAGCCGGGGTCAAGCCGGTTTTTGCCAAGGGCGGCTACACCATGCCCGCACTGCTCGATCAGGACATGACTGTCGCCCGCAGTTTCGGCGTGCGCGGTGTGCCCTCCACGGTCATAGTCGACAGCAAGGGCATCATCAATGCGCGCGGCCTCGGCCACGTCGATTACGACGGCCAGGCCCTGCGCACCTACGCGCGCAACCTCGCCAAAAAATGATCTGTCACCACCACTGGAGGTGTTCCATGTCCCGGATGTCGTCGTCGTTGCAACGCTGGACTGCAGCAGGTTTGCTGGGCGCGGCGCTGCTGTCTGGCACTGCCCAGGCGCAATCACTGAAGGTCGGTGACAAGGCACCCGCCTTTTCCGTAATCTCCACCACCGGCAAGCCGGTGTCGCTGGCCGATTACGCCGGCAAAAAAAATGTGGTGTTGTTTTTCTACATCGCCGCATTTACCGACACCTGAACGACCGAAGTCGTGGCCTTCCAGCTTGATCTCCCCAAGTTCGAGGCCGCCAATGCCCAGGTCCTGGGCATCAGTGTCGATTTCAACGCTGCCAACACGGTATTCGCCGAAAAACTCGGCCTGAAGTTTCCGCTGCTGAGTGATACCCGTCGCGTGATGACGCGGGCTTACGGCGTGCTCAACGACGATCCGGCCGCGGCCAATGACATCAAACGTATCGCCGGTTACCTGCGCGCGAAACGCTCATGGTTCATCATCGACCGCGAAGGCATCGTGCGTTACGCCAATGTCGGGGATCCGCACGGCATCATGCCCAACGACGAACTGCTCGAAGCACTGGCCAAAATGCACTGACGACGGCGCGACCCGGAAAGGGTCGCGCCTCCATAAAATGGATTGACCACCCGTAGAGATAAATATATATTTAAAAACAAATAGTTACATAATTACGCGGGGCGCCGGGACTTAGTACCGCAAACCCGTCATGTGATTGTGCAATCACTAAGCAATCTTGAAGCGATTGCCGATCAGCGTGGCGGCGACCACCAGAGAGGTCGTGATCAGGATCATGATGATGCCAAGCGCCGACAGCCGGCCCCACAGCCCGTCTTCGGAAAAACGCAGGATCTGCACCGCCAACACCTCGGTACCCGGCCGCGACAGCACCACAGAAAGCGTCAGTTCGCGCACGAACATCGACGCCATCAGAATCCAGCCCGACACGATACCCGGCACCAGCAGCGGCACGATGATGCGGCGCATCGTCGTCATCGGACTCGCGCCGCATACCAGCGATGATTCCTCCAGATTGCCGTGAATCTGGATGAAGGCGCTGGACATCGGCCGGATACCGTAAGGCAGGTAAGTGGCGATGTAGCCGAGCAGCAGCGCCCAGATCGTCGCGTACAGCGGCGTCTGCACGAAAAACCACATGAAGCCGACGCCGATGACTATGCCCGGAAACGAAAACGACAGGTAGCTCAGCGAATCGAGTATCCCGGACGCACGGGTCTTCACCTTGACGATGACATAGGCGACAAACACCGACAGGATCACGCCCAGCGTGGCCCCGACCACCGCCAGGAACAGGCTGTTCTTCAGTGCCAGCAGGGAAATCGGGTCGCCCAGCACATCGTGCCAGTGCTTCAGGCTCATCATCGAGAACGCCCGGGCGCTGGGCACCATCGAATACGGCACCAGCGAGGTATACATCAGCACCGCCACCGGCAGCACGATCAGCACGAAGGACAAAACACCGACAACGAAGAACAGCGGCATCCGCGCCTTCCCGAGTTCAATCACCGTGGGACGGAAACCACGGCTGGAAACCGTCACGTACTTCTCGCTCTCCGCCGTCAGCGCGCGGTAGACCACGATCAGTGTCACCGAAGCCGCCAGCACACTCATGCCCACCGCCGCGGCCTTGCCGTAATCCGTGGCAAATCCGGTGGAGATCATCTCGTACAGATGCGTCGCCAGCACCTGCACGCGCCCCGGCATGCCGATCACCGACGGCACGGCAAACGACGCCAGGCTGCGCACGATACCAAGGATGAAGGCGGCAAGAATGGCTGGCCGCAGCACCGGCAGCGTAATTTTGAACAGCGTCCGCCAACTGTTTGCTCCGCATACTCGCGATGACTCTTCCAGCGCCACGTCGAACGAAGCCATCGCCGGAGCGATGATCAGGTACGCGATCGGCAGGTCAAGCAGGCCCTCGATCAGAATCATGCCCCACATCGAATAGATGTTGAACGGCGCATTGTCCAGCCCGAAAACTTCCATCAGTCCAAGATTGAGCAGCCCGTTCGAAGGATTAAGCAGCAGCGCCCAGCTCACCGAGAACAGCAGGTGCGGAATCATCATCGGGATTATCGAGATGATCTTGAAAAGGAACTTGAACGGGATATCGGTGCGGGTGTTCAGGTAAGCCAGGAATATTGCCAGCACCGTGGACAGCGTCGATGAGCACAGCACGAAAATGGTCGTGTTGAGCATGACTTCAAAAAATTCCGGGTTGGTATAAGCCTCGACGTACTTGTCAGTCGTGAAATCACCGAATGCGGTCAAGCCCTCGGAAAAACTGCCCAGTACCAGCATCACCACCGGGCATACCGTCAGCAAGCCGACGATCGCGATCAGCAGCCAGGTCAGTTTTGAGGAACGCCTCTGGTCCATGGCCGGCCGGTCTCAGATTGCCACGAGCAGACAGTGCGCGGGGTCGAGCGTGAAGCTGACCGCATCGCCTACGCTGAGCTTCGCATCCGGATCGATCTTGGCCAGCAGCTGCATATCGCCAACGCGGATTTCCGCCTCATTGGCTTCGCCGACGAAGACCAGCGATTCAATGCGGCCGTTGACCAGATTCTTTGCCGCTGCCGCCTCGCCGCCGACGATACGGATGAACTCCGGCCGGATGCACAGCGTGGCCTCGCTGCCGGCGGCAATATCGCGCCGCTGGCAGGCAATGCTGCCCAGCGCGCAGTCGACCATCGTGTAGCCGCCCTCCTCGCCACGCACCTGTGCCTTGACCAGGTTGGCACGCCCGATGAAATCCGCGACAAACCGGTGATCAGCGTCGAAATAGATCTTCTTCGGCGTGCCGATCTCGATGATCTTCCCGGCGCGCATGACCGCAATGGAATCGGAAAGTGCCAGCGCTTCGACGCGATCGTGGGTCACGTACACCGCGGTGATCTGCAACTTGCCGAGAAACGCCCGCAGCTCCTTGCGTGTTTCCTCGCGCAGCTTGGCATCAAGGTTGCTCAGCGGTTCATCAAACAGGATGACCTTGGGCTCGGCCACCAGTGCCCGCGCCAGCGCAACGCGCTGCTGCTGGCCGCCGGAGAGCTTGGTCGCCGGCCGCCCCTCGAATCCATCCAACTGCACAAAATGCAGCGTCTTCGCCACGCGCTCCCGGATAACCTCCTTCGCCATGCCGCGCACCTGCAGCGGATACGCCACGTTGTCGAACACGGTCATGTGCGGCCAGATCGCGTAAGTCTGGAACACCATGCCCAGACCCCGCTTCTCCGGTGGCACAGAGATGTTCTTCTCCTTCGACCACACCACTTCGCCACCGATGCTGATCTCCCCGGCATCCGGCATTTCCAGACCGACGATGCAGCGCAGCAGCGTGGTCTTGCCGCAACCGCTGGGGCCGAGCAGCGTGAAAATCTGGTTGGCGGGTATGGTCAGGTTGACGTCATCGAGGGCCTTGATGGTCTTGCCCTCGGAATAGTAAAACCTGCTGACGCCCCGGATGCTGATTTCCATGGTGTATGTCCCGGTGAACCGTTAACGCCGGCGGCAGCCCGGCCCCGCAGGCAATCAAACAGTCGCCCGGCATGCCGGGCGACTGACGCAGCACAGACTGCAGCAACTTATTTTACGTCAAAGATTTTCTTGAACTCCGCGCCCCACTTCTGGATCTCCTCATCCGACAGTTCGCGGATCGCAATGACCTTGGCCTTGTTGATGCCGTCAATCGGCGGGTAGATGCCGGGGGCGAGCACGTACTCGCCGACATCCTTGGCCAGGATTTCCATGGATTTCTTCGACAGCCAGTAGTCGACAAATGCCCGGGCGGCGGCGGGATGCGGCGCCTTCGAGGTCACCGCGATCGCCCGCGGCGTGCCCATCATCGGCTGCGAGACCCGCGCCCAGTCGAGCGGCGCCGGCGCCTTGGTGACGATGTATTTCGGCATCGAGATGCCGATCAGCTTCTCGCCGCTCTCGATCGGCGCGGGTGTCGGGCCGAATGACGATACGAACATTGGCTTGTTGGCCGCGAGACCCGCCAGGAACTTCCGCCACTCGGCTTCGGACTTGAACACGTTTTCCTTCAGCCCGATCAGCCAGCCAATGGTCGTCGCGTGGCTGGCCGGATTCGCCATGACGATTTTGTCCTTCCACTTGGGCAGCGTCAGGTCTTCGTAGCGTTTCGGCACGTCAGCGGCCTTGACGCGTTCCTTGTTGTAGATCAGCGCCACGTACTCGATCCCGAACAACTGGATCCGGTCGTCTTTTTTGGTCCAGTCGGGGTAGCCAGCGGCAGCAGGCGAACGGTAAGGCGCGAGCACACCCCTGGCCTTGAGCAGGTCCAGCACCGGTAGCGGTGCCTGCACCACATCGGCCATCAGCCTGCCAGCTTCGAATTCGGTAATCGCCGTGGCGACGAATTTCGAGGTCGAAATGCGCGTGTATTCCGCCTTTACGCCGGTATCGGCGATGAACGCCTTCAGGATCGGCTCGATCGCCGTGATGTTGGCATAGAACGAGGCCTTGCCTTCCTTGCGTGCGGCATCGAGCAGCGACTTGTCCTGTGCCAGCGCCGGGACCGCGACGCTCAGTGCCAGCACCGCCGGCAACAGTATTTTCAGCTTCATGGTTGTTCTCCTTGGTTACAGGCCGGAAAGCCGGCGGATAAATCCCCACCCGGGTGCCGCTTGGAACGGAACCGCATCTGCACCTTGGCGACGGAAGACCGGTTGATTGACGACTGCAGGCTAGCGCAGCCCGCACGGGAATCTCTTGACGAAGATCAAACCACATCGCACTGCTGCGCCGCACCATCAGTGCGCCGAAAAATCGCGGGCCTAGACCCCGGTGCGGCTGATGTACTGATTGGCGCGTTCCTTGAACGCCTTGGCCGCCAGGAACAGCCCGCCGTCGGCGCCGTCGATGAAATGGAGATGCCGGCCCGAATAATCAAACACCAGGCAGGTCATGTGTGCACGGTCGGTCACGTGCAGGCCATACAGCAACTGCCGGCGTTTGAACTGCTGCTGCAGCCATTCCTCCAGCGCCAGTCGTTGCGCCTCGGTGCCGGCGAGGATCTGCCGGTAAACATCGGAGAATTTTCGCACGTCGGAATTGCGTGCCAGCGTCGCCTTGTACTGGCTCCAGTCGGTTTCTTCCGTATGCGTGCCGAAATGCATCAGCCCCTTGCCGAGCAGGACGATCGCGCGCGTCTTCATCAGGCGCCGCCAGCGGTCAAATCCCGTCGCCTTGCCGGTGCGCACGCCCAGTTCATCGGCGAGCAGTTCCGACTTCAGCGTCATCGCCAGCGCCGGTACCGACACCGGATGACAGGCCTCCTCGTCACCGTAAATTTCGTGCACCTGGCGGATCACTTCGCGGTACACCGCCGCCGCACGCTCGGGTTCGTAATGCAGCGCCAGCACCATCAGACTCACCGTCTCGCCGTGGCGGCTGGGGATATCCTCCCAGCGGCACTCGAAACCGTCAAAACTGCCGCGCGGCTCGACACTGCCCGGCGCAATGGCGTACTGCGCCTCGGTCGCCGCGTCCTTGATCAGGCTGTCGGCACAGGAAATGCCGCCGCCGGAAAACACCGCCTGCGTGTAGTTCTCGGAAACGCGGTAACGCGCCACCTGCACCGAAAACCCCGCGGCGCGGATCACCGTCACCGGCACCGTGGCAATGCGCAGGTCAAGGCCAAAGGCGTCGCGCGCAACCTCCTGCGTCTTCGCCAGCGCGGCGCGTGTATTTTCGAGTAGCCGCTGCGGCACACACACCAGACTGCCGTCGCCCTCGAAACTGAACGGCACCTCGATGTCACCCGCGGCATTGATGATCGCGGTGATTGCCGCCGCACCGATCGAATTGACGTTGCGGTATTTGCCGTCGGCGACCGCGGCAGTGGAGTTGCGCACATCACACAACGCGACATGCCAGTCATCGGGCAGGGCCGCGTAACTCTCGGCGTGGGTGATCGCCTCGAATTCGGTGATGACCGGCAACGTCGCGTAAAAACGTTCGCTGCTCACCTCATGGCATCCCTGCTGCGACGATGCTCAGGCGCCCTCCGCCACACCCGGATTCCAGTTGCCCTTGCGCATGCGGGTGATGGTGATGCTGGCAAACACACCCTTTTGCGTGAACGGATCGCCGTCGGAGAATTTTTTCGCTTCGGCGCGGCTGTTGACATTGAGGATGAACAGGCTACCGGTGGCCTGCGTGCCATCGTCGCTCTGCGTCGCACCGGACAGCACCAGGATGTTTTTCTGGCTGGCAAGGTAATCGCGGTGCGGCTGCAGCACGGTATCGCGGATGGCGGCGGTATTCGGTTTGTCGACGCAAACTATGGCCCAAAGCATGGTGATTCTCCGTAATTTAATGTGGACTCCTGGAGACAGGTTGCGCGTACCGCGCAACATGCAGGAAGGCTTATCATATTGCACTTTGTGATCGGCCCCAATTGGAGGAACTGCCATGACACTCGCCTACAACCCCGCCAACCTCTTCGCCGTCAAAGTCTGGGAAGTGGAACTGCGCAAAACGGCCAAACGCACGCTGATCGCGCGCTTCTATCAGCCGCAGGGCACGGGACCGTTCCCGGTGCTGCTGGATCTGCACGGCGGAGCGTGGAGCCGCAAGGACCGTTATGCCAATGAACCCATGGCGCGTGCCATCGCCGCCTCCGGCATGCTGGTGATGTCACCCGACCTGCGACTGTCCGACGAAGCGCCGTATCCCGCCTGCGTGCAGGACGCGAGTTACGCACTGCGCTGGCTCAAACACAAGGCGCGTGAACTGAACGGCGACCCGACCAACTTCGGCATCCTCGGCAGCTCCAGCGGCGGCCATGTCGCGCAACTGCTGGGCATGCGCCCGCGTGATGCGCGTTACAACGAAATCCCGCTGCCTGAAGCACCCAGCCTCGATGCCAGTGTCGCCTACGTTGCCACGCGTTCGCCGATCAGCAATCCGGTGACCCGCCGTGCGCAGGCCGAAAAAATGAAAAACGCCGCGATGACGAAAAAATCCGACACCTTCTTCAGTACGCCGGACAGCATCCACGAAGGCAACCCGCATGAAATTCTCGAACGCAAAGAGAGGGTTTCCCTGCCGCCGATGCTGATCATGCAGGGCGGCGAAGACGACAACGTGATCCCGGCGATCCAGGAAAAATTCGCCGCCACCTACCGCGCCGCCGGCGGCGACTGCCAGCTCGAGATCTTCCCGGGCTGCGAACACGAATGGACCGCGACACCCGGACCTGACGCAGACCGTTCGCACGAAGTGGTCAAGGCCTTCATCGCCAAACAGCTGCTCGCACTGCAAAAAGCCGCTTAAGCAACAAGCCGCATCCAAACAAAAAACCCCGCACTCGCGGGGTTTTTTGTCGTCGCAAAACCACTTCAGTCCATCCTGATGTTCAGCGGTCTCGCCACCTTGATCCACTTCGCGATATCGGCGTCGATCAGTTTGCCGAACTCGGCGGATGAAACTTCGGCCGCCTCGACACCGACACCCAGCAGCCGTTCCTTGGTTTCCGCCTGGCGCAGCGCAACCTGGATCACGGCATGCAATCGCTCAATCGCCGCTTTCGGCGTGCCTTTCGGCGCCACCAGCCCATACCAGCCGCTGACCGCATAACCGGGCAGACCCGCTTCGGCAATCGTCGGCACATTGGGTAACGCCGGCGTACGTTTCGGCGTGGTAACCCCCAGCGCCTTGATCTTTCCCGACTGCAGATGCGGACGCGCCACCGCCACTGTCGAGAAAAACACATTAACCCTGCCCCCGAGCAGATCCGCCATCGCCGGATTGCCCCCCTTGTACGGCACGTGCAGCATCTTGATGCCGGCCAGCGAGTTGAACAATTCCGCCGCCAGATGCGTGAGGTTGCCGGTGCTCGACGACGCATAGGTCACCTGTCCGGGCCTGGCTTTCGCCAGCGCAATCAGTTCGGTGACCGATGACACACCTGCCGAGGGATGCGCAACAAACACATAGGCGCCATCGCCGAATAATGCCACCGGCACAAAATCGCGCGCAGTGTCATACGGCAGTTTTTTGTACAGCGCCGGATTGACGGCATGGCCCGCGGCCACCACCAGCAGCGTATAGCCGTTGGGCGCGGATGTCGCGACGATTTCGGAACCGATCAGGGTATTGCCACCGCCGCGATTGTCGACAATCACGTTCTGCCCCAGCTGCTGGGTCAGCGACGGCGCCAGCAGGCGCGCGATGATGTCATTGGCGCCGCCCGGCGGATATGGCACGACCATGCGCACCGGGCGTGTCGGGAAAGTCTGGGCGGCGGCAGGCACTGCCGTCATTATTGCTGCTGCCGCCAGCACGACACCGGCGCAGTTACGGATCAGATTCAGCATGTTGCTCCTCACTCCTGGAATTGTTGTCAGCACTGCCGTCATTGGAGCACTGCGCACCGCGAAAAACAATCCGCATCATGCAAAAAAACCGCGCCGGTTACCCATCGTGGAATGTGAGGCCTGCAAATTGCATGTTGTGGACGACTGCAAACGTTGCAGGGCGTTTTGCCGTCGTGTTGCGGTTTTGGGCTAACATCGCGGCTTCACTGCAATACCGCCACAGAGGACACCGTCATGGACACCACCGAACGCAAATCCGTCACCACCGTCACCGGCGCGCGCGCCCTGGTCGACGGCCTGCTGCGCGAAGGCATCGACCACGTCTTCGGCATTCCCGGCACGCAGAATCTCGCCATCCTCGACGAACTGCGCGCGACACCGCAGATCCGCTTTATCCTGACCCGCCACGAGCAGGGTGCCGCGTTCATGTCATACGGCTTTGCCCGTGCCGCCAACAAACCCTCGGTGGTCACTGTCACCGAAGGCCCCGGCATCACCAACATGGTCACCGGCATCGGCGCCGCGTTCAAGGGCAACGTGCCGGTGATCAGCATCACCGGCGTGCAGGAAAGCATCATGCGCGAACGCGACGCCACCCAGGACATGGACCAGATCCCGTTCATGCGCCCGATCACCAAATGGGCCTACAGCATTCCCTACGTCGACAAGGTGCAGGAAGCCGTGCGCAAGGCCTTCCGCGTTGCATTGACCGAACCGCAGGGCCCCACCCACATCGAATCCGCCAGCGAAGTGCTGCTGCAGCAGATTGCGGCGGAGACCCCCGCGCCCGCAGCCTATCGCCACACCGTGCCCGCCGTGTGCGACCCGGCGCAGATCGACACCGCGTGGGCATTGATCAGCAAGGCCGAACGCCCGCTGTTTGTGATCGGCCGCGGCGTGATGAAAGAACGTGCCGTCGCCGCAATGCAAAAACTCACCGAGGCCACCGGCATCCCCGCCGCTGCACTCCAATATTCACCTGATGCCTTTCCGTCAGTGCACCCGATGGCGCTGGGCCCACTCGGTCGTAACGGCTACGCCAGCGCCAACCGCGCCGCACCCCAGGCCGACCTCATCATCGCAGTCGGCGCGCACTTCGACGTGTTCTCGACACTGTACAAGTACGGCATCTTCAGCGAAAACGCGAAAATCATTCACCAGACCGCCGCCGCCGGCCAGATCGGCATCGTGTTCCCGGTGACGCTGGGCATCGCCGGCTCCGCGACCAGTTTCATCGACGGCCTCGCTACCCGCGCCGCCAAGGGCGGGCCGCGCAAGGCCTGGGTTGACGTCGCCAAACTGCGCGCCGAAGGCGAAGCCGAACTGCAGAAAGTCCTCAAACCCGACGCCGAGCCGATCCAGCCGCAGTTCGTCGCGCACACCATCCGCAAGGCGCTGCCCGAAAACGGCATCCTCGTGGTCGACGCCGGCAACGGCGGCAAACATGTACGCAGTTATTTCAAGAGTTACGAACCCGACACCTTCCTCTGCATGGATGACTGGGCCGCTGTCGGCGGCGCGCTGCCGATCGCGATGGGGGTCAAACTCGCACGGCCCGACCGCCCCGTGCTGTGCACCGGTGGCGACATGGGGGCGATGTGCAACATCGGCGAACTCGAAACCGCGGTGCGCGAAAACATCGCAGTGGTCTATGTCGTGTTCAACGACCAGGGTCTCGGCAATGAGCGCGCGTTCCAGAACGAACACTTCGGCGGGCGTTATTTCGCCGTCGACTACAAAAATCCGGATTTCGGCGCACTGGCGAAGGTGTTCGGCGCCCACGGCGAACAGGTCACCCGGCCGGGCGACCTTGAAGGCGCCATCAAACGCGCGTTTGCCAGCGGAAAACCGGCGGTGATCGACGTGATTATCGACCAGAACATGCTGGCGCCGGTGGTACACAAGGTTTGAACCTCCGGCCCGTCGATCACCGATTGACGGGCACTGCAGGCACTGGGGATACTGCTGAAATGGCTGGAAACTTGGCACAAGCGAGACGTATTACGGCGACGCATCACAAACAAAAACGACAAAATCGCTGATCGGCGCCGGACCTGCTGCCACTCAAGGCAGCGGGATTGACTGGTAAAAAGGAGGAGCACATGAAACTGAATGCCGCCATTTGCTGCCGTACGCTGTTGCTGGTTGTCCTGCTTGCGCAATCCGCGCTGACTGCGACCTGGGCCGCGGAAGCCTACCCCGCCCGCTCAATCCGCCTGGTGGTACCGTTCCCGCCGGGCGCCAGCCCGAATGACATCATCGGCCGCCTGATCGGCAAATACATCACCGACAGCATCGGGCAGCAGGTGATTGTCGATAACCGCGCCGGTGCCGGCGGCACCATCGGCGCGGACCTTGTTGCCAAGGCCAGCCCGGATGGATACACCATGCTGGTCACCAGCACCACGCTGACCATTTCGCCGAACGTTTACCGCAAGCTGCCCTACGACGTCGACAAAGACCTGCAGCCGGTGACCATGATCGGATCGGCGCCGATGCTGGTCTTCGTCAACACCGGCGTGCCCGCCAACACGCTGCAGGAACTGATTGCCTATATCAAGGCGCGGCCGGGGCAATTCAATTTCAGTTCAGGCGGTACCGGCACCGTGCCGCATTTTGCCGGAGAGTTGCTGAATTTCATGGCCAAAATACGCATGGTCCATGTTCCGTACAAAGGCGGCGCGCCGGCAGCAGCAGCGATGATCTCCGGTGAAGTCTCCATGTACATCGACACACCCACGGCCATGCTGCAGTTCGTGAAGCAGGGCAAAATCAAGGCACTCGCCGTCGCGGCAAAAGAGCGCTTTGCGCTGTTGCCCGAGGTGCCGACGGCAGCGGAGGCAAACCTGCCCGGTTACGAGCTCAGGGTCTGGTACGGCTTTTTTGTACCGGCCAAAACACCGCGTGCAATTGTCGACAGACTGCACAGCGAAACCGTCAAGGCACTGAGCCTGGAGGATGTCAAAGCCCGCCTCGCCGCGATCGGCACCGAACCCGCAGGCAACGGCCCTGACGAATTCAAGCCCATGGTGCAGGCCGAACTGCAGAAATGGGCCAGGGTGGCGCGGGAAAGCGGCATCAAACCGGAATAAGCCGTCCGGAACGCGCGCGGCGCAGCAGCTAGCGGCCCGCGAATGCCTGGTCGTGCAATGCCAGATCCACATAAGGCATGGGATCGGTCAGCGTTTTCTGCGGCACGCCAAAGCGCGTGCGCAGCGCAAGCACGGTGCGGATACCCTCGATGTCGAGCGCCAGATCGCGCCAGAATCCGCCTTTGTCGTCGAGCAGGATGTCGAGCGACAGGCGCGCCAATTCCGGCGTCACGGAAGCATCGTTGGCCATCAGCAGGTCGGCGGCTGCGGCGCGGTTGCTGCGGTCATACAGCCAGTCCATTGCATCGCGATAACCGCGCATGAAGCCGATCACCGCAGCTTCGTTGTTTTTGATCCACGACCGCTGCGCAAAACCGGTGCGGCCCTGGTAGCGTCCGAGCAGTTCACGCGCCGTACCCAGTTTGGTGAACCCCTGATCAGCAGCAATCCTGTCCAGCGGCGTAGCCAGCAGGCCCGCGGCATAATTTCCGTCGAGCATCGCACGCAGGCGCATCGGGCCGCCGCCGGTGCGCTCGTAGGTGACGTCGGCATCGGTCATGCCGGCACGCGCGATCATCTCGCGCAGGATGAAGGCATAACCGGTGGTCAGCGCATCCACCGCGATTTTCTTGCCGCGCAGATCTGCCACTGACTTGATGTCGGGACTGGCCATCAGGCTCTGAAAGCTGTCGTCCACCCCCATGAAGGCGACCAGATCGCAGACACCCGAGTATTCCGCTTCACCCTGCCCCTCCTGGTAGGCCACCAGGTTGTCCATCGCAGTCACGGTAAGGTCAAACTTGCCCTCGATCAGGTTTTTCATCAGGAACACCGAATTCGGCGTGTGCGTGATGTTCACCGCAATGCCATGTCTGGCAAAGAATCCCTCGCGCTGCGCCACCCAGGCCGGCAAGGAATAACCGCCGCCGAAGGTGATCATGTTGACGGTCTGCAGCGACTTGATTGCGTTGGACATCACGGAACTCTCGAAAAGGAATGACCGCAACAATACACGACGCGCCGGAGCGTGCGTAGAATGCCTGCTCCGACTTCATTGTGAGTGATGCCACATCATGAACGCACCTGTTACCCGCCGCTGGACCGAACAACGCTGGCTGATCGACAACGTCATCCGCTCGGTCGGCGTCGACTGGGACCAGCCGCGCAGCATCAATTACAACGCACCCTGCGGGCCTGAAGCCAATGCCGACTTTGCCGGCATCCGCGAACGCGTCAAGAAATACGCAGACATTTCCCCTGCCTTTGAAACCGCGGCAAAAAGACGCGAAGCGAAAGCAAAAGCCGCGGAAGACGCTGGCGAAACGGTAACGGCGCGGCAGAATTATTTCATCGCTGCGGTCCAGTACGCCGCCTCGCAATGGCCGTATGACGAAAACAATGAAAAGAACCTCGCGCTCAACCAGCGCAAGCGCGAGTGCTATCTGAACTACGCCAAATTTTCCGACCACAAGGTCGAGGCGGCATGGATTCCGTTCCAGGGCAAGGCTTTGCCCGGCTGGTTCCACCTGCCGCCCGGTTACAGCGGCGGACGCATCCCGGCCGTGGTGTCGATACCGGGAATGGACGGCTTCAAGGAAGCCAGCGTCGCCATGTACGGCGACCGCTGGCTGTCGCGTGGCATCGCCGTGCTCAGCATTGAAGGCCCGGGGCAATACGAAAGCGCGGTACTGGGGATTCCCGTCAGCATGCCGAACTGGATCGAAGCGGGTCGCGTGATCATGGACTGGATCGCGGCGCGGCCGGAAATCGACCCGCAGCGCATCGGCGTCACCGGCCAGAGCTTCGGTTCATTTTTTGCAACGATCTCAGCCGCCTCAGAGCCGCGTTACCGCGCCTGCGCCGTCACCGCCACCTGTCTGGAGCCGGGCTGCCACACCATCTTCGAGGAAGCGTCGCCCACTTTCAAACAGCGTTTCATGTACATGTCGGGATACACCGACGAGGCCGCGTTCGATGAATTCCGCAAGACACTGACCTGGGAAGGCCATGCCGACAAGATTCGCATCCCCTATTTGTGTGTGGCCGGCGAATGCGATGAACTGTCACCGCCGGCACACACCGAGCGGCTGCTGACCACCCTGCAATGCCCGAAACAGCTGGTGGTCTACCAGGGCAGCCGCCATTCGGTGGGCAACGTGCCCTCCGCCCAGTTGGGCCCCGCGCCCGCGGTGCTGGTGGCGGACTGGATGAACGCCCGCCTGGCGGGCAGGCCGTTTAACAGCGAGCGCTGGTTCGTCGAAGCCGGCGGGCGCGTGGTCGTTACGCCGTACTGATACCGCCCCCTCTCCCCCTGCCCTCTCCCACTCGTGGGAGAGGGGAGTAATTTCACTCCGGTTTGATGCCGGCAGCCTTCACGACTTTCGCCCACTTGATAACGTCAGAACGCACAAGCGCGGCGAATTCTTCCGGTGTATTGCCTACCGGGTCAGCACCACTGGCCTGAAAACGCTCGCGTACAACGGGATCCTGCAGCGCGAATACCACGGCCTTGTTCAGCTTGGCGACAATATCCTTGGGCGTCGCTGCCGGCGCCATCAGCCCGTACCATTGCACCGCTTCGTAGCCGACAACGCCCTGTTCGGCGATAGTGGGAATGTTCGGTGCAATCTTCGAGCGCGTGGCACTGGTCACGCCATAGGCATGCACGCGACCGGCCTTGAGCTGCTGGGTGCCGACGATCATGTTTGTCACCATGAACGGCACATAACCCGCGATCAGATCAGAAATGGCCGTGT
Source organism: Bordetella parapertussis (assembly GCA_945885345.1). Taxonomy (GTDB): domain Bacteria; phylum Pseudomonadota; class Gammaproteobacteria; order Burkholderiales; family SG8-41. The sequence continues at coordinate 67,664 of CAMCYP010000013.1, read as the reverse complement.
TCGCGCTCTTGTAAGGCACATGCACCATTTTCAGCCCGGCCATGCTCAGAAACATTTCCATGCACAGGTGCAGATTGGAGCCGGTGCCCGCCGAACCGAATTCCAGTTTGCCGGGGCGGGCTTTCGCAAAGGCAATGAGCTCCTTGATGTTTTTTGGCTGCAACGAAGGATGCCCCACCAGCATATTGGGCAGTACCACAAACTGGCTGACCGGCGCGAAATCACGCTCCGGATTGAAGGGCAGATTCTTCTGCATCGACGGCTGTATGGTCATGCTGCTGATCGCCGTGAGCAGCGTGTAACCGTCGGGCGCCGCGCGCGCAACCGCTTCGCTACCGACGATGGAGCCGGCCCCCGGACGGTTTTCGGCGATCACCCGCTGGCCGAGAAATTCATCCATTTTGGGTATGACCATGCGCGTCGTCGAGTCGGTGCCGCCGCCGGCGCCGGAAGGGATGATGATCCTGATCGCCCGCACCGGATAATTCTGTTGTGCAACAGCGCCCAAAGTCACACTCAACAGCCCTGCAAAAAGCAGGCCGCGGGCCACACGATGTCGATTCCTCAAGACCATGATTCCTCCTGAATACGCCAGCGTCACCAATTGCGCGGGCTTGTTTTATTTCGTGTTTTGATTCTGGCCACTGGTGCAGAAAATGTAAAGGGCGTGCCCGGCACCGGCCAAAACACCGGCTATTCGGCCTTGATCCCCGCCCGCTGCACGACCTTCGCCCAGCGTGCCATGTCCGCGACCAGCAGTTTTGCGAATTCCTCGGGCGTGCTGGACTGGATATCAATGCCCTGCCCGGAAAAACGCTCGCGGATCTCAGGCAGATTCAGGATAGCCACGATCTCCGTGTTGAGCCTGCGCACGATGTCCGCCGGCAGGCGCGCAGGCCCGACAAAACCGTACCACAGGCTGGCTTCGTAACCGGGCAAGGTTGCCGCGACAGTCGGCAGATCGGGCAGTGCCGGCGAGCGTTGCGCGCCGGTCGTGGCCAGCGCGCGCAACCGTCCCGACTGCACATGCGGCACCACCGACAGGCTGGTGGCGAAAGCCATGGTGACCTGCCCGCTGATCAAGTCGGTCAGCGCCAGTGACATGCCCTTGTACGGCACGTGTACCATTTTCGTTCCGGCCAGCACGTCGAACAACGCGCCACCGAGGTGGCCGGAGGAGCCGATGCCTGCCGACACATAGCTCAACTGACCAGGACGGGACTTCGCAAACATCACCAGTTCCTTCACGTTTTTCACCGGCACCGACGGATGTACAGCCAGCACCAGCGGACTGGAACCGACCATTGAAATCGTCGTGAAATCCCTGATCGAGTCATAGGGCAGCTTGCTGCGGATGCTCGCGTTGACCGCGTGGCCGCTGGGAATCAATACGATGGTGTAACCGTCGGGCGCCGCGCGGGCGGCAGCCTCCGTGCCGATAATGCCGTTGGCACCGGTACGATTCTCAACGATGACCTGCTGCTTGAAACTTTCGGTGAGCTTCGCAGCAACGGTGCGGCACAGCAGATCGTTGCCACCGCCGGCGGCGAACGGCGAAATGATGCGGATCGGCCGCGACGGATAAGTCTGCTGCGCCAGCACCGGGGCGATCCATCCGGACGCGATCGCCGCAATCAGCGTGCCGAGCATAAGCCTGCTTTTCATGTGCGCTCCCATGCCTCCCCCCCTTTTTATATTGTTCATTCTGCCTTGACGCCACTCTGGCTGATCAGCGTCTGGTAGCGCAAGTACTCTTCCTGCATGTAGCGCATGAACCCGTCCGGCGTACTCTCCGTCATCGATTCCGCACCCTGGCTCACGAAGCGCTTGCGCATCGCCGGCTCGCGCAACAAGCGCACGATGTCGCCGTGCAACTGCTCGACAATGCGCCGCGGCGTGCCGTTGGGCACGACCACACCGGCCCAGCTGTCGAATTGCGCCTCGGGCAAGCCGCTTTCGGCAATCGCCGGCAACTCCGGCAACTCCGGCAGCGTGATACTGCGCTGCGGCGTCATCACGGCGAGCGCGCGCAACCTGCCATCGCGCAACGATGCCAGCGCGGCCGGCAGCGTCAGTATCGCGTAATGCACTTCCCCCATCCCCATCTCGACCACGGTACTGGTCATTGAGCGGAATGGCACGTGCACGGCATCGATGCCGAGCGCGCGCGTAAACACTTCGCCCGCAAGGTGCGCCGCCGAGCCGATGCCTGTCGATGCATAGTTGAGTTCACCGGGATGCACCCGCGCATACTTGACGAATTCGCGCGCCGTGCGCGCCTGGATTGCCGGCGTCACCACCAGTACGTTGGTGATCGAGGCAACATGCGCCACGCCGGCAATGTCGGCCAGCGGCCGGTACGGCGGCTGCTCATGCATCAATGCCGTGATAATGCGCGTAACGCCGACCATGCCCAGCGTGTAGCCGTCGGCGCTCCCTTTCGACACCACCGCATTGCCGATCAGACCACCGGCACCGGGGCGGCTGTCGATCACGATACGCTGCCGGTAAACGGCCTCCAGGCTCCGGCCCAGGGTGCGCGCAAAAAATTCGTCCGCCGATCCGGGTGGGGCTGCAACGATAATGCGGATCGCCCGGCTCGGATAGTTCTCCTGCGGTGACACCTGCTGCGCGGAGCATTGGCCGGCCACCAATGCCGCCGCACACACCGCAAACGTCCGCGCGACCAGGGACATCACGCGCGGGCAATCCGCGACCGCCGCGCGTTCAGCCGCGCAGATGCTGATTGAAAAAATCGAGCGTGCGTTGCCACGACAATTTCGCCGCCGCCTCGTCATAGCGCGGTGTCGTATCGTTGTGAAAACCGTGGTTGACGCCGTCATACATGTGCATGGTGTAACGCACCTTGTTCGCTTTCAGCGCCTCCTCGTAGGCGGGCCAGCCCTTGTTGACGGGTTCGTCGAGGCCGGCGTAATGGATCAGCAGCGGCGCCTTGATTTTCGCCACCTCCGCAGCGGGCACCTGGCGACCGTAGTACGGCACTGACGCCGCAAGATCCGGCATGCGCGTCGCCAGCAGGTTGCAGATGCCGCCGCCAAAACAGAAACCGACCGCGCCGATCCTGCCCGTGGTCTCCGGCCGTGCCTTCAGAAACTGCGCAGCGTTATACAGGTCTTCCTCGCGTTTTTTTGCATCCTGGGCGGCAAACAGCGCGCGTGCCTTGTCCTCGTCACCGGGATAACCGCCGACCGGCGTCAGCGAGTCCGGCGCAAAAGCGACAAAGTTCGCCGTCGCCAGCCGCCGCACCACATCTTCAACATAGGGATTGAGGCCGCGGTTTTCATGGATCACCAGCACCGCGGGCAGCTTGCCGCTGGCGGCGGCCGGCTGCGCCAGGTAGCCGCGCATTTTTCCTGAACCGCCCGGCGAATCGTAATCCGTGTAACCGGCCTTGATGCGCTTGTCGTCCTTCGCCACCTGCTGCGCCCAGGCGAAATTCGGCTTCAGACTTTCCAGCATCGCCACGGCGCCAAACGCACCCACGGCAAATTTCCCGGCACGGTCGAGAAACTCACGCCGGGTGATTGCGCCATGCACATAACCGTCAAACAGTTTCATCACTTCCGGCGGGAAATCACTCGCTTTTTTGCGTTCCATGACAACCTCCTGGTCGGAAAATCAAAATTAAGGGAGTGTTTTAAAGCGGAATGCCCAGCAGCTTTGCCGCGGTCTCGCTCAGCATCATGCGCCGCTCGGCATCGGTAAATCCCGGCGCGTTGAGAATGTGATTCACCGAATCAGCCTGCCACGGGATCGGATGGTCGGTGCCGATGACCAGCTTGTCGACACCGACTTCCGCCGCCAGGTGGCGCAGCGCTTCATCGGTGAACACCAGCGTGTCGTAATACATGTCGCGCAGGTACTCGGTCGGCTTTTTCTTCAGCTTCACCCCCGTGTCCATCTCCGGCGCGACGCGCAGGCTGTTGTCCGAACGCGGCGCATACGACGGCAGGTAGCCGCCGCCGTGCGCGGAACAGATTTTCAGCCCCGGAAAACGGTCGAGCGTGCCGTCAAAAATCAGGTGCGACAACGCGATGGTGGTATCCAGCGGGTTACCGATGGTGTTCGCCAGCCAGCCGTTGCCCTTGAAACGCGACTCCAGCTGCTGGGTGCCGCGCGGATGGATGAAAATCAGCACGCCCAGCTCTTCCGCCTTCGCCCAGAACGGATGAAATTTGGGATCCGAAAATTCGACGCCCGCCACGCTGGTGCCCACTGCCGCGCCGCGCAAACCCAGTTTCTTCACACCATGCACCAGCTGCTCCACGGCCAGGTCCGGAAACTGCAGCGCCACCGATGCGAACGCGACAAAACGATCGGGATAATTTCCGCAATGTTCCGCGAGTTTTTCATTCTGGATGCGGATCACTTCCGCCGCCACATCGCGCTCGGCGCGATACCAGAGCGGATTGATGCTCAGCGCCTCGATGTCGATGCCCTGCTCGTCCATCTCCGCAATACGCCGCGAGCCGACGTCGCCGATGCCGGGACCGCGCTGATCTTCGACCTTCATGCCGAGCAGTGCCAGCGCCTCGCCCACCACGCAATGCGCATGCACATCGATGGTTTTGACGCGTTTGCCGCCGACGATCACCTGACGCCGCCGCCCGCCCGCCTGCCCCTGCGCAGCATTGCTCATGCTACAGCCGGTAAAAGTGATGCCGCCATCGTCCGCGCAGCAATGTTCCGTGTTACGTATGCTCATTGACTCCCCCAGGATTTGCAGCGGATCGATTTCCGCCAGACGTTATCGCGGCGGACAGAATACCAGCGCCCTGCAGTCCACACCATGACGATGCGGCCGCACACTTGCACTGCATTACAATCGCTGTCCTACAGGGGGAGCGGTCACGCATGGATCACGGCATCTGGGCTATCTGGTACGACATCGCCACCGAGAACAAAGCCGAATACTGCGACTGGTTCCACCGTGTCCACATCCCGGAAAAACTGGCGCGCCCCGGTTATCGCTGGGCAGCGCACTATGCGCTCGGCCACGGCGGACGCGGCTCGGGTTATCTCGCGCTGTTCGGCGGCGACAGCACGCACACCTTTCTCAATCCCAGCCCCGGCCAGCTCGCAACGCGGCAAAGTGCCGAAACCAGAAAATTCATCGGCATGCGGCAACAGCCCGCCGCGTGCATCCTCGCCGAGGAAGTACGCATCGACGGCCCCGATGCCGCAAAACGCGGCCCCGGCCTGACCACCGCACCGGTGCTGCAGATCGGTAACTACAATGCGCCGTCGCCCGCCGTCGAAGACGACCTCGGCGGCTGGTATGCCCAGCAACGCTTCCCGTTACTGGCCTCACTGCCCGGCTGTGTCGGCGCGCGTAAAATGCTCGCCACGGTCGGCACTTACAAACACGCCATACTGCATGAGTTCAGCAGCCTGGCATTGCGCGAACAATATTTCGCCGCGCACGAGGCCGATCGGGATGATCCCGCCACCTGGATGGGCCGCGTAGTACCGCAGCTGATCCATGCACCCTATTCACCTGCCGTGGGCTGCCGCATCTGGCCCGCAGTATAAAAACAGTCCACTTCCGGAGGTATTGATGAATTCGATCGCACGCCTGTCCCCTGTTGCCGTTTTGATGGCCGCCGCACTGTTTGCCGCAACCGCAAATGCCGCCGGCGCCTATCCCGATCGCCCGGTCCGGCTCATGCTGCCCTTCCCGCCGGGCGGCCCCAGCGACATCATCGGCCGCATGTTCGCGCAAAAGCTCAGCGAATCCTTCGGCCAGCAGGTCGTCATCGACAACCGCGGCGGCGCCGCCGGCAACATCGCCTGCGAAATCGCCAAGAACGCCACGCCCGATGGCTACACGCTGATGCAGGCGACTGTCGGCACCATGTCGATCAACCCCGGCCTCTACCAGAAGCTGCCTTATGAACCACTGCGCGATTTCGCGCCGATCTCGCTGCTGACCGAAACGCCGTACCTGCTGGTGGTCAATCCGAACCTGCCGGTGAAATCGGTAAAGGAACTCGTTGCTTACGCCAAGGCGCGGCCGCACCAGCTCAACTTCGCATCCGGCGGCGTTGGCACCGGCAACCATTTCTCCGGCGAACTCTTTCGCATGCTCGCCGCCATCGACATCGTGCACATTCCGTACAAAGGCAGCGGCGTCGGCATGAACGACGTGCTCGCCGGCCAGGTGCAGATGATGTTCATCAACCTGCTGCCCGCGATGCCGTTTGTCGCCAACGGCCGGCTGCGCGGCCTCGGCGTGACCAGCGCCAAACGCTCGGCAGCGGCGCCGGACATTCCGACCATCGCCGAAAGCGGATTCCCCGGCTACCAGTCAACGTCGTGGCACGGCCTGGTGGCCCCCGCCAAAACGCCGGCGCCCATCCTCAAACAAGTGCATGACGAACTGGTCAAGATCACGCAACTGCCGGACATCAAAAAACGCATGGTGGCGCAGGGCACCGACCTCATCGGCAGCACGCCGGAGGAATTCCGCAAAGTGATCCAGACCGAATCGGCGAAGTGGGCCGGCGTCATCAAGACCGCCGGCATCAAGCCGGAATAAAAACCGGACGCCTGAAGGAGCCACCATCTCCGTCAATCATTGCCGCGGACTGTTGTCCGCGGCCGAGACCAAGGCCGGCGCGCACAGCAAAAGCAAGATCACGCAATGGGACAAGGTCTTCAAAGCCGCAGGTATTACTGCCGACTAAGTCCGGCACCGCACATTTGTGCACCTCCGACGCGAAAGGTGTATATTCATAAGCGGTTGTTTTAATTGATTTTTTAGGCTTTACTATGGAATACACCACTCTCGGCCGCACCGGCCTCAAGGTCAGCGTGGCCGGACTCGGCTGCGGCGGCAACAGCCGCCTTGGTCTCGCCACCGGCAAAAGCGAAGCCGATGCCATCGGCATCGTGCAAGGCGCGCTCGACCTCGGCGTCAATTTCATCGATACCGCGCAGTTCTACGGCACCGAACGTATCGTCGGCAAAGCCATCGAGAAGCGTGACCGCGATTCCGTGGTGATCTCCACCAAACACAAAGTGCGTCATAACGACGGCACGGTCATTACCACCAAGGAGATTCTTGCAGGGCTCGACCACTCGCTGCGCGCACTGGGCACAGACCATGTCGATGTGTTCTGCCTGCACACCATATTGCCCAAGGAATACGATCGCGTGATGCAGGAAATCACCCCCGTCCTGCTGCGCGAAAAAGAAAAAGGCAAGTTCCGTTTCCTCGGCATCACCGAATTCGCCGGCCGCGATCCGCGCCATGACACCCTTGCCCGCGCGCTGGAAACCGACTGCTGGGACGTGATGATGGCCGCCTTCCACATGCTCAACCAGAACGCGCGGCACCGCGTGTTTCCTGCGGCACAGTCAAAAAACGTCGGTGTCCTGTTGATGTTCGCGGTGCGCGCAATTTTCAGCGTGCCGGGCCGCCTGCAGCAGGACATCACCGAACTCGCCACCGCGGGCAAGGTACCAAAGTGGCTCGCCGAAAAGAAAAACCCGCTGGATTTCCTGCTGCACGAGCAGGGTGCGCGCGACATCATCGAAGCCGCCTATCGTTATGCGCGGCATGAGCCCGGTGCCGACGTCGTGTTGTTCGGCACCGGCAATCCCGATCACCTCGCGCCCAACATCAACGCCATCCTGCAACCACCGCTGCCGGCAGCCGACACGCGAAAAATCGCCGAATTGTTCGGCGCGCTCGAAGGCGTAGGGCTCGACGAGATCATCGCCAAACGCTGACGCTGCAGCAACGCAGCATCCGTCCTGAATTTCCTGAGACCGTTGATAGAAATGGATTTGTACATGATGTCTCCTCTGGATCACTCAGGAAATGACATCTGTACGACATGATCAATCTCGCTCGGTTCCGCATGAACCGCAAAACGCAGCACTTCTATGGAATGTAAAAACTACAAATGAAGGCGATGGCAAAAGACTAGTGTGCGTCCTTGGGCGCGGAACCAGCCGCCACGAACTCCAGCTCGTATCGCAGAGCGCCAGGCCAGTCGATGCGCTCGACAGAACGGTTGTTGTTGAGCGCCCAGAAACGCGCGGTTTCTTCAGTCATCGGCGTGCGCATCAGGCGCCAGCGCACCTTGCCGAATTTGTCCGTTTCTTTCACGCGCCACCGGTAGAGGTTTTCCATGAAGCCTCCTCGCTCTGCCCGGGCGGGATGTCCGGGCCGGCCATCTTAGCCGTACGCCCGGCGTACAGCCACTCCGGGGATTAAAATGGCCGCAACACTGGAGAAAAAAAGAAAATGCGACTTTACGGTACCCCCGGCAGCCCGTTTGTGCGCAAGGTGCGCATCGTCCTCCTCGAAAAAAACATCGCCTGCGAATACGTCGTCGCCCGCGCCTCGACTCCGGATTCGCCGGTGCCGCCGTTCAATCCGCTGGGCAAGATCCCGACGCTGGTACGCGACGACGGCCGCGCGCTGTATGACTCGCCGGTGATCGTCGAATACCTGGACGCCTTCGGCAGCGGGCCGAAACTGATCCCGGAAGATTTTGAATCACGCATCGAAGTCAAACGCTGGGAGGCGCTGTGCGACGGCATTGCCGAAGCCACCGTCGCCATCAACCACGAGTATCGCGAGCCGGTGGAAAAGCAGCGCTCCGCCGAATGGTTTAAAAAACAGCAGTCAAAAATCGACCGCAGCCTCGCGCTGCTGGCAAAGGACCTCGGCAACAACGACTGGTGTTTTGACGGACGCTTTACGCTGGCCGACATCAGCACCGGTTACGCGCTGGGTTATCTCGAGTTCGCGCTGCCGGATTACGAATGGCACAGCAAGCACCCGGGGCTGGCCGAGCTCGCGGCGCGACTTTCGGCGCGCGCATCATTCAGCACCACCGGCCACGCCAGAAACGGATAGCCCCGCTTACCAGACCTTCGGCAGGATCAGCACGAACGCGCCGATCAGCGCCAGCGCAAAAAACACGATGCCCCAGCCGGCCACGCGCGGATGGGCCGCCACCCAGGCATCCAGTTTGAGATTCAACTGATCGGCGCCCTTGGTGACTTTCCGCTCCGAATACCAGTGGCTGCCGCGCGCTTCCAGTTTCACCACAGTGTCCGGGGAAAACGCGAGCAGCGCACCGGCCACGATCGCCAGCAGGTTGCCCGCAACCAGCAGCCAGCGCACGCTGTCGATCAGCCATCCCGCAACAACCGGCTTCATGAAGCCCAGGCCGAGCACAAAAATGATCGCGGACACATCAAACTTTGTGAGCAGGCCGTATATCGCAAAAGCGCCGCCCAGCACGAATATCGCCGCCAGCCAGTGCCGGTACTTCTGCACCGCCTGCCGCGTATCGCGGGGAATCTCCAGTGATTTGGTGGCACGCCGCATCGACACCCAGCGGTTCATGTTGCCGAAAAAGCGCAGCGCGCCGACGCTGTTGACGATCAGGCCGATGCCGACGGCAAAGAGGGCAACCCCTGCGACCAGAAAAAACGCCACGATCGCCTGCGCGAGCCACAGCCGAAAGGCATGACTCTCAACGAGATCCAGTAATTCCATGGTCACCTCCTGTTAAGCCAGACCGGAACCGGGCAAGCCTGAATGCCGGTTATTGTCTCCCATAACCACGACACGTGCCGCGTAACGCTTATGGCGTCCCGAAACGGGTGAAACCCGCCGCCGGATCGGCTGTCCCACAGGTAATGCGGGCATTCATCTTGCCGCATGGGGGTACGACACCAATAACCGCTGAGGAGAACAATCATGCTTTCAGTCAAAATCGACAAGGCCAACCACATCGCCTTTCTTGAACCGGATGGCCCGTTAACGGAGAGTGATTTCACTGCGGCCGCCAAGGAAGTGGATGCACTGATCGCCGAATCGGGCCGTCTGACCGGCATCGTCATTCATGCCAAATCGTTTCCGGGCTGGGATTCCGTAGCCGCGCTGACTGCACACCTGAAATTCGTGCATGACCACCACCGCAAAGTCTCGCGCGTCGCCCTCGCCACTGAATCCGTTGCCGCGCATATCGCGGAAATTTTCGCAACGCACTTTGTCGCCGCCGAGATCAAGATATTTTCTTATGCGGATCTCAGCAAGGCGACACAGTGGGTGATTGAAGGCGCCGCAAAATAAGCGCAGCCGGGCCGCGCGCGTCCGGCAACCCGCCGTTCATTCAACTCCCCTTGTCCGCCAAAATGCGTAACAATCGACGCAACCGGGGGGCGCAGCGTCGCGCCGGGAGAAAATTACATAAGTAATTGATTTTATTAATAATTATAAGGATGCCCGTGTCTGACTCCGCCCTCGACATCAACGCTTCATTCCGCGGCGGCGGCCGTTCAGTTGAATGGCTGGATGAAATCAACAAGGCCTCGATCGTCATGCTCGCCGAGACCGGCATCGTGACTAAGGACGTTGCGCAGCGCATCGCCAAAGGTATCGCCGAAGTCATAGCCAATGAAAAAGCCGGCAAGGAAGGTTTCAAACCGCGCAGCTCCGCGGACTATCTCGATTACGAACCGCGGCTGATCAAAGTGGCCGGCCAGGAAGCCTCGCGCCTGCACACCGGCCGCAGCCGGCAGGATCTCGCCTCCACCATCGCCCGGATGAACCTGCGCGACGGCTTGCTGCAGGTCATCGCAGCGCTGATCGCATTGCGCGAATCATTGCTCAAACGCGCCGAACAACACATCGAAACCATCATCCCCGCCTACACCCACGGCGTGCAGGCGCAGCCCACCACCTTCGCGCATTACCTGCTGGCGTTTGAATCGGCACTGGCCCGCGCCACAGAACGGTTACAAGAGACGTACGTGCGGGTCAACAAATGCCCGCTCGGCGCGGCGGCGCTGGCAACCTCGAGTTTTCCACTGGACCGGCATCGCCTGGCAGAACTGCTGGGGTTTGATGGCCTCGTCGAAAACGCCTACGACGCCAACCACCTCGCCCCCATCGACAGCGCCCTCGAATGCGCCGCCGGCTACAGCAGCATCGCACTGCAGGCAGGGATGTTCGCGCAGGACATCCATGCCCAGTACGCCGAACCAACGCCGTGGTTCATGCTCGCCGCGGGTGAATTAACAGGAACGAGCAGCATCATGCCGCAGAAGCGAAACCCCGCAGCCCTCGAACAACTGCGCGCGCAATCGAGCATCGTCATCAGTGAAATGCAGACCATGACCTGGGTCTCGCACAACAACCGCCCGGGCATGTTCGACTACCGCCTATACGACCCGGTGCCGGTCGCGCGCCTGCTACAAGTAATGAAAATTTACCGGCAGGTGGTCGATGCGCTGGTCGTCAACAAGGCGCGCGCGCTGGAAGAAGTGAACGCCGATTACTCCACCACCACCGAGATTGCCGATGCGCTGCTGCAGAAGGCCGAAGTACCGTTCCGCATCGGGCATCATTTTGCGTCGAAGCTGACGGATTATGGGCGGGGCAAAGGGCTGAAGCTGCAGGAGATACCTTTTGCCGAAGTGCAGCGCATCTACGCCGAGAATGCGAACGCGGCCTTACCGCTGAGCGAAAAGGAATATGTGGATATCATCAGTGCGCAATACATGGTGTTCGGGCGCAAGGGATTGGGCGGACCGCAGCCCGCCGAGGCGCAGCGCATGCTCGCCGCCGCAGGCCGGCAAACAGCCACTGAAACCACGGCATCTTCAGGCCGCGACAGCGCCCTGGCACAGGCGGCGGCCGCACGCGAAACCGCTTTCGCAGCACATTGCCGCGACTGAAGCGGCGCCCTCCCGATGCGAGAGGCGTTGAAGCGCACGGCCTCTCCGGCGTATCCTGCCGCAACAGGCATTCATTCAGCACATAAACAAATTCCATATTGCGTTATCCCCTGCAGCCCGCCGTATCGACAGGAATTTCTTGATGAGTTACGACATTCATTCCAGCAACCAGGTCTTCCGCGAACTGTTCGAGGCCGGCCCGCACCCGATGTGGATCTTCGACACCGGGACGCTGATGTTCCTCGCGGTGAACGACGCCGCCGTCACCAAGTACGGCTACAGCCGCGAGGAATTCCTGAAAATGTCCACCATCGACATCCGTCCGCCGGAAGAAGCCGCGCGTTACCGCGAACACCTGCTTAACCAGCCCGACGGCGTCGACCGCGCTGGCCGCTGGTGCCACCAGACGCGCGACGGCAGGACCCTGCACGTGGACATCACCGCGCGCAAAGTCAGTTTCGAAGGGCACACCGCCGAAATCGTGATGGCCATCGACATGTCGGAGCAGGTGGATGCCCTGGAACGGCTGCAGGCCGCGGAAGCGATGTATCGCGGCCTGATCGAACACTCGATGGTCGGGCTGTATATCGTCAATGGATCAAAATTCGTCTATGCCAATCCGCGTGTGGCCGAGATGTTCGGCTACCCGCTCGACGATCTGCTGAACATGGACCTGCTGGACCTCGTCGATCCCGCCGAGCGCGACCTGGTACGCGCGGGAATCCGCGAACGGATCTCAAGCCCCGTTGCGAGCGGCCATCGCAGCTTTAGCGGCCGGCGCCGCGACGGCAGCACCATCATCGTCGATGTGCAGAACACGCGCACCGGCAAGCCCGGCGAAGCCACCATGATGGGCGTCGTGCTTGATGTCACCGAGGAAAAACTCGCCGACCAGCGAACGCAGCAATACCTCGCCCATGTCGAGCGCATGCTGCACGACACCCTGCGCACGATTTCGACCATCGGCGAAATCCGCGACTCCTACACCGCCGGCCACGAATCGCGCGTGGGCAACCTCGCCGCGGACATCAGCGCCGAACTCGGGCTCGACACCGCGACGCAGCAACTCCTGCGCACCGTGGGCCTGGTGCATGACTGCGGCAAGATCGGCGTGCCGGCGGAAATCCTCACCAAGCCCGCACGGCTCAAGCCCGAGGAATACGAACTGATCAAGACCCATTCCCAGACCGGCTACGACATCCTGCAGGCCATCGACTTCCGGCAGCCCGTCGCCGAGGCCGTGCTGCAGCACCACGAGCGGCTCGACGGCAGCGGCTACCCGCACGGACTCAAGGACGGGGCCATCCTCCCGCTCGCGCGGATCGTGGCCGTGGCGGATGTTTTCGAATCCATGAGCGCGCACCGCCCCTACCGCGCGGCGCTGGGCATCGGCCCTGCGCTCGAAGAACTCTCAAAAAACGCGGGGAAACTGTACGACGCGGATGTCAGCGCGGCCTGCGTGCGGCTGATCCGGGACAAGGGGTATGTGGTGCATTGAGGCGGGATGGGGAGGCACTGCGGAAGACGGACGAACAATCGCCGATACGTTTTTACAGAAAGCCGAAGTGCCCTTTCGCATCGGCCACCACTTCGCGAGCAAGCTGACGGACTACGGCCGCGGCAAGGGCCTGAAGATCCACGACATCCCCTACAGCGAAGCGCAGCGGATTTACGAGGAACAGGCGAAGGACAAACTGCCGCTGACGGAAGCGGAATTCCGCGAGGTGATCAGTGCGGAATATATGGTGTTTGGTCGGAAGGGGTTGGGGGGGCCGCAGGTCACGGAAACAACCAGAGCCTTTACAACCGCCTTAGAAGGCAACAAAAAAAATACTGGCTGGCTAATTGATCAGAAAAAAAGAGCGGGCTCATCAAGCAGCGCCATCAACACCTCTTTCGGCGAACTCGTAAATAGAATCTAGCTGTACCGTCAGATAATTTTCAGCTTATTAATTCATCCTTGATTTACGGGGGAACAATGACAACAGCGATACTGCATCTGAGTGACATTCACATTAAGGGTGAAAGCGATCCAATTCTTTCACGCGCAATGAATATTGCGGCATGCCTGTTTCGATCACTACCAGATGCATCAAGGCTATTGATTATTGTCACAGGCGATATAGCGTTCAGTGGCAAACCGGAGCAGTACGCATTAGCAAATAATTTCTTCCGGGAAATCGAGAAATACGTTCTGGCAGAAAAAGATTTACCGATTAATTTTGTTTTTACTCCGGGCAATCACGACTGCGACTTTGATCTAAACACCGGAGTACGCAGAATGGTGATCGAAAGCATCACTCAGCAAGGAGCCAAGGCTATAGATGAAAGCGTCACTGAGACTTGCTGCTCAGTCCAGCAGCCGTTTCATGACTTTTTAAAGCAATTCGAATCGACAGATTCCGTTAATGCCGGCGACAAATTATGGCAAACAATTGAAATTGAATGCGAGAACTCACTTATACACATTGATTGCATCAATGTTGCATGGATGTCCCATGTCAAAGAAACCTTGGGCTCCCTAGAATTTCCTTATGAAAAGTATCTGAAAAAACCAGTAAAGGCCGACTTACGTATCGCCATATTGCACCACCCATTTAATTGGCTCTCACAAAGGACCTATCACGGCTTTCGAAAAGCTCTCAGGACTCATGAAAACATTATTTTTAGCGGGCATGAGCATGTATCTAATATTGGCGAAAATACTGACTCGCTTTCCGGAAATAGCGCCTATGTCGAAGGCTGCGTATTGCAAGGTGAAAAAGACCTGAGCGATTCCGGCTTTAACGTTTTAGACATCGATCTAAATGAAGGGACCTGGCGTGCCAGTCGATATGCATGGACCGGCAATATTTACGAGACCACTGAAGATGGAACTTGGCAAGATTTCAGAATAATCCCCCAAAAAATCTCCAACCCCTTCCAAGTTCACAAAACATTTTCGGCCCAGATTAGCGATCCCGGAGCAAACTTTAAAAGGTTGAGCGGTCATAACATCGCATTGTCAGACCTATTCGTATTTCCAGACCTCATCTCCAACGCCAAAACAAGACAACCACGGCAAATATTAAGTAGCCAAGTTTTAACTGAACCATCCCGTCTTGAGTGTGGAATTCTATTGGAGGCAGATGAATCCTCTGGAGCAACGAGCTTACTGTATCAACTATTTGAGCGATATCACGACAGAGGAATTGTTCCATTGCTCCTAAAGGGCGAGAAGTTGCGCGGCTCCTCGTCACGAGATATCGAGAACTGGATTAAATCAGCCTTTGAAATTCAATACGGGAAGAATGCATTCGAGAAGTATTCACAACTAGGAAAAAAACAGAAGTTAGCGCTAATTGATGACTTCGGTGACAGCAAAGTGCGCGCCGATGACCATATTGCAAAAGTAATAACTGGAATAAAAAAACGCTTCGGCTATTCAATCCTCGTCGTCAGCGATCGTTTTGAGGCGCACGATGTAATCACTAACGTACCTGATAGCGAAGCGGGGTCATTTCAACACTATAAAATTTTGCCGTTTGGATATGTCCTTCGTGCGAAGTTAGTAAAAAAATGGTTCTCCATCACAGACGGTGATGGGTCAATTGACGAATCAACAATTCTAGAAAGATGCGATACAGCTGAAAAGCTAATGGAAACGGCAATGGTTCGGAACATTGTCCCTTCGTTACCGCTCTACTTGTTAACACTGCTACAAAGCATTGATGCTGGCCTTAGTGGCCAATTCCAGGAAAGCGCCTTAGGGAACTACTACTTCTTCTTGCTGCAAGAAGGCATGAAAGCCGCTGGCATTCAGCCCAGCAAATGGGATGGCCTTAACGATTATTGCTCTGACCTTGCTTGGCATTTTCATAAGCGAAATGCATCCGAGTTATCTAAACAAGACCTTCTTGAGTTCAATACTCGGTTTAGTCAAGAAAGATTTTCCGTTGATCTAGACAGCCAACTTGGCGATCTAATAGCCAGCAGAATTTTGGTTAAGAGTTCCACTTATTTTCGCTTTAGGTATCGTTACATTTTTTATTTACTGAAAGGCAGATATCTTGCGCGCGAACTTTCAACGCCCGAAATCAAATCATACGTTGATCATTGCTGCAAGCACATTTATGTACGGGACAACGCGAATACCATTTTATTCATGGCCCATCAACAAGCGGGGCAGCCATATGTGACAGAGCGAATTGTTGAAACTCTAAACAATCTATTTAAAGAAAAGGCCCCGCTCGCGTTCTCATCAAATGATACAAAGGGGGTAGAACAATTAGTCAAACAATTACCAATACTTGAATATTCTGGCGAAGCGCCAGAAAAGCATCGTGAAAAAGTAAATAACCTCAAAGACGAGATAGATGACGGGAAAGATGGCCTCACAGACCACGAGGAAGTTGGCGAAGCATTAAGTGTTCATGCCCAAGTAATTATGGTCTTGAAAACCGTCGAGATCCTTGGCCAGCTTCTGAAGAATCAGTTTTCAACATTGAAACGCGAAAAGCGGGTTGAGATATTAGTTCATTTATTTAACGGTCCACTCCGCGCTTTAAGAGGTTATTTTGATTTCATCGAAAAAGATCCCGACGACATAGTCTCTGAAATTGATGCAATCCTTCGTGAGCGCGTAAAAATAACTGACGGGGAAAAAAGGCAAAAAATTGCCAAGGAATTCGCGGCAATTATTGTTCATCTCACTGCGTTCGGTTTTATTCACAAGGCAGCCTCTTCAGTGAGTGCCGAATCGCTTATCGAAGATATCCGTTCTGTAGCCAATAAAACAGACACCCCTGCCTTTAGGCTCATTGAACTTGCTGCATGCCTTGAAACAACCAAAAAGATTCCTCAAGAAAAAATTGATACTCTAATTTCACAGACTAAAGATAACCAAGTGTCGAGTCGTTTACTGCAGACAATGGTTCTCCGACACCTCTACATGTTTAGAACTACGGAAATGGAAAAACAATGGTTAGCGAGCAAAGGGATTGTTGAGCTTCGAACACAACAAGTGATCGAAATGCAAACCAAGAAGATAAAAGCAGTAAAAAGTTGAGCCGGCTTGCGACACCGTCAAAGGCACCGGAGTC
This sequence comes from Bordetella parapertussis, assembly GCA_945885345.1. Taxonomy (GTDB): domain Bacteria; phylum Pseudomonadota; class Gammaproteobacteria; order Burkholderiales; family SG8-41. Next base: position 50,856 of record CAMCYP010000013.1, on the reverse strand, counting down.
GATTTCTTTTCTCACATTCCGCTTCCACCTGAATCTTCCGGACCTCCGATGACTGCAAACGATATGCACACGCCTCAACCGTCCACCGGCAAACCGGTATTCCTCCACTATGACCAGGCCGGGCTGGATGCCGTCTATAACCAGTCGGCCTATGCGCCGCATTCGGAACATGTACGCACGCGGGTGGCTCTCGCCAGCGCAGCCGTCCGGGCCAGGATCGGACCGCCGCAAAGACATGCCTATGGCGATGCCCCGATCGAAGGCCTGGATGTGTATCCGGCAGCGGAACGCAACGCCCCGATTATCGTATTCATCCACGGTGGCGCATGGCGAAGGGGGCTCGCCAGCCAGAATGCCTTCGCGGCGGAAATGTTCGTCAAGGCCGGCACCCACTTCATCGTCCCCGATTTTTCCTGGGTGCAGGATGCCGCGGATAGCCTGCGGACGCTGGCGGACCAGGTTCGCCGGTCGCTGATCTGGGTCTACCGGAATGCCGGAAAGCTGGACGCGGACCGGAGTCGCATCTACCTGGTCGGCCATTCGTCCGGCGCCCACCTGGCCGCCGTGGCGCTGACCACGGACTGGCTGAAGGACTACGACGCCACCCTCCCCGAAAACTTCATCCGCGGCGCCGTCCTGTGCAGCGGCATGTACGACCTGCACCCGGTCAGGCTGTCTTCCAGAAGTGCTTACGTGAAATTCGACGACGACCTTGAGTTCAAGCTGAGCCCGCAGCGCCACCTTGAACGCATAGTCGCACCGGTCGTGCTGCTGTATGGCACACGGGAAACCCCGGAGTTCCAGCGGCAGTCCATCGACTTTGACAAGGCCCTGCGGGACTCCGGAAAATCCTCCCGGCTGGTCGTGGCAGAGGAATATGACCATTTCGAACTCAAGGAAACGCTCGCGAATCCGTACGGCCCTTACGGCCAGGCCGTGATGTCGCAGATTTTTCCGTAAACGATGACCGGGCCACGCCGCATGCTCACGCGCAAGGATTTCTCCGTGCTGATCCATCCCGGCCTCAACGGCTCGGGCCCGGATCACTGGCACACGCACTGGGAACAGGCCTTCCCCGAGTTCACGCGCGTGCAGCAGGCGGACTGGGACCATCCGGTCTATGACGCCTGGGCCGCGACACTGACGGACTACGTGAACCGTGCACCAAAGCCGGTGGTGCTGGTGCCGCACAGCGCGGGCACCACGCTGGTGGTGAAGTGGAGCTTCGAGCAGCCCGAACTGGTGAAGAAGGTCGCCGGCGTGTTTTTCGTGGCGCCCAGCGACCGCGACCGGCCAATGCCGCCGGGCACCGTCAGCCCGCTACAGGGTTTCGGCGGCATGATCCTCAAACGCCTGCCCTACCCCTCCGTCGTCGTCGCCAGCCGCAATGACGAGCGCGTCCGCTTCGAGCGCGCGCAGTTGTTCGCTGAGACCTGGGGCTCGCAGTTTTTTGATGCCGGCATGAACGGCCACCTCGGTTCCGATGCGAAGCTCGGCGTGTGGCCGCAGGGGCTGATTTACTTCGGGCAGTTTCTGGCGGGTCTGAAATAACCCGGCGGACATTCAGTCGCCGGCCAGCCACCCTCCAGGCCTGATTGGCCCCTCAACCGCCCGGCACGGCCGCAAACGCGCTGTCAGGTGACTTGCCGGCAATGGTCGTGCGATGCAGCCTGCGCTTGTATTTAGCTGTTTCGAACGGCGTCGCGCGGTGCAGCGTGCAGCGGTTGTCCCAGAGCACGGCGTCGCCGTCGCGCCAGTGGTGGCGATAGACGTACTGCGGCTGCGTGCAATGGGCCGTCAGTTCGTCGATCAGCCGGGCGCCGTCTGCCGGCGGCATGCCGACGATCTCCTGTGCGTGCGCGCCTACGTAGAGCGCCTTGCGACCATTGACGGGGTTGGCGCGGACCAGCGGGTGGGTGACCACATGGCGCTGTTTGTCCGCGTCCTTGTAGCCTTTGTCGTTGTCCGCGTCCCGCAGCGTCATGCGGTGCAGCGCCGTCAGGCCTTCGAGCGCGGCTTTGCGCCCGGCGGGCAGGTCCGCGTACGCCGCACGCTCACTGGCGAGATCGGTGTTGCCGCCGACCGGCGGCACGATGCGCGCTGCGAGCAGCGAAGCCAGCGCCGCCACCGGCTTGAAGGAGCTGTCGCTGTGCCAGTCCTCGTTGCGCGCCCGGTGCTGCATCGCCGGATGCTCCGGCGGCAGGAAATTGCCGTCCCTGCCGAGATTGGTCATGACCGAGATGTGCCCGGGGTTCCAGTCGTTGCCGGGGTGCGCGATCATGGTTTCGAGTTCGCCGAAGTGGCGGCTGAATGCGATCTGTGAATCGTCGTCAAAATGCTGGTCGCGGAAGACGAGAATCTGGTGCTCGTTGAACGCGTCCCAGATCACGCGGAAATCTTCGCGCGGCAGGGGCAGCGTCAGATCGATGCCGGTCACCTCGGCAACGAACAGCGGATGCAGGGGTTTGATGGTGATGCGTGATTTGGTGGACTGCATGGTTCCTCCTGTGCCTGATAGCGACCCAATGGCAGTAAAGCAGCAGTAAATCAGGGCCAGTGTAACTTTTTAGCGCCGCGGCATGCGGCAATCAAGGTGAACAGTCCGGCTGGTGGTCTCCTTGACGCGATCATCAAGACCAGCGACCGAAAATACCGGGGTCGAATTTAATGTTCAACAACTCAACACCCGTAACGTTTGCTACTGTTTGATACCTTTAATCATGCCGCTTCTGTTGCAATAAGCCGATGAACCTCAACCACGATTTTGGCCTCCGTGTCGTGCAGCACGCCGCCGATGCGACATGGACACCCTCGCCCCTGCCCGGCGTGGACCGGCGCATGCTGGACCGGGTCGGTAATGAAGTTGCGCGCGCCACCAGCATCGTGCGCTACGCCGCCGCTTCACGCTTTGATGAACACGTACATCACGGCGGCGAGGAGATCCTGGTGCTCGATGGCGTGTTCTCGGATGAACACGGCGATTATCCGGCGGGCACTTACCTGCGCAACCCGCCGGGCACCCGCCATGCGCCGTTCTCGCGTGAAGGCTGCACGCTGTTCGTCAAACTCTGGCAGTTCGCGGCGGCTGATCGGACGCCGGTGCACATTGCGACGTCGACGGCCGCCTGGCGGCCCGGGCTGGTGGCGGGCCTCAGTGTGATGCCGCTGCATGAATTCGACGGTGTCAGCACGGCACTGGTGCGCTGGGCGCCGGATACGCAATTCAATATGCACATGCACCCCGGTGGCGAGGAGATCCTCGTGCTCGAAGGCCTGTTCCAGGATGAAGACGGCGATTACCCCGCCGGCACCTGGCTGCGCAATCCGCGCTGGAGTCGCCACACCCCGCGCTCAGGCCCGGAAGGGGCGCTGATTTACGTGAAGGTGGGCGCCATCGATGCACCGTTCATGCCGCTGCCACGCGGACCGGTGTTGAAGTAAATCTGAAACCTCAAAACAAACGGCGCCCTGACAGGCGCCGTTGCTTTTTTGACCATTGCTGCTTTACTTACTGTTCGCCTGCTGCGCCAGCCATTCTTCTTCGCGCCCGAACGCGTCTGGCTGCCCGGGCCGCCCGTAGTAATACGGGATCAGCGGTTTGTGCACCTCGTAGACACGGCGCAGTTCGGCAACGGGTTCGCTGTGTTCATCCACGCGCAGGTCAACATAGGCATAGACCTCGCGGTCATAGGAATGCAGCCCCGCCGAATGCTGGCCGCCGTTCTGCCCACCGGCATCGCGGCCCGCTTCGAGGGCGGTTAGCAGGCGTTCTTCCAGCGGCTTGCCTTGGGCCGCGTGCCAGGCGTCGCGCATGTCGGCGGCCGTTTTTTCGCTGGTCAGGTTGTTGCCCATCGCGACCATGCCTTTTTCGACGAAGGCGCCGGACCACACGCGGTGGTTCTTGCCGGTGCGCGCGGCAGCATTGCCGTCGCGGTCAATCACGCAGACCTGGCGGTGTTCAATGCCAGGGTCGCTCGCGGCGATCTCGTTGAGCACCTTCTGCGCCGAATAGCCGAGCCGCAGCAGGTTAAGCCCCAGCGGGCCCAGCCGCGGATCAGTGCGCTGCATCGTCACCACCAGCCCGAGGCCGGCCGCGATGAACGGGCAGCGCGAGCTGACGGCTACCGCGCGGGTGGATATTGCAACGCCGAGGCGGCCGGTTTCCGCGCAGCGCGCGGCAATGGCAAATGTCATGCAGGGTTCTCCGTGGTGGCGGTTACTGTGGCGGTATTTTTGCAGCCTGGACGATTTTCGCGTATTTCGCGATGTCTTTTTTAATGAATTCGCCGAACTGTTCCGGGCTGCCGCCGGCCACGTCGAGGCCCAGGTCAAAGAGTCTGGCCTTGAGATCGCCGCCGAACATTTTCTGTACTTCGCCGTTGAGGCGGCTGATCACGGTCGGCGGCGTGGCGGCCGGGCCCATCAGGCCGATCCAGCCGAGCAACTCAAACCCCTTGAGGCCCGCCTCATCCATCGTCGGCAGTTCGGGCAGCACGCCGGACCGCTTGAGGCTGGTGACCGCAATGCCGCGAACGCGCCCCGATTTGATCTGAGCGATCGAGTTGGGCACCGGCGTGAACATGAAGTCGATCTGGCCGGTCATCAGGTCGGTCATTGCCGGTGCACCGCCGCGATACGGCACGTGCACAATCCTGGTGCCGGTCATCATCGCGAACAGCTCCGAGGTCATGTGCTGAGTCGCGCCAATTCCCGAAGAGCCGTAGTTGAACTTGCCCGGTCTGGCCTTGATCAGCGCGATGAACTCTTTCACGTTGCGCGCGGGCACTGAAGGGTGCAGCAACAGCACGTTGGGCTGGTTGGCCACCAGCACGATTGGCGCGAGGTCGCGCAGCGGATCGTAGGGTAGTTTGGCGTACATGCTGGGTGCGGATGACACGGCGGCCGCGCTTGCCATCAGCAGCGAGTAGCCATCGGGCGCAGCGCGCACAACGTTCTCGGTGCCGATGATGCCTGCAGCTCCGGATCGATTCTCCACCGGGAACTGCTGGCCCAGCGCCTGGGTCAGGCGCTGCGAGGTCAGTCGCGCCACGGTGTCGATGCTGCCGCCGGCGGGATAGGCCACCACGACGCGCACGGCCCGCGCGGGATAGGTTTGTGCAGCGGCGCTGCAACTAAGGGCGGCAACGCCGCATGTAATCACTAAAGCTGCGAGTCTGGTCATGGCTGCTCCTTCCGGTTCGAGAGCGGTTAATTACGCAATCTGTGCGCCCCCTGACGGGACAGGCGGTCACTCCGACTTGAGGCCCGCTTTCTCGACGATCTTCGCGTAAGCCGCCGTATCGTTGCGAATGAACTCCGCGAGACCTTCAGGCGTCGTGGGTGCGGGCAGGCCGCCGTCGTTGGCGAGGCGCTTGATCACATTGGGGTCGGTGAGTGCGTTACGGACGGCGGCATTGAGCGTCGCGATGATCTCGGGTGGCGTGCGCGCCGGCGCAAGCATCGCATACCACTGCGTGAGCTCGAAACCGGGGTAGCCGGCCTCGCCCATCGTTGGCACATCGGAATAGAAATCAAGCCGCTTCGATGACGTCACGGCGAGCGCCTTCAGCCGCCCGGTTTTCGTGAAAGGCACCGTCGTGAGCGGGCTCGCGAAGCCGTAGTCAACCTGTCCGGCGACAAGATCGACGGCAAACAACGCCGTGCCGCGGTAGGGAATGTGTACGACGTCGATGCCAGCCACCGACTTGAAGAGCTCGCCGGCAAGGTGCGGCGCGCCCCCTGTTCCCGCGGACGCGAAATTAAGTTTGCCGGGATTTTGCTTGGCGAGTGCGACCAGCCCTTTGACATCGCGCACCGGCACCGACGGATGCACGACAAGCACCCACGATACTTTCGCGCCGAGGCTGATGGGCGCGAAATCGCGCTGAGGGTCGTACGGCAGCTTCTTCTTCAATGCTGGCATGATCGCGAGCCCGGACGAAGTGCCCCACAGCAGCGTATAGCCGTCGGGCGCAGCACGCGCGACATAGTTGGTGCCGATGACGCCGGCAGCGCCATCGCGGTTCACCACGACGACCTGCTGCTTGAGGTCCTGCACCATCCGCTGCGCAATGAGCCGGCCGAATGCATCGGTCGAAGCGCCGGGCGGGAATGGGATCACCAGCGTGACCGGCCGTTCCGGAAATTTCTGCGCATGGGCGCCCGTGAACGAGCAGGCCGTGGCGAGCAGCACGGCAACCAGTTTCAAGCCTTTCATCATGTTTCTCCTTTGCTTTTCTTCAGTTACCGTTGCGCGGCACGCGCTCCTCGAAGTCGCGTTCGAACACGCGTTTCTTGCCTTCGTATGCTTCCAGCCGCGCACGGATGACGAAGTCCCTCTTCGTGCAAGACACGTGCGTGCGGGTTTCGGTGCGGATGTGCCAGTCACCGCGCTCAAATTCCCAGGCCCAAGTCACTTCGGCAGTCGCGGACAGTGGGTCGTCTTCGACGACGCGGTAGCGCTCGGTCGAACGCGCCTCCGCAATGAGATCGATTTCATCGTAGCGGTTGCGTCCGCTGCTGTCCGTCACATCAACGACGGTCTCGCCCTTGCCGAGATCTGTATGGACAATGCGGTTGCGTCCGCCCGGCGTGAGCGACGTCCGCGGGAAGGCAGGTGCGGATTCCGGAGGCTTGAATTTTGGCGGCGTGTCGTCGCGTTTGGTACGCGGACGCACAGGCAAGGACAGCGCACTCTTGCCGGCGACGAGCGTCAGCGTTACGGGCTCCGGCGACGGCCAGATGAGTGGCCAGTAGGTCGTCGAAACCGCGACGCGGATGCGGTGGCCTTTCGCGAAGGAATAGGCACCGTCGATGAGCGGGAAATTTATTTTGTACTCGGTACCCGGCTGCAGCTTCTTCGGTTTGGCGGCGCCGTCGCGGTGCGTGAGGTTGAACACGCCGTAGGTGACACGCGTGGATGCACCGTCGGGTGCGACATCGCACACGCGCACGCATACGAAAGCCGTCGGCCGATCGACGGCGAGCACCAACTCGGCGTTCGTCGTGCCGAGAATTTCCAGGTCCTGCGCAAGCGGCGAGCTGTCGAAGCACAGCGACTGGCCGTCATCCATGCGCTGATCGCCGGGAAGCTCGGGGCTCGCGCCGTGCTGGAACCACGGCATCAGTTCGCCGCAGGCAAGGCCCAGGGTCTGTGGCGACTTCCAGCTGCGTTTCGCTGCCCGTCCACCCTTGTCAGCGAGTGTGCCGTCGGCGGCGAGGAAAAAGCGGCGCGGCTTGATGCGCGGCGACGGCCACTCGTCTTCAGCAACCCAGCGGCCGGGCGACTCGGCATAGAACGCCTTCGCGGGGACCGAACGCGGCATCCATGCGACCAGTTTTGGTCCATCCATGACACCGTTGTCCTTGCCGCGCATCCAGTGGTCATACCAGCGCAGCGCTTCCTGCAGCAGTCCGATCGCCGGTCCCGGCACGCCGAGATGCCCGTAGCGATGACCCCAGGGACCGATCAGGCCTTTCGCAGGTGCAGTGAGATTCCTGAGGGTTTCGTCCACCGCACTGACATAGGCGCCGTCCGCCCAACCGCTCAGCGCATAGAAAGGCGCCTTGATGTTGCGAAAATCGACAGCGCGATCACTCCAGTAGCGGTCGAAGGCCTGATGCTTCAGCGCCGCGACGATCTGCGGTGTGTCGTGCTCGAGGCGCGCCATCCACATGTCGCGCCACTTGTCTCCGACGAGCAGGGGATCAGGCGCCCGCGACTTGTAGCCGAAAAGCTGACTCGACCAGCGGATGGAGCGCAGCAGCACGCACCCCCCGCGATAAACCTGACTGTAGCGATAACGGTCGGGCGCGAAGGACTGGGCGATTACGGCCTTCAGCTGCTTTGGTGCGCGGTTCGCCGTTTGTATCCCCTGGAAGCCGCCCCACGAAATGCCGAACATGCCGACCTGACCGTCGCTCCACGGTTGTTGCTCGATCCATTTCAGCACTTCCACCGTATCGTCCGCCTCGCCCCCAATTGAAAACACGCCTTGGATGCCGTCTGAATCACCTGATCCGCGCATGTCCACGCGCATGGACGCGTAGCCATGACCGGCGAAGTAGCGGTGATGCATGGCATCGCGCGGCGCGTAGATGTCGCGCTTGCGATAGGGAATGACCTCGATGATGGTCGGGACGCCCTTCTGCTGCGCGATGTCCGGCAGCCACAGCTTGGCGGCGAGCTTGATGCCGTCCGGCATGGGGATCCAGCAGTCTTCGGTTTCGGTGTACTGGTGCGGCAAACGGGTGATGGTCTTCAATGCGATTTTCCTGAGATGTTTGGTAACGCGCCGGGTGGAGGATATGCCAAGCAAGACTCAGACCATTCTAGAGGCACGCTCCGACGCGTCAACAAGCTGACCGTATTCTGGACAGAATGAATCGGCCAAAGTTGGAGCAGGCACGGGAGAAATGAAGTGAGACATGCGTGCTTTTCACAAGAGAAATTTGGGGCCAAAAAATGCGAAGGCCCGGCAGGCGCGTTTATGCTTGACCCTGTCAGGACCCCAGCGTAATTTGCAGCAACTCACAATCCCGGAATGAATTTACGCATCCGAGTGTATACCCCATACCACCCATCATGGAGGAAACGCTCATGCTACGAATCATTACCCTGTCGGCAGCACTCTGCGCCGGCGCATTTGTTGGCCCGTCTGCCTGGGCACAATCGGCAGCCGAATTGACGCTGACGCGGCTCGACTGCGGCACCGGGGATTTAAGAGCCGTCAACGAACGTTTCTCCGATACCCAGGCCTATGGCAACCTCAAGGTTCCGTTTACTTTCAGTTGCTACCTCGTCAAGCATGGCGAGGACTACTTGCTGTGGGATACCGGGCAATCCATGAGCGCTGCGCTCGATGTGCGGCCGAAGACGAGCATCGTCGATCAGCTGGCGCAGCTCAAACTGACGCCCGCTCAAATCAAGTACGTCGGCATCAGCCACTATCACGGCGATCACACGGGCCAGGTCGATTCGTTTCCGCAGGCAACAGTACTGATCGGCAAGGGCGACTGGGCGGCGATCACCAGCCCCAAGCCGGCGCCCGGTGTGAACTTCAAGACGTTTACGCACTGGATCAGCGGCGGCGGCAAGGTTGAAGCCCTGGCCGCCGACAAGGATGTATTCGGCGACGGCAGCGTGGTGATCCTGAACACCCCCGGGCATACGCCGGGCCATCACAGCGTGCTGGTGAAATTGAAGGGCATGGGCAACGTGCTGCTCTCCGGTGATGCCGCGCATTTCCACGAAAATTACGAGACCAACGGCGTGCCGACATTCAATGTCAGCCGCGCCGACACGCTGGCGTCCATCGACCGGATCAAGAAGATCGCGATGAACCTCAAGGCCACCGTCATCATCCAGCACGATGCGCGTGACATCGGCAAGTTGCCGGCGTTTCCTGCCGCTGCGCGATAACGGGATGACGGATCAAACGCGAGAACAAAAAACCGGGCGCGTTACCCAACGCGCCGCTTTCATTAACGCACCACTGACTACGGCGCTGCAATCGCCACGGTCGGAATGGCGGCGGGGTTCGTGATGATTTGGCGCTGCGGCAGGTAATTGAGCAGCAAATCGGTTTCCTTCTTGACCACTTCGTAGCACTCGCAACTCAGCGCCTCAAGTTTCGGCCGGTCAAGCACCTTGATCATTCCTCGCGAATACGAAATCACGCCCAGCTTCTGCAATTTATTCGCAGCCTGGGTGACGCCCTCGCGGCGCACGCCGAGCATGTTGCCGATGAATTCCTGGGTCATGGTCAGGTGGTTGTGTGACAGGCGGTCCATGGAGAGCAGTAGCCAGCGGCAGAGCTGCTGATCGATCGTGTGGTGCCGGTTGCAAACTGCGGTCTGAGCGACTTGCGTGATCAGCGCTTGTGTATAGCGCAGCATCAACAACAGCAACTGCCCGTGGCGGTTGAACTCCTCTTTCACCCTTGGTCTGGGAAGGCGATAGGCATAACCCGCACTCTGCACCAGTGACCGGTTCGGTGTGCTCTCCCCGCCCATGAACAAAGAGATGCCCAGCAATCCCTCATTGCCCACCACCAGGATGGCGGTCGATGCTCCGTTTTCCATCACGTACTGCAGCGAAATGATGGAGTCCGTCGGGAAATAGACGTGACGCATGGGGCGCCGGGATTCATACAGGAGCGCACGCAACGGCATCGGCACCAGTTCCAGATGCGGGAACAAACGGCCTTGAACCTCGGGCGACAAGGCTGCGAGCAGATGATTCTGCTGAGGCTGGGGCTGCGGTTTGACGCTCATTTTGGCAACCTTGGAGTCGGTTATGGAATTACCGCTTTACCAGAAACGGCTCTCTGTTCCACCCACTTCTGCTGCGCTGCAGTTTACTCGCTAAAAACCGCGCACGTGTACTTTCTGGCCCGCGCGAATTCGGTACGGTAGCGCACTGATGCCAACGGGGTCGGCTACCGTCTTGCGATCCAACACTGGGTAATGACCCTGCAAAGTCATGCGAGATAAATGAGTCTTACAAACCAAAAGCATCAAGGCCGCGCTGGAGTTCAAGCTGCATACGGGGGCAGTTGAGTCGCAGTCGCAGAGAAAAATACCGGTGTCGATTTCTTTTTCGACAAATGAACACCGATCTGATCTGATTTATTTGATTGACTACCGTTTTTCCTTGATCAGCATCGCCGGTGAAATGCCGAACATCCTGCGGAAGGTGCGGCTTAGATGTGCCGAAGCGGCAAACCCTGTCTCGTGCGCCGCTTCAGTCCAGCTGCGGCCATCCATCATTTCAACCACCGGAATAAACAGGGTCGGTGTGATTTTTCCGGGAAGTTACTTCATCCCTGTTTCCATTTGCGACGCTCGCACTACGCATGACGGGCAGCCGTCCCCGGCCACCCGCCCGCCCCACCTTACTGCGGCTTCAACCCCGCCGCCTGCGCCACCTTCTTCCACTTGGCGATCTCGGATTTGATCAACGCCGCGTGTTCCGCCGGCGTGTTGCCGATGGGCAGCGCGCCGCGGTCGATGAGCGTCTTGCTGTTTTTCGCGTCGGTGAGCGACGCGCGCAGCGCTTCGTTCAACTTGGCGGCCACCGGCTGCGGGATGCCCGCGGGGCCGAGGTAGCTGAAGGGGCTGGTGACGACGAAGTCCTTCACGCCCGATTCAACCATGGTCGGCACGTTGGGGAATGACACGAAGCGCTTCTCGCCGCACTGCGCGATCATGCGCAGCCGCCCGCTCTGCAGGTGGCCGGTGATCGCCGGGATGCTGACGAAGGAATACTGGACCTGGCCGGCGATGAGGTCGACGATCGACGGCCCCGCGCCCTTGTAGGGGATATGCGCGGTCTTGATGCCGGCCGTGGCATTCAGCAGCGCGCCGGAGAGATGGCCAAGTGCCCCCTGGCCGGAGCTCGAAAAGTTGAGTTCGCCCGGGCGCTTTTTGGCGAGCGCGATGAGATCCTGCACGGTTTTCACCGGCAGCGAGGGATGCACGACGAGCCCGGCCGGGATGTCGACGATGACACCGAGCGGCGTGAAGTCCTTCTCCGCATCAAAAGGCAGGTTCTTCAGCAACGAGGGGTTGATCAGGAAGCTCGCCGCCGCGATCAGCGTGGTGTAGCCGTCGGGTGCTGCGCGCGCCACCATCTCCGCGCCGATGTTGCCACCGGCACCGGGCCGGTAATCGATGACAAGCTGCTGGCCGAGTACCTCGGTCATCTTCGGCGCGAGCAGCCGGAACAGCACGTCGCTGTTGCCGCCCGGCGCATTGGGATTGATGACGCGCAGGATCTTGTTGGGAAACTGCTGCGCCGCGACGGGGGCCGTGGCGGTTACGGACAGGGCAGCGGCACAGACCAGCGCCGCATGCAGGATGATCCTCGACATGATGTTCTCCTCGGGTAGATGGCTTTTTTATTGAGACTACGCCGAAATCATAGCCGAGATGCGCGGGCCGGGAGAAACCGGGGCGGACTGGGCCGTCGTGTCCGTCCCCGGCGGAACCGGCGGCAAAAAAATGATCCGGGCCGGTCACCTGCCGCGAATTTTCCCTGCCCTGCCGCAGAAGCGTAGAAAAATACCTTTAAATCAATGGTTTATTGATCCGCCGCGGGGCGCAGCTTTATTCGTAACTGGGCGTGATGTGAAAGGCGGTGATTTCCGGTCGACTCGCCAGCGTGTCGGCGAGCTTTTCGAGGCAGGCCGGATTGAAGCTGGAGACGGCGTATTCATATTCCAGTGCGGTGCGGTTTTTCTCGAGCCCGTACGACACCTGTTCGATGTGCAGGCCGGCTTGCGCGATCAGTGCGTCGATCTGTAGCTTCGCCAGTCCCGGCACGCGCGCAACGGAGAGTTTCACTTGCGCATAGTTTTCTTTGGCCATCAGGTCTTCGATGCGGCGAAACAGCGACAGCGTGCCGAGCACCAGCAGCACGCCGGCAGCGGCTTCCCAGTAATAGCCGGCGCCGATCAGGATGCCGATCACCGCGACAGTCCAGATCGAAGCGGCCGTGGTCAGGCCGCGGACCGAGAAGCCGTGCTTGACGATGATGCCGGCGCCAAGAAAGCCGATGCCGGTGAGTATGCCCTGCACGATGCGGCTGACGTCGCCCGCGGTATCCATGCCCGGCGGGAGCCAGGGCTGGGGAAATACGGCAACCACCATCGCCATCGCCGAACCCATGCACACCAGCGCATAAGTGCGGAAGCCGGCGGCGCGTCCGCGGAAGGTGCGCTCAATGCCGATGATGCCGCCGGCAGCGAGCGCGGCGGCGATATGCAGCACTGGCAGCAGTGCGGACGGAAGCCCGTCCGCAAAGGTCACCATAACTTGCTGTTGAAACCCATCAGCGGCATCACGTAATGGGTCCACGGCACCAGCAGCAGGATGATCAGCACCAGCTGGATCATGCCGAACTTGAATCCGTCCCAGGTCGAATACTGGTTGGTCAGGTAGCCCTGGCGGTACTGCACACCGGGCGCCAGCGCACGCCAGGCGTCGCCCTGCACCAGAAATTTGCGTTCGATTTCCTTGCCCATCGGTTTGTGCTCCGTGCCCGTTGGCAAGCCCGGATGGCCAGGCGCCAGATCGTGAATTCATCATCACGAAGCGTTCAAACGGATGTATTGACATGGATCAAGCAGCCCGCAGACTGCGCGCAGGGTGTCAGGGTTGCCCTGTCGCAACGCGAGTGCCGGCGCAGGCAATAAAGCCGGGGATGGGGTCTCCGGGATTAAAAAACAATGGCGCAGGCCATGCACTGTGGATAATCCGTTCGGAATCGGTCTACTATTCCTCCGGCACGGCATCCCATAAGGGGCACAGACCTCATCGCCAAGACAATGCCGCGCTCCATAACCGAGGAGAAATCATGAACAAATCAGCACTGGGCAAGTCGCTGTTGGTATTCGCCGTAATTCTGTCCGGCACGATCAGCACCGCGATGGCGGAATATCCCGACAAACCGATCCGCTTCATCGTACCCTTCAGCACGGGTGGTGGCACCGACGTGCAGGGACGCCTGCTCGCTGACAAACTTCGTCGTGGCCTGGGCCAGACGGTGCTCGTCGACAACCGCACGGGTAACGGCGGATTGATCGGCGCCGAGGCCGTCGCGAAAGCGGCCCCTGACGGTTATACGGTGCTGATGACCTCGGCGTCGATTTCGCTGAACTCGGTGATGCAGAAAAAATCCATCCGCTTTGATCTGCTGAAGGATCTCGATCCGGTGACCTGGGTCGGCAACACGGCGCTGGTGCTCGCCGTGCACTCCAGCGTCCCCGCGCGATCGGTCAGGGAGCTCGTGGCCATTTCGAAGCGGGCACCCGATGGACTGAATATCGCCGCCAATGGCGTTGGCACCACCAGTCACCTGTCGGCCGAGATGTTCAAGCAATTCACAAAAGTCAAAAGCGTCATCATCCAGTACAAGGGCGGTGGCCCATCGGGACTGGCGCTCGGCACCGGTGAAGCCGACATGCTGTTCAACACGCCCACCGCGCTGATGCCGCATCTGCAGGCCAAGCGCATCCGCGCACTGGCTGTCACCACCGAGAAACCAACCGCGTGGAATCCGAATCTGCCGACGATGAATTCGATCTATCCGGGATTCGTGACCGACCAGTGGTATGCGGTGTTCGTGCCGGCGCACACACCCGGCAAGGTCGTGGCGCTGCTGCAGGCACAAATCAAGAAGGCGCTGGACACGAAGGAAGTGCGCGAGTTCTATCATCAGCAGGCGCTGGATCCCGTGGGCAGCACTCCCGAAGAACTGACCACACTACTGAAGAGCGAGATCGCGAAGTACACCGACGTCGTGGCGAAAGCCGGCATACCAATCCGGTAAGGGCCGCGATAGCGGATATTAAATAATTGATTTTATTGATATTTTATTTGCGGCCGTAGAGCGCGCTATTGTTGGGGGGCCGTGAGAACAAAAACCCGGCCCCCTGATTTTTTCTGTTGCATCCGTGGGAGGAGAGCCCCAATGACGGTTACAAGAGCATCGCTGCGTCTGGTCCCGTTGATACTGGCCCTGTTGGCTTTCGCCGTTGCGCTGCCGGCTGCGGCGCAGAAATACCCCGAGAAAAACGTGCGCCTGATCGTGGCCTTCCCGACCGGTGCCTCGCAGATCCTCGGCATCCTGGTCGGGGAAAAACTCGGTGCGGCGCTGGGCCAGCCGGTGGTGCCCGATTTCCGGCCAGGCGCCGGTGGCAATCTCGCCGCCGAACTCGCGGCCAAGTCGCCGAATGACGGCCACACGCTGCTGCTGACCAGTCCGTCGCTGGTGATCAGCCCCAGCCTCTACAAAAAACTCAATTACGACACGATGCGCGACTTCGCTCCGATCTCGCTGCTGTCGACGGTGCCCAATGTGTTCGTGATCCATCCCTCGGTGCCGGCGAAGAACATCAGTGAATTGGTGAAACTCGCCAAGGCCCACCCCGGCAAACTGAGTTTCGGCTCGGGCGGCGTGGGGTCATCGAACCACCTCGCGGGCGAGCTGTTCAAATCGCTGGCGAAGGTCGACATCCTGCACGTGCCGTACAAGGGCGCGAGCATTGCGCTGACCCACATCCTCGGCGGCGAGGCGGAGATGGTGATGGTGACCGTGCCCGCGACCATTCCTTTCATCAACAGCGGCCGGCTGCGCGGGCTGGCAGTGCTGGTGCCGGAGCGCGTGCCGACGGTGCCCAATGTGCCGACCACGGCCGAGGCCGGCATGCCGGAGCTGGTCATCAATACCTGGTACGGCCTGTTCACGCCGGCGGGCGTGCGGCCGGAGATCATCCAGCGCATCAACACCGAAGTCGTGAAGTTCATGCACACGCCGGAAATCAAAAAGCATCTCGCCGCCAGCGGGCTCGATCCGCAGACCAACACGCCGGCGGAGTTCAGCGCTTTCCTGCGCGCAGATATGGTGAAGTGGGCGCGCGTGATCAAGGACGCCAACATCCGCATGGAGTAGGTGTTTAACCCAAGGAGACCTGTTGTCATGAATGCCACAAATCCCTTCAAAGCGCCGGTCGTCGATGCACTGACGGTGCGCGTACTGGTGGATTCGCGCTATGAGCGCTTCATACCGCGCATGACGCACCAGCACGTGAAGATCGAGCATGTCGGGCGCATTGTCGGGCGCCCCGAGAGCACCTTTGCCTGCGAATGGGGGCTGTCGCTGCACCTGACATCGGAGAAGGACGGCGCAAAAGCGCAGTACGTGCTCGACTTCGGCTACACACCGGAAATCATCAACCGCAATTTCGAACTGCTCGGCATCGAGCCGCAAAAAATCAACGGGCTGATCCTGAGCCACGGCCACCTCGACCACTTCGGCGGGCTGCAGGGATTCGTCAAGCAGCACCGCGCGCAGATGCGCGATGACATTGCGCTCTATGTCGGCGGCGAAACGGTGTTCCGCACCAAGTGGGTCAAGGAAGGCGGCGAAGCCATGCCGTGGTGCACGCTGGACCGCGCGGCGCTGGAGGCGCAGAAGGTGCTGCCGGTGTGCTGCCCCAAGCCGCAGGCGCTGGAAGGGCCTTTCACTTCGGGTTACATCGAGCGTGATTCCTTCGAGGAGGTCTCCGGCGGCTCGCTGGTGGTGGACGACCACTTCACCGAGGCCGAGCGCGCCGGCAAGCTGGTCAAGGACACCCATCCTGACGAACACGCCACCTGCTACATCGTCAAGGGAAAAGGCCTGGTGGTGATTTCCTCCTGCGGCCACACCGGCATCATCAATTCGGTGCGCAGTGCAATGAAGGCGGCGAACGTGGACCGCGTGCACGCGGTGATGGGCGGCTTCCACCTGGGGCCCGCGAACCCGGAATACCTGCAGCACACGCTGCAGGAACTGCAGGCACTCAATCCCGACGTGATCGTGCCGATGCACTGCACCGGCGAACGCTTCATCGACATGCTGCGCCTGAAGATGCCCGACAGGGTGGTCTACTCCAACGTCGGCAGCCGCTACACCTTTGGCGCTTGATCCGCCCGGAATACGTTGTAGACTCGTTGCCGTCTCCTGCATGAATCGCACCCGCGGGTGCAAGTCACGGTTGTGCAGTCATCCACCATCGCTCCGGAAACGGCCATGAAATACAAGGACTACTACAGCATCCTCGGTGTCGACCGCGGCGCCGACACGGATGCAATCAAGAAGGCCTATCGCAAGCTTGCCCACAAGTACCATCCGGACGTATCCAAGGATCCGCAGGGCGAAGAAAAATTCAAGGAGGTCGCGGAAGCCTACGAGACGCTGAAGAATCCGGAAAAACGCGCCGCCTATGACCAGCTTGGCCGTCACCAGCCGGGGCAGGATTTTCAGCCGCCGCCGGACTGGGGCGCGCAGCATGGCGATGCGCAGTTCTCATTCGACGACGCCGATCTGGCGGATCTCTTTGCCGGCCTCTCCGGGGGCCGGCACCCCGGCGGCGGGCATATCCGCATGCCCGGCCAGGATTACGATGTTGCGGCGCCAATCTCGCTGATGGACGCCTATCGCGGTACCGAAGTTGAATTAAACCTGAGCGTGCCCGAGCCCGATGCGCAGGGACGCCTGCATCGCGTACCGCGCAAACTCAAGGTGCGCATCCCCAAGGGCGCCACCGACGGGCAGCGCCTGCGCCTCGCCGGTCGCGGCGGCAAGGGGTTGAACGGCGGTCGCGACGGTGACCTCTATCTCACCATTGCCCTGCACCCGCATCCGCTGTTCAGGGTGAGCGGGCATGATCTCTACCTTGATCTGCCGCTGGCGCCGTGGGAGGCCGTGTTGGGGGCAAGCATCGACGTCCCCACTCTGGCCGGACCGGTGCGCCTGAAAATCCCGCCAAATACGCCCGCAGGTCAGAAGTTGCGGCTGTCGGGGCGCGGCCTGCCCAGGCCCCATGGCAAGGAAGGCGATCTTTTCGCAATCACACAGATTGTAGTACCCGCGACCATCACTGATGACGAACGCGGCCTGTATGAACAGCTCGCCAAAGGCTCGCACTTCAATCCGCGCGCCCGCCTGCAACAGGAGATGAACAATGTCACCTGAACATGATGACGCAGAATGGATGACCGAGGACCATGCGTTCTCATTGACGGAACTGGCTGAGATCTCCGGCCTCCCGGAATCCGAACTGCGCGAACTTGTGGATTACGGCGCCATCACGCCCATGGATCCCGAAGCTTCATCGTGGGCGTTCAGCGGCAAATGCCTGCTGACGGTGCGTACCGCCTGCCGGCTCCGCATCAGCTTTGACCTTGAACCCCACGGCGTGGCCCTGATGGTTACGCTGCTGGAACGGGTGCAGGATCTCGAAGCGCAGGTGCGCGACCTGCGCGCCCAGCTGCCGGAGCGCTAGCAGAACCCTGCTTTCAGCGGACTGACGGCGACGGCCGGATGCTTCCGTTCAGGTTTTTTTGTTCCGCGGCTGGTTGCTGCGTTCGGTCGGGCGCTGCGACTGGCGCGGCACATTCGTGCGATGAATTTCCTGCCGGACCTCCTCGCGACTGGCTGTCCCTGTATTTTTGGCGGGCGCCTTGGTGGAGCGTTTGGGTTTTGTCATGATCAGTACACCTCGTGTGAATGACACGATTTCATCATATACGCGATCTTTCCAATCCGCATATGGCAAGCACGCTGGCACTGCACCGGCGAACGCTTCATCGACCTGCTGCGCCAAAAAATGCCGGACAAGGTGGTCTACTCCAACGTCGGCAGCCGCTACACCTTCGGGGCTTGATCCGCATTGCCCATGAAAAAACGGGGCCGCAAGGCTCCGTTTCATTGGCGATTGCCGGAACCGGCCGGCAGCTCGCTCAGGGTTTTGCCACCGCCCAGACCTTGTTGAAGCCGTCGCCGGTCGTATCGCCGGGCTTCTGATCCTTGATCCAGGTGTACAACGGCTTGCCTTTATAGGCCCACTGTTTTTTGCCGTCATCGCGCGTAACGATGCTCCAGTTGCCGCTGGTAGAAGCGCCATCGCTGACCATCAGCGGCGGCCAGTTCACTGCACAGGGCCCGTTGCAGACGCTCTTGCCGCTGCCGGCGGCATCTTTATCAAAGGTGTACAAGGTCATGCCGGCGCCGTTCACCAGCCGGCCATTCTGGACATCGGCCGGGCTCATGGTTGCACAACCGGCAACCAGAAAGAGCGCGCCGATGGCGGCGGCAAAAAAGGTATGCAGTTTCATCGTATCTCCCTGAGGGTAATTAAGAGTGGTTACGATGAGGCAAACACTGCGGCACAACATTTATTCCGTTGTGCCGCAGGGGCGTTTCGACACACTGGCAGGCCAGCACATGGCAACCATGCCGCGTATTCCATGCAAACCCTGCACCTTGGTCCGGCGCCCGGCCCGCCCGGGATTTTTCCGGTATTCCGTATCGAGCCCGGGCCTTCAGCGGATGTCGAGCAGCGTCGACAGGTTCTTCCAGAGGATTTTTTCCTTTTCCGCCGCGCTCAGCGTCTCGCGGTCTTCCAGCCATTTCACCGGCGACGGATGCCAGGGTACGAAGGGCCAGTCGCTGCCCATCACCACGCGGTCCACGCCGACACGGTCGATCAGGAAGCGCAGCGTCGCTTCGTCGCCGACGACGCTGTCGTAATACAGCTTGCTCATGTAGGCGCCCGGCGGCTTCTGCGTGCTGCGCGTATTGGGCCGGTCGTGCCAGTTCTTGTCGATGCGGCCCATCGCGAGGCAGGCCGGCCCGCCGCCGTGGGCGATGCAGATTTTGAGGTCGGGGCATTTTTCGAGCACGCCGCCGGCAAGCAGGATCGCGGTGACGATGGCGTCGTCGAGGATCACGCCGAGGCTGTTGTTGAGTCCGTGGCGTTTGATCCGCTCTGCGAGGAAGTTGTTGCGCGGCTGCGGGTGGTAGAACAGCACCGCGCCCAGTTGCTCGGCGGCCTTGAAAAACGGCAGGAAGGCGGGCTCGTCCCACTGCAGGCCGTTGACGCTGGTGTCGAGCGAGGCACCCTTGAGGCCCAGCGTGGTGACAGCGCGTTCCAGTTCGGCAATTGCCAGCCCGACGTCCTGCACCGGCAGTGTCGCAAATCCGGCCAGCCGGCCGTTACTGCGGCGCACGGTGGCGCCGAGCTCGTCGTTGAAATCACGCGCCAGCGCCAGGCCCTGTGCCGGCTCGAGGTGATAACCGACAAAAGGCGTGTGGATCGACAGCACCTGCACGTCGACTTTCTGCGCATCCATGTCCTGGAGGCGTTGCTCCAGCGTGTAACGCAGCTTGGCGGAGGAGAATTCGGTGCGCTGACCGCAGGCGACCATGGTGCCGAAGCCCTCACCCGGTTCGTGTTTGAAGCCGTGCCAGTCTTTTTTGTCTTCGATGGCACGCCACATCGAATCCGGCACGATATGAGCATGAATGTCTATGGTTTTCAAGGTCGGGCCTCCGCGCTGCGTTAAGTCTGGATTAAAGGGACTGGAACAAACTATTTGGCAAGCTGCGAGAATATCAGCTTGCCCTCGTTGTCCAACCCTTCCCTGAACCTTCCCTGAAACCAGCCGTGGCATGGTATTGACGGATTGATGAACGACCGGATCGACGTATTCCGCAGCAGGCCCGATGGTGTGGTCATCCCCAGGATCTGGATGATGATCGCACTGTCGATCCTGCTGCACATCGCGGCGCTGTGGGAACTGCCGCCGATATCGGTGCGTCTGCCGGGACTCGGTGAAGAACCGGGCAAACAAGCCTCACTCTCGATCCGGCTGGTTCCACCGGGACCCCCGGCTCCCGCAGACTCTGCGCTGTCACTGCCTGCGCCCAAACCGGCGCCACAGGTGCGGCGACCGAAAGTCGTGCCGCGCCGGCAGGCCACACCCCCGGTCATCGCACTCAAGGAGCCAAACGCCACAGCTACCCCCGCACCGTCAGTGTCCGCGCCCCGGCCCGCACCCGCGGGCGACATGGCTTCCTACATCGAAGCGCGGCGGCGCGCCCGCGGCGAGATCGACACGACCGCGCCGGCGCCGGCGGCAGAAAGTGATGAAGCCCGCACCCGGCGCCTGGTCGCCGGCAATCTCGAGTCCACGCGCGAAACCGCTTTCGGCTACGACCCGAACCGGGGCGGCGGCGTGTTCCAGATCCAGAGCCTGAACATCGACTACGCGGAATTCCTCTTCCTCGGCTGGAACAAGGACGTCGGTCGCAATACCAAGCAGCTGATTGAGGTGCGCCGCGGCAATAACAGTGATATCCGCATTGCCGTGGTGCGCAAGATGATCGCCATCATCCGCGAATACGAACGGGAAGAATTCCTGTGGCAATCACGCCGCCTCGGGCGCAGCATCACATTGTCGGCCCGCGCCCGCGATAACGCCGGGCTCGAGGATTTCATGATGCGGGAATTTTTCTTTTCTACCAACGCGGCACAGCAGTGACTAGGGCGGGATTCAAACCGGCTTTTCGTTCCGCGTACTTTCGTCCTGCGTACGCTTGTAGGTTTCCTGGATAACCCAGGCATCAAAACTCGCGCGGTGACGGTGCTTTTTGACTTCGGCCAGCAGTTTGTCCTTGGTCTCATGCCAGCGCGCCATCTGCTCTTCTGACAGGATCAGCTCGAGCGGACTGACGCTGAATTTCATCTCCATGCCCGCCTTGTAGAACAGCGTGGTCAGCCACGGCCTGTCCACGCCCCAGGCATCGGTATAGAGGGTTTTGCCTTCGAACAGCTGGTTCAGGTGCCCGGCCACTTCGTGGATGGGTTTGCCGTGGGTCTCGAGGATGTCGCGGGCGATGCGGTGGACTTTTTCAGCGTCATCGTCCCAGTGCTCCCATTCATCGGCGGGCAGGATCAGCGCGCAATACTTGGTGTCATCGTCCAGCGCCACGCCGACTTCGATCGGGTAACTGCCGTTGCCAAAGCCGGAGGCCTCGACGTCGATGATGATCGGTGTTTTTTTGCGGCGCATGCTTTGTCCCCGTCAGCCCTTGCACGGCGCTGTCAATCCGCTGGAATGCTGCCGATCATAATGAAAATCGGCGCTGAAGGGGCCCGTGTCGCAGTTATTTTTCCCGCGACAGCAACTGCGCCGCCATCCAGCGCGCATCACGCGCGCGCTGCGGCCCGTCATGTTCCGATGCGGCAATCGCACCGTCAAACAACACGACCAGTGCGCCGGCCGTGGCTGCCGGGTTGGCCGCGCCGGCGGCCTTCGCCCATTCCAGGAATTTTGCCTGGAGCCACTTGCGCTGGCCGGCGGTCACCACGCGTGCCGGATGTTTGGGATCGCTCAACTCGGCAACAACGTGCTGCAGCGGGCAACCGCGGAAATCCGGCGATTGGGTCAACTCCACCACCCAGTCAAAAAAACGCAGCGCCCGTTCCGCGGGCGGAACGTCGGCGAGGTAAGCCTCGACTTTTGCCCGCGAGTCCATGACGCGGCGCTCGACATGGGCCGCCACCAGGTCGTCCTTGCAACCGAAATGCGAATACAGCGAGGCCTTGGCCGCGCCGGCTTCGGCGAGGACACGGTCGATGCCGACAGCGCGCACCCCTTCCTTGTAGAACAGGCGGTCGGCGGTATCGAGCAGGCGCTCGCGCACACTGGCCTGCGGGGCGGATGCAACACTTTGAATTTTCTTGGTTTTTTGTCTGTTTTTTGCGGACATGGCGGTGTTTTTTCCTGTCAGGCTTGACAATACAGACAGACCTGTCTACAGTCAAGCCACTGGTAGACAGATCTGTCTATTCACAATCAACTATTTGCAATCAAATTCAAGGGAGTTGAATACCATGACTGACTCAATCAACGCTGACTCAATTATTGCTTACTCAATCAAAGGCAGGACCGCCCTGGTGACCGGCGCCAATCGCGGCATCGGCGAAGCGATCGTGGATGCGCTGGTGGCCGCAGGCGCAAAAAAAGTCTACGCCGCGGCACGCAACACCGGCGACCTCGCCCCGCTGACGTCACGCCATGGCGCGCGCGTCGTCGCGCTGCAACTCGACGTCACCGATCCGGCGCAGGTTGCGGCAGCCGCCAAAGCGGCACCCGATGTACAACTGCTGGTCAATAACGCGGGCTTTGCCGGCCACACCGGCGGCGCCTTCACCGATCCCGAATGGATCAGCGCCGGGCGCCGCGAAATGGAAGTCAATTTCTTCGGCACCTTTGCCGTGACCCAGGCTTTCGCGCCCGTGCTGGCGAAAAACGGCGGCGGTGCAGTGACCAATATCGCGTCGGTAGCCTCGCTGGTAAATTTTGCGCTGCTCGCCTCGTACAGCGCGTCCAAGGCCGCTGCACACTCGCTGACCCAGGCGACCCGCGCGATGCTCAGGAATCAGGGCACACTGGTCTTCGGCGTTTATCCCGGCCCGATCGACACCCGCATGGCCCGCGACATTCCCATGGACAAGACTTCGCCTGCCGATGCAGCCCGCGCCATCGTCGCCGGAATCGAAGCCGGTGATGAGGAAATCTTCCCTGACCCGATGAGCCAGGGCATGGGCGCGGGTTACCTCGCCAACCCCAAGGCACTGGAGCGCCAGGCGTCCGCCACGCCTGCCTGAGCTGAAGCAAAGTGAATACCACGCGCGCAGCGATGCGCGCGTCGGTGAGAACGATGCCCTTATTGCGCCTTGATGCCGCCCTGCTTGATCACGCGGCGCCACTGTTCACTCTCATTGCGGATGTGCGCGGTGAATTCTGCGGGTGTTGAGCCAACACCTTCAGAGCCGTCGGCGATCAGGTGTTTCATCATCGCCGGTGCCTGGACCGCCTTGGCGGTTTCGGCGGCGATGCGGTTGATCACCGCTTTCGGCGTGTTCTTCGGTGCCATCAGGCCATACCAGTTGACGACGACGACACCGGGCACGCCGGCCTCCAGCATCGTTGGAGTGTCCGGCATCGCCGGTGCGCGTTTGGCCGTCGACACTGCCAGCGCACGCAGGCGCCCGCTCCTGATGTGGCCTTGCGCCGAGATGATGGTTGCAAACGACATGTTGATGCGTCCACCAACCAGATCGGCGTAAGCGGCACCCATGCCCTTGTACGGGACATGGGTCATTTTGGTGCCAGTAGCGATCTCCAGCAATTCGGTGGTCATGTGAATCGGGCTGCCGATGCCGGACGAGCTGTAGTTCAGCTTTCCCGGATTGGCCTTGGCGTACTGAACGAGATCGAGTGCCGTTTTTACCGGCAGCGCCGGGTTCACCACCAGCACATAGCCCTGCGCGGTGACTTGTGACACCGGCGCAAAATCACGCACGGGATCAAGCGGTGATTTGTAGAGCAGCGGGTAGATGACCGTAGTGGCGCTGATCATCATCAGGGTATGACCGTCCGGCGCCGCGTCAGCCATGATGCCGAGGGCAACCAGGCTGCCCGCACCGGGACGGTTGTCGACGACAACGCTTTGCCCCAGCGCCTCGGTAAAACTGATCGCGACATTGCGCGTAACGCTGTCCATGCCGCCGCCGGCCGCCAGCGGCACGATCACCCGTATCGGGCGCGTCGGAAAATTCTGCGCCTGGGCTGCTGCCGTCAGCACGGCGAACAGCAGCGCCAGCATTTTCGAGCAGGTTTTCATCGTACTCCTCCGCGCAATTATTTTTGATTTGCGTCAGAGGACAAGATGCCACGAAACCCGCGCCGTCCGCAACCCGCACTGATAAAAGAAAACGGGACCCGCAGGACCCGTTTCCAACCCCCTCCCTGGTCACTCACGCCGCGGTCAAGGCCTCAAGCCCGAACACCGGCGCGGCGCTCTTCTCGCGATTCTTTTCCAGCCTTGCATCGACCAGCTCGACGATCGCGTCCAGCTCCGCGCACGCCGTGCCGCGCTGACAGGCAATGCGCCACACCAGGCTGTCGACGCGCTCGATATGCTCCGCCCCGCCAAAGAGCGCTCGTGCCGCGGAGGACGGCTTACACAGTCCTGCGGCTGCAGCCGCATATTTATCGAACGGCACCAGATCGCCGGCATCCGCACCCAGCGTGACGCACAGACCGGCCACCCACTCGTAGACGCGGCGCGACTGGTCGAGGTTGCCGTGCACTGCTTCGCAGATGGGGATCATGTCGTGCGCGCGCACACAGCGGTAATTGCCGGCGATCAGCATCGGCCACTTGGCCAGCGGCACGAAGATGGAGTCGTGCACCTTGAGCTTGACCGGGATTTCGGTCGCTGCGCCGTCCACAGTGAAGCGCGCGGCGTCGATGTTGGCTTCGAGCTGACGCAGGATCTCATTGTGTTCGTCTTTCTCGAAGAGCGCCGCCTTGAAATTGGTCGGCAGGCCCACCTGCAGCACGTTTTTCGCGGATTCCGGCGGGCGGAATGCCTGCGGGTCAGGGCTCGCCAGCGTGACCAGCGCAGGATCGAAGCCGTCCCACACGGAAGCATCGGTGTAGCTGCCCTTCAAGGTATCGCTCACCAGACCGGGCAGCCGGCGCAGGTAGGCAAGCGGTGGCATGTTCATGATGGCAAGGCAGGGTTTGCGCGAGCGCGCGATTCGGCGCATCAGTTCGCGCACACCCGTGGCGCCGTACTGCACCTCCTGCATGCCGAGCACGATCAGGTCGTACGCGGCAGGGTCGACTTCATGCGGGATGCTCGCGTTGAGTTTGCCCGGCAGGTCGCGGGAGGCGATCTCTACCGGCAGCGGCTGGTCACGCAGCGGAAAACGCACGCGGGTGCCTTCGCGGTTGATCAGGTGGGCGGTCGGTGCGGTGCACACCAGAGAGACGCGGTGCCCTGCCATCAGCAGCTTGGTGGCGAGCAGGGAGCCGTAAGAGGCGCCCAGTATCAGAATTTTGTATCGCATGTGTTGCTCCTTCGATGGTCAACCCGAACACGCCCTATGACGTGCCGTCCTGAAAGGCATCATAGGTATAAATCGTGAAAAATTTGACAATAGAAATTTCACAATGTTAATTTCACAAAAATTCTGCTTTCACAGCCGGTTTTCACAAGCCCTGTTTTACAGGTACCGCTACACAAAGCACTGTTTTAAAAGTCTTTTTCACAGTCAGCTTCAACAGCGAGGAGCACTTTCGCCATGAGCCAGCACACCCGCCAGAGCCACTTCCTCGGCACCAAGCTGCGCGCGCTGCGCAAACGAAACGGCCTCACGCTGGAAGAACTGTCGTCGCGCTGCGTCCAGAAGGATCCGCAGAAAGCGCCGTCTGTTTCCTACCTGAGCATGATCGAGAGCGGCAAACGGGTGCCCTCGGCCGAAGTGCTGGATCTGCTGTCGGCGCTGTTCCAGCGCGAGGCGCGCTGGTTTCTCGACAACAATCCGGAAACCGACACCCCCGCCACCACACAGCGCAGCGGCGGGGCGGCAACTGTGCCGCTTGAACCGGCCTTCCTGTTTTCGAAGGAACTGCTGCAGTCGGCAATCCCCGAACTGCTGGCGCAGACCGGCACCACCGGGCAGCAGTTCGCGCATCTGCTGATCCGCTCCCACCAGGAGATGTCGCGCAACGATTTTCCCGATCTCGAACGCGCCGCGGAGAACATCGGCCAGCGCAAATTCCCGCTCGACGTCGAGGACCTGATGAAGCTGTGCCGCCACCACGGCCTGAAGCTGCACTGGTTCGAGCGCAAACCCCTGCTCGCGCGTGACAAGGACCGCGAACTGCGCAGCATTGTGCGCTCGTTCTACGAGGCACCGAACACGATCTATCTCAACCGCAGTCTGGAATCCGATCCGGCGCGGCTCAAATTCGACATCGCATCCCATCTTGGTCACAAGATCCTGCACGATGGCGACGGTCTGAAGGCGGCGCACGCCACCGGCGGCGAGATGGGCGGCAGCCCCGACGGCACGGCGAGCGCCGGCATGAGCCCGCAGGATGTGCTGCATGCGTGGCGCGATTTCGAGTGCAGTTTTTTTGCCGGCGCGCTGCTCTGTCCCAAGGTGCCATTCCGGCGCTTCCTCACGCGCGAGTCCTACCGCGTCGAGGCCGGGGAAAAGATCGAACTCACGCCGGCGGCCGTGATGCGGCGCATGACCAAGGTGTCCCCCTATCCGTACTGGCATTTCTTTGATGCCTATCCGCCAGGCTTTCTGCGCGCCGTGTATCGCGGCAACGGTATCCCGCTGCCCTGGGGCAACATGGCGCAGGTGAGCGACCCCTGTCCTAACTGGGCGGTGTTCCGCATGCTCGACGAAACCCGAGGCCCGGATCGCGGCTCGCAGATTTCGGTGTTGCGAGACGGCGAACAGTCCCTGCTCTACTGCTGCCACTCGCGGCGCACCGCGGACATGGCCGGCAATCCGCATGTACTGTCGGTAGGCATCGATCTGGTACCGGCGCTGCGCTCACATACCAGCGATGCCAACAGCCTGGTCGCGGAAATCACCGAGGAGTGCGTGCGCCAGCGTGGTCAGGGCAAAATCCCCGCCGCTGCAGCCAAGGCGATCCGGGCGGTGGCGCGGGTGCTGAACATCGCATGGATCGAGGATGCCCTGCTGCGCCCGGCCCGCGTAATCTGCCCGCGCAGCAGCAATTGTCCGCGCACGGAACACTGCAATGGCGTCGGAACTTCGCGCGCCCGCGAGATCACCGACGTGCGCCAGGAAATCATCCAGGAGTCGCGGCGCAAGGGCTGAAGGAGCTGCTGGTTATTTACTGTATTCCTCGAACTTCGGCATCGCCGGCGTTTCGACATACCACGGCGCCTTCGAACTCCAGAAAATATTGCACTCCGGACTCAGGTCCGGTTTCGCATCCAGCACGCCCGCCGGGATCAGCATGTTTTCGGTGGTGGTGATCTTGTGCGGTACACGCGTGCCGCATTGCGTGCAGAAACTCACTGCAAAACGTTTCGCTCCCGGCAGATCAAACCGTTTGACCAGCGCTTCGCCGGCCAGCCATTTGAACTGGCTTTCCGGCAGGAAAAGATTCGCTGCATGTGCGGCACCACTCGCCTTCTGGCAGCGCGTGCAATGGCAATAACGAAAACCGGTGGACGGCGGCTTGATCTCGAAGCGGACAGATCCGCACAGACAACTGCCTTCAACGCTCTTCTGCTGCGACATGATTTCTCCCTCTACGTTACGTGGCCACGATTGCATCAATCAGCGCATATACTGCGGTAAAAATAATGCCGTACCGGAGGCGCACCGTGTTGATAGTAAATTATCATTAATAATCAATTAATTACATGATGACATCGCTTTAAACTCAACCTTTTCCAAACGGATTTCAACCATGGATACATCCATCGTTCACGGCATTCAGGCGGCGGTCGCGCCGGTGTTCATGCTCACCGCAGTGGCCGCCATGATCGGCGCGCTGGCCACCCGGCTCGCACGCATCGTCGACCGCGCGCGCTGGATCGAGGAGCGGCTCGACCTGCAGCGCTTCAAGAATGAAGAGGCCGCCTTTTGGGAACTGCGGCGCCTGGGTCTGCGCGGCAGCGTCGTCAACTGGTCGATCGGCCTTCTGGTGCTGTGCGCGCTGTTCATCGGCGCCACGGTGACGGGGCTGTTCCTCGAGGTCACGATGCCTTCCATCCGCGACGAGTTCGTGCGCTGGAGTTTTCTCGGCGGCATTCTCAGCTTTTCGCTGGCGCTGATCTTCTTCCTCGCCGAAACGCTGCTCGCCACCCATACGCTGCGCTTTGCCAAACTGTCCACTGGCGCGCGGCTGCCACTGGAGCATGCGCCGCAGGCGAAAGAAGAAACCAGACTCTGACCAATCTCGCGGCTAAAGCATCGCCCCCGGCTTGCCGATCGCCTCCCTGGCCAGCTGGCGGATCAGCCACTCATAGGCGTCATCCACCGAGTCGGTGCGATAGACCAGATTCACATCGGCAGCATCGATGGTGCCGTGTTTCACCAGCGCATCGAAGTTGATGACTTCTTTCCAGTATTCGGTGCCGAACAGCACGATCGGCATGCGCTTGGTCATACGTTTGGTCTGCACCAGGGTCAGTACTTCGAAGAGTTCATCCAGCGTACCGTAACCGCCGGGGAACACGATCATCGCCTTGGCCATGTAGGCGAGCCAGAACTTGCGCATGAAAAAATAATGGAAATGGAAGGCCAGCTCGCGCGTGACATGCGGGTTGGCGGTTTCCTCGTGCGGCAGGGCAATGGTCAGGCCGACGTTGCGGCCGCGCGCTTCCGAGGCACCACGATTGGCGGCTTCCATGATGCCCGGCCCGCCGCCGGTGCTGACGAGGAAACGGCGCTGGTCGGTAGGATCCAGTGCCTTCGACCACTGTGTCAGGCGAAACGACAGCGAGCGCGCCGCCTCATAATATTTCGAGCCCGCCGGCAGGCGCGCCGAACCGAAAAACACGATGGTGTCTTCGACGCCTTCGGCATCGAGACGGCTTTTTGGTTCGAGATATTCGGCGAGGATGCGCAGCGCGCGCGCGTCCGGGCCGCTCATGAACCCGGGGTTACGGTAGGCTTTGGTCGGTTTCAATGGGGACTCCTTCAATACGGATTATAGGCGGCGCACCGGTAAACCGGTGACGGTTCTGGACGCCGATGAGTTCCTCTATCCGGTGCGCCGCCGCGTATATTTTTACGATTACATCCAGAGTGATGTTACCGAAGTTTCGATCAAGGACGCGACCCACGAGGACGCGCAGTATCCTTCGGAAACCTCGTTGCAGAATGGCGGAGTGGACCCGGAGACCACCGAAGAATTGCAAGTCGCCTTTGTCAGCGGCATTACTGCCACCGCCATCAGCCTGTCGGCCACCCGTACGCTGGATTACGCCTGGGCCGGCCTGCACGAGATGGTCGACAACGGAAAAATGTTCAACCCGAAAAAGAAATGAACCCGTGGTCGCAGCTGATCTCGCGTTTATAATTCAATCCGGCATTCATTCCCAACCCGGCATACCCCTGTGAATACTGATACCTCCAAGCCCAGCCCCAAGGCGCAGATCGACGCGCTGCTGCTCAACCTCCCCGGCGTCAGCGCGCGGAAAATCAACGGCCTTGATGCCTACTTCGTCAGTGACAAGATGTTTGCGTGTATCAGCGGCAACAGCGTCGGAATCCGTCTCGCCGCTGCCGTGGCGACAGAGCTGCATTTTTCGCGCGACAACATCAGTCCGTTCCAGCCCGGCGGCATTGCAGCCACCCGGGAGTGGATACAGATCGATCGCGCCGATGCCGCCGACTACGCGAAAGACCTCGAGCTGTTCCAGGCCTCGCTCGAGTTCGTGAAAACCTCCAGGAGCCGTTAAACCAGGCGGGCAACCCCGGACGCCGCGGCGTGTTGCCGCGACTGCAGCTTTGGAGCATCATCGAATGTCGGGTTCACCATACGAGGAGGTTACATGGTGATGTCTGCAATTGATCAGTCGATCCGGGGCTCAGTTAACGCCCTTTCCGTCGCGCTCAATGAGCGGGACTCCTACACTCAGTCCCATTGCAATCGGGTGGTCATGCTGGCAGAAGCACTGGGCACTGCCTGCGGCATTTCGGCAGAAGATCACACCCACCTGCGCATCTGCGCTCTTTTTCATGACATCGGAAAACTCGGCGTGCCTGACAGTGTGCTGCTCAAACCCGGACGCCTGACGCCTGAAGAATGGGTGTTGATGAAGGCGCACGCCGAACAGGGCGAGCGCATATTCCGCGCAACCGAAATTGCGAAGCTGGAACTGACGGCGCCAATCATCCGGCACCATCACGAATCGTACGATGGCAGCGGTTACCCCGACGGGCTCAAAGGCGAGGCGATTCCACCGGTCAGCCGGATTTTGCTGGTGGTGGACGGCTACGATGCAATGAGCAGCTCGCGTCCCTACCATAAAGCCCGCAGCCACCAGGAAATCATCAACATCATGGGTTCGGAAGAAGGAAAAAAGCTGGATCCATTCATGTTCGGGCATTTTTTGCGGTTGATCGAACACAGCTCCCTGCGGGTGAATTAACCAGACAACAGGGAATCTGCCCAGTTGATGCTGGTGATTCGTGTCACCGCCCCCTGTCGTTTCCTCTGTCGCCCCGCTCTGCCCCTTGACGGCGCTCTGCGTTGTCCCGGGACTGATGATCACCACGGTCCTGCGGTGCACGATCCTGGGCTCGTTGCGACCGTGGTGCCTGCTGCGCGCGGGGAGCCTGCTCCTGCTGTCGTTGCTGTGGCAGCACTTGCATGCCTTCCGGTTTCCGCGCTTCTTCGCGTTCGCGCGGGGCCTGTTGTGCACGCGGCTGCGACTGCGGACGCTGCTCCTGTAAGACCGGACTCCGCTGTTGCGGCAATACCTGTATCGGCTCGGGTCGTCGCGTCTCTTCGCGTTCGCGTTGCGGCCGCTGGTCGCGCGAAGAGTCCGGGCGATTCGGTGCAGGCTGCGCCTGCACCTGCGGCCGCGGCGCCGGCCGCTCCTGATAATGCTGGCGCACTACGGCATCTCGCGGTTGATAGCGATAGTGCTGGTCGCGCACCGCATGTTGCTGCTCAGCCCGAGGATAACGGTCGCCGGCATATTGGCGCTGGTACACAGGTAGCGGAGCCGGCGCGTACACCACGTGGCGATCCCAGCGATCCCAGTCGTGGCGATGCTGTGCCCAGCGCGGGCCCCAGTACACATCCCAGCGCGGCGGCGCTGTCACCACCCAGCCGCGGAAGTAGACGGGAGGATGCACGTAGTAGCGCACGGGAACGCGCAGCACAAACAGCGGCACGTCATTCGGATCGACGTAATCCCAGGGGCCGTTGTACCAGGAGCTCGCATACCAGCGATCATCCTGGTACACCCAGTACAGGCCGTCGTAAAAGAAATAGTTGGCCTGTGCCCGCGGCGCGTAATACACCGGGTAACCGGGCACCAGCACCAGTTCCGGATATACCGGCTGGTTGATGCCAATGCTCACACCGGGAATCGAAACCGTGACGCTGACCTGGGCCATGGCCGGGGCCGCCGTTCCCAACAATATCGACAATGCAATGAGTGCGTAGCGCATGTGTGTTCTCCTGCTGCTGTTACAACTCGATCAGTAAGGTGGCGGGCTTTAACGGGATGCGGGCTTAACGATGACCACGGCCACGGTATCCGCCGCCATGTCCATAACTCCGTCCGCCATAGAATCCGAAGCTGACGGAAGGCCCGTAATAGACCGGCGGGCCGTAGTAGGCCGGTGCGTAAACCACGGGGGCCGGCTCGTAGTAGCCTGATTGCACCGGCACTGCCACGCATCCGCTCAACGCTGCCAAGGCTGACACGGTGACCATCACTTTGATGGGGTTTTCATGTTCAAGTCCTCCTTGTGCCTATTGGACAGGTATCGGGAAGCGGTGTCGCCCAGGACTTTGTAAGAGTTTGTTAACGGCATCCGTCGCTTAGCCACTGATGCACCAAAGAAAACGGGGACAGCCTGCGCCGCCCCCGTTTGTGTTGCCGCGTGACGACAGTGCTTTCGACCGTCGTTTTCGACCGTAGCTTTCGCCCGTTACTAAGCCCTGCCGTGCCCGCCGTGGCGACCACCACGTCCGCCGTGCTTGCCGCCATTGCCCGCCAGCACCTTGTCGGCAATCTGCTGCTGTTCGGGTGACAGCGCCGCGTAGAGCGGTTTCTGCACGCTGAGACGTTCGCCGATCCGCGCCGAGGCGGTGGCCATGAAAGCCTGCTGGCGCTCCAGCCGCTCAATGGCGTTCGGGCGTTTGCGTTCGGTGTTCGCCGCCATTTTTGCGCGACGCTCCTGGATCCGCACATCAGCTTCTTTGGCCTGCTTGCGCATCACATCGGCGAAGTTGTCCCATTGCGGTTTTTGCGCATCGGTAATTTTCAGCGCGGTTTTGGCGTAGGCCAGGCGCGCTTCAACACGTTCGCCGGGCAGGCTGAATGCCTGTTTGCCATGGTGGAAACGCTGATGCTGGCCTTGGGGTGCACCGGGTGCCGGGTTGGCGTTTTGCGCCATGCTCAGCGGGACGGCAGTGACAAATCCGGCGGCAATCAGTGCGCTCATCATTCGCTTGTTCATTATGGACCTCCAGAATGTTTGAACAACTTTGTGTCCGCCCAACATGAGCGGCCCTGTTCAATCAGAGTGGAGCGTTGCCGCGCCGTTCCCCGCACTTGTGTAAAGAATCGTTACAAAGGTAACGCGCCGTAACGACAACGGCTTCGGCACAACCGAAGTCAGCGCTGGAAAATGAGCATCAGGTAGGCCAGAAACAACAGCAGGTGGACAGCGCCAAGCAACACATTGGTACGACTACTCGAGAATGTCATGTTGCTCAATACCAGAGTCAGCGACAGCAAGGTGATGTCCACCATGTCCAGACCGAGAATGACGGATTTTCCGGTCAGGAGTCCGAACATCAGCACCGCGGGAATTGTCAGGCCTATGGTGGCCAGCACCGATCCCAGCAGGACATTGACTGATCGCTGCAGGTCGTTGACCAATGCAGCACGCACGGCGCTGAACGATTCGGGCGCCAGCACCAGTGCAGCGACCAGCAGTCCGGCCAGCGCCACAGGAGCGCCCAGCACGCCGATCGTAAAATCAATCGGCACGGCAAGCTGCTCGGCCAGTATTGCCAGCGGCACCATATAAGCCAGCAGCAGCAGCACGTGGTACTGCGCCGAGTAGACATCATGCACGATGCGCCACTTGCGTTTGGCATCCTTGGCTTCTGCAGTCGGGCGCGGAGTACGGAAGTACGCACGATGCCGCCCGTTCTGGATGGTCAGGAAAATCCCGTACAGCGCCACCGATATCAACGTCAGGAACGCCCCCTGGATCGGTGAGAAGGCCTGGTCAGGTCCCGAGTTGGTGTAGTTGGGCAGTATCAATCCGATCACGGCCAGCGGCATGATCACGGCGAGGAAGGAATTGGCGCCCTGCAGGTTGTAGTCCTGTTCGTGGTACTTCAAGGCGCCGATCAGCAGCGTCAGCCCGACCATGCCGTTCAGCACGATCATGATCACCGCGAACATCGCATCACGGGCCAGTGTCGGACTGCCTTTCCCGGTCGACATCGTGGCGATGATGATCATCACTTCGATGCCGGTAACCGCCATCGTCAATACCAGCGTGCCCAGCGGTTCACCGAGTTTCTCCGCCAGGCTTTCCGCGTGCCTCACCACCGCAAAAACCGAAAACAGGATGATAAGCAGCAACCAGCTCAGGATCAGCGTAAACCAGACCGGGTGTGAAAGATCGGCCAGCAGGCTGCGGCCGAAGACGACGAAGATCAGCGTGGTCGCCAGATTCATGGCCAGCGGCCATTCCTGCAACAGCTTGAGTGCGTCGTTTTTGGTGATGGTCACAACCGGGCGCTACTCATGCCGCAGCGCTTCAATCGGATCCATGCGTGCCGCGCGTCGTGCCGGGAAATAACCGAACACCACACCGATGGCCGCCGAGAACAGCAACGACAGCAGGTTAATCGACAAATCGAAAACGTAGGGCACACCCATCACGATGGACAAGCCGTA
The DNA here is from genome assembly GCA_945885345.1 of Bordetella parapertussis. Classification (GTDB taxonomy): domain Bacteria; phylum Pseudomonadota; class Gammaproteobacteria; order Burkholderiales; family SG8-41. The sequence continues at coordinate 17,006 of CAMCYP010000013.1, read as the reverse complement.
CGAAGCCCCGGTGGCGATGACGATGCCGATCACACCGCCCAGTGCCGAAAGCACCACGGCCTCGATCAGGAATTGCATCAGCACCTCGTTTTCCAGCGCGCCGATAGCCAGACGGAGTCCGATTTCTCGCGTGCGCTCGGTCACGCTCACCAGCATGATGTTCATGATACCGATGCCGCCCACCAGCAAGCTCACCGCAGCGACAGCGCCGAGCAGGGTCGTCATGACACCCATCGTGCCGGACAGGGTTTCGGCCAGTTGCTGCGTGTCGAAGATGTTGAAGTTGTCGTCGTCGCCATCGGCCAGTTTGCGGCGCTCGCGCAGCAGCTGGCGCAAACTCGCTTTCAGCGGCTCGCTGGCACTACCGTCCTGCATCGACACCAGCAGGGTACTTACCTTGCGACCACCGGTAACCCGGCGCTGCAAGGTGTGCAGGGGAACCACCACTGCATCGTCCTGGTCGCCTAGGCCACCCTGGCCTTTTGCTGCAAGGATGCCGATGACACTGCAGGAAAATTGTTTGACGCGCAGTTGCGCACCGAGGCCGGTCTGTCCCGCCGTGCCACCATAGATTTCACGCCGCACCGTTTCGCCAATGACACACACGGCAGCGCCAGCCTGCTGTTCCTCGAAGTCGAAGATGCGTCCGCTGGCGAGTTTCCAGTTTCCGGTCTCGAACCAGGCCTCCGTACTGCCGGTGACGTTGGTGGCCCAATTGCGGCCATTGGCAATCACGGTCACGCTGGCGCGGCCTTCAGGCGCCACAGCAGCGACACCGCCGATCTGCGCCGCAATGGCCTCGGCGTCGGCTTCCGTGAATTGCGTCACCCCACTGCCGCCACCGCCCGGACCTGTGCGCTGGCCCGGGCGCACCATCAGCAGATTGATGCCCAGACTGGAAATTTGTGTTTGTATGGCCTGCGTCGCGCCATTGCCAAGTGTGACCATGGTGATGACGGCACTGACGCCAATGACGATGCCGAGGATGGTCAGAAACGAGCGCAGCACATTGCGCTGAACCGAACGCAGTGCCAGCAGAAAAACACTGATCAGCATCAGGCCGCTCCGCTCGTGGCGAGGTCGGCCGGGATGGCAGTAATTGGATGAGGGTTTAATTCATCAGTGGCAATCTGGCCGTCTACAAAGTGCACCATGCGCCGTGCGTAAGCCGCCATGTCGGGTTCGTGTGTGACCATCAGCACAGTGATGCCGTGGTCCCTGTTCAGCGCCAGCAACAGTCCCATGATTTCGTGACTGCGCTGGGTGTCCAGATTGCCGGTCGGCTCATCGGCCAGCACCACGGCCGGTTCAGTAACTATGGCCCGCGCGATGGCCACGCGTTGCTGCTGTCCGCCCGAGAGTTCCGCCGGAGTGTGATGTTCCCAACCCGCCAGCCCCACCGAGCGCAAAGCGATCGCGGCAGCCGCGCGTCGCGCGCCGGCGCTTTCGCCACGGTATAACAACGGCAACTCCACATTTTCCTGCGCCGAGGTGCGCGCCAGCAAATTGAATCCCTGAAACACAAAACCGAGAAAACGGCGCCGCAGGCGCGCACGCTGGTCACGCAACAGTGATTCGACGTGAGCGCCCTTGAACAGGTACTGCCCGGCAGTCGGTGTATCGAGGCAGCCGAGAATGTTCATCGCCGTGGACTTGCCCGAGCCGCTGGGCCCCATGATCGCGACAAATTCGCCGGCGTTAATGTCGAGGTCGACGCCTTTGAGCGCCAGCAACTCGGCCACGCCGCTGCCATAACGTTTGGTGACACCACGCAAACGGATCAGCGGCATGCCCTGCTCCATCTGCGGCATTGGCGATACCGAACTCACTTCTTCGCCGCCGACTTCTGCGCGGTAATCACCCGCATACCCTCGCGCAGGTCACCGCCGGTGATTTCGGTCATATGCCCGTCGCTGATGCCCGGCGTCACGGCAACCGCCACCGGCTCGCCTTTGCCGTTTTCCGGAAGCACCCACACCTGTTTGGCACCTGCGGTACTGGCCCCTGCAGCGGCCGACCGGCGGTTGCCGCCGGGCATGCGCGGAGTCAGGCTCTTCAGGACGGCACTTTTCTCCGCGGGCGGCTTTTCCGCCGTATCTATCGGCGTGAAGCGCAGAGCGGTGTTGGGGACCAGCAACACATTGGTACGTTTGGTAGCGATGATGCTGGCAGTTGCCGTCATGCCTGGCCGCAAGCTCAAATCTCTGTTGTCGACATCGAGGTACGTCAGATAGGTGACGACGTTGTCCGTGATGGTCGAACCAAAACCAACGCGGGTGATACGCGCCGGGAAGTTGCGACTAAGGAAAGCACTGACTGTAAAAGTAGCGTCCTGCCCCACCTGCACCGAACCCACATCGGCTTCATCGACATAGACCCACAACCGCAGTTTGGACAGATCTTCCGCAACCGTGAACAGCGTCACTGCCTGCAAAGACGCTGCAACCGCATTGCCGGGATCGACATTGCGCGTGAGTACCACGCCGTCGGCGGGTGCACTGATCGAAGCCTTCGACAGGTTGATCTGATCAAGCGATAGCGCCGCCTGCGCATCGTTGACACCGGCACGGGCGCTCGCATCGTCGGCGATAGCGCGATCGCGTGTGGCGCGACTGGCATCAAGTTCGGTTTTGGACGGCACCTTGCCGCCCGACAGCACGGCCACTTCCTCCAGCCGCTTCAGGGCTGCTGTGGCTTCCTTGATGGTCGCAGCAGTCTGCGCGACTTTTGCGGTGGCGGCGGCCACTGCTGCTTTGGAGCGCAGGATCTGATCCTGCAGTTTTGCAGTGTCGAGTACCACCAGCACCTGCCCCTTTTGAATCTTGTCATTGACATCGACATTGACCTTGAGCACCGTGCCGGAAAGCTCGCTGCCGATATTGATCGAACGCGTGGGCTGGATGGTGCCGTTGGCAGTGACCGTGAGCGTCAGGTTGCCGCGTTTCACGGCTTGCGTGGTATAGCTCGGCGCAGCCTTGGCCGCTTTCGCCGCCATCCACCACCACACGCCGCCGGCGGTGAGAAAAAGCAGCACAATCCCTATCCACAGAGCGCTGCGCCGGTACCAGGCACGAGGCGCAGGTTCACCCAGCAAGGTGGCCAGATCGGGAGCAGCAGGGGATTCATTCATGGTTGCGAATTCCGGGTAGAGTCTGTGATGGATGCGGCATAGGCAGCGGACGCCGCATCGCCACCTTCGGCACGCCAGCCGCCACCCAGCGCTTTATAGAGGCGGACATGATCTGAACTGAGGGTAGCGCTGGCATTGGCCACGCTGTCCTGTGTGCTGAGTTGGGTGCGCTGAGTTTCAAGCACCACCTGAAAATCCACCAGCCCGCTCTCGTAACGCTGGCGCGCCAGCAACGCAGCGTTGGCGGCCGCGTCAGCCGCATTGCGCAAGCTCACCAACCGGAGGCGGTCATTACGCAGTGCAATCAACGCGTCTTCGACGTCCTTCAGCGCAGTCAACACTGCGGCCTCGTAAGTCACACCCGCCTTGTCGAGCGCGGCTTGCTGGGCGCGCACCTGCGCGCGCAGGCCACCGCCGTCGAACAGCGGCACCGACACACTGGCAATCAGCGCACGCACCAGCGCGGCACTGCTGGTCAGCGCATCCAGTGTCATGGCGCCCAACCCCAGAGAGCCGCCGAGTTTGAAGTTCGGCGCACGTGCTGCGTTCGCCTGATCGACACGGGCCATTGCCGCCGTGACCAGCAGTTCCGCGTTACGCACGTCTGGGCGCTGGCGCAAAGTCTCGGCAGGAATGTTCAGGACAAGGTCATTCGCCGCCTGCGGCACCGGGCCGGTCGCGGCGAGAACTTTCGCCAGCGCCGCCGGCGGCTGGCCGGTCAGCACTGCCAGGGCATGGCGGGTCTGCTCCACACTGGTCTGTAACAACGGCAATTGGGCGCGCGTTTGCTCAGCGGCACCGCGCGCCTGCTCTGCTTCCAGTGAAGTCACCAGACCCGCCTGCAGGCGCCATTGCGTAATCTGCAGGGTCTCCAGCTGGCTCGCCAGGTTGGTTTCGGCAATCGCCAGTCGTAACTGTGCACTGCGCAGCGTGATGTAATTCAACGCCACTTCGGCGGCAATCGAGACCTGCACATCACCCAGGCTGGCCGCGCTGGCGCGAGCAGCGGCGTCGTCGGCACTGAGTGCACTGCGATTGGCACCGAAGACATCGAGTTCCCAGCTGGCATCGAGTCCGACCTTGAAACTGTCAACGGAATCGTTGTTGCCGCTGCTGCTGCGCTGCGCGGATGCTGAACCGCCAAGACGGGGATAAAGCGCAGCCTCTGAGACATCGCGCTGCGCCCGTGCCTGCCGCAGCGTGGCTTGAGCGCTTCTGACACTGGTGTTGGCCTGCAAAGCCTGAGTAATAAGACTGGTGAGCAGTGCGTCATCGAAGCGCACCCACCATTGCACCAGAGAGGTAGTGCCAGTCGGAACGGTGGCATCCGTCACGGACCACGAAGCCGGCACATCAACAGGATTAGGGGCTGTTGCACGCGGCCCCACCGATGCGCAACCAGAGAGGGCCAGCATCAGACAAGCAGCGACAGTCCGGCCATGGTGTATTCGAAACAACATTATCTTTCAGGTAGGGCCACTGCAAACGCAGTCTGCGCCCACGCGCCCTCGTGAACAATCAGTACCGTCAGGTTGTTGGCCGACGACCAGTTGCCTGGTGGCGTCAACAAGCCCATGTTCATCATCTGAGCAAACATTATTTCCATCCCTGCCAAAACCATCTGTGCGGTAACGTACCTACACGGTGTCACAACTAATGCAGGATTACAATTTTGAAACTGCTGTGTAATCGGCAGGAACAACGCTAGCATCAGCAAAAGTAACAAAAAGTAATCAACGGTAAGCAAATTTACCGGGGTCGATTACCCTTTCATCTGGGCTGACGACTTGGGAAGAAAACAAAGCACTGTGGATTGAGCGCTTCGCCGCCACCACGATGGGCCGGCACAGGCAACTTCAAACAAACGGGGTCAACATGACCCCATTTGTGTTTCAGCCGCAATCAACGCGGCTTTCCGGCGTTGCGCTTGGCCGTCACTGCCGCCGGTGTACGGGACATGGACCATGTTGACGCCCGCGCGTGCCTTGGATAGTGCACAGATTGCGGAAATTATTACGACTGAACCAGATACCGTGTTTCCAGATGCTTGCGGAAGTGCTGCGGATTGAGCGCTTCACCACTGGCACGGCGCACCAGCTCCGGCGTGTCCCACAGACTGGCCTGTGACCAGATGTTGGTGCTCATCCAGGCAAACACCGGCTGCAGGTCACCCGCGGCAATGCGCGTATTCAGGTCCGGCATTGCGCGGCGCATGGTGGCGAACCACTGCGCGGCATACATCGCACCCAGCGTGTAGCTGGGAAAATAACCGAAGGCACCTTCGGTCCAGTGAACATCCTGCAGGCAGCCGTCCCTGTAGTTGCCGCGGGTATCGAGTCCGAGCAGGGTCTGCATTTTTTCATCCCACAGTGCTGGGATGTCGTCGGCCTCAATGTCGCCCTCGACCAGTGCGCGTTCGATTTCGTAACGCAGGATCACATGCGCCGGATAAGTCACTTCGTCGGCATCGACGCGGATCAAGCCGCGTTTCACGCGCGTCCACAAACGGTAGAGATTGTCCGGATCGAACGCCCGCTGGTCGCCCAGGTGTTTTTTCAGTAGCGGCGCCAGCAGTCCGACAAAGGCGCGGCTGCGCGCCAGCTGCATTTCGAAAGACAGACTCTGGCTTTCATGCAGGCCATAGGAACGCGCAGTGCCCACCGGCTGGCCCAGCCAGGCGCGCGGCAGGTTCTGCTCATAACGGGCATGGCCGGTTTCGTGGATGGTACCGAGCAGGCTGCGCGCGAAATCGCTGTCGCTGTAGCGCGTGGTCAGCCGCACGTCTTCGGGTACGCCGCCGCTGAAGGGATGTGCGCTCTCATCGAGCCGCCCCGCCGTAAAATCAAAACCGAGCAGTGTCATCACTTCCAGGTTCAGCGCACGTTGTGCCGCCACCGGGAACGGTCCCTGCGGCACAATGACTGGCTCATTTTCCTGCCTGACCTGTGCGCGGGTGACCAGATCCGGCAGCCAGGTTTTGACGTCGCCGAAAATACGGTCGATGTCGGCCGCGCGCACGCCCGGCTCAAACCGATCCATCAGCGCGTCATACCGGGTCAGACCCGTATCATCAGCGAGGAGCTGCGCCTCCTCGCGTGCGAGTTTCACCACCGCGCGGAAATTTTCGAGAAAGCCCTTCCAGTCATTGGCCTGGCGCTGGCCGCGCCAGGCGTGTTCGCAGCGGGCACCAGCCAGCGTTTTGGCTTCGACCAGCGATTCCGGCAATGCATTGGCATCGCGCCAGTCACGACGGATCTCGCGCAGATTGGCGCGCGCCGTGTCATCCAGCGCCTCGGACTCCGCAGCCTTCAGCCAGGTGACCAGGCGCGGATCAGTACGCGTGCGATGGATCAACGCCGAGAGTTCGGCTTCCGCCGCGGCACGCGCTTCGTTGCCACCGGCCGGCATCATCGCATTGCGATCCCAGCCGACAATGGCGGAGAGGTGATGGTAGCGGTAAAGCCGGGCGTAAACGCGGGTCAGTTCGGTGTAATAGGGCGCGGAGGCAGATGTGCTCATCTCGGTACGCTTGGGTTCAGAACAGAATGCCCATGGTAACCATCAAACCTGCAACTCCAAAGAAATTAACTTCGCCACTGAGGTGTTTCCCCGACAGACCGATCGCCGGGATGATCACCGGAGCCACGCCCTGTGAATTGAGCGGAATCTTGTCTTTATACTGCCCCTTATAGCCATGGATCAAACCGCCGGTCAGTTTGAAGTGCAGCAGCGGCGTCGCATCCAGCGGACGGAACAGTCTTCCGATATAAGCATATTGCGAAGGCTGCCCGAAGGAGTTATCGAAAGTGCTGCCCCCGATCAACCACTGGTCAGCCCGCTGATATTCGAGGTTCAGCAGATGCTGATGATTGTTATGCGTGTCATTGTCATGGAAATGGGTGGTGTAGGCGCTCGTCTGCACCAGCCATCGCGGGTCATCTGCGGCGCGCACCGGATCTGATGCGGCAAAGAGACCCAGCATCCATGCCATGCTGCAAACCATGCGATATGAAGAACAGGACAAAGGGAACCCGATCAATGAGGAAGGAGAGCACCGAATCATGCAGGGGGTAAATACCCCTTTCCGCCGAATCCGCCTTCTTTTGACCGGGCTGTTGCCGGGTCGTTCCCGCAGCAAAAAACCGCTCAGAATTCGCCGTTGAAGTCCTTTTTGCCGATTTCGACGCCGTTATGGCGCAGGATGTTATAGACGGTGGTGATGTGGAAATAGAAGTTCGGATGCGCGAAATTAAGCAGGTACTGCATGCCCTTGAATGTGAACTCCTGCCTGCCCAGCTTTATTGTGAGTTCGCGGTCGGCACTGGCGTCAATCTGTTCCGCCTTGACGCTGTTGATGAAAGCAATGGTTTTGGCGATGCGCGCTTTCAGTTCCGGAATCGTCTGCTCGGTATCTTCATGCCTGGGCACCTCGACTCCGCCGAGGCGGCCCACCGCGCCTTTGGACACATCGCAGGCAATCTGCACCTGGCGGGTCAGCGGGTACATGTCAGGGAACAACCGGAACGTGGTCAATGCCGCGGGGTCGAGTTTTTTGGCATCAATGTGGGTCTGCGCCTTGTCGAGCAGCGCGGTGAGATTGTTGAGCATGTGCACAAAACGCGGTGCGCTGGCGGCATACATGGAAAGAGGCATGGTCGCTTCCTTTGAATGGATGAAACGGGTCAGATGAATTGCCGGATGGCCTCATGGGGCCCGCCATCCGTAAAGGGCCAAGAATCGCATGCTTTTTGAAAGCCTGCATTATTCATGTTCACCCGGCTTGTGTGGTGCTCGAGGGTGAACTCATGCGCTTGCCCGGCAAACAGGATGTACTATTATCCAGAATTGGCGAACTGCTCCAGGGTGTACGCCATGTTCAGGGCAACCGTGGCCGGAAACGCGGCGTGATTGAGGTCATGGGTGGCCGGGCCTGAACCAGCATTGCAACAAACCATAAATCGAGGAGAAAACGGTGAATAAAATCAAATATCTGTATTTACTGGCTGCAGTGACTGCAGGCATGGCGCCAGTCGCACCGGCACTGGCTCAGACGTTTCCGAACAAACCGATCCGCTGGATCCTGCCCTATCCGCCGGGCGGCGGCAGTGACACCATCGCGCGGCCTTTCGCCCGCAAGCTGTCAGAAAACATCGGCCAGCAGGTCATCATCGACAATCGCGGCGGCGCGAGCGGCAATATCGGCATGGAAGCCGCGGCGCGGGCGGCGTCTGACGGTTACACCGTCGTGATGGGCCTGACCGCGCAGCTTGCGGTGAATCCCGCACTCTTCCCGAAGATCCCCTACGACCCGATCCGGGATTTCGAACCGATCATGATGCTGGCCAATGGCGGTTATCTGCTCGTCGCCCACCCCGCGCTGCCGGTGAAAACTGTCGCCGACCTGATCACCATCGCCAAAAGGCGCCCGGGTGAACTGCTGTATGCCTCGTCGGGCAATGGTTCTGGCGGCCATCTGGCCAACGAACTACTCAACGTGATGGCGGGCATCCGCATCACCCACGTGCCGTACAAGGGCGGCGGACAGGCCATGGTCGACACCATCGCCGGCCAGACGCAACTGCTGTTCGCACCCCCGATCTCTTCGGCGGCACACATCGAGTCGGGCCGCCTGCGCGCCATTGCAGTCAGCACCACCAAGCGCCTCAGCGGCATGCCGAATCTGCCCACCATCGCTGAATCCGGCGTGCCGGGATATGACTCGGGTGTGTGGTATGCCATGCTCGCGCCCAAGGGCACGCCGCAGAACATCATTGCGCGGCTGCACGAGGAATATCGCAAGGTGCTTGCCGACCCCGGCATCCGCAGCTTCCTGACCAAATCCGGCGTCGAACCGGACGGCGGCACGCCCGAAGAACTCAACAAATACATGCGCAGCGAACTCAGCAAGTGGGCGCAGGTCATCAAGGCGGCCCACATCAAGCTGGATTGAACGCCGTTGCACAAAACCGGAACCGGATGATCAGGTGCGTTCGAGCAGCGACTTGATCTTCGGTTCCGGTTTCCAGTAACCGGGGCCTTTCAGAAATTTGCCGTTGGCGTCATAAATCGGTTTGCCGTCAGCGCCGAGTTTGCTCTCGTTGCTGTCCATGATGACGTCCAGCACCTCTTCAAGCGGCAGGCCGTATTTCAGCGCTTCCGACCGGCAGTAAACAATGACATCACCGAGCAGGTCGGCCATCGCCACCAGTATTTCCGTTTGCGGCGCACCCTGCTGCGCCATCTCGACGATCTGGTCGATTTCATGCACCTCATCCATCAGCGTCGCCTTGAATTTGGTCAGGCGACCGGCGACGTCCTCCGGAAGGATCGGACGGTCGTTGACCGGAAGTTTGTACATGGCGTTCATGGCGGCAATGCGCCGGGCAAAGGATTTTGTCATTGGTCTGCCAGTGGAGTCTGCGGGAATTGAAAATCTGCCGTCCATTTTACGGATTTGGCGGGCCGGGCACGACAGTTTTGGCATGTCGCGATAACATCGGGGCTGGTTTTTGTCTACCCCTGACATCCACGCCATGAAAATCGAACGCATCGAAGCCGCTGTTGAGCACATCAAACCCGTCCGTACAGCCGACGCCTATGCCGGCGGCGAAAGCCTGACCTTCCTGCGCTGCCGGGTCACCACGGATGACGGCATCACGGGCACCGGTGTCACCGGCCGCTTTCTCGCCGACCAGGTGGCGCAGCTGCTGAATGGCGGCATCAGCGTCACGGCGAGAGGCATGGATGCGCTGGACATTGAAGCCATCACCGTGCAGCTCGCCAAAAAATTCAATCCGCGCCAGTCAACCGGCGTGTTCGTGTCCGCGATGTCAGCGCTGGATCTCGCGTTGTGGGACATCAAGGGCAAGGTGCTGGGGCAACCGGTGGCGCGACTGATCGGCAGCGCGCGTACTGCCGTGCCGGCCTACGCCACGGTCGGCCTGCCCGCCTTCAGCGAAGCCGAACTGATCGGTGCCTGCAAGGCCGCGCTGGCGGCAGGATTCCAGGGCGCAAAAATCCTCGTCGGCGCCGGACGCAGCCTGGATGAAGATGCACAACGCATCCGCGCGGTGCGTACCGCAGTCGGTCACGCAACTCTGATGCTCGATGCCAATTGCGCGTTTACGGTGGCTGAAGCAAAACGACTGGCGACGCTGGTCGCCGACTGTGACATCGCATTTTTCGAGGAACCCGTGCGCGGCAACGACATTCCGTCGCTGGCCGAATTGCGCCGCGCTATCAGCATTCCGCTGGCTTCGGGCCAGATGATCCAGTCCGTGACATGGTTCCGTGACGTGCTGAATGCCGGTGCGCTCGACATCCTGCAACCCAATGCCGCGTTCTGCGGCGGCATCAGTGCGATGCTGCGCATCCTCGCACTCGCCGAAGCGCATGGCATACCGGTCACTGGCGCCGGCGGCTTCGAAGCCGCGAACCTGCCGGTGATGGCCGGCCACGCCCACGGCGGCATGCTCGAAGTACACGGTGCGCATGTCGCGCTGCGCGCGCGCTTTGCGACGGAACCGGAATTCAAGGACGGCAAGCTGCTGGTGCCGGCTGCACCCGGACTGGGATTTTCACTGAAAGACTGACATGGCACTGATCTACGAAGCCCGGCATTTCATCCTGAAAACCCTAGACCAGCCGCATGTTTCGCGCGGCGACGGCGGGCATGTGGTGATCGACCCCAAGATTGCGGTGGAAGACCGCACGCAGCTGTCGCCGGAACAGGCGATCGAATTGGTGAAGCTGACGATGGTTGGTGGCGAGGCGCTGAAAACCGTGCTGACGCGCAAAGGCATCCGCATCGGTCGCATCAATTACCAGGACAATGGCAACTGGCGGCAGGAACTGCATGTGCATCTGTACGGCCGCGCACTGGAAGCGAAACTGCAGCCCTGGGGTCACGCACTGGCGTTTCCGCCGACGCGTGAGGCCTTCCGCAGGGAAATGGCCGAACTGGAAGCGCTGCACGCAGACGACATTGCCGAACTGCGCGCGGAAATTGTCCGCTTGCTGGCGACGGACAAGTACCGCAGTTTTTAGGCGTCCGGGCGGATCAACCGGGGTTTGCGCCTGAGGATTTGACGACCGCTCCCCATTTTTTGATTTCTGCAGGCATCACCCTGGCGAGTTCGTCCGGTGTACCGGCCACCACTTCCACGCCCCTCGCGGCAAGGTTTTGGGTGATTTCAGGTTTGCGCAGCGCCTTGCTGAAGCCGTCGTGGATGCGCAGCGTGACGTCACGCGGAATGCCGGCGGGGCCAAGCAGCGCATACCATCCGCTGGTCTCGAAACCCTTCAGCGTCTCGCCGATCGCCTGCACATCGGGCAGCGTGGATGAGCGTTTGGCGCTGCACACGCCAATCGCACGCAGGCGACCCGAGTCGATAAAGGGTTTGGCGGCGAGCAGCGTGTTGACCTGAAACTGGACGTGGCCGGCAATCAAGTCAGTCAGCGCCTGCCCCGCGCCTTTGTACGGAATGTTCACCGCATCGATTTTCGCCATGGTCTTCAGCATTTCCACGGCGAGATAGGCGGAATTGCCGGCTGCGGTGCCGGCGGTGAGCTGGCCCGGCTTCGCCTTGGCCAGCGCGATGAATTCCCTGACGTTGTTGACCGGCAGCGAGGGATGGACCACCAGCACTGTCGTCGTCAGGCCGAGCTGGCTGATCATCGTGAAATCCTTGACCGGATCAAACGGTATTTTCGGAAACAGCGTCGGGTTGATCGCGTGCGGCGTGGTGGCGATGACCATGGTGTGGCCATCCGGCGCGGAGCGTGCAACAAATTCGGTGCCGATCATGGTCGCGCCGCCGGCGCGATTTTCGATAATGATCTGCTGGCCGAACTGTTTGGTCAGTTCCGGGCTGAGCAGCCGCGCCAGAATGTCGGTGCCGCCGCCGGGTGCGGCAGGCACCACGAGGCGAATCGGTTTCGACGGAAATGTCTGCGCCAGCGCAGTCGGCGTGAAAGCTGCGGCAACCATGGCAATGGCCGGCACGAGCAGGCGCGATGCAGCGGAAGCGGGCTGGATTTTTTTATTCACGAGACTCTGTCCATAAGGTGGTTGATATTGCGTTTGTGACCTGCCTTTGCGGCCGAATCCTAGCATCAATATCTTACGTTTATGTTAAGTTTCATTTTTCCAGATCAGGACTGACCATGAGCGAATCAAAAAACACACCTGCGGTCGACACTCGCCGCTTCAAGCTGATCCCGGTGGAAAACCTGACACCGGAACAGCGTGCACTGACCGAGGCGATCAAGTCGGGACCGCGCGCCAAGCTCGCGAGTTCAGGCGCATCCAAGCCGGGCCCGCTGGGCGGACCGTTCAATGTCTGGCTGCGCAGCCCGGGCATCGGCAATCTGGTGCAACAGCTTGGCGAGGAAATCCGCTTCCGCAGTTCGCTGGCGGGCAAGCTCAATGAACTGGCGATCCTGATCGTGTCGCGGCACTGGACTTCACAGTACGAATGGGTGGCCCACCACAAACTCGCACTGGAAGGCGGACTGAATCCGGCGATCGCAGAACAGATCGCGCAGGGCAAACGGCCAACGGGCATGGATGCCGACGAAGCCATTGTCTACAATTTCTCGCGTGAACTGCACGAAACTCAGAACGTCAGCGATGCCAATTACAAGGCGGTGCTGGACCGCTTCGGCGAACGCGGCGTGGTCGATCTGATTTCGGTCAACGGATTTTACGTGCTGGTATCGATGTGCCTGAACGTGGACGGCACGCCCGTGCCTCCGGGCACGCCGCTGCCGCTGTCGCCACTGGTGAAATGACCACAGAATCGTAAAGGCGGAACGGAAGACCTAGGACAGCAGATAATCTGAGGCCATCGCCACGGCGTAGGAAACGACCAGCGCCAGTGAAAAGATCATGATGCTCCGCGCCAGGCCTTTCGGAATGTCGATTTGGTCCATGTAGCGCCTGAGGTAATAACTGGCGACGAAATACGCAATCGTCGACAGGATGAAGCCCGTCATGTGGCGCGACCCATCAATATATGCTCAGGCATTTCTTGCCGCTGGCCGGACACGCAGCGCACTCGCTCCGTGCCAGCGGTGCCACAGCCGCCATCCGAACAACACGATAATGATGGCGATATAAATCGCCGGCTCAGAAAAATTGTGTTTGGCCGAACGCATCCACCAGAAATGCACCAGCGCCACCACGGCAACCGCATACACCAGCTTATGCAGCAATTGCCAGCGCGCCGCGCCCATGGCACGAATAGCGCGGTTGAACGAGGTCGCAGCCAGCGGTGTCAGCAGCAGCAGCGCGGTGAATCCAGCGAGGATGAACGGGCGCTTGATGATGTCGCGCACGATGTCGCCGAGGTCAAAGGCCATATCGAAGCCGCTGTAGCACAGCATATGAACCACGCCGTAAAAAAACGTAAAAAGCCCCAGCATGCGGCGGAAGCGCAGCAACTGGCCCTGCCCCGTCAGTTGCCGCAGCGGCGTCACGGCGAGGGTGATGCACAGGAAACGCAGTGTCCAGTCGCCGGTGGCGCGAATCAGCGCTTCGGCCGGATTGGGGCCCAGCGCATTGGTGAACACCGCCCACAGCATGTAGAAAAAAGGCCCCAGCGCCACAGCAAACACCAGCGGTTTCGCCAATGCGTGCTGCAACATCTGCCCGACTGCGGGACTTGCCACCGTCGGCCTAATAAAACTTCTTCAGGTCCATGCCGGCGTAAAGCTGCCCGACCTGCGGCTCATAGCCGTTGAACATCAGCGTCGGGCGTTTGCGCTGGAACAAACCGTCTTCGCCGATGCGGCGCTCGCTGGCCTGGCTCCAGCGCGGATGGTCGACCGCGGGATTGACGTTGGAATAAAAGCCGTATTCGTGTGGCGCCGAAGATTCCCAGGAGGTTTTCGGCTGGGTTTCGCTGAATACGATTTTGACCAGGGATTTTCCGCTCTTGAAACCGTATTTCCACGGCACCACCAGCCGCACCGGCGCGCCATTCTGGTTGGGCAGCACTTCGCCGTAGAGGCCGAAGGTCAGCAGCGTCAGCGGATGCACGGCTTCGTCCATACGCAGGCCCTCGACATAAGGCCAGTCGAGCACGGGGGAACGCAGCCCGGGCATCTGTTTGTCGTCGGCCAGGGTGATGAAGCGCACGAACTTGGCGTTGCCGGTGGGTTCGGCGCGTTTGATCAGTTCGTTCAATGAAAACCCGACCCACGGAATCACCATTGACCAGCCTTCGACGCAGCGCATGCGATAGATACGCTCTTCCATCGGCGCCATTTTCAGCAGTTCATCGATGTCATAGACCTTGGACTTGCGGATGGCGCCTTCGACGCTGACAGTCCACGGCCGGGGACGCAAGGTGCCGGCGGTGCGCGCCGGCTGCGATTTGTCGGTGCCGAATTCGTAATAGTTGTTGTAGGTCGTGATATCGCCATATGGCGTCACCTTGTCGGCAGCCGTGGCGCCGGGGACACTGCTTTTGGCGCCGGGCAGGCGGGCCAGTTTGCCGGGGCCCGCCATCTGCGCCCGTGCGTCGCGCGCGGCCCAGCCCGCAAGGCCGGCACCGGCTGCGCCGGTGGCCATCAGCTTCAGGAAATCACGCCGCTGCTCGTACACCGTCTGCGGGGTGATTTCGGAGGAATGCGGGTGGACAAAACCGCGGTCTGTGCGGATCAGCATCGACGGACTCCTGGAGAATGACGGGCACGGGGTATCCCGCACTCCGGTTAAACAGTAATACGTGCCAAGCGGCCCGAAAGTTACAGGCGGGCCCAAAACAGGCTAATAAGCAGGCCGAAAACCAGCGTGATCAACGACTTTCTGACCTGTCATATCCCGCACAGGTTCAATGCTTGCAGCAAACAACCGGCATTACACCACCACCCATAAAAAACCTCCGGCAGCAATCATGCCGGAGGTCGGAATGCAGACCCGGAACTCGCCTGACATGAACAGGATCGCAGGTTGTTTATTCCGCCGCTCACCGGACTTCAAGCCCCGCTATGACCCGATCGCTCAGGCTGGGGTCGCCGCAAACAGCTTGTCATAAGCTGCCAGCAGCGTCTGGTGCATGGCGCTGCCCTGCATGTCCGCGCCCAGCATGTGCAAACCGAAGTAGCGCTCGCTGCGATCGAGCAAGGCCTGCGCCTGGCGCACGGTTTCCGCACCATAGAGCAGCGTCAGTGAGCGCTTGAAGTTTTCTGCATCCTCGAGGTTCATCAGGCTTTCAATACAGCGATACACCAGGTGGCGCGCCGGGTTCATTTCGCGGAAATGGCGGATCCAGTCGCAGCCTTCGCGCGTCGCTTCTTCGTCGCCAATGGCCAGCGCAAGCAGGGTTTTCAATTCGCCGATACGCAATTCCTTCCACACCGTATCCAGCGGAATGGCGAGGCCGAGGATTTCCCACAGCGGCCGTTCGTCGTTCAGGTTCAGGGTTTGCAGGTCATCGAGCAGGACTTTGGCATCGGCATCACTCAAGTCTGGCAGTCTGACCAGCGCCGGGCGGATGCGGTTGCCGATGCTGTTGTTTTCCCAGGCCAGGTCTTCCACCGGATAAATTTCCGACATGCCCGGCACGAGGATGCGGCAGCTGTAGGCGCCCTGCTCGGCGAAATCGGCAACGTAGATGTCGTAACCTTCGGTCTTGATGCAGTTGCACAGCCAGGCATAGTCTTCCGCGGTGGTGGTGCTGAAATTCCAGTCGACAAACGGGTAATCCGGCGTGTCGCCGAGGAAATTCCAGCTGATCACGCCGCTGGAATCGACGAAATGGATTTCTAGGTTGGACGGCATGGTGATTTCATCCATGTCGAAACCCGGTTCGGGAAAATTCTCCAGCGATTCCAGCGCGCGGCCCTGCAGCAACTCGGTGAGTGCGCGTTCCAGCGCCACCTCGAAGCGCGGGTGTGCGCCGAAACTGGCAAACACGCCCTGGTCCCTGGGATGCAGCAGTGTGACATTCATCACCGGGTAACGGCCGCCGAGCGAGGCGTCGCGCACGAGGATGCCGAAACCCGCCTCGCGCAAACCCTTGATGCCGGCAGCGATGCCTGGATAACGCGCGATCACGGCCTCCGGCACTTCGGGCAGGCACAAACCCTGGCTGATGATGCGGTTCTTGATGTTGCGTTCAAAGATTTCGGACAGCGCCTGACTGCGCGCTTCCATCATTGTATTTCCGGCAGCCATGCCGTTGCTGACATAGAGATTGCCGATGATGTTGACGGGTATCCACGTCTGCGCGTCATCATGCAGGCGGGTGTAGGGCAGCGCACAGATGCCGCGCTTCACGTTGCCGGAGTTGAGATCGACCAGCACTTCGCCGTCGATGTCGCCCTGCGGGTTGTAGAAGGCGTGCAGTTCGGGATTGAGCAATTCCGCGGGCCAGTGCCCGTCGTCCGTCGGCGCAAACCAGCGCTCCTGCGGGTAGTGCACAAAGGGCCGGTTGGCGCGGGTTTCTCCGAGATGGAAGTGGGTCCAGAAATAATGTGTGCCCAGCCGTTCAAAAAACTCGCCCAGCGCGCTGGCGCGGGCCGCCAGTTTGGTCGCACCCTTGCCGTTGGCAAACAGCATCGGGCATTCGCGGTCGCGGACATGGACCGACCAGATCGACTCGACCGGATTCAGCCAGGAGGATTCATCCAGCACAAAGCCGCGCAACGCCAGCTTGTCCTGCATGGTGCGGATGGTGGATTCGAGCGATGCATCTTTGCCCGGGATGAAACTTTCGGCAGGCATGGCTGGGGGTACCCGGTGGATTTGAAAGGAGCGCGAGAATGCCACTTTTCACCGGCGGATGCCAGCAAAAACCCTCGCCTTCGTGCGGTGCTTGCCTCAGCTGGATCTTCGCCTGCCTGATCACCTCAGTTTGTCGGTGGCCTG
>CAMCYP010000012.1 GCA_945885345.1 Bordetella parapertussis | reverse complement strand
GGCGCCGTGGTGCCGACGCTGGACAATGCGATTTTCGCCAATACCATCCACGCACTGCAGCGCACGCTCGATGCGGCCGGTTATGTGCTGCTGCTGGCCAGCCATGAATTCGACGCTGACATCGAGGCCCGTGTCACGCGCACCCTGATCGAACGCGGTGTTGACGGCCTGGTGCTGCTGGGCACCACGCACCATCCCGATATTTACCGGATGATCGAGTCGAATGGCGTGCCTTATGTGCTGACCTGGGCCTTCGATGAAAGCGGCAACCACCCCTGCGTCGGTTTCGACAACCGCGCTGCTGCAGTACGCATCACCAATTATCTGTTCGACCTCGGCCATCGCCGGTTTGCAATGATTTCCGGCATCACTGTGCACAACGAACGCGCGCAGGAACGCCTTGCCGGCGTGCGCGATGCGCTGGCGGCGCGCGGCATCACGCTGCCGGCGGAGCGGGTGGTGGAAAAACCGTACACCCATACCGGCGGGCGCGAAGGTTTGAGGGAACTGATGGCGGGGCGCGAAAGGCCGACCGCGGTGATCTGCGGCAACGATGTGCTGGCCATCGGCGCAGTGGCCGAATGTCATGTGCAGGGATTGGCGGTGCCGGGTGATGTGTCGATCACCGGGTTTGACGACATGGAAATCGCCGCCTTGATGACGCCGGCCCTGACCACCGTCCGTTTCCCGACCACCGATCTGGGCATCTATGCCGCGAATCATCTGCTGATGCGGCTGGAAGGCAAGGCGGTGGATCTGCGCTGCAAGTTGCCGACGGAGCTGGTGGTACGGGAAAGCGCGGCCGCGCCGCGATCCGCTTAAACCGGCGCGCGCATCACAGCAGCGGGTTGCAGCGACAGAATCACGGCAAGTGAATCACTGCAGCGATTTGCGCGCCTTGGCGATTGCCGCTTTCACCCGTGCCGGCGCGGTGCCGCCGATGTGGCTGCGGCTTTTCATCGAACCTTCCAGCGTCAGCGCCTCAAAAGCGTCGGTGGTGATCAGCTTGGAAAATTGCCGCAGGTCGTCGAGCGACAGTTCGGCGAGGTCGCAGCCTCTGGTTTCGGCAAAACGCACTGCCTGCGCCACGGCCTCATGCGCTTCGCGGAAGGGCAGACCCTTTTTCACCAGGTAGTCGGCAAGGTCGGTCGCCGTGGCATAACCTTCGCTGGCGGCTGCGCGCATCCTGTCGACGTTGACGGTGATGCCGCCGACCATGCCGGCGAATACCGCGAGACTCATCATCAGCGTGTCGACGGTGTCGAGCAGCGGTTCCTTGTCTTCCTGGTTATCCTTGTTGTATGCCAGCGGCTGGCCCTTCATCAGGGTCAGCAGTGCGACCAGGTGGCCGTTGACGCGTCCGGTCTTGCCGCGCACCAGCTCTGCGACATCGGGGTTTTTTTTCTGCGGCATGATCGACGAACCGGTGCAGTAACGGTCGGCGATGTCGATGAAGCCGAAACGCGGGCTCATCCACAGGATCAGTTCTTCGCTGAACCGCGACAGGTGGGTCATGGTCAGCGCACCGGCAGCGACGAATTCGATGGCGAAGTCGCGGTCGGACACGGCATCCAGCGAGTTTTCGCAGACGCCGTCGAAGCCCAGTTCCTTGGCCACCATCAGGCGGTCGATCGGGAAGGAAGTGCCGGCCAGCGCCGCGGCGCCCAACGGCAGCCGGTTGACGCGTTTGCGGCAGTCGGCAAAACGCTGCGCGTCGCGCGACAGCATTTCGAAATAGGCGAGCAGGTGATGGGCAAACGACACCGGCTGCGCCACCTGCAGGTGGGTGAAACCCGGCATCACCGTGTCGGTGTGATTGTCGGCGAGCTCGAGCAGCGCCCGCTGCAGCCCCTTGATCAGCGTCAGCACGTGATCAATGGCCGCACGCAGATAGAGCCGCACGTCGGTCGCGACCTGGTCGTTGCGCGAGCGCCCGGTGTGCAGCCTTTTGCCGGCGTCGCCGACCATGTCGGTCAGGCGGCGCTCGATATTGAGATGTACATCCTCTAGATCGATGGACCACGGGAAGGTGCCGGCGCGGATTTCATCGCCAATGGCGGCCAGGCCCTTTTCGATGGCTTCGAGGTCGGTCGCGGTCAGAATGCCGACGGCATGCAGCATGTGCGCATGCGCCACTGAACCCTGGATGTCGAATTCCGCGAGCCGTTGGTCAAAACCGACGGATGCGGTAAAGCGTTTGACCAGATCGTCAACCGGTTCGCTGAAGCGCCCCGACCACGCTTTGGCGGCGTTCGGCTTCGCGCCGTTTTTCGTTTTGTCCGTTGCTTTGTCTTTTGCCGACATGAATTTTTGCGGGCCCTGCTAGAATGAAACTGCCATGGCGCGAAGTATAAATCATATTGCCAACACCGGCCCCCTGCCGGACTTCCGCAATTTCGGAATTTTGTTGCGCATCGTGCTGATTGTGAACGGCATCGCACTGCTCGCGGCCTTGCTGCAGGTGCCGACAGTGAGGGCGTGGCCGGCGCAGTTCACGGAAAACGCCGCACTGGTTGAACCATTGCTGATCCTCAGCCTTCTGGTGCTGGCCGCGGCGGGCGACGGGCTGCGCCGTTTGCCGTACGCGATGGCGATCATCGCGATTGTGGTGATAGAGCTGGCACTGACCGCCACGCTGCATTTCGCCACCAACGGACTGTTTTTTGTCGAAACCCACTCCCTGCCGCGCTGGTTGTGCGTCGTCACGCTGGCCACCGGCATGCTGCTGGGGTACTTCGATCTGCGCGGGCGCGCGCTGTCGCCGGCACTGGCAGAAGCGCGCCTGCAGGCGTTGCAGGCGCGCATCCGTCCGCATTTCCTGTTCAACAGCATCAACGCCGTGCTGTCGCTGGTGCGCCAGGAGCCGCGCCGCGCCGAGGCGGCGCTTGAAGATCTGGCCGGATTGTTCCGCGCGCTGATGGCCGACAACCGGCAACTGACACCGATTTCGCAGGAGATCGAACTCTGTCGCCAGTACCTGGAACTGGAGCAGTTGCGGCTGGGCGAGCGCCTGCAGGTGGAATGGCAGATTGAAATGATGCCGCCGGACGCACTGGTGCCGGCGCTGGCTTTGCAGCCCTTGCTGGAGAACGCGGTGTATCACGGCGTCGAGCCTGCTGAAACGCCGGGCGTGGTGAGTATCAACATCCATGTTGCGCACGACCGCCTTCATGTGATGTTACGCAACCCGTACCGACCGATCGGCGACCACCATGCCGGCAACAAGATGGCGCTGGCCAACATCCGCGAACGCCTGCAGCTGCATTTCGACGTTGCCGCGGAGCTGACGACACATGTTGGTGAAAAAACCTTTGAAGTGCGCATGGTCATGCCGTACCTGAAAGCGGAATGAAGGCTGAATGAGGAGGATGGCACCGTGACCGCCGCGCCGCGCCGTGTACTGATCGTCGATGACGAAGCCCCGGCGCGCAGCCGCATGCGCGACCTGCTGGCGGACGTCAATTCGGAGTTGCCCGTGGTCGTCGCCGGTGAAGCCGCCAACGGCCGCGATGCGCTGCAGATTGCCGAGGCCGGCGGCGTGGATGTTGCGCTGCTTGATGTGCGCATGCCCGGCATGGACGGCATCGAAGTGGCAAGGCATCTGCAGCAGCTGGCGGCGCCGCCGGCAGTGATCTTCACCACGGCATACGATGCCTATGCGATCCAGGCTTTCGAATTACACGTGGTTGATTACCTGCTGAAGCCGATCAAGGCCTCGCGCCTGCAGGAGGCGTTGTCGCGGGTTGTTCAAGCAGCGCCGCTTAATCCGGAAATCCTGCGCGGCATGCAGCAGGCGCCGCGCGCCTGCCTCAGCGTGGGCGAACGCGGCCGGGTGCACCTGATCCCGGTGCAGGACATCCTGTTCCTGCGCGCCGAGCTCAAATACATCACGGTGCGCACCGCTGGTCGGGAATATCTGATCGAGGAATCACTGACCCAGCTGGAACAGGAGTTTGAAAATCGTTTTGTGCGCGTACACCGCAATTGCCTGGTGGCGCGCGCGGCGATCCGCGGTTTCGAGCGGGTGGGTGCGGAGTCCGAAGGGCCGTGGCAGGTCGTGCTGGCCGGACTCGAAGAACGCATCCCGGTGAGTCGCCGCCAGCAGCACATCGTACGCGAGTTTGCTCGCTGAAATTCACCCGCTGAAGCGGGTCAGCGCCCGCGTGGCCGCATGCGCGTCAGTCCTGCTTCAATCGCCTGTTCGATATACAGCTGGTAAAAATCTTCAGACAGCAATCCGGTGATCGGTGGCGCGACTGGCTGGCCGTCGGCATCGAACACAATCAGTGTCGGTACGCGTTTGATGCCGAGACTGCGCGCGTAAGCACGATGGGTGGTTTCAGTGCCGCTGAAATCGCGCATGGTCGTGCTGCGATCCACATCAATTTCGCGGATCAGCACGCGGTTCCGCCATTGCGGCGCGGATTGCAGTGGTATCAGGTAATCGCGCCGCGCGATCGCGCAATACGGGCAAGACTGCTGCATGAAGGCGATCAATACCGGCGTGCGGCGCGCCCGCGCTTCGGCGGCGGCTTGCGCCAGATCGCCCACCGCCAGCAGCTGGGCTGCGGCCGGCGCTGCGACGAAGAGCGCCCATGCTACAATCAGACAGTTCCAGCGCTTAATATTATTCAATATAATCAATATGATACAGAGTTCCGCTAGCCGTCGGCCCGATTCCGTAGTGATTGCCACTCGCGAGTCTGCGCTGGCGCTGTGGCAGGCCCGGCATGTGCAATCCGAGCTGCAGCGATTATATCCGGGGCTGCCGGTATCGATACTCGGCATGACCACCGCCGGCGACCGCAATCTCGACAGTTCACTGGCCAAGATCGGCGGCAAGGGTCTGTTCGTCAAGGAACTTGAGGACGCGCTGGCTGACGGTCGTGCCGACATCGCGGTGCATTCAGTGAAGGATGTGCCGATGCACCTGCCCGACGGTTATGCGCTGGCAGCGGTCCTCGAGCGCGCCGATCCGCGCGATGCTTTTGTTTCGAATGATTTCCGCAGCCTCGCCGCATTGCCCGCAGGTACGCGGGTGGGCACTTCCAGCCTGCGTCGTGAATGCCAGTTACGTACCCAATTTCCCAAGCTGGCGGTTGAGCCGCTGCGCGGTAATGTGCAGACGCGTTTACGCAAATTGGATGAAGGCCAGTACGGCGCGATCATTCTCGCGGCGGCGGGATTGAAGCGGTTGGGCCTTGCAGACCGCATTACTGCGCTGCTGACGTCGGAAGAAAGTCTGCCCGCCGTCGGCCAGGGCGCGCTGGGTATCGAATGCCGCAGCGATCGCAGTGATTTGTTTGAACTGCTGGCACCGCTGGTGCACATGCCGACGCAACAGTGCGTGCATGCAGAACGTGCGTTTTCGCGGACGCTGGCCGGCAGCTGCAATGTGCCGCTCGCCGGATTTGCCGAGCTGAGCGGTACACAGTTGCGTTTGCGCGGACTGGTCGGCGCGCCGGATGGTTCAAGAATCGTGCGCGGCGAAACCGCAGGGCTCGCCACGAATGCCGAAGCACTGGGCATCGCACTGGCCGAAGACCTGAAACGTCAGGGTGCCGGAGACATCCTCGCGGCGCTCGCGCCATGACTGCGGGACCACTGGCCGGGCGCGGCGTCCTCATCACGCGACCGGCGCATCAGGCGGGGCCATTGGCGGCACTGATACATGCCGAGGGTGGCCGACCGGTCATTTTTCCGGCCCTGGAAATTCTCGATCCTGCGGATCCGCAGCCGCTGCTCGACGCCATCGAGCGGCTGGAAAGCTATGACCTGGCCATTTTCATCAGCCCCAATGCCGTGACGCGGGTAATGGAGCGCATGGCCGGGCGGCGGGCCTGGCCGACGGGCCTGCGCGCGGCTGCGATCGGCAAGGGCGGGGCCAGGGAACTTGAGCTTCACGGCATCCACGAGGTGATTGCACCGCAGCGGTCTTTTGACAGCGAACGCCTGCTCGAAATGCCGCAGCTGCAGGCAGTCAGCGGTCAGCGTGTGCTGATCCTGCGCGGTGACGGCGGGCGTGAATTGCTCGGCGATACACTGGCAGCGCGCGGTGCCCAGGTCGATTACGTCGCCTGTTATCACCGGGCGCGACCGCAGACGGATCCGGGGCCGCTGTTGCAGGCCTGGGGGCATGATGGGATACATGCAACAGTCGTCACCAGCAGCGAAGGCCTGCGCAATCTGTTTGTCATGCTCGGGAAACCCGGCGAAACGCTGCTGCAGCACACGCCCTTGCTGGTGCCGCATCCGCGCATTGCCGCCGTTGCGCGGGAACTCGGCTGCCGCGAAGTCATTGAGACTGCGCCTGGCGATGACGGCCTGATCGCAAGCCTGATACAGCGGTTCGCAGCAAAATAGTGGCAACACACGCATGTTATTCTTCAAGCCATGAGTGAAGAACGCACACCAACACCGGTAGCTGCTGTTCCTGCCACGCGTGCGGCCGGGGGCGGCAGTGCATTGCCGGTGCTGGCGCTGATCGTAGCGCTGGGCGCTGCGGGGTTTACCGCTTACCAGTGGTATCAGGATCGTGGCGAAGAAACCGTGCTGCGCAGCGAACTGGCGCGGCGCCTGGCTGACATGGAAGCGCAAAACAAGGATGCCGCCCTGCGCGTACAGCAGTCCGCGCAGGCGGTGCATGACAGCGAAGTCAAAGTGGGCGTGCTGGAAGCGAAACTCGCGGAATCACAAAACCAGCAGGTGGCGCTCGAGGCCCTGTACCAGGAACTCTCTCGCAACCGCGACGAATGGGCATTCGCCGACATTGAACAATCCGTGCTGCTCGCCAGCCAGCAGCTGCAGGTTGCAGCCAATGTGCGCACCGCGCTGATCGGGCTGGAGAATGTGGAAGCGCGGCTGCAGCGCATGGACCAGCCGCGCTACAGTGCCCTGCGTCGGGCATTGACGCGGGACATCGAACGGCTGAAGGCGCTGCCGCTGGTGGATGTGTACGGCACCGGCGCGCGGCTTGACGATGCGATCGCCGCGATCGACCGCCTGCCGCTGGCGATGGATGCGCGGGTGCGGCCTGATGCCGCCGCCGCGGCACCGGCGCCTGCTGCGGAGGTGCCGGCGTGGGAGCGCGTGGTGCGCGAAGCGTGGCGCGAACTGCGGCAACTGGTGCGGGTGCAGAGCGTGGGCGTGCAGGATGCGGCGCTGCTGGCGCCCGAGCAGGCTTTTTTCCTGCGCGAGAACCTGAAGCTGCGCCTGCTTGGCGCGCGCATTGCATTGCTGTCACGCGACGGCAAGAGTTACCAGGATGACCTGCAGGCAGCCTTGTCCGCCCTGCGGCAGCATTTTGACTCACGCGACACTGCCGTGGTTGCAACCACGGCAGCACTGCGCAAGCTGCAGGCGGCACAGGTGCAGATTGATCTGCCTGATCTGCAGGAAACGCTGGAGGCGTTGCGCAAGCTGCGCGTGCCGCGGGCCAAGGGGTCGGCGTAACGCCGCCGCCGATTTTTCCGGATAACCAATGCGCTGGCTGATCTGGATTCTGGTATTGGGCGCCCTGGCGACAGGACTCACGCTGCTGGCGCGGCTGAACACTGGCTATGTGCTGATTTCGCTGCCCGGTCACCGTGTCGAACTGTCGCTGAATTTTGCGCTGGTGTTGCTGGTGCTGGGTTTTGCCCTGGGCTATCTGCTGTTGCGCTTTATGGTCACCGCCATTGAACTGCCGGGGCGCGTGGCGCAATTCCGTGCGGCACGGCGACGTGAAACGGCGCACGGTACGCTGCTTGAATCCTTGCGCGAGTTTTTTGCCGGGCGCTATGCCAAAGCCGAAAAAATGGTGAACCAGGCAGTAGCGCTGGGCGAGCCCGGCGATCTGGGCGCCATCATTGCAGCGCGCGCCGCCCACGAATTACGTGCGCCCGGGCGCCGCGATGCCTATCTCGCAAAATTGGCCACCGACCCCGTGCGGCCCGATGCGGCAGCGGCGATCAGCGCAGCGCAGATGCTGCTCGACGAGCGACGGCCGGAAGACGCACTGGCGGCGCTGGCGGTGCTGCCGAACAAACACACCGCAGCCTTGCGCCTGGAACTGCGCGCACGGCAGCGCATCGGACAATGGGAGCAGGTGCCGGCACTGATCGACCAGCTGGAAAAACGCGACGTGTTCAGTGTTGAACAGGCAGACGCGGAACGCCGTCACGCCTGGCGGCAACTGATCCAGCGCAAGTCCGGCGATGCTCCGGGCCTTGCTGCAACCTGGAAACGTGTGCCCGAACGTTATCGCCGCGACATCGCCGTTGCTGGTGCTGCGGCTGCGGTATTTCACGGACTGGGGCAGGATGCCGAAGCTGTGGCTATTATCGAGCGCAGCCTCGACCATGAATGGGACGCAGCACTGGTCAATCTGTACGGCGAGTGCGGCATCACGGGTAATCTGCAGCAGATCGAGCGTGCGGAACGCTGGCTCAAGGATCACCGCACGGATGCCACGCTGCTGCTTGCACTCGGGCGTCTGTGCGCGCGACAGCAGCTGTGGGGCAAGGCGCAAAGTTATCTGGAGGCCAGCGTTGCGCTGGAGCCGACGTACGCCGCGCATCTGGAACTTGCGCAACTGCACGAGCACCTGGAGCATGCCGAAGCCGCGCTTGCCCACCATCGCGCCAGTCTCGAGTTGGCGGTTGCACAGTTGAACCGGAGCGGTGCCGGGCGCCGGCGCAAACCGGCCTGAAACCGGATCTTAAGGAACCGCCGGAGTGAACGCGTCGGCGTAAAAGGCAGCTTCAGGCAGGCCACAGCGCGCGATGAAATCACGGCGCGCGGCATCGATCATGGCCGGTGCACCGCAGGCGTAAACTTCGTAGCCCGACAAATCCGGCAGGTCGGCGATCACGGCCTCATGCACCAGGCCGCGACGTCCCGTCCATGCATCCCCCGGAGTTGCATCCGATAACACCGGTACATAGGTAATGCCGTGTTCGCGCTGCCACGCTGCAGGCAATTCATCCAGGTACAGGTCCGCAGCCTGCCGTGCGCCACGGTAAAGCAGCAGCGGTCGTTTGATTTTGTGGTGTATCGCGTGCTCGATGATGGCCTTGATCGGCGCGAAGCCGGTGCCACCCGCCAACAGCACCGCGGGCTTGATGCTGTCCTCGCGCAGATAAAAAGTGCCGAGCGGTCCTTCGAAGCGCAGGATGTCTTTTTCCTTCATCTGCGTGAACACATGGGTGCTGAATGGACCGCCATAATTGCGCAGGTGCAGTTCCAGCAGGCCGTCGTCATGCGGCGGATTGGCGAGCGACAGGCTGCGGCGGGTGCCGTCCCTGAGCAGAATGTCAATGTACTGTCCGGCAAGGAACTGCAGGCGTTCCGAGGCAGGCAGGCGCAGGCGGATGCGCATCACATCGGGCGCAAGCAGTTCCAGTGACTGCACCCGGCACGGCAGCGTTTTCACCGGGATGTCCTTGACCGCGCCGATTTCGCGGCACTCGATGATCAGGTCGGAGCGCGGCTGTGCCTGGCAGAACAGCGCCATCCCGGCCGCGCGTTCGGTGGCATTGAGCGCAGTGTCCTGGGAGTTGCCGTGATCGACCGTGCCCGCGGCGACCTTGCCCTTGCAGGAACCGCAGGTGCCGTTGCGACAACCGTAGGGTAGTCGATAACCTTCGCGCAGCGCCGCTTCGAGCACGGTTTCGCCGTCCTGGGCATGGAACACATGGCCGCTGGGCCGGAGGGTGATTTGAGCGGGCATCTCTGGTGAATTCGGGCTGGGCTAAAATAGCAGGCTATGAAGCGCGAGACTTTATGAAACGGTTGCTGATCATCGGTTGCGGTGACGTCGGGTTGCGTGTGGCATTGCTGCTGCGCGCGCGGCACCGCATTTACGCGCTGACCCACAACACGCAGCGTGTTGCCGATCTGCGCCGGTGCGGTCTGATGCCGCTGTTCGGCGACCTCGACCGGCCGGATACACTGACCGGCCTCGCCGGCCTTGCGCACGACGTCATTCATCTCGCGCCGCCCCCCGCACGCGGCCACAGCGATACGCGTACTGCGCATCTGATCGCGGCGCTCGGGCGGGGCCGCAGTCTACCACGGCACTTTATCTACATCAGCACCAGCGGTGTTTATGGTGACTGCAGCGGCGCGCTGGTCAATGAAACCAGTCCCCTGCGGCCGCAGACCGACCGCGCGCACCGCCGTGCCGATGCCGAGCGCCGCTTGCGGGAGTGGGGTGCGCGCACGGGTGTGTGCGTCAGCATCCTGCGCGTGCCGGGTATTTATGCCGCCGACCGGCTGCCGGTGGCGCGCATCGAACGCGGCACGCCGGCGCTGCGGTCGCAGGACGACACTTACGTCAATCACATACACGCCGATGATCTGGCGAACATGGTGGTCGCGGCTTTGCATCACGGCCAGGCAAACCGCAGCTACAACGCCAGCGACGACGCGCCGCAGAAAATGGGCGATTACTTCGACCTGGTGGCGGATCGTTTCAGTCTGCCGCGGCCGCCGCGCATGACCCGAGCCGAAGCGAGGAGGGTGATGCCGGAGAATCTGTATTCCTTCATGAGCGAATCGCGCCGCCTCGCCAACGGGCGCATCAAGCAGGAACTGCGCGTTCGTTTGCGTTATCCGACCGTGCGTGAAGGCATCGCCGATGCGGATGCCCGGCAGGATCCGCCCCATGTCCGCTGACAGCGCAGTGCTGCTGGTGCTGTCCAGCCTGCCGGACCAGGCCGCCGCGCAGCAACTGGCGCGTACCCTGATTGAGCGGGGGCTGGCAGCCTGTGTCAGCGTGCTGGCGCCCTGTACCTCGGTGTATCGCTGGCGCGGTGCCGTGGAGGAGGCCGCGGAAGTGCCGCTACTGATCAAGACCACTGCCGGCCGTTATGCCGAACTCGAATCCACCCTGCGCGCGCTGCATCCCTACGAACTTCCGGAGATCATCGCGGTCCCAGTGACGCACGGTTTGCCCGGCTATCTCGACTGGGTTGCCGGCGAAACCACCCCTCCCGGAATTTCCTCCCCTTCATGATGCGCCTGCGCCGATTGCTGCTGTTGCTCCTGCTGTGTGCCGGTTTCGCACACGCCGCCGATCCCGAACTGCTGGATCCGGAAAAGGCTTTCGAATTCAGCGCCCGCGTTGCCGGGCCCGATGCCGTCGAAGTGCGCTATGTGATCGCCAAGGGTTATTACCTCTACCGCGACAAACTGCGTTTCACGCTGGAACCCGCGACGCTGGGCAAGGGCAGCGCGCAGTTGCCGCCGGCACAGGCGAAAAAAGACGAGTTTTTCGGCGAGACCTGGGTTTATCGCGACGAAGTGCGCATCAGGCTGCCGATCCGCAGCGACGCACAGGCGGCGCGCGTAGTGCTGACGGCTGTATCGCAGGGCTGCGCCGATGTCGGGGTGTGTTATGTGCCGGTCGAACAGAAAGCTGAATTGCGGCTGGTCGCGGCAAACGGCGCGGGTGCTGCGACGACCCGCGACAACCCATCATCAGCGACGGGGACCAAAGGTGAAGACGCGCTGATCGCGGATCTTTTTCACGGCGACGCCTGGCTGCTGATCCTGAGCTTTTTCGGTTTCGGCCTGCTGCTGTCATTCACACCCTGCGTATTGCCGATGGTACCCATACTCTCCGGCATCATCATCGGCCAGGGGCAAAAGATGACCCGCAGTCACGGGCTGTTGCTGTCCGGTGCCTATGTACTGGGCATGGCCATTACCTACACGCTGGCCGGCGTGGCCGCGGGCTTGTCCGGTGCTCTGCTGTCGGCTGCGTTGCAGAATCCCTGGGTGCTCGGCACCTTCGCCGCGGTGTTTGTCGCGCTGGCGATGTCGATGTTCGGTTTTTACGAATTGCAGTTGCCGACTTCCTTGCAGTCGCGCCTCGCCGGCGCCAGCGGCCACCTGCACGGCGGGCACTATGCAGGTGTGTTTGTGATGGGGGCGCTGTCGGCGCTGATCGTCGGCCCCTGCGTCGCAGCCCCCCTGGCCGGTGCGCTACTCTACATTTCGCAAAGCGGCAGTGCGGCGATGGGCGGTGCTGCGCTGTTTGCGATGGCGCTGGGCATGGGCGTGCCGCTGCTGGTAGTCGGCGCGTCGGCCGGCGCCTTGTTGCCGAAGACCGGGCCGTGGATGGAAACCGTCAAACGCTTTTTCGGCGTGATGCTGCTGGCGGTGGCGATTTATCTGGTATCGCCGGTGCTGCCGGTGACCGCGCAGATGCTGGCCTGGGCTGCGTTGCTGACGTTTACCGGTATTTACCTGCGCGCGATCGATCCCCTGCCGCCGGCCGCCGGCAGTTTTGCCCGGCTCAGCAAAGGCGTTGGCATGATTGCGCTGGTCGCGGGTATTGCCTTCGTGGTCGGCGCCTTGTCCGGCAGCCGTGATGTGTTGCAACCCCTGTCCGGATTGCGCGGTACGGCGGCAGGCGCGCCGGCCGGTCCCGGCGTGGCATTCCAGCAGGTGGCCAATCTGGCTGAACTGGACGCGGCGATTGCCGCCGCCAATGGCAAAACCCTGATGCTCGACTTTTATGCCGACTGGTGCGTCAGCTGCAAGGAAATGGAGCGTTACACCTTCACCGATCCGCAGGTGCAATCGCGTCTCGCCGGCATGGTCAAAATCCAGGCGGACGTTACGGCCAATACGGTGGAACACAAGGAATTGCTGAAACGGTTTCGCCTGTTCGGTCCGCCCGGCATCGTGTTTTTCGATCCGGCCGGGGGCGAAATCCCGGGGATACGCGTGATCGGCTTTCAGCCGGCCGGCAAATTTGCTGCTGTGCTGGATCAGGCACTGGCCGTCCGGTGACACCGGTTAGGCGGGCATTGCTGATAGCGGGGATTGGTGGCGCAGCGGCGGCTGCCGGCTACTTTGCGAATGCCTGGCGTATCGGTGCCTTGGGCCCGGGCGCAGAGGAGGGCGATGTCGCCGCAGCGATCCTCGGCAGCACCCTGAACAACCTCGAAGGCACACCACAGACCTTGGCCGGACTGCGCGGGAAGGTTCTGGTGATCAATTACTGGGCGACCTGGTGTGCGCCGTGCCGCGAAGAGATCCCCCTGTTCGTCCGGCTGCAGCAGGAATATGCCGCTAAAAATGTACAGTTTGTCGGCATCGCCGTTGATCAGGCGGAGAAAGTCCGGGATTTCGCCAAAGAGTTTAACGTGGGCTATCCGCTGCTGATTGCCGGTCTCGATGCCGTGGAGCTGTCGCGCAAGGCAGGCAACAAAGCGGGGGTGTTGCCTTATACGCTGATCCTTGATCGATCAGGGAAAATCGCCGCCAGCCTGGTCGGGGGCATCACCGAGGCCAGAATGCGGGCCCAGCTGGATCCATTGCTGTAGCGATCATTCGCTAAAAATTGCTTAACTTCGGTTAATTTCCGGTTTTTTGCGGAATTTACAGAAAGGGGGGAATAGCCCGGAATGCTTAGTTGCGCAGGTCGAGAGCGGTATGGCCGCCTTAAACGTGCGACGCCAAAGGGGAGTGGCTAATCTCGCTTAACTCCCCTTCTAATATAGACATTTGCCGTTAATTTAAGGCAAAATCCGTCATCTTGCTGAAAACCAGTTGGGGCAGAGGTCATGGAAGGAATCCATGCGCCACCCGACGGATTCCGGCGATTATAAACAAAAAGTACTACAGGAGCGTCATGGCCAGTGCCAAACAGTTGTTGTTACTGAACGGGCCGAACCTGAATCTGCTGGGTACACGCGAACCGGGCATTTATGGCGCGACCACGCTGGCGGAAATCGAAGCCCGCCTGCAGGCCCGGGCCAAAACCGAAGGCGTGGTGCTGGGCACTTTCCAGAGCAACTCCGAATCTGATCTGGTCGAACGCGTGCAGCAGGCCGGTCGCGATGGCGTCGCCTTCATCCTGATCAATCCGGCCGCGTACACCCATACCAGCGTTGCGTTGCGCGATGCGCTGGCAGCAGTGGCGATCCCGTTTGTTGAAATCCACCTGTCCAATGTGTTTGCCCGGGAGTCATTCCGCCGGGAGTCCTATTTTTCCGATATTGCCGTCGGCGTCATCAGCGGTCTCGGGCCGACCGGTTATGAACTGGCGCTTGACTACGCGCTGCGCCACATCAAAAAGGGTTGATTCATGGATTTGCGCAAACTGAAAACGCTGATCGACCTCGTGCAGCAGTCCGGCATTGCCGAACTGGAAATCACCGAGGGCGAGGAAAAAGTGCGCATCAGCCGTTTCGGCGCGCCGGGCGCGCCGATGATGATGCCGCAACCGATGACGATGGGCACGGCGATGCCGGTCGAGATTGCCGAGCCTGCAGCCGAAGTGGCGGTACCGGCGGAAGTCGAAAGCCATGCCGTGAAATCGCCGATGGTGGGCACTTTCTACCGTTCGGCCACGCCCGGCGCCAAGGCTTTTGTCGAAGTCGGTCAGACGGTAAAAACCGGCGACACGGTATGCATCATCGAAGCGATGAAGCTGTTGAACGAAATCGAAGCCGACCGTGATGGCGTGATCAAGGCGATCCTGGTCGAAAATGGCCAGCCGGTCGAATACGGCCAACCGCTGTTTGTGATCGACTGATCATTTTTCCACCCTTGTCTTTTACCCATATTGCGGTGCAACCGGAATCACGCATGGGCGTGAAGTCCCCGGCTCCCGCGCAACACCCCCGACCCCACTGATCGCATGTTTGAAAAAATTCTCATAGCCAATCGCGGTGAAATCGCTTTGCGCATCCAGCGTGCCTGCCGCGAAATGGGCATCAAGACGGTGGTCGTGCATTCCGAGGCTGACGCCGAAGCCAAGTACGTCCGGCTCGCCGATGAGTCGGTGTGCATCGGGCCGGCGGCGTCATCGGCGAGTTATCTCAACGTACCGGCAATCATCAGTGCCGCCGAGGTGACGGATGCCGAAGCGATTCATCCGGGCTATGGCTTTTTGTCGGAAAACGCTGATTTTGCCGAACGCGTCGAACAAAGCGGCTTCACCTTCATCGGCCCCAAGGCCGAGACCATTCGCCTGATGGGCGACAAGGTCAGCGCTAAAAACGCGATGAAAAAAGCGGGTGTGCCTGTGGTCCCCGGTATGGATGGCGCCATGCCGGAAGATCCGAAGGAAATCGTGAAAATGGCCCGCCAGATCGGTTACCCGATCATCGTCAAGGCATCCGGCGGTGGCGGTGGCCGCGGCATGCGCGTGGTACACACCGAAGCCGCGCTGAAAAATGCGGTAAGCACCACGCGCGCTGAAGCGCAGGCGGCATTCAGCAATCCGGCGGTGTACATGGAGAAGTACCTGGAAAAGCCGCGGCACATTGAAATCCAGGTGCTCGCCGACAAACACCGCAACGCGCTTTACCTCGGCGACCGCGACTGCTCGATGCAGCGTCGCCACCAGAAAATCATTGAAGAAGCGCCTGCTCCCCTGCTCAATGAAAAGGCCCGCATCCGCATCGGTGAGCGCTGCGCCGAAGCCTGCCGCAAGATCGGTTATGAAGGCGTCGGCACTTTTGAATTCCTCTACGAGGGCGGCGAATTCTTTTTCATTGAAATGAACACTCGGCTGCAGGTCGAACATCCGGTGACCGAATGTGTGACCGGGCACGATCTGGTGCAGTTGCAGATCCGCGTCGCGGCCGGTGAGAAACTGACGCTGCGGCAAAAAGACATCGTATTGAAGGGGCATTCCATCGAGTGCCGCATCAATGCCGAGGACCCGTACAAGTTCACGCCTTCACCCGGACGCATCACCTCGCTGCACATGCCGGGTGGCCCGGGCGTTCGCGTCGATTCACACGCCTACAACGGTTATTTTGTGCCGCCTTATTACGATTCACTGCTCGGCAAGATCATTACTTACGGGGATACCCGCGAGCAGGCGATTGCACGCATGCATATCGCTTTGTCGGAAACCATCATCGAAGGCATCAGCACCAACCTGCCGCTGCACCGGGAACTGATGCGAGACGCCGCTTTCCTGCGCGGCGGCACCAGCATTCACTACCTCGAAGAGCGGCTGGCGAAACTGACCCGCGCAGAATAACGCCGCTTTTCTGGATCATGCCATGCCCTGGCTGTGCGCAATCCTGCATGTAGATGAACCCGCCGTTGAGGATCTGAGCGACGCGCTGCTCGCCGCCGGCGCACTGGCGGTGGATGTGCAGGATGCGGCAGCGGGCACTGCTGCAGAAAGTCCGATATTCGCCGAGCCCGGCGAAGCGCCTGCCAGCGGCTGGCGTGCCAACCGCATCAGCGCATTGTTTTCGATTGATGCCGATCTGCATGTGTTGATTCCGCAGGCATTGACTGAGGCCGGCGTTGCGCCGACATCCGGGTTCAGCGTCGAGCGCGTTGAAGATGCTGACTGGGTGCGTCTGACGCAGAGCCAGTTTCAGCCGATGCAGATCACGCCGCGGCTGTGGGTGGTGCCGAGCTGGCATGCGCTGCCGGATCCGGCAGCGGTCAATATCGTGCTTGATCCCGGTGTTGCATTCGGTACCGGTGCGCATCCGACTACGCGTCTGTGTCTGCGCTGGCTCGACACCGTGGTCACACCGGACGTCGATGTGCTCGATTACGGCTGCGGCTCCGGCATCCTGGCGATTGCGGCAATGAAACTCGGCGCGCGCAGCGCCCGCGGTATCGATATCGATCCGCAGGCGGTGCTGGCGGCACAGGACAACGCCGGGCGTAACCGGGTGCAGGCGGATTTTGCCGCGGCGGCGGATGATGCGCCGGTCGAACCCGCGCAGATCGTCGTTGCCAACATTCTCGCCAATCCGCTGACGGTACTGGCGCCGCTGCTGGCGCGCCTCACCTTGCCGGGCGGACGCATTGCCCTGTCCGGCATCCTGATTGAGCAGACGCAATCCGTGCTCGACGCGTACGCGGCGAATTTCGCCATGCAGCCGGCGGCCACCGATGACGGCTGGGTGTTGCTGACGGGTATTCGCAGGTAGAGTAGCGCCCATGTCGCTGCTCACCCGCTGTACGCATTGCCATACCGTGTTCCGCATTACCGCGGAACAATTGCAGACGCATGGCGGCAAGGTGCGCTGCGGTCGTTGCCTGCAGGTGTTCGACGGCATGGTTGCACTGGCGCCGGATGTGCCGGAGATTCCGCAACCGGTTGCGGCGGAGCCCGTTGTTGCCGCAGTGGCCGACTCAAGGCCGGAGAGTCCTTCCTCATCAACGGTATTACCCGAAGCCTCCGTGGACCTTGTACAGCCGGAACCGGAAACGGTGTCGCTGGACATGACGCCCGGCACAAGCACAGATACTGAACCATTGCCTGATGTGCTGCCGGAAGCGTCGACTGAAACCACCGAGCCGAGTCCGGCCATCGAACTGGAAGCCGAGCGGCTGGCGACGGCCGCGGAAAATCCGTTTATCCAGGAAACAGAAATGCCGGAACCTGTGCCACGCCGGCCGTGGCAGAGTGCGGCCGGTATCGTGCTCGCAGCAGCGCTGACGGGACAGGCGATTTTTTTCTATCGTGGCGAACTCGCAGCCCGGCATCCACTGGCGCGGCAGTGGCTGAATGCGGCTTGCGCGCGAGTCGATTGCGTGGTGCCTTTGCCGCGGGAGACCAAGCCCGTGCTGATCGAAGCTTCGGATTTGCAGCTCGTCGATCCGGCACGCCCGGATCGCATCCAGCTGACCGCCACCCTGCGCAACCATGCCGGGCATGACGTGGCCTATCCGGCGCTGGACCTGGTGCTGACCAACGCCACCGACCACACGCTGGCGCGGCGCATTTTTCTGCCCGTGGATTACCTCGGCAAAAATCGCGATCCGCGCGCCGGCCTGACTGCGAATGCGGAACTGACCGTGCGCCTGACACTGGATACCGGCAGCCTCGGCGCGGCCGGTTTCCGCCTGGCCTTGCTGCCGGCGCCGCTGCACTGAAGCGGCAGTCAATAACCATTTGTTTTTATTGAGTATTTCAGACAGTCTGGAGCAGACATGAACACCCCGGAACAACTCAAATACAGCGCCACGCACCAGTGGGCGCGGCGCGAAAGCGACGGCACGGTCAGCGTCGGCATCACCGATCACGCCCAGGAAATGTTGGGTGACGTGGTGTTCGTCGACAGTCCCAAGGCCGGTAGCAGCGTGCAGCAGGGCGAAGTCTGCGGTGTCATTGAGTCGGTGAAAGCGGCTTCGGACATTTATGCGCCGCTGTCCGGCGAAGTCATCGCAGTGAATGCCGAACTGGCGGAAGTGCCGGAAAAAGTGAACGAGGATCCGTATGCGGCGTGGATGTTCCGCGTCAAACCGGCGGATCCGGCGCAGCTCGATACTTTGCTGGATGCTGCGGCGTACCAGAAAATCGCCGACGCCGAAAAAGCCTGACCGGATCAGCTGCTGGCAGTGCTGTTCGGTTTTTCATGAGTTCGTGATACAAGTACGCCGTTAACGCTATATCCCATGACATGGCGCGCATGCTGCAGTCCGGCATCGGTCGCATTCAAACCTCGGCATCAACCCTCATCAAGGAGAACCACATGGCAGCAGTCACCCTCGGCGGCAACCCGATCACCGTCGCCGGCAATTTCCCGAAAAAAGGCGACAGCGCACCGGATTTCACGCTGACCGGGAAAGACCTGAAAGACGCCGGGCTCAAGGATTACGCCGGCAAGCGCAAAGTGCTGAACATCGTGCCGAGTCTGGACACGCCTGTTTGTCAGACCTCGACGCGAAAATTCAATGCCGAAGCGACCAAGCTCAGCAACACCGTGGTGCTGGTGATTGCGGCTGACCTGCCATTTGCGATGGGCCGCTTTTGCGGCGCCGAAGGTCTCAATGACGTGTTCACGCTGTCAACCTTCCGCAACCGTGATTTCCATACCAAGTATGGCGTGGACATTACCGACGGTGCGCTGCGCGGACTGACCGCCCGCGGTGTGGTCGTACTCGACGAAAACAACAAAGTGCTGCACGCCGAGCTGGTACCGGAAATCAAGCAGGAACCGAATTACGAAGCTGCGCTCGCAGCGTTGAAATAGCAACGGCAGCGGCGCCCGGTCGGGTGCCGCCGTCTGCGATCCAGAATCAACAGGGGCATGGCCATGCATGACGCACCCACCGGCGAAAGCCCGCACAAGGGCAAGACCGGATTGAAGCGTGTGTGGAACGCGCTGTTTTATTCCATCGACGGCATGAGCGCGGCGTTTCGCCATGAAGACGCTTTTCGCCAGGAAGTATTTCTTGCGGCAATACTGATTCCCGCGGCGCTGTTCACGCCGGCCAGCGGCATCGGCAAGGCGTTGATGATTGCCGTGGTGCTGCTGGTGCTGATCGTTGAGTTGCTGAATTCCGCGATTGAAGCCACGGTGGATCGAATTTCGCTGGAAAACCACACGCTGGCGAAGCGCGCCAAGGACATCGGCAGCGCCGCGGTCCTGCTGGCCCTGATCAACGTGCCGGTGGTGTGGGGACTGGTGCTGTTCGGCTGAGCTGATCGCGGCGCGCGCGCGGGTTGTCGCGCAAATTTCATAAATGATTCACCGCCCCGTCGCATCGCGACGGCACGATGCGCGGCATGGACGGCGCAGACATCGTGTTGCAGCATTACCCCGCGGCCGCGCGCAAAATGCGCGTGGCCATGGTCACCGAAACCTATCCGCCGGAAATCAACGGCGTGGCGATGACCATGGGCCGCATCGTCAGCGGTCTGCAGGCACGCGGCCATACCGTGCAACTGATCCGGCCGCGCCAGCATCCCGATGACCGTCCGGCGGAACAACCCCTGTTCGAGGAGGTGTTGCAGCGCGGTGTGCCGATCCCGCGCTACGACGCGTTGAAGCTTGGCCTGCCGGCGAAGCAGGCCCTGCTGCGCCTGTGGGCCAAGCTGCGGCCGGACATCGTGCACGTGGTGACCGAAGGTCCGCTCGGCTGGTCGGCGCTGGCGGCGGCATCAAAGCTGAAATTGCCGGTGACCACGGATTTTCATACCAATTTCCACAGCTACAGCGCGCACTATGGTGTCGGCTGGCTGAAGACGCCGATCACCGCGTACCTGCGCAAATTCCACAACAAGGCGCTGAGCACGCTGGTGCCCACCGAAAGCCTGCGCCGCGAACTGGCCGCGCTGGGTTTTCGCAATCTCGAGGTGGTGGCGCGCGGGGTCGATACCGCGCTGTTCAATCCGCAGCGACGCAGCGCGGCCTTGCGCCAGGACTGGGGCGTGAAAGACGGCGATCCGGTCGCATTGTCGGTGGGGCGCCTGGCGCCGGAAAAAAATCTGCCGCTGGTATTGCGCGCCTATCAGCTGATGCGTGAACTGCAGCCGCGACTGCGCCTGGTGCTGGTCGGTGACGGACCCGAGCGCGTGCGCCTGGCCCGGGAAAATCCCGACGTGATTTTTGCCGGCATGCGCACCGGCACGGATCTCGCCGCACATTACGCATCCGCCGACGTGTTCCTGTTTCCGAGCGTGACCGAGACCTATGGCAATGTTACCGTCGAAGCCATGGCCAGCGGGCTCGCCGTCGTTGCCTACGATTACGCCGCAGCAAAGCAGCATGTCCGCCACAGCCAGAATGGTGTGCTGGTGCCTTTCGATGTCGCCGATGATTATGTGCAGGCGGCCGCCGCGCTGGTGAACGATGCGGCGCGCATCAAGATGCTCGGTGTAAATGCACGCATCACCACCGAAAAACTCGACTGGTCATGCATCGTGGCCGAATTCGAGCAGGCTTTGTTGCGACTGATGGATGATGCGCAGGCTGAAGTGATGGAAGCCCATGCTGTCGCTTGAACGGGTCGCTCAATGGGATATGCAGATCTGCCTGCGTTACAACCGCGTCTGCCGTCATGTGACCTGGCGCCTGCTGTTCCGCTGCATCAGCGTGCTCGGCGACGGCATGGCCTGGTACGCGCTGATGGCCTTCCTGCTGTTGCGCGACCATGATGCCGCAGTGGAACCAGTGCTGCACATGATCGTGGTCGGGCTGGTCTGTACCGTTTCTTACAAATGGCTGAAAAAACGCACCTTGCGCCCGCGGCCGTATCAGACTCATGCCAGCATCGAACATTTCGCTGCGCCGCTGGACAGCCTCAGTTTTCCGTCAGGGCATACCTTGCACGCGGTTGCCTTTACGCTGGTTGCGCTGGCCTATTACCCGGGGCTGGCGTGGCTGCTGCTGCCGTTCACATTGCTAATCGCGGTGTCGCGCGTGGTGCTGGGGCTGCATTACCCCAGTGATGTGCTGGTGGGGGCGCTGCTTGGCGCGGCGATCGCCGCGCTTTCCTTGGGCTTAGTGGCCTGATTTCCGTTTCGGCTGAAAAAATCCCGCGGCAGCGGAATGAACTGTGGCGAATGCCGCGGTGCGCCGGTGTGGATGTTGTTGCGCGCGGTCGCGGCGCATTCAACTTCCGGCGCCCAGGCCGGCGCATCGCCGGCGATGACGCGGTTCATCTGTTCCAGGCGTAGGGTGGTCTGCGCTACATAATAATCAAAGCGTCGCGTGACACCGGCATCCATCAGCCGCGCGCCGCGATAGGCGGCGTGATGCAGCCCGCTGCCGCGCAGCCATTGTTCGCCGTGTGCGAGATAACGCAATGCACGCCGGGTATCCGCCGGGGTTGAGTTGAAATGATGTGACGCAAACCCGGTGATGACCGGCAGATGCCGTCGCAGCAGACGGTGCGGACTTGCATAAAGCTGTTCGGCGAGATGCGCATCCATCGCCCATTCCGACGCCGCATGTACGGCCAGCGGCAACGGATTCAGCCACAGCGTTTCATGCGTCGGCACAAAATGGTTGTGGGCGATGATGTCGGACAGCAGGTGGCTGCAGTATCCGGCGGCCAGCGCGGCATGTTCATCGTGATCGGCGTCCTGCAGCAGGCGCTGTGCAACCGACCACTGATGCGTGGTGGCCAGCCGCGGATCGCGTACCCAGCCGCTGAACAGCGACACATCGGGCAGGCAGGCGCCGGCGAGCAGCAGTTCCGGGAAACGTTTGATGGCGCGGCGGAAACGTGTGTCAGCGAGCGGGATCGCCCACAGCAGCAGTTGCGAAAAATAAAGATGGGTGTACAGCCCCCAGGCCCAGGCGTCGGCGCTGTGTAACGCAAAGGGGGCAATCCAGAGCAAGGCGGTGATGGTATTGCGCACGGCCGCAGTATCGGCGCCCTGTCTTGCCGCCCAGTGACGGCAGAGTGAAGTTTTTGTGGCGAATCAAGGGCTTAACTTATAATTGGCAATTAGTAAATTACTCAATAAAAACAATTGGTTATGTGTATTCGCAGAATGGGGCGCGCAACGACGGCACAAAACAAAGCGCGCCCCGCAGGGCGCGCTGTGCATGAGAGTAATGGGGTTTAAATGCGGTGATTTATTTTTTCAGCGCATCACGGATTTCGCGCAGCAGCACGATGTCTTCCGCCGGTGCTACGGGTGCCGCCGGCGCTTCTTCCGCCTTGCGTTTCATCTTGTTGATCGCGCGGATCAGCAGGAACACCGCAAACGCGACGATGATGAAGCTGATGCAGGTGTTGATGAAGGTGCCGTAATTGAACGTCACTGCGCCGGCTTTTTGTGCGGCGTCCACGGACAGGTACGGCCCCATGGTCGTGCCCTCACGCAGCACGACGAACAGATTGGCGAAGTCGACCTTGCCGAGCAACAATCCGATCGGCGGCATGATCAGATCCTTGACCAGTGATTCGACGATTTTGCCGAATGCCGCGCCGATGATGATGCCGACGGCCATGTCGACCACATTGCCGCGCATCGCGAATTCCTTGAATTCTTTCAGCATGACGGGCTCCTCCTTGAAGTTGTGGATGGCGGCCGTCACCGGCAACCGTGCGCCGATTATGCAGCAGGCATGTGCAGAACTCCAACGCGTCGCTGCGGGGAGACAGGGGGCGTCGTTGGTATAATCCGCCGTCTTTTTCGTTCTTCTTGTTCCATTTTTCAGGCGGCCTCCGATGTCCACATTGATCTGCGGTTCGATGGCGTACGACACCATCATGGTGTTCAGCGATCGTTTCAAGAACCATATCCTGCCCGACCAGCTGCATATCCTGAACGTCGCCTTTCTGGTGCCCGACATGCGCCGCGAATTCGGCGGCTGTGCCGGCAACATTGCCTACACACTGAAGATGCTCGGCGGCGATGCACGCATCATGGCCACGGTTGGTGATGATTTCGGCCCTTATGACGAACGGTTGCAGCGACTTGGCATTGCGCAGGACCACATTCGCAGCGTGTCCGGCAGCTTTACTGCACAGGCTTTCATCACCACCGATCTCGATGACAACCAGATCACCGCCTTTCATCCCGGTGCGATGAATTTTTCACACCAGAACCACATCAACGATGCCAAAGGCATCAAGCTCGGCATCGTCGCGCCGGACGGGCGTGACGGCATGCTGCAACATGCGCGCGAATTCCATGAAGCCGGCATCCCATTCATTTTCGATCCGGGCCAGGGCCTGCCGATGTTCGGCGGCGCCGAACTCGAGGAATTCCTGCGGCTTGCGGAATATGTCACGGTTAATGACTACGAGGCGCAGATGCTGCAGGAACGTACCGGCAAAAAACTCGAGGAACTGGCGAAACTAGTGAAGGCATTGGTGGTCACACTGGGTGCGCAAGGGGCCGTGGTGCATACCGGCGGTAAACAGATTGCGATTCCAAGCGTTAAACCGGAAGCCGTGCTGGATCCGACCGGTTGTGGTGACGCTTTCCGGGCGGGTCTGCTGTATGGCCTGGCTGCAGGCGCCGACTGGGCGTTGACCGGGCGGCTGGCTTCCCTGATGGGTTCGCTGAAAATTGCCCAGCGTGGTGGCCAGAACCACCGCTTTACCCGCGATGAGGCGGCGGACCGCTTCCAGCAGGCCTTTGGCATGAAAATGTGGTGATGGAATTTTGATGACGGGAGAACGGATTATGGACA
This sequence comes from Bordetella parapertussis, assembly GCA_945885345.1. Lineage (GTDB taxonomy): Bacteria > Pseudomonadota > Gammaproteobacteria > Burkholderiales > SG8-41. Next base: position 66,710 of record CAMCYP010000012.1, on the reverse strand, counting down.
AACGGATACAGACGGCGGTGCTGGTCATCGCTGTGGCGGCGCTCGCCGGTTGCGCACAGGGTCTCGGTGGCGGAGCCTATACCCGTGACGAAGCGCGCCGTGAACAGAACGTGCGTCTGGGCGTGGTTGAAAGTGTGCGCCCGGTGCAGATCGAAGGTACGCGCTCCGGGATCGGACCGGCGGCCGGTGCGGTGGTCGGCGGCGTTGCCGGCAGTACCGTCGGCGGCGGGCGTGGATCGACAGTGGCGGCGGTGATCGGCGCAGTGGCCGGCGGTGTCGCCGGACAGGCGGTCGAAGAGGGTACGACGCGCAAAAACGGCGTTGAAATCACGATCAAGCTCAACACCGGCGCGCTGGTCGCCATCGTGCAGGAAGCCGACGAGGTTTTCCATGCCGGTGACCGGGTGCGCATCCTGTCCGACGGCCGCACCTCCCGCGTCACACATTAATCTGCTTTGAATCATCGCGCGCGGCAAGACTGCCGCGCGTTTTTTTTGGCGCCGGCACAGTCATCGATTTTTAACCGCTTGTTCATGCTGCTGTAACCGGCCTCTCCTAGCCTAGGGCCCGTCATCAATGACGGAGACCGCCCGATGCTGGAGCAAACCCGGAACCAAACCGCACTGCGCGGGTGCCAGACGCCTGCGCTGGCCGTGTCTTATGCCCGCAGTGCCGCCGAATTGCTGGAAGTGCAGCGCCTGCGTTACAAGGTGTTTGCCGGAGAAATGGGCGCGCGCCTGCCTGATACGGCATCCGGCATCGATTGCGACATCTATGATGCGCATTGTGATCACCTGCTGGTGCGTGACACCGGGAATGGCGAGGTCGTTGGCACCTATCGTTTGCTGCCGGGACTGAAGGCGCGTGAAATCGGCAGCTTTTACGCCGACAGCGAATTTGACCTGACCCGCCTCGAACACTTGCGCGATGAGACCGTCGAGATCGGTCGCTCCTGCGTGCATGCCGATTACCGCAACGGCGCGACCATTGCGCGGCTGTGGGCGGGGCTGGTGGCGTATGCAACACAGCACGGTTACCGTTACTTCATGGGTTGCGCTTCATTGAGCATGGCCGACGGTGGGCACAATGCCGCGGGTGTGTACCGCGGTTTGGCGCACAACCATTTGTCACCGGTGGAGTATCGCGCCTTCCCGCGCTGCGAATTGCCGCTGGAGGCGCTGGACCGTGATGTTGCCGCATTGCCGCCGCCGCTGGTGAAAGGTTATATCCGGGTCGGCGCCTGGGTCTGCGGCGCGCCGGCCTGGGATCCCGATTTCAATACCGCAGACCTGCTGATGCTGCTGCCGCTGTCGCGCATGGATGCGCGTTATGCGCGGCATTTCATGAACGGCTGATGGCCGGCGCGCTGCACGCCCCTATAATGGCCGCCATGAGCGGCGGGGGAACATCAATGATGACGCGCGGCCTGCGCCTGACGCGGCTCGCGCTGCATGTGTTGCGCGGCCTGCTGACCGTGGCCCTGCGTTTTCCTTTTTTTACCCTGGCGCGCCGCCGCGCCGCCGTCAAACGCTGGTCGCAGTCATTGCTGCACCTGCTCGCCATCCGTCTGCACGTGCATGGCGAATTGCCGCGCGCGCATGCGCAGCCGGTGATGCTGGTCGCCAATCATGTGTCATGGCTGGATATCTATGCGATCAATGCGGCAATCCCGGTGCGCTTTGTCGCCAAATCCGAGGTGCGCGCGTGGCCGGTAATCGGCTGGCTGAGCATGAAGACCGGCACATTGTTTATTGAGCGGGCGCGGCGTCGCGATACAGCACGCATCAATCACGAAATTGCTGCTGCCATGCAGGGCGGGGATGTGGTTGCAGTATTTCCGGAGGGCACCACCACCGACGGATCACAGGTGCTGCGGTTTCACAGTTCGCTGCTGCAACCGGCGCTGCTGGCCGAAGCCCATGTGCATCCTGTTGCGTTGCGCTTCGAACGCAGCGATGGTTCTTTATGTGTTGAGGCCGCCTACGACGGCGACAAATCGCTGTGGGATACGCTGCGGCTGATTGCGGCCCAGCCGGTGATTCATGCCCATGTGTGGTTTCTCGGCGCATTGCCGGTGGGGGCAGCGCACCGGCGCACTCTCGCGGAGACTGCGCACCGCGCTATTGCGGATCGCCTGCAGTGATGTTTTCGCAGCCGCATTGAAAAACGCGGCGGTCTTCCAGGCGCACTGCTGTCAGCCGCCGCCCCCACACGCAGCCTGAATCGAGCCCGAGCACATCCTGGCGCAAGGTCAATCCCAGCGCCGCCCAGTGGCCGAACAGCACCGGCGTGTCGCGGCTGGCACGGTCCGGCACATCGAACCACGGCAGATAACCCGCGGGCGCACCGGCAAGTCCGGTCTTGTGCGTGAATTCCATGACGCCCTCAGGCGTGCATAAACGCAGCCGCGTCATCGCGTTGACAATGACCCGCAGGCGGTCGTAACCGGCAAGGTCGTCGCGCCACTGCAGCGGTGCGTTGCCGTACATGTGCTTGAGGAATTCGCCGCAGTCCGGGCCCTGCAGCGCAGTTTCGACTTCATGCGCCAGAGCGAGTGCCTGTGCAATGCTCCATTGCGGCAACAGGCCGGCATGCACCATGGCATAGCCGGCATCGGCGTGCATCAGCCGCTGCCGGCGCAACCAGTCGAGCAGTTCGTCGCGGTCCGGCGCTGCGAGCAGTGCATCCAGCGTGTCACCGGAATGCGGTTTGCGCACACCCGCCGCGACCACCAGCAGGTGCAGGTCGTGGTTGCCGAGTATGCTGATGGCACGGTCGCCCAGTCCGCGCAGGTAACGCAGCACTTCCACTGATTGCGGACCGCGGTTGACCAGGTCACCGACCAGCCACAACCGATCCTGCGCCGGATCGAAACCGAAGGTGTCGAGCAGACGCCGCGTTTCGTCGTAGCAGCCCTGGATGTCGCCGATTGCGTAGGTGGCCATGGTGCGGAAGAAAGAATGACGGAAGATACGGTGGTGAGGTTCAAACAAAAAGGGCGCAGCAACGCTGCGCCCTTTGATTATGCATGAACGATGCGGGTTACTTCGCAAGCCCCGTCAGGTAATCTACCGCCGCCTTGATGTCGCCATCCGACAGCGAGGCGTTGCCGCCCTTGGGCGGCATCGCGCCCTTGCCCTTGAGGGCTGACGCATACAAGGCATCTTTACCGGTTTTCAGGCGCGGCGCCCAGGCAGCCTTGTCGCCGGCTTTCGGCGCGCCGGCAACGCCGGCGGCATGGCAGGCCATGCAGGTGGCGTCGTAAATGCTCTTGCCTTTGGCGGCATCTCCGCCGGCAGCTGCGGGCGCTGCGGCGCCCGGGGCGGCGACCGCCACGACGGCCATGGCGACTGGCGCGGGGGCGTTCGGATCGACGACCACGGAGCCCACCGGCTTGAGGCGTTTGGCGACGGCCTCTTCACTGGCTGCAGTGGCTTCCGGCTTATGGTTACCCTTCATTGCCAACTGGGCGAACATGATGATGAGGGTGACCGGCACGATGAAAGACAGCAGGACGACAATAATCAGCTGCTTCGGCGTTTTGATCAGGGAGGTGTGTTCGGGGATGTGATGGTCGCTCATGGCGAATTCCTGGGCCGCAAGAAAGCGCGGATTATATCGGCAATGCCCGGCCCGGTAAAACTCGCCCCGGGAGGGGCATGTTAGAATCGCGCCGCAACGCGCCCGTAGCTCAGCTGGATCGAGTACTGCCCTCCGAAGGCAGGGGTCGGACGTTCGAATCGTCTCGGGCGCGCCATTTTCGTACTCCGCACTCCCGGCCAGCCATCCATGCCCCCACCCGTAAGCTGCGATGCCCTGATCGTTGGTGGCGGCCATAACGGCCTGACCTGCGCCTGTTATCTGGCGGCCGCCGGCCTCAAAGTCCGCGTGCTTGAACGCCGTGGCGTGGTGGGCGGCGCTGCCGTCACCGAAGAATTCCATCCCGGTTTCCGCAATTCCACCGCCAGTTATACTGTCAGCCTGCTCAATCCGCAGGTGATCCGCGACCTGCGCCTGGCCGAACACGGCCTGCGCATCATCGAGCGGCCGATTTCGAATTTCCTGCCGCTGCCGGATGGCGATTATCTGAAGGTCGGCGGGTCGCTGGCGGCCACCCAGGCCGAGGTGGCGCGCTTTTCCCCGCACGATGCCGCGCGTTTACCAGATTATTACGCGATGCTGGAACGCGTCGCCGACGTGCTGCGCGACCTGACCACGGAAACGCCGCCCAATGTCGGCGGCGGCGTCGGTGATTTTTTTGCCGCGCTCAAAACCGCGCGCCGCTTCAAGAAGCTCGACATGGCGGCGCGGCGCGACGTGCTGGACCTGTTCACCAAAAGCGCCGGCGACCTGCTCGACGCGTGGTTTGAATCGGCACCGATCAAGGCGGCATTCGGTTTCGACGCCATCGTCGGTAATTTCGCCAGCCCCTATGCCCCGGGTACGGCCTACGTGCTGCTGCACCATGTCTTCGGTGAAGTAAACGGCAAGCGCGGCATCTGGGGGCACGCTGTCGGCGGCATGGGATCGATTACCGAGGCCATGGCTGCCGAAGCGCGCGCGCGCGGCGTGCACATCGACACCAACGCCGAAGTCGTCAATGTCTGCATCGACTCGCGCGGCGCGCAGGGCGTGCAGCTGAAAGACGGTCGCGTCATCGAAGCGAAGTGCGTGGTCGCCAACGTCAATCCGAAACTGCTGTACCTAAAGCTGATCGACGCGCCGATACTCGATCCCGATTTCCTGCAGCGTATTCGTGCCTGGAAATGTGCTTCCGCCACCTTTCGCATGAATGTGGCTTTGCGCGAACTGCCGGATTTCGCCTGCCTGCCGGGCACCACGGTCGCTGAACACCACCAGTCCGGCATCATCATGGCGCCGTCGCTGGCGTACATGGAGCAGGCTTACTTCGATGCGCGCAGCTACGGCTGTTCGCGCGCGCCGGTGGTGGAAATGCTGATTCCATCGACCGTTGATGATTCTCTGGCGCCGCCGGGGCAGCATGTAGCCAGCCTGTTCTGCCAGCATTTCAGCCCGGAACTGCCGAACAATCTGTCGTGGGACGAGATTCGCGAAGAAGCCGCGGACCACGTGATCGATACCGTGACCAAACATGCGCCGAATTTCAGGGACGCGGTCATCGCGCGCAAAATCCTGTCGCCGCTGGATCTGGAGCGTGACTTCGGCCTGATCGGCGGCGATATTTTCCATGGTGCGCTGACGCTGGACCAGTTGTGGACCGCGCGCCCGGTGCTGGGCCATGCCGATTACCGCGCTCCGGTGAACCGCCTGTACATGTGCGGTGCCGGCACCCATCCAGGCGGCGGCGTCACCGGCCTGCCGGGGCGCAATGCCGCGCGTGAAATTGTCCGTGATTTCAAAAGTGGCAAGTTCAAGGAAAAAGATAAAAGCAGGGGGAGAAAATAATGATGCGACGTCTGTTTCTGGCAGTGATGATGGCCGTGTGCGTTGCGGGCTGCGGCAACAAGGTACCGAAAGTCGCGAAGCTGGCACCCGCCGATGTCGTGCTCGCCTTCGGTGACAGCCTGACCTATGGCACCGGCGCCAAAGCCGAAGAAAGTTATCCTGCCGTACTGGGGCAGTTGATCGGTCGCACGGTGGTGCGTTCAGGCATACCCGGCGAACAGACTGCCGGCGGTCTGGAGCGTTTGCCCGAGGTGCTCGACGAGCACAAACCAAAGTTGGTCATCCTCTGTCTCGGTGGCAACGACATGCTACGCAAGGGCACACCGGCAAACATCGAAGCCAACCTGCGCAAAATACTGCAGCAGATCAAGTCGCGCGGCCTCGATGTCATGCTGATCGGCGTGCCGACGCCGACGCTGATCACCCGTCCACCGGATTTTTATTTCAATCTCGCCAAGGAGTTCGCGATCCCGTACGAAGGCGAGATCATCACCAGTGTGCTGTACAAATCCGACCTGAAGTCCGATCCCATCCATCCCAACGCCGCGGGTTACCGCAAGGTGGCTGAAGCGGTGGCCGAACTGATGCGTGATGCCGGCGCGCTTTAAGGCATGAGCATGAGCAAAATGTCGGCACGCCGGCTGACATTCACCATGTGCCTCGCCGAGGCGCTGTCGATGACCGGCTTTGCTGCCTACACCACGCTGCTGCCGCAGTTGCAGCGCGAGTGGGGGCTGTCGAATTCCGAGGCCGGCGCAATCAGCGGGTTCCTGTTTGCCGGTTACATGGTGTCGGTGCCGGTGCTGACCAGCCTCACCGACCGCATGGATACACGGCGCATTTACCTCGGCGCCTGCATCATCGGCAGCATCGGCGCGACATTTTTTGCACTGTACGGCCAGGGATTCTGGAGCGCGGCCCTGGCGCAGTTCCTGATCGGTGCGGCCCTCGGCGGTACCTACATGCCGGGGCTGAAGGCTCTGACCGATCACCTCGAAGGCGCGGCGCAGTCGCGCGCCACCGCTTTTTACACCGCGAGTTTCGGCGTCGGCTCGACGATTTCCATCCTCGTTGCCGGCAAGATCGGCGCAACGCTGGACTGGCACTGGGCATTCTGGTTCGGCGCGATCGGTCCGGTGCTGGCGGGCCTGCTCGTGACCTTTGCCATGCCGATGGGGCGCATGCGACCGGCGGCGCACCACAGCAACGCGCTGCTCGATTTCCGCCCGGTGCTGAAGAACCGCAAGACGCTGCCATTCATCATCGGCTACGCCGTGCACAACTATGAACTGTTCGGCCAGCGCTCCTGGATGGTCGCCTTCCTGGTGTTCTGCGCGACATTGCAGCCGGAACATGCGCCGATGGCCCTAAGTGCTGCGACGCTGGCGGCGATGATCAATGTGATGGGGCCGGTGTTCAGCGTCAGCGGCAATGAACTCGCAATCCGTTTTGGCCGCAGCCGCATCATTTTCCTGTTCATGACCCTGTCCGGCGCGATCGCCTGCCTGATCGGCTACACCGCGGCCTGGCCCTGGTACATCGTGGTGCTGCTGATGATGCTCCACTACAGCACCATGCTCGGCGACTCCGGCGCGCTGACTTCAGGCGCCGTCGCCAGTACGCCGCCGGAAATGCGCGGCGCGATGATGGCGGTGTATTCCTTCCTCGGGTTCAGCACCGCATTCCTCGCCCCCTTGGTGTTCGGCATGACGCTGGATCTGGCGGGCGGGAACAAGAGCGTTACGGCCTGGGGACTGGCCTTTGCCAGCATCGGCATCTTCGGTGTGCTGTCGCCGCTGGCGCGCTGGTGGTATAAACGGCGCGCCTAGACATAAACAAATAAAATCAAATACTTACTTACATTTTTTGCAGTTTGTTCTGCTGCCACCAGTTGGCAAAGCCAGACGGCTCTGATTCGGGTGTCATTTCCGGATTTTGAGCGGTCAGCCGGGCCTGCCAACCTGATAGCTGCCATTCTGCTGCGTGTTCCGAAATCCCGTAGGTTTTCTGGATTTCATGCAACAGCAGATCGCGTTTACCGGCCGTCGAATTGAGCTGATGATCGCTGAGTTTTCTCCACTGCTTTTTGACATCCACGTTGAATCGTTTCCAGTTGCTTTCGATGCGATCCCAGTTCATGTTGTTCCTTGAGATTAATAGTCTTTTTGTTTATACCGCGTGCCCTGAAAAAGCTCTGTTCGGCAACGCACAAAATGGGAAACGGGCTGGCCGTCAGCTTGCTGCATGGGCTGCCGTGTTATCGCCCAGAATCTCGACTGCAGTAACGCGACCGTCCTGGTCATGAGTTACGCAAAGGCGCTGCTCCGTTCGCCAGCGCAGCACCGACGCCAGATCCTGGCCGAAATAGTGGCTAATTTGCTCCGGGGTTATCGGCAGGACGGCTTTGCGCCTCTCGACGCCGCCGTAACGCAGGATGTTGTAGTTCGCCCATAACAGCAGGGCTCCGCCCAGCAGAAAAATGATCAGTGCGTATATACCCACCACACGGATGACTTCTACATAGCCACCGAGGACGATCATGTATTTGTAGGCTTGTTGCACGCCAAGGGCCCAGGCCAGCAATGCGAGTACCGGCAGCCACAGGTAAAACCAGAATACCCAGAATGCGAGTGTCAGCACGCCATACAGCCCCCGCTGCTGCGGAGACTGCAGATCGGGGCGCACGATCAGCGGTGGTTTCAGGATTTTATGCCGCGGTCCGGACTGGTCCATAACGCTCTCTTTTTGGTATTTCGCAACAGTGCACGCGGCACCGATACGATGGTTGTAACCATGTTGAACATCCAGTAGGCCAGTGGATACCAGATCATCCAGAAAAATATCCTGACCGATCCATTATCGTAGCGGGAGTCGAGGGCAAGGCTGGTGGCGACCTGGAGCAGGCATGTCGTGCCGACCATGACGCCATTCCATCCCGAGAGAAACGATTCGACACGGTAATCGAGTGGCAATTCGACGAAAAAACCGACCAGCCAGAGCAAGGCGATGGTGAACATCGCGTAGGCCCAGATGACGCTCATCACATACTCCAGCAGTACCGGCCACATGCGGCGCACCATCCAGGCATGTTCAATACGCCAGTTTTTCATCAGCACCTGGATGCCGCCGGTGGCCCAGCGCAGTCGCTGCTGCCACAGACCGCGCAGTGTCTCGGGCGCGAGGATCCAGCATTGCGCCTTGGGCTCGAAACGCACATCCCAGAAGCGGATCTGCAGCTTCCAGCTGATGTCGATATCCTCGGTCAGCATGTCGGTGCTCCAGTATCCAACGTCATGCAGCGCTGCCTTGCGGAAGCAGGCGACCACACCGGAAACGGTGAAAATACGGCCGTAGGTGCGTTGCGCGCGTTTGATCAGACCGACAATCGAGGAGAACTCACCCACCTGCAACCGGCCGAGCAGCGTCGAGCGGTTGCGTACCCGCGGATTTCCGGTGACGGCGCCGACGCGGGAATTCTGGAAATGTACCATCATCCATGACAGCGCCTGCGGATCCAGCAGTGCATCGGCATCGATACAGCATAAGTACTGCGCCGGGGTCATCAGCGAGGCGGTGGTGAGTGCCATGGCCTTGCCCTGATTACGCGCCAGATGGATGACCCGGACTTTCGCGTGTTGTGCGGCAATCCGGTCGAGGATCTGTGGTGTTTCGTCGGTGCTGCCGTCATTGACCAGCACGATGTCGAAATCTGGATAAGTTGATGCGAGCAGATAATCGACCGTATCTTCGATTTCGCGCCCTTCGTTGTGGCAGGGAACAATCATGGTCACCAGCGGGTATTCCGCCAAAACCGGCGGAATTTCCGGCCCGCAGTCCGGATCGGCGCGATACTGGTCGCGGTAACTCCTGGGTGGCCGTTCGCGGCGAAAATAATAAAACACCGCGCCAATCATCCACAGATAAGACATGAACAGCGGGTAGTAGTACGAGTAAGCCGAGAAAAATTCGATCGGCGATACGCCGGGATCCGGGATCATTTTGCTTTTTCCTTTCCCGCGGCCGCCTGCGGATATACCCGCAGCGATATTACCGGTGCGATTTTTTCCAGGGACGGGTTGTTGCGCGAAAAGTCGTCCGGGGCATAACCGAAATTGAGCACACCGCCCAGTTGCAGTGCGCGCATCTGCCGGGCCACAAAGTCCGTTGATTGCGCAGTGTTCTGCAGCATGAACACCAGCTTGCGCCGGAGGTCCTTGTCGCGTTGAGCCTCTGCTGCAGGCATGCCCAGAGCGGCCATCAATACGTCGGGGTTCACGGCCTGTTCCCGGGGCGACATGACCAGTGCCACGTAATCGTAGGCGGCGGCATAGGCCGCGAACTTCTGCGCGTTGTGCTGTGCAGCCATCGTGCCGGCAGCGGTTTCCGGAGACGACTCGATAGTCATGGTGCGTACCGTTTTCAGCGGCGCGCGGAACGCGCTGACACGCAACGCGAGCTGGCGCGTGAAATCCAGGGTGTTTGCGTCCTCGATTGTGCCGGCCCGCTCCCCGTCATCGAACACCAAGCCGCCGATGTCCACGTAGCGCGCAAGGTCCTCGTAAATCTCGGCGACTGTATTTTTTGGCAATCCAAATCGCGTCACCGGCAGCAGCGCAAATACCTTGATGTGATTGCGCGTCTCGATTTGCCAGGCCGCGCGGTTGAACAGGTCGCCGCGCAGCGGCAGATGCCGGTTCGGGAAATAGGCGCTGTCGGCAACGCCGTCGCCATTGGTGTCAGCGGTAGCCTGCAGATAGACATGGGTCGGCTCCAGCAACTTGATGCGATCCAGCAAGGTGGACAGATTCCGTTCCTGTTGCGCCGCGTCCGGACTGTAGACATCATCGAGCCGGATTTGCATGACCCGCTGCGGTTCGGCATAAAGCGGGCCGCGTTCTCCGGATGCGAAGTCGGCGAGTACCGGATTGTTTTCAATCAGGACCCGACGTAGTGCCGTCAGGGGGACGTCCGCCGTGTTGGCACCGTCTTCCAGCGTCAGCGCGACCGACATGCCCAGATCAGCGGCGATGCGTACCAGTTCATCGTTGTAACTGCCGTACGGCCAGATGATGGTGCGCGGCCGGCGCCCGGTTTGGCGTCCAATCACATCCGCATTGCGCGCGAGGTCTGCGCCGGTCCGCGCCCGCCACTCGGCATCGTTTTCGTAGCGGCCGTTTGTTTTGTTGTAGATGCGGGTGGTCGCCGCCGGTTGCAAATTGCCCTGCGGATTGGCCAGTACACCACGGTGCATATCGTAGGTATGCGAGGCGATTTCAACCAGTCCCGAGGCCGCCATCTCGCGCAGCTGCGGCCAGGTCGAGAACATCGATTCGGCAACTACAGTCTTGTCGTCCTGCGGCACCGGCTCGCCACGCCCGGTATCGACCCACTTGCCGACCACGCCCAGGACCGCGGGATAACGGTACTCGCGCAACAGCGGATAAACCCGGGTATAGAAAGAGCGATACGCGTCATCGAAGCTCAACAGTACGGCCTTGGCCGGCAGCGGCTTTCCGCCGTTGCGCGCGGTGATGATGGCGTCGAGACTCACCGGTGTATAGCCGTTGCCGCGCAGCCATTCGAACTGTTTGACCAGCGCCGTGGCATCGACCGCAAAGGGATCGGGAAAGTCGCGCACGTCGCGTTGCACCTCGTGATAGGCCAGCGCTGTGAAGGTCCCCGGTTTCACCACCGCCGGCACCGCCACGACGGGGGCGCGTTCTACGGCAGTGGTCGGCACAACGGTTGCGGCGGCCGGCACGGGTGTTACTGCAGGTGTTGCCGTGCTTGTCGCATCAGCTGTCGCCGCATTTGCCGCTTCATTGTCCACAAACACGGGCAGGACCAGCGTGATCAGGGCCAGCTTTATCAGGACGGGCCAGCGCATGTTCAGAATCTCCAGTTCAGCGAAAGGACGGCATAGTTACGTGCCGTCTTCGCGCCGTCGTACGGGTGCAGGCTGCGGCCGATGCCGTAACGCAAGGTCAGCCGGTCATCGGCCGCCCACTCCTGTTCGTAACGTGCGCCATAAACCGGCCCGGTGCCGAAGCCCTGTTGCCAGTAGTTGCCGGCCGTAACAACCACGCGGTGGCGGAATGACCGCGTATAACGCTGCCATTGCAGCCATTCGTTGGCCAACTCCAGCGTCGGTGAAAAATCACGCGACGGGTTGAAATAGGGGGTGGTGCCACCCTGAGAATTGCTTGACGCATACAGTGCACCGGTCACCTCAAGTGTGTAGACCGGGCCGGCGATCACACGCTCGGTCCAGCGCGCCTGGGTCATATCACGGCGGTTGTCGTCGCTGAAATCCATGTGCGCGTAATACAGCGCTGCGCTGCGTGATTCATTGGCCTGCCAGACCACCTCGCCCGAAGCCAGCCGCGCGTTAATACCGGCCAGATTGGCCTGCAGCGGTGCTTCGTTGGACGAGGTATCGACAGTGCCGCTGAAGGTCCAGAGGTCATTGGGTGTGTAGGCGAGTGCAGCGGCCACCCCGTTATGGTTACCGCTCAGGTCATGCGAAAGCTCGCCGCTGGCAGTAATCAGCGGTGAACGGTATTCCAGTCCGGCGCCGACGCGGTTGCGCCTGCCGGTGCCGCCGGGGAGTCGGGCTTCAGCATTGAAGGCGTGGGCGAAAACCCGGTAGTTGTAATCGAGCGGACTCGAATACAGTCGCGTATCGACGGCGTAATCCTGTGTGCCCGTCGGGCCGCCACCCTTCGATTTGCCGAAGTTGCCATCGACGATCAGTTCACGCAGGCCATAAACTTCATACAAGCGCGCGGCGCGCCTCACGCGGCCATCTTCGGCTGCAACCGATTGTGCCAATGTCAGCGCAGATTCTGCATTGCGGTAATCCTGCATTTCCAGCAATGCCCCGGCGCGTTCACCGAGTGCTCCGCTGTTGCCAGGGTCGGCCGCAATGATCCAGCGCAGTTCTTCTTCAGCTGCACGCGGCCAGCCGCGGGCGCGCCTCACGCTCGCGTAATCGGTGCGGATCTCCATGTTGTGCGGCGCCTGACCGGACAGCACCTGCAGGCGCTGAGCTGCCTCTTCCGGACGATTCAGGAACAAGGGGGCCATCGCGCGTGCGCCCAGCGCCCGCGCGTAGACCGGATTGTCGCGGATGGTCAGCCGGCTCCATTGGTCAATCAATGGCGGCGTGGCCGCGACCACGCGCTCGACCTGCGCCAGCGCCGCATCATGTTCTTCGCTTTCGGCCAGCGCGTAGAACAGCCCGAGTTGCGAATCCAGGTTGTCCGGGTCCGTGATCAGGGCTTTGCGATACAGGTCGCGCGCTTTTTCCGGCTGTTCGATCGTCAGGTAAGCCGCCGCCGCTGTCGCTTGGGCATAAGCGGGCATCTCCGCGGGGCGCGCGGCCATGGCTTCATACAGGGCAACGCTGTCGTGCATGCGGAAACGCACCTGTAGCGCGCTGATGCGGTCGAGCGCCAGCCGGCGTTCAGTCGCGGTTAATTCAGTGGCCGGATCAAGCGCGCGTGTCCCCGCGGCTTCGCTGTCGGCGAGTGCGCGGTCAATGCCGGCAAAGCGCTGCGGTCCGCGCCCGGTGTCTGCGGCTATCGTGCCCCAGCGGATTTTTTGCGCAGTCAGGTCGACGGCGAGTGCATCACGTTCATCCGCTGAAAGGATGCCGGGATTGCGATCGGCAAGCGCGATGGCAAGTTGTGGCGCACCGATTTCTGCGAGCGTGCGGATTTTTCCGCGCAGTGCGGCGCGATTGGCCGGTTCCAGCACGAGTATTTCGCCATAGGCGGCCAGCGCAGTGAAGGGGTCGCGTTTCGCGGTCGCGATATCTGCGGCGGCTTCCCGCACATCGACCCGGTTTGGATGTTGCGCGCGCAGACGCCCGATCAGTGCGCTTGCAGCGTCGAACTTGCCGGCATCGGCGAGTGTGCGGGCGAGGCCGATTTCCGGCTCGACCCGCAGGGGATCGCGTGCCAGAGCTTCCTTGTACAAGGATTCCGCCAGATCGTAACGGTGCAGGCGGCGTGCCGAGTTGGCGAGGGATTCGATGACATAGACCGGCGCATTGGCGCGGTCGACGCGGTCTAGCAGAGCGAGTGCCGCGGCATGCTTGCCGGCCCAGCCGAGCACGACCACATAATCGCCGAGCAGGTCTTGCTGCTCGGGAAAACGCGCCACCAGCGATTGCAGTACTTCGAGTGCCGGCTCGACACGACCGGCGCGCGCGTCCTCGACGGCGCTGCGGTGCAGGACAGCGGCCTCTGCCGTGACGGCATCGATCTGTTCTGCGGCCCGGGCAGCAGGCACAACGATAACCATGATGGCCATGCCGGCCATCAGTATGCGATTCATGACCACGACTGCTCCTGCGGAGATCTGTTGCTGGTTTTGCCGTGGCGGATGTGAACACGACAGACTGTTACCGGGGACCGATGATCGTCAAAACGACTGTGGTCCCCTCAGTCAGGACACTGTGCGGATGACCGAACAGTGAAGGCGATTGTCGTGACTACCCGACAAATTGACCGTGCGTTCGCGTACCAAGCGGAGCCAGTTTGAGCTGGCGTATTTCAGGCTTAGGGAGTCGAGTCTGGACGGCAAGTTGGATCTTGCTCGACGCAACGCTGGTGCGTTTCCGGAGCCGTTGTTGTTCTGCATGACGACGGCGGAGTGCTATAAATATCAATAAAAACAATTACTTATTGATATTCACGGCGCGACATGTGTGCGCGACGAACGCCGCGGAAAATCCAGTTTTGCTTAACGCTTTCCGGTATAAAACTCCGGCCACCGCTCCAGCACCGCCGGCGCGTCATCCTTGTAGATGTGGCAGGAACCGATCTGGTAAGGTTTTTTGCCGGTCGCCGGTTTAGCGGCGTTGTGTGCTTCACGTGCACGACCGGTGGCCTGAAACGCGGTGGTGCCCAGCGGGCCCAGCAGCTCGACCAGGTGGGTGCAGCCGAGTACGCCGCCGACACGTTCGGCAATCGCCTTGCGCCAGCCGGGGCCGATGGTGAGGCCGACGAGTTTTTTGAAATTCACCGTGATGTTGCCGCAGGTTTCGTACGGCCCCGTGTCGGTGACGGCTTCGACATCGTGGATTTTCAGGTCGAGGTCGATGGTCAGGCGCAGCCACATGTGGTGCACCGGTTGCCCGGGCTGGCGTTCGCGGCCGCCGTCGCGGCGCGAGTGCACATAGGTTTTGGTATCGACGAGGTGGCCCTCGATATCCCATAAACCGTCTTCGCGCTCGTAGCCTTTGCATTCGACGGCGCGGGTGTGTTTCAAGGTGCGGGGGGCGGGGGCTGGCAACGGCATAAAGCGGGCTCCGATGATTCAGTTGACGGTGGAATGGCTGGCGCGGCGGGTTTCGAGCTGGCCCAGCAACGCTTTTTTCTGCTCCTGGCTGTAGCGGTACCAGTCGCTGATTTCCCTCAGCGTGCGCCAGCAGCCGACACAAAAGCCGTGGCCCTGGTGGTCGACCAGGCAGGCCCCCACGCAGGGCGACTCGACGTCCGGCGGGGTCATGCTGTTTTGGCGCGGATCGCGCGCGCGACGCGCGACAGCGTGGTACGGCCGAGCGCGTCGCAGATGTAATCGCCGGCAGCCATCAGTTTCTGCATGTCGATGCCGGTCTCGATGCCAAGGCCGTTGAGCAGGTACAACACATCTTCCGTCGCGACGTTGCCGGTGGCGCCTTTGGCGTACGGGCAGCCACCGAGCCCGGATACCGAGCTGTCGAAAGTCGCAACTCCGCATTCCAGCGCGGCGTAGATATTGGTCAGCGCCTGGCCATAGGTGTCGTGGAAATGTCCGGCCATGCGTTCGACGGGTATGTGTCGGGCAACCGCTTCGATGACGGCGCGGGTTTTGCCGGCGGTGCCGGTACCGATGGTGTCGCAGACGGTGATTTCATAACAGCCCATCGCGTCCAGCGCCTGCGCGACATGGACCACGGCGGCGGGATCGACTTCGCCTTCGTACGGACAGCCGAGGCAAACGGAAATATCGCCACGCACCCGGATGCCCTGGGCGATCGCGGCCTTCGCCACCTCGGCAAATCGCGCGAGGCCTTCGTCGATACTGCAGTTGGTGTTACGCCTGGAAAAACTCTCGGTGGCGGCGCCGAACACCACGGCTTCATCGGCGCCGGCGGCAATGGCGGCGTCCAGCCCCTTCATGTTCGGCACCAGCACCGGATAGGTCACGCCGGGTTTGCGGCGGATCCCCGCCATCACGTCGGCGTTGTCGGCCATCTGCGGCACCCACTTCGGCGACACGAAGGCGGTGGCTTCGATGATGGAGACGCCTGCATCCTGCAGGCGATGGATGAGTTCGATCTTGACCGCGGCCGGCACCGGAGTGGCTTCGTTCTGCAACCCGTCGCGCGGGCCGACTTCGACGATGCGTACTGATTTGGGGAGCGACATGGCGGCGATTTCCTGCAGAATGGCGTAGCACTTAACGTTTTTTACTTTTGGCCGGCGCTTTTTTGGCTTTCGGCGGCTCGGTCCACGACGGTTTGCGTTTTTCGAGAAAGGCGGTCAGCCCTTCCTGTGCTTCGGGCGTGGCGCGGATGTCGGCAATCACTTTGGAAGTTTCGTCGATGATGCCGGGGCCGATGGGGCTGTGCGCGCTTTTCGGGATCAGTTGCTTGATTGCATGCACTGCCTTCGGTCCGCTGGTGTAGAGCTCGCCAAGCATCTCGCCGACACAGGTCGCCAGATATTCTTCCTCGACCAGGTCGTGCACCAGGCCGATACGCCAGGCTTCGGCGCAGTCGAACTCCTCACCGGAGAGCATGTAACGCCGCGCCTGGCGTTCGCCGATGGCGCCGATTACATAGGGGCTGATCATCGCCGGGACGATGCCGATTTTGACTTCGGACAGGCGGAAGGTCGCCGTGCGCGAGGCAATCGCGATGTCGCAGGCGGCGACGATGCCGCAACCGCCGCCGCGCACGGCACCGTGCACTGCGGCGATGGTCGGTTTGTTCAGTGTGTACAGCGCATGGAACATGCGTGCGGATTCGGTGGCGGCCTTGTAATTCTGCGCCTTGGTGAATTTTGCGCTTTGCCGCATGTGCGCGATGTCGGCGCCGGCGCAGAAACTTTTCCCGGCGCCGGCGATGACTACGGCGCGGATGGAATCGTCAGCAGCGATGTCGGCCAGTGTCGCAGTCAGCGCACTGACCATTTCCGGATCGAAGGCGTTGTGCACTTCCGGGCGATTCAGCGTGATGGTGATGTTGCCGTAGTCATCGACGTTGGTCAGCACCCGCGCAGCGGCGGTGGATTTGCTCATGGCTGTTCCTTGAGGCTGGATCGGAATTTTTATCCGGCGCGTTGCAGTATGTGGATCACCGCTGAAACAGGGTCGCGCCCTATGGGACTCGTTGCCGATTATACGCAGGGCGCCCGTGATTCAGCCGCTGCGCGTCACTGTGTGGACGCCCGCGTTTGCGTAACAAGCCTTTACCACTTGCCCCTGGCCAGCCACTGTTCGATCTGGTCCAGCCGATCCGAACCCCAGAACGGTTCGCCGTCGACGATGATGTACGGTGAACCGAAGATGCCGCGTTCGATTGCGGCATCGACTTCGGCCTTCAGTCGCTCCTTGACTGCCGGATCGTTGATTGCCTGTGTCACGGCTTCCTTGTCGTGGCCGAGTTTGGCGGCAACATTGGCGGTGACTTCCGGATTGGATATGTCGCGGTCTTCGGCGAAGTAGGCGCGGTAGAGTGCCTGGGCCAGTGTTTTCGCTGCGGCCGGGCGCAGTGGAGGAGACCGGGAATTTGCTCGGCAGCTTGAACGGTACACCGAACCAGCGCGCGGAACGGATCAGGTCGTGCTGGGCGTAACTGCCTTTGAGCGGAATGGTGACCAGCGGTTGCTGGCCGGTGATCTTGAACACAGCGCCGAGCAGCATCGGCCGCCAGATTGTGCTGCGCTGGTATTTGGCAGCGAGGGCTTCAATTTTGGTGGCCGCAAAATAGCCATAGGGGGAGGAAAAATCGAAGTAGAACTCTATGGGCTGGGGCATGTTGCGCTCCTCGGTGGGGCCATTGCGCCCCGTGGCGTGGAATGGAGTTGCCGGGCACGGAACCTTGGGCTTCGGAACTCGGAAAATCCGCTAATTCTCTGTTTTTATTGCCATTTTTGAATATCCTTTACGTAAACGTCATCTATGTTGCGCCGTCCGATACCGGGGCTTTGGCGGTCTCGGCTTCGGCCAGACGGCGCTGGCACTGGGTGGCGAAAAAGCGGATTTCGTTGAGCATGACTTCGACGTCTTCACGCTGCTGTTCGAGCTGGGCGCGGCGGCGGTCGAGCTTCACCGAAAACTCTTCCAGTTGACGCCGTTCGCTGCCGGCGAGATCGTGCAGTTCGAACAGTTCGCGGATTTCCCCGAGGGAAAACCCGAGGCGCTTGCCGCGCAGCGCGAGTTTCAGGCGAACGCGGTCGCGATGACTGTAGATGCGATTGATGCCGTCGCGCGCCGGGGTGACCAGGCCCTGGTCTTCGTAATGGCGCAGCGTACGGGTGGTGACACCGAACTCCTGCGCCAGATCGCTGATCGTATAGGTTTTACTCATTGTGCTCCGCAGCAGCAGCAGGTAACATGCGGCACACCATATCATTGCTTTTACGTAAACGTCAATTTAGTTTTATAACGTTGCCCGGCCATGCACCGGGCCACTGTCTGTCGCAAATGAGGAATTTCCGATGACTTCAAAACAAAAACCGCAGGCGGAAACCCCGCCTCTGGATGCCGAGGCTCTGGCCAAACTGTATTCCAACATTGCCGAAAAAAGCGGTGAGCTGTTGACGCAGTACTTGGCGCGCGGCGCCAAAGGCATGCCCGCTTTTAACGACGAATTGGGCATAGCCAAGGCGTTTTATGAAGCCTGGCAGCAGATGCTGGCCAATCCGGGGCGCATTGCCGAAATGCAGATGAAGCTGTGGCAGGACTATGCGGCGCTGTGGCAGAGCTCAATGCTGAAAATGCTCGGGCAGGAAGCGCCGCCGGTGGCGCAACCCGACAAGTCCGATCGCCGTTTTCGCGATGAGGGCTGGCAAAACAATTTTGTATTCGATTACGTCAAGCAGTCGTACCTGATCGCGGCCCGTCACCTGCATCAATCGCTGGGCCAGGTCGAAGGGCTGGATGAACAGACCGCAAAAAAAGTCGATTTTTATACCCGCCAGTACATCGATGCGCTGGCACCGTCGAATTTCCTGCTGACCAATCCGGAGGCGCTGCGCGAAACCGTCAGTTCGGGCGGGCAGAATCTGGTGAAGGGCCTGCACAATCTGCTGGAGGATCTGTCGCGCAGCGATGGCGGCCAGCTTAGTGTGCGTATGACCGACACCGATGCATTCAGGCTCGGCGAGAACATCGCTGCGAGCAAGGGCAAGGTGGTTTTCCAGAACGACATCATGCAGCTGATCCAGTACGCACCGTTGACGGAAAAAGTGCATGCCACGCCGCTGCTGATCATTCCGCCGTGGATCAACAAGTACTACATCCTCGACCTGCGCGAGAACAATTCTTTCGTGCGCTGGGCGGTGGAACAGGGCCACACGGTATTCGTCGTGTCCTGGGTCAATCCCGACGGCAAGCTCGCGCACAAGCAGTTCGACGACTATCTGACCGAAGGTTCGCTGACGGCGCTGGATGTCATCGAAGACATTACCGGCGAGAAACAGGCCAATGTCATCGGGTACTGTCTCGGGGGCACGTTGCTGGCGGCTACGCTGGCCCTGCTTGCCACGAAAAAGCAGCAGCGCGTGCGCAGTGCCACTTTTTTCGTGACCATGATCGATTTCGAGCGGCCGGGTGAGCTCGAGGTGTTCATCGACGAACAGCAAGTCAGCGCGCTGGAGAAAAAAATGGAGCAACGCGGTTATCTCGAAGGTTCCGAGATGGCCACCACCTTCAACATGCTGCGCGCCAACGACCTGATCTGGTCCTTCGTGGTGAGCAATTACCTGATGGGCAAGGATCCCTTTCCCTTCGATCTGCTGTACTGGAACGGTGATTCGACCCGCATGCCGGCTGCCATGCACAGCTTTTACCTGCGCAAGCTGTATCTGAAGAATCTGTTGTGCAAGCCGGGCGGCGTCACGCTGGCAGGCACGCCGATCGACGTCACCGGGATCAAAACGCCGGCCTATTTCATCTCGACGGCGGAAGACCATATCGCGCCCTGGCAATCGACCTATGCCGGCGCGCAACTGCTCAAGGGGCCGGTGCGGTTTGTACTCGGCGGTTCCGGCCACATTGCCGGCATCATCAATCCGCCGGCGGCCAACAAGTACGGTTACTGGACCAACAACAAATTGCCGGCGAAGTCTGCGGACTGGCTGGCCGGGGCGAAACAGCAGCCGGGTTCATGGTGGACGGACTGGGCGCAGTGGGTTGCCGGCCATGCCGGTGAATCGGTGGCTGCGCGCAAACCCGGCGGCAAACGCCACCCGGCGCTGGAAGACGCGCCTGGTTCCTACGTCAGGCAACGCATCGCATAATCGGTCTCTCATTCAACGCACGGAACTCCCGCATGTCTTATCAGAACCTGCTGCTCGAACAAGCCGAACCCGGCATCTATCTGCTGACGCTCAACCGGCCGCAGGCGCTGAACGCGCTGAATGCGGCGACACTGGGGGAGTTGGCGCAGGCCGTGGCGCAGGTGGCTGCGGATGCGGCGGCACGGGTGCTGCTGGTCACAGGCGTGGGCGACAAGGCCTTTGTCGCCGGCGCCGATATCAGCGAGATGCAGGCACTGACGGCGGATCAGGCGCGGGCATTTTCGCAAAAAGGCATGCAGGTCATGCATGCGCTGGAAGCGCTGCCGGTGCCGGTGATTGCGCTGGTGCAGGGCTATGCACTGGGCGGCGGTTGCGAGCTGGCAATGGCCTGCGACTGGATCATCGCTTCTGAGCGCGCAGTGTTCGGCCAGCCGGAGGTCAATCTCGGCATCCCGCCGGGCTTCGGCGGTACGCAGCGGCTGGCGCGCCTGGTTGGTCGTGCGCGTGCACTGGAAATGGTCACTACGGCGCGACAGGTCAAGGCCGGGGAAGCACTGGCCATAGGCTTGGTGACCGAAGTGGTGCCGGGGGCGGAACTGCGTGAGCGGGGCATGGCTGTCGCGCGCAGCATTGCCGCGAAGGGGCCAGTGGCGGTGCGCCTTGCGAAACAGGCCGTGCAACGCGGTCAGGATCTTGATCTGGCCAATGCCTGTGCCTATGAAACGGCGGCGTTTGCATTGGCCTTTGCGACAACGGACCAGCAGGAAGGCATGCGCGCCTTTCTCGAAAAACGCGCGGCGAAATTCAACGGTCGCTAGATCGTCGCAACGGCGTCGTAATGTTGCACTGCATCAGCGCGGCAAGTGTGTCCGGGTTTCAGCACAGACGTTATAATTATTCATCCCATCGTGGCAGCGATTCAGGCACCATAAGTGCCCGAATTGTCGCGCAAAAAATAGCCTCAAAAAGGTATTGTCCATGGACATGAATGACCTCCAGCGTGATCTGGATCCCGAGGAAACCCGCGAGTGGCTGGAAGCATTGCGGTCAGTGCTGGAACGTGAAGGTCCGGATCGCGCAAACTATCTGCTTGACCAGCTGGTGCATGAAGCGCGCCGCGCCGGCGCCTATATTCCGTACAACGCGAATACCGCGTACCTGAATACGATCCCGCCGGAACGCGAAGAGCGTTCGGCCGGCGATTACGAACTCGAACACAAGATTCGCTCGCTGGTGCGCTGGAATGCAATGGCAACGGTGATCCGTGCCAACAAGGAATCCTCCGAACTCGGTGGCCACATCGCCAGTTTTGCATCGGCGGCAACGCTGTATGACGTCGGCTTCAACCATTTTTTCCGCGCCGCCAACGAAAAATTTCTCGGCGACCTGGTTTATATCCAGGGCCATTCGGCGCCCGGCGTCTATGCCCGCGCTTTCCTGGAAGGACGCATTACCGAGGAGCAACTGAGTAATTTCCGCCAGGAAGTCGACGGCAAGGGTCTGTCGTCCTACCCGCATCCCTGGCTGATGCCTGATTTCTGGCAGTTCCCGACGGTGTCGATGGGACTCGGACCGCTGATGGCGATTTACCAGGCGCGTTTCATGCGCTACCTGAAGGACCGCGGCCTGATCGAAGGCCAGGGCCGCAAGGTGTGGGCGTTCATGGGCGACGGCGAAATGGACGAACCGGAATCGCTGGGTGCGATTTCTCTGGCCGGCCGCGAAAAACTCGACAACCTGATTTTTGTCATCAACTGCAACCTGCAGCGGCTTGACGGTCCGGTGCGCGGCAACGGCAAGATCATCCAGGAACTCGAATCCGATTTCCGCGGCTCGGGCTGGAACGTGATCAAGGTGGTGTGGGGTTCGTACTGGGATCCGCTGCTGGCGAAGGACAAGACCGGCATGCTGCTGAAACGCATGGAAGAGTGTGTCGATGGCGAGTACCAGACATTCAAGTCGCATGACGGCGCGTTCGTGCGCAAACATTTCTTCGGTAAATACCCGGAGCTGGCAGATCTGGTTTCCAATATGTCCGATGACGACATCTGGCGCCTGAACCGCGGTGGCCATGACCCGCACAAGATGTTCGCAGCCTATGCGGCGGCAATGAAACACACCGGGCAGCCGACGGTGATCCTCGCCAAGACCGTCAAGGGTTACGGCATGGGCGAAGCCGGCGAAGGCCAGAACATCACCCATCAGCAGAAAAAAATGGGCACGGCGTCGATCCGCGCCTTCCGCGACCGTTTCGGCCTGCCGATTCCGGATGACCAGCTGGAAGACGTGCCGTTTTACCGGCCGCCCGAGGATTCGCCGGAAATGCAGTACCTGCGCAGCCGCATCGAAGCCATGGGCGGATCGCTGCCGGCGCGCAAGCGCAAGGTTGAGCCGCTGGAAGTGCCGGCGCTGTCGGCGTTCGAGGCACAGTTGAAAAGCAGCGAGGACCGCGAGTTTTCGACGACCATGGCATTTGTGCGGATACTCAACACCATCATCCGCGACAAGAAAATCGGCAAGCGCGTGGTGCCCATCGTGCCCGACGAGTCGCGCACTTTCGGCATGGAAGGCATGTTCCGCCAGCTCGGCATTTATTCGCATGTCGGCCAGCTCTACACGCCGCAGGATGCCGACCAGCTGATGTTCTACAAGGAAGACAAGGGCGGACAGATCCTGCAGGAAGGCATCAACGAGCCGGGCGCCATGTCATCCTGGATCGCGGCGGCGACGTCGTATGCCAACAATGCGCACATGATGATCCCGTTCTATATTTTCTATTCCATGTTCGGTTTCCAGCGTATCGGTGACCTGGCCTGGGCGGCCGGCGACCTGCGCGCGCGCGGCTTCCTGCTCGGCGGCACCGCCGGGCGCACCACGCTGAACGGCGAGGGCCTGCAGCATGAAGACGGCCACAGTCACATCCTGGCGTCGACGATTCCGAATTGCGTGTCCTACGATCCGACCTTCGCCTATGAACTGGCGGTGATCATCCAGGACGGCATGCGCCGCATGTACCAGGAGCAGGAAGACGTCTTCTATTACATCACCGTGATGAACGAGAACTACACCCATCCGGCGATGCCGGAGGGCGTGGAAAAGAACATCCTCAAGGGCATGTACCTGTTCAGCGAGGGCAAGGCCAAAAAGAACCAGCCCAAGGTGCAGCTGCTGGGCAGCGGCACCATCCTGCGCGAAGTCATCGCCGGCGCCGAGCTGCTGGAAAAAGACTTCGGCATTGCTGCCGACATCTGGAGCGTCACCAGCTTCAACGAGCTGCGTCGCGACGGCCTCGATGTGCAGCGCTGGAACATGCTGCATCCGGAACAGGAGCCGCGGCAAAGCCATATCGAGCAATGCCTGAAGGACCGTGCCGGACCGGTGGTGGCCGCGACCGATTACATGAAGCTGTTTGCCGATCAGGTGCGCGCATTCCTGCCCACGCATAACTTCATCACGCTGGGCACTGACGGTTTCGGGCGATCCGATACGCGGCGCAAGCTGCGCCAGTTCTTCGAGGTCGACCGTCACTACGTCGCAGTCGCGGCAATGAAGGCGCTGGCCGACCAGGAATTGCTGCCGCGCAAGACCGTGGCCGAAGCGATCAGGAAGTACGGCGTCAATCCCGAGAAGCCGAACCCGACAACGGTGTAGGTAAGGCTTCCAGCAAAGCATTCAGAAAAAAGCAGGCAAATGGCAAACGCAATCGAAGTCAAAGTTCCGGATATCGGTGACTACAAGAACATCCCGGTGATCGAAGTGCTGGTCAAGGCGGGTGACACCGTGAAGGCGGAAGATCCGCTGGTCACGCTGGAGTCCGACAAATCGACGATGGACGTGCCGTCGCCGGCGGCCGGCGTTGTCAAGGAAATCAAGCTCAAGGTCGGCGACAAGGTTTCAGCCGGCGTGCTGGTGCTGACGCTGGAATCCGGTGACGCTCCGGCAGCAGCACCGGCGCCGGCCAAGGCCGCCGCAGCGTCTGCTCCCGCACCAGCACCTGTTGCTGCCAAAGCAGCAGTGCAGCCTGCAGCAAAACCTGCTCCGGCCGCCGCGCCTGTGGCTGCTGTTGCAATTGATGAAGCGGGTTTCGGCAAATCCCACGCCAGTCCATCAGTGCGTCGGTTTGCGCGAGAACTCGGTGTCGATCTGGCTCGCGTCAAAGGCTCGGGCCCCAAAGACCGCATTGTCATGGAAGACGTGCAGGCTTACGTCAAGGCCGAGCTGGCGCGTCCGCGCGGCGAAGGCGCCGGTGGTGGCGGGCTGGGTTTCAACCTGCCGCCGATGCAACCGGTGGATTTTTCGAAATTCGGGCCGGTCACCACGCAGCCGCTGTCGCGCATCAGGAAACTCTCAGGTGGCTTCCTGCACCGCAACTGGGTCAGTATCCCGCATGTCACGCAGCACGAAGAGGCGGACATCACCGAGCTCGAAGCCTTCCGCAAATCGCAGGCCGACGAGGCGAAAAAAAGCGGCATCAAATTCACGATGCTCGGCTTTCTGATGAAGGCTTCGGTGGTGGCGCTGAAACAGTTTCCCGAATTCAATGCCTCACTGTCGGCTGACGGCGAAAACCTGGTGATGAAGAGTTACCACCACATCGGCGTTGCCGTGGATACGCCCAATGGCCTGGTGGTGCCGGTGATACGCGACGTCGACAAAAAAGGTCTGCTGGAAATTGCGAAAGAACTGGGTGACGTCAGCGCACGCATGCGCGCGGGAAAAATCTCGCCAGCCGACCTTCAGGGCGGCTGTTTTTCGATTTCCAGCCTCGGTGGCCTCGGAGGCACTTTTTTCACGCCGATCATCAATGCGCCGGAAGTGGCAATCCTCGGTGTCGGCAAGGCCTCGATGAAGCCGGTATGGAACGGCAAGGAATTCGTGCCGCGGCTGATGCTGCCGTTGTCGCTGTCGTACGATCACCGCGTGATCGATGGCGCCCTCGGCGCGCGCTTCAGTTCGTTCCTGGCGACCGTGTTGTCCGACATTCGCCGGCTGGTGCTGTAACGCGATGATGCGCGGAGCGATAACAGCCTGAACGCCATCCGTATTTCGCAACCCGCGCGCTGTTCCGTCTACTGATGTCGCCGATCGGTATTCTCGGCGGCACTTTCGATCCCATCCATTACGGCCACTTGCGGCTGGGGCAGGAAGTCGCTGACCAGTTGCGGCTGGCCGAAGTGCGTTTCATCCCGAGCGGTACACCGCCACATCGCGCGGCGCCTGCGGCACCCGCCGCCGACCGCCTGGCGATGGTGCGTCTGGCCACGGCCGGCAATGCATTGTTTACCGTGGATGCGCGCGAGTCGGCGAGCACCGCGCCGGGTTATACCGTTGATACCCTGATGGCGATCCGCACCGAAGTCGGTCCGGCGCAGTCGCTGGTGCTGTTGCTCGGCGCGGATGCCTTCCTCGATCTGGCGACCTGGAACCGCTGGCACCAGTTGTTCCAGCTCGCGCACATCGCGGTGGCCTACCGCCCCGGGTTTCCGGTCGATACCTGGCAGTCGCGGATGCCGCAACCACTGGCGGCGGAGTACAACGCGCGCTTGATGCATCAGCCGTTTGCGGTACACGTAACCCCGGCGGGCGGTATTGTCGTGGTGCCGATCGCCGAGCTTGATATTTCCGCAACGATGATTCGCGATGCGACGCGTCGCGGCCGCAACACCCGGTATTTGTTGCCGGACAGCATTTATCAATATATACAGGAACATGAAATTTATACTGGAAACTGATGTCACCTGACAAACTCGCAAAAACCGCCGTCGCCGCACTGGAAGATATCAAGGGCCGCGATATCGTCGTATTCAACGTCACTAAAAGAACCGCGCTGTTCGACAAGGTCATCGTCGCCAGCGGTGACTCCAACCGGCAGGTGCGCGCACTGGCCAACAACGTCTGCGAAGAAGTGAAAAAAGGCGGTGGTCACGTGCTCAGCATCGAAGGCGCGCAGACGGGGGAATGGGTGCTGGTCGATCTCGGCGCGGTGATCGTCCATGTGATGCAGCCGGCGATCCGCCAGTACTACAACCTCGAAGAGATCTGGGGTACGCCGCAACGCCCGGGAGCCGTAAAAAGCGCCAATAAAGACGCCGCTCCCAAAAAAGCGCCGCGCAAGACCGCTGTGCGCAAGAGCGTCAGCCGCCGCGCCGTCAAGTGAAGCTGTCGGTCCTCGCCGTCGGCCATCGCATGCCGGCCTGGGTGACGGCGGGTTTCGAGGAGTACGCGCGGCGCATGCCGCGCGAAATGGCACTCCAGCTGAAGGAACTCAAGCCCGCACAGCGCAGCAATGCCAGCGGCGACACCGCGCGCTGGCTGCAGACCGAAGCGGAGCGCATCAATGCTGCCGCGCCTGCGGGCATGCTGCGGATCGTGCTCGACGAGCATGGCCGAACATTTCCGACCCGTGTACTGGCTGAACACCTGGAGCGCTGGCGCGGTGATGGACGCGACGTGGCGTTTATCATCGGGGGCGCGGACGGCCTGGCGCCGGAAATAAAAACCGGCGCCGGCCTGCTGTGGTCACTGTCGCCGCTGACCTTGCCGCACGGACTGGTGCGCGTGGTGCTGGCCGAACAGCTGTATCGTGCGGCATCCATGCTCGCCGGCCATCCCTACCATCGGGAGTGAATGGCCGGATTTCCATGATTCTTTTGTCTGAACAACATGCCCGATAAATCCATATACCTCGCTTCACGCAGCCCCCGTCGGCGCGAGCTGCTGCGCCAGATCGGCGTGACTTTCGAGATCGTTCCGCTGCGCGAAGCGCCGCGCTATCCCGCCGACGTCGATGAAACGCCGCGCGCCGGCGAAACGGCTGATGCTTATGTCTTGCGCGTCGCCCGTGAAAAAGCGCAGGCTGCCTTGGGCATCACCGGTGTCCGGCGCCTCGCTTCGCGCCCGGTGCTGGCGGCAGATACCACCGTGGTGCGTGATGACGCGATACTCGGCAAACCGGCGAATGCCACCGCGGCAGTGCGCATGCTGGAATCACTGGCCGGTCGCGCGCATCGCGTGCTCACCGCGGTTGCGGTGACCTCGGGAGATGAAATCGAAACCCGCATTTCCGAATCCCGGGTGTGGTTTCGTGCGCTGACGCCCGAAGAAATCCGCCGTTATGTCGCCACCGGCGAGTCGAACGACAAGGCCGGCGCGTACGCGGTGCAGGGCCGTGCGGCGGCCTTCATCACGCGAATCGAGGGCAGCTATTCCGGTATCATGGGTTTGCCCCTGGCCGAAACTGCCGAACTGTTGCGCAGCCACGGCATCAGCCTTCCCTGAAATTCGCCATGAGCGAAGACATACTCATCAATATCACCCCGCAGGAAACCCGCGTTGCCGTGATCGAGCACGGCGTGACGCAGGAACTGCACATCGAACGCGCTTCGTCGCGCGGATTCGTCAGCAACATCTACATGGGAAAAGTCGTGCGTGTGCTGCCCGGCATGCAGTCGGCGTTTGTCGACATCGGCGGTGAGCGCGCGGCCTTCCTGCACGTGGCCGACATCTGGGGCAACCGTGTCAACGGCGAACCCGGCCTGCCGATCGAGCGCCTGCTCAACGAGGGGCAAAGCCTGATGGTACAGGTGATCAAGGATCCAATCGGCACCAAGGGCGCGCGGCTGTCGACGCAGATCAGCATTGCCGGCCGGCTGCTGGTCTACCTGCCGCAGGAATCGCACATCGGCATCTCGCAGCGCATCGAGGACGAGGAAGAACGCGTGCACCTGCGGGAAAAGCTGCAGCAGCTGCTGCCCCCCGACGAAAAAGGCGGTTTCATCATCCGCACCATGGCCGAGGCCGCTTCCGACCGCGAACTCGCATCCGACGTCGAATACCTGCGCAAGCTGTGGCATGACATCCGCGAGCAGGCACGTACCGCGCCGCCGCTGGCGCTGCTTTATCAGGATCTCAACCTCGGCCTGAGAGTGTTGCGCGACTTTGCGCATGAAGATACCGGGCGGATTTATGTCGATTCGCGCGAGACCTACCAGACCATGGCCCAGTTTGCCGGTCAGTTCACACCGAATGTGCTGGCGCGGCTGACCCATTACCAGGGCGAGCGGCCGCTGTTTGACCTGCACAATGTCGAGGACGACATCGAGCGTGCACTGGCGCGTCGCGTCGACTTGAAGTCCGGCGGTTACCTGATCATCGACCAGACCGAGGCGCTGACCACGGTGGACGTCAACACCGGTGGCTTTGTCGGTGGCCGCACTTTTGATGACACCATATTCAAGACCAACCTCGAGGCGGCGCAGGTCATCGCCCGCCAGCTGCGGCTGCGCAACCTCGGCGGCATCATCATCATCGATTTCATCGACATGGAAACCGAAGAGCACCGCAATGCCGTGCTCAACGAGTTCCGCAAGACGCTGGCACGCGATCGCACGCGGATGACCATCAACGGCTTCACCCAGCTCGGCCTGGTGGAAATGACGCGCAAGCGCACCCGGGAAAGCCTGGCGCACGTGCTGTGCGAGCCCTGCCCCACCTGTACCGGACGCGGTGTGCTGAAAACGGCGCAGACCGCGTGTTATGAAGTGCTGCGCGAGCTGGTGCGCGAAGCGCGGCAGTTTGACGCGCGCGAATTCCGCATACTGGCGTCGCAGCAGGTCATTGACATGTTCCTCGACGAGGAATCGCACAATCTTGCGATGCTGTCGGACTTCATCGGCAAGCCGATTTCGCTGCAGGTGGAGTCGGCCTACAATCAGGAGCAGTTTGATATTGTACTGATGTAACGGGTCTGCTTGCCCGTTCCGTTTCGAGGCGACATGGCGACAACTGCAGCATCTCAATCCCGTGTCATCGCGCCTTCCCGCCGCGCCAGTCCCGAACTGCGCCAGCTTGCCGAACAGGTGTTTACGCGCGCCGCCGGCGCGCCGCTGGTTGCCGGTAACGCGGTGCGCATCCTGCGCGACGCCGGCGAAAACTATCCGGCATGGCTGGCTGCAATTTCCGCTGCACGCCGTTCGGTGCTGTTCGAGAATTACATCATTGCCGACGATGCTGCAGGCCGTGAATTTGTTGCGGTGCTGACCGGTCGTGCGCGAGCCGGGGTTGCGGTGCGGCTGCTTTACGACTGGATGGGTGCGCTGGGCGTGGGAACGCGCAGCCTGCTGCAACCGCTGATTGATGCCGGTGGTGTCGTGCGCTGTTTCAACGCGCCGCAACTGGACAGCCCGTTCGGCTGGCTGACGCGCGACCACCGCAAGATGCTCAGCGTCGACGGCAAGGTCGGTTATGTCAGCGGCCTGTGTGTCAGCAGCAAATGGCAAGGCAACCCGGGGCGCGGCGTCGAACCCTGGCGTGATACCGGCATCGAGATTCGTGGTCCGGCGGTCGCCGATATCGAACGGGCCTTTGCCCAGACCTGGGCAGCGGCAGCCGGTGATGACGTTGATGCGCTGGATGTGGATGTGGCAGATGATGCGGTGCCTGTCGGGGACGTGCTGGTGCGGGTGTTGGCCAGCCAGCCCACCACCGCCGGCATGTACCGCCTGGACCAGATGATTGCGGCGATGGCACGCGATACCTTGTGGCTGACCGATGCCTATTTTGTCGGCTTCGCCCCGTATGTACAGGCTTTGCGCGCGGCCGCCATGGATGGCGTCGATGTGCGGCTGCTGGTGCCGGGCAGCAGCGACCTGCCGTTGTTGTCGCAGTTATCGCGCTCCGGATACCGGCCGCTGCTGGAGGCGGGCATTCGTGTTTTTGAATGGAACGGCGCGATGCTGCATGCCAAAACCGCGGTGGCGGATTGCCGTTGGGCGCGCGTCGGCTCCACCAATCTCAACATCGCCAGCTGGATCAGCAATTACGAGCTCGACGTGGCCATTGAGGACGAAAGCTTTGCACACCGCATGCAGGGTATGTATGAGGAAGATCTGGCGCATGCGACGGAGATCGTGCTCAGCGACAGGCGTCGCATCCGTCCGTCATTCATGCCGCGACGTCCCGCTGCGGGTTCGAGCGGCCGCGCCTCGCGGGCCGCTGCCGGTGCGCTGCGCATCGGTAATACCGTGGGCGCGGCCTTCAGTGGCCGGCGTACGCTGGGACCGGCCGAACCGGGATTGATGTTCAGCATCGCGCTGGGATTTTTGCTGTTCACGGCGATTGCGCTGGCAGTGCCGCTGGCGATTACCGTGCCGCTCGCTGTGCTGGCGCTGTGGATCGCGGTAACGCTGCTGGTGCGGGCATGGCGGTTGCGCAAACACGGCACCGGCACCCGGCAGTCCGCGGGTAACTAAACCGCCAGCGCCGCTGCCCGCGATGCCGCTGCGGCAGTTGCCGGTTGCGCTTCAATCACCTTGCGCCGCGCTGTTGCGCCGGATTTCAGGCGTAGCGCGCTGCGCGGCAACCCCAGCGTTTTGGCCAGCCACGCGATCAGCGCGGCATTGGCTTTGTCGTCGACAGCAGGCGCGGCGATATGGACCTTGAGCGCGTCCCCGTAGAGGCCGGCCGCGGCAGTGATCCTGGCATTGGGCCGGGCATGGATGTGCAAGGTCAGGCGCGCTGTCGCAGGATCAAAACGGCACCACTGCAGGGTCATCGCAGCAGGCGCAGCGTTTCACTTTCCAGCCAGGCCACCGGCAGCATCAGCAACAACTGGCAGACCACCAGCAGGAACAGCGGCGACAGGTCGACATTGCCCACCGGTGGAATGCGGCGGCGGAACAGGCGCAGGAACGGCCGCGTCATGGCGTCGAGGAGCGGTGCGACCGGACTGCCGGGATTGATCCACGACAGCAGCGCCTGCAGCAGGGTTGCGCCCAGCACGATGTAAATCAGCAGTTTGAGTATGGCCACCGCGGCGAATGCCGCGATGCCGATGACGGCCATCCCGATCTCGGCGCCGAAGCGGTAGCCGCGCAGCTGCATGACGATCAGCAGTTCGAGTAATTGCATCAGCCAGGCCAGCAGCAGCGTCGGCAGGTCGAGTCCCCACAGGCCGGGGATGATGCGGCGCGCGGGACGGACCATGAAATCGGTCAGCGCATTGACGAAATCCGCCAGCGGATTGCGGTACGGTGCGCGCACCCACTGCAGGTAAAAACGCAGCAGCAGCGTGAATGTCAGCAGGCCGAACGCGACCTCCGCGATAAAAATCAGTGCGTCAGCCAGCATCTTTGCCCAGGGCATCACCCATTTCGGCAGCGCGTTCCGCTGCGGCGCGCACTGCGCGGATAAACGCGGTCTTCACTGCAGCCTCATCCAGCGCAGCAATTGCGCGTTCGGTGGTGCCGCCTTTCGATGTCACCCGCGCGCGCAGGGTTGCGGGGTCAGCGGCATCGGTGGTTGCGAGTTTGACTGCGCCAGTGAAGGTCGCCAGCGCGCTCTGTCGTGCAATTTCCGGCGACAGACCGAGTTCGCGCCCGGCCTGTTCCAGCGCCTCAATGAAATAAAACACGTAGGCGGGACCGCTGCCGGACACCGCGGTGACGGCGTCCAGTTGCTCCTCCTTGTTTACCCAGAAGGTGCTGCCGACAGCGGCGAGAATTTTTTCGGCATCCCGGCGTTGCGTGCTGCTGACCCCAGGCATCGCGTACAACCCGGTGATGCCGGCGGCGACCAGCGCCGGCGTATTGGGCATTGCGCGCACGATGTGCGCGGCCGGGCCCAGCCAGCGCGCGAGGTCGCCGCCGCGGATGCCGGCGGCAATGCTGATCACCAGTTGTCCCTTGAGCGCCGGCGCAAGCGTCGCGGTGACTTCCCGCATCTGCTGCGGTTTGACCGCGAGCACGATGCAGTCCGCGGTGGCTGCCGCCGCTTTGCCGTCGGCGGAAGTGCGGATGCCGAATTGCTGTCCCAGCCGCAACAGCGCCTCCGGCGACACATCGACGGCATGCAGGGACGAGGGCGCCCAGCCTTTGCCAATCAGGCCGCCGATGATTGCGGCTGCCATATTGCCGCCGCCGATAAAAAGGATGTTCATTGCGTCAAATGTGAAACGTGACAGACAAAATGAAAAAAATGCCGTTCATCACATTATACGGTTCACGTTTCACTTTTCACGGTTTTTCGGGTGCCGAAGATCGCGGTGCCCACGCGCACGATGGTTGCGCCTTCGGCGATGGCCGCCTCGAGATCGTCAGACATGCCCATGGACAGGGTGTCGATGCCGGCGTCATCCGCCTGCAGATTTTCCTTGAGACGGCGCAGCAGTGCAAAGCGTGCCCGTTGTACGGCAGTGTCCGGGGTCGGTTCGGGGATGGCCATCAGGCCGCGCAACCGCAGCCGCGGCAGGCGACGGATGGCCATGGCCAGTTCGCGTTCCCGGCCGGGAGCAACGCCGCTTTTGCTGGCTTCGCCGCTGACATTGACCTGGATCAGCACGTTGAGTGCCGGCAGATGCGCCGGGCGGGCATCGTTCAGCCGCTGCGCGATTTTTTCGCGTTCAATGCCGTGCACCCAGGCAAACAATTCAGCCACCGGCCGCGTCTTGTTGCTCTGGAGCGGGCCGATGAAATGCCATTCGATGTCCAGATGCGTGAGTTCGCGCGCCTTGTCGAGGGCTTCCTGCACAAAATTTTCGCCAAAAGCACGTTGGCCGGCCTGCCAGGCAGCGATGATCTGCTCCATGCTGCAGGTCTTGCTGACCGCGAGCAGGCGCACGCTGTCCGGCGCGCGTTTTGCGGCCGTTGCGGCGCGCACGATGCGGGCGCGTACAGCTTGCAAGTTAGCAGCGATTATGGCCATAATTTCAGCGCTTTCCGTTGCAGGCGTCGCAGTGCAATATTGCATGGTGATGACGGCGTCCTGACCCGCAACGTTCTGAGCCGTTATTCACCAGCTATCCCCCAGGGAATTATAAATGGACATCTCCGAACTGCTGGCCTTCGTTGTCAAGAATAAAGCCTCCGACCTGCATCTGTCCTCGGGTTTGCCGCCGATGATCCGTGTTCATGGCGACATCCGCCGCATCAACCTGCCGGCGCTGGAGCACAAGGACGTTCATGCGATGGTCTACGACATCATGAACGACGGCCAGCGCAAGTTCTACGAAGAAAACCTGGAATGCGACTTTTCCTTCTCCATTCCCAACCTCGCCCGTTTCCGCGTCAATGCCTTTGTCCAGCAGCGCGGCGCCGGCGCGGTGTTCCGCACCATTCCGTCCAAGGTGCTGAGCCTGGAAGACCTGAAGGCACCCAAGGTATTCGTCGAAATTGCCAACCAGCCGCGCGGCGTGGTGCTGGTGACCGGCCCGACAGGTTCGGGAAAATCGACCACGCTGGCGGCCATCGTCAACCACATCAATGAAAACGAGCAGGGCCATATCCTGACGGTGGAAGACCCGATCGAATTCGTGCACGAATCGAAGAAGTGCCTGATCAACCAGCGCGAAGTCGGGCCGCACACGCTGTCGTTTGCCAATGCGCTGCGCTCGGCTTTGCGGGAAGACCCGGACATCATCCTGGTCGGCGAGATGCGCGATCTGGAAACCATCCGCCTCGCGCTGACCGCCGCGGAAACGGGCCATCTGGTGTTCGGCACACTGCATACCAGTTCCGCTGCCAAGACCATCGACCGGATCATCGACGTGTTCCCGGCCGAGGAGAAGGAAATGATGCGTTCGATGTTGTCGGAGTCGCTGCGCGCGGTGATTTCGCAGACACTGCTCAAAACCAAGGACGGCAGCGGCCGCGCCGCGGCGCATGAAATCATGGTCGGCACACCGGCGATCCGCAATCTGATCCGCGAGAACAAGGTGGCGCAGATGTATTCGGCGATCCAGACCGGCGCCCAGCTCGGCATGCAGACGCTGGACCAGAACCTGCAGGATCTGGTGAAGCGCAATATCGTGTCGGTTGACGAGGCGCGCGGCAAGGCGATGAACAAGGATACGTTCCGGTAAATCCCCGGGGCGCAGGCGTTAAGTCACATTAAAGCAGGTAAAGAAGGAGCCAGGTCATGGAAAGAGAACAGGCAGTCAAATTCATGCACGATTTGCTGCGGGCGATGGTCGCGAAAAAGGCCTCGGACCTGTTCATCACCGTGGGTTTTCCGCCGGCGATCAAGCTTGACGGCAAGATGACTCCGGTCGCGCAGCAGACGCTGACCGCGCAGCACACGGCGGAGCTCGCGCGCGGCATCATGAATGACAAGCAGGCCGGCGAGTTTGAGGCGACAAAAGAATGCAATTTCGCCGTCAGCCCCGGCGACATCGGCCGTTTCCGCGTCAATGCCTTCATGCAGCAGGGGCGGGTCGGCATGGTGCTGCGGACCATCAATACCTCGATCCCGAAATTCGACGATCTGAAACTGCCGCCAGTGCTGAAAGACGTGGTGATGACCAAGCGCGGCCTGGTGATCATGGTTGGCGGCACCGGTTCGGGAAAATCGACGTCACTGGCGGCGATGATGGGTTACCGCAACGAAAACAGCTACGGCCACATCATCACCATCGAGGATCCGATTGAATACGTGCACGACCACAAGAATTGCGTGGTCACCCAGCGTGAGGTCGGTGTCGACACGGATTCCTGGCATGCCGCACTGAAAAACACCCTGCGCCAGGCGCCGGACGTGATCCTGATCGGCGAGATCCGCGACCGCGAAACCATGGACCATGCCATCGCCTTTGCCGAAACCGGCCACCTGGCCATGGCCACACTGCATGCCAACAGCGCCAACCAGGCGCTGGACCGCATCATCAACTTTTTCCCGGAAGAGCGTAAGCAGCAACTGCTGATGGATCTGTCACTGAATATCCGCGCACTGGTATCGCAGCGGCTGATCCCGAAAAAAGACGGCAAGGGCCGCGCTGCCGCAGTGGAAATCCTGCTCAATTCGCCGCTGATTTCGGACATGATCTTCAAGGGCGAGGTGCACGAAATCAAAGGCATCATGGCCAAGTCGCGCGAACTGGGCATGCAGACTTTCGACCAGCACTTGTTCGATCTTTATGAATGCGGCGATATCAGTTACGAGGATGCATTGCGTAACGCCGACTCGATGAACGAACTGCGCCTGAATATCAAGCTGAACAGCAAGGATGCCAAGGACAAGGACACGATGTCCGGCATCGAGCACCTGAACCTTGTCTGACCCGATCCGTCAGCGGAGACAACGCCGGCCCGAGCGCCGGCGTTTTTCTTGATGGTCATGCCGTTTGACTGGGCGACCTACGCCGCCTGCGCGGCGATTGTTTTTGGCGCCTATGTGATTTTCGGCATCTCGGCGTTCGGTGCGGCAATGTTCACCGTGCCTTCGCTGTCCTATTTTTTTCCTTTGAGCTTTGTGCTGCCGCTGTGCGTGATCCTTGACGTCTCGGCGTCGCTGGCGCTGGGCTCGCGTTTCTCGAAGGATGCTGACCGCGGGGAACTGAAATGGATGGCGCCGTTTTCGCTGGCCGGTGCCGTGGCCGGCGTTACCGCCCTGGTGACGATTCCGCAGCATGCGACCATCGCCGCCTTCGGACTGTTCCTGTGCAGTTACGGCCTGTATTCGCTGTATGCCGGCGTGCCGCAGATCGGCATTGCACGGCATCCCTGGGCGGTGATTTCCGGATTCTGTGGCGGCGCTGCGGGCACATTGTTCGGCGTCGGTGCGCCGCCGTACGCGATCTACCTGTCGCGGCGCCTGCCGGACAAGACGGTGCTGCGCGCGACGCTGTCGAACATGGTGCTGCTGTCGACGTCGATCCGCGCGCTGGTGTTTTTCGCAGGAGGGTTGATGATTGCCGACCGCGTCATCGGCGCAGTGCTGCTGCTGCCTTTCGCACTCGGCGGCATCTGGGCCGGGCATCGCATTCAGCTCAGTGCATCGCGTGAGACGCTGCTGAAGGTGATCAGCGTGCTGCTGCTGCTGATCGGCGGGTCATTGATACTGAGAGTGCTGCGGTAACGTCGAAATATCATAAGTATTTGATTTTATTGATTATTTTATAATTTCGCCGCGACGGATTGCCGATGGGCGGCAGGTTGATCGACAGCAGGTGTTACTGATCTGATGGCATCGACATGCCGGCTGCGGTCGAGGGGACTGGTTACGCCGCGCCCGCCCTTGTTCATGACATGCGTATAGATCATGGTCGTCTCTACGCTGCGATGACCCAAGAGTTCCTGCACGGTACGGATGTCATATCCGCTCTCGATCAAATGTGTGGCGAAGGAGTGGCGCAGTGTGTGGCAGCTGACATGTTTGGTGATGCCGGCTGCACGCGCGGCCTGTTTCACTGCGCGAATGAGATAGTTCTCGTAAACATGATGGCGCCGGATTTCTCCGCTGCGTTTATCAACGGACAGCTTGTAGGAAAGAAATACAAACTTCCAGCCCCAGTCCTGGGCCGCGCGTGGATATTTGATGGCCAGCGCATCCGGCAGTTCGACACCACCGTAACCCGCCGCGAGATCCCGGTCGTGGAGCATGCGCACCCGGATCAGATGTTGTTGCAGGGGTTCGATGACTACGGCAGGCAACATGGTGACGCGATCTTTTGCGCCCTTGCCATCGCGAATGACGATCTGGCCGTAACCAAAGTCGATGTCTTTCACCCGCAGCTTCAGGCATTCACGCAGCCGCAGTCCCGCGCCGTACAGCAGGCCGGCCATGATCCACCGGGTTCCTTCCAGTTTGTCCAGAACGGCGTTCATCTCGGTGCGGGTCAGCACGGAGGGCATGCGGGCCGGACGTTTTGCCCGGTCGAGATCATTCAACCAGGCCAGGGGCTGGTTCATGACCTCGCGATAAAGAAACAACAAGGCTGACAAGGCCTGATTCTGCGTGGCGGCAGCCACATGCCGGTCGCGGGCGAGATGGTTCAGAAATGCCGTGACACCGGTTTCACTCAGTTCGGCGGGATGGCGCTTGCCATGAAAATGGATAAAACGTCTGATCCAGTGCACATAACTTTCCTCGGTGCGCGGACTGAAATGTTTGCGGCGAATGGCCTCCCGCACTTGCTGCAGCAGTTTCAGCCTGCGTGCCGCTGCTGGCATTGCCGGCTGGTCGTTATCCATGGGTCATACCCCCTCTGATCGAACAACGCAGCAACGTGGTTGAGGATGACCTGCGGGTGGCCTATCATGGGCACCACAGAGGTGCAGAATGTCAACTAAAAAAGTCACCTAAATTTGGCAACTAAAAATGTCAACTACTACTAGTTAGGCCGCCATTCGTGACAACCGCGAGTTTTGAGATACAGCACCCTCAAGGGCCCAGGATTGCGCCTGGCCTAACCGAGCCGCTCCTGCTTCAGACAATTCCGTCGGTGATCAAGTCTAAGAGGGACATGGGCACGGGTTGGGTCTGGTACAGCTTGCCGCCATTTGAGGACGGGGAAATAATTGTCGCAATTTCGCTCGGCTTCAACCTTGGAACTCTGGGAATGATCGGGCTTGCTGACGCGCACGACAAATTTGGCACATCATGGTCTGAATGGTCAGAGGACAAAGAGAGAGCGCGTGCGTCGAGCATAGGGTCGTGGCTAACAAAAAGAGGAATAGGTGCCGGCAACTATTCGTGGGGATCTGTATGGGTCGGGTACGACCCGAAAGGTGGCGGTGGTTCCGCGACCGTGCGGTTGTCGGCCTAACACCTCGCTGGAGCGGACGCGTGGAAGATAAAGTGCCAAGCTCAATGGCTGGCGTGCGCGCCGCTCAGCTCAACCGTTAGCCCGCCCATGAGCAATGACTGGGGTACTCCACAGAACGAATTAGAAGCCGCACTAGTGCAGGCTGCGACTGATGTAGCGGCAAGGCCGGCTTTTTACAAGGCGTTGGCGGGTGCGCAGGTGCTGATCGTCCCAGGCGGAGAGCCTCCGGCTATTGTTGATGGCGTTGTGAAGGAGGCTGCAAAGCTACAGCTTGCCCAAATTGACATTCAAGGGCAGCTGCATACACCCTTATTCTCGTCCGAAGCGCGTCTTCCGCAAGGAACGCGCTACCTTAGTCTCTCAGCCATGGACCTGTTTAATATGACGCGGGGCGCCCATCTAGTCCTGAATCCGGGTGCGCAGTACGGAAAGATCTTAGTGCCAAGTGAGGTATCGCAGTTGCTAGACGGAACGCTCTTTAAACCGAGCGAGACATTTACGGTAAAGAAGGCAACAACAGCACTGATCGGTCAACCCAAAGACTACCCACATGAATTCGCCGCCGCTCTAAAGCGATTCTTTGCTACCGAGCCGCTCGTTGAAAAGGCATTTCTTGCGCAGCACCTTATACCTGGCGTTCATAACGAACCGGCACTTGTTGTTTCAATTCTTGCGCCTGAAAACGATTTTGAGCGTATCGCTGGGGCAGTCGGCGTGATAGCTCGAGAAACGAAGAAAACACAGAAGGCGGTGGACATCACTAGGTTTGACAGTCGCAGCGATTCATATTTTGTGAATCAAGAGCCAATCTATTTACGCAAGAAAAGGGGGCTACTTGGGAAACTGTTCGGCTAACAAACCGCTGCAGACGAGGCAGTCTAGCTGCCTGGCTGAGCTTTGCCGTTAGGCGCCAGCAGATACACGTGGCGAGAGCGGGCAACAGCCGAAAAGGTCGGAGTGAGATAATTCATGATGCCGTGTGATTACGTTGCCATAGATGGCAGCATCAAACCGTTTGATCTTGATTTGGTGATCGACATCGCCGACGGATACAGCGGCAAAAAGAATGGATGGTCTGCGCTCCTTATCTTTCTTCCGAAAGAAGGAGCATTCGTAGAGCTACGAAGTAGCCCGCCGGACGTTCGCGGTAACGGTCCTAGCGAACAAGAGGAAGTCGATGATGCATATATCGCTTCGATTTATCAGCTCAATGAATTGCAAATTGTTTCGATCAAAACCAAACCCACTTCCTGGAAGTTTGTCCAGAGGCTCCCCAAAAATGTCGCCTAACCCTACAGTCGATCACGATGCGCACGAAAGCGGCGCGCACGGATCACCGTAAACGTTAGATTGCAATGATTTTCACTCGCATGAACAAGCAGGGCATTAGAAGTAGTGAGGGCTTCGAAGTTCAGGTAGTTGATCGTTTTACGATTGAATATCGAGAGGGCGGAAAAACTATTTCGGTGTCCGTGGATGGAGATCGACAAATGCTCAGCGATTACCTATTCTCAAAGTGGGATCCTCCTTTTTCCCATATTCCGATTTCAGAAGAACGGCAGCGTCAAATTCGCCTGAACTTCAACGCCGCACTTAAGGCATTAGATGCAGCTTAATCGACGTATGCAATCTAACTCTATTAGCACCCGACCGCCTTCTGCGGCCGGTGAAAAGACACGTTAAGCGCCTTCTTTAGGTTTCCTCATGCTCCCCGCCACCAGTTCATATTTGAACAAACGGCACTCCAGTGCGCCATTGAACAGCGGCGTACGTCGCGACGGTTGCAGGCGCATGATCTTGGCCAGGCGCAGATCGGCAGTGAGGATATAAGCGGTCCAGCCGCTGTAACGCTGCTTGAGGATGTCGCCGAGTGTCGGGTACCAAGCAGCGAGATCGTCGAGTTCTTCCATGCGTACGCCGTATGGCGGGTTGGTGATCAACAAGCCGGCGGGCATGGGCGGCTTGGAATCCTCAAAGCTGCACTGCTTCAGTTCGATGCGCTGTTCCATGCCCAGTGCGGCGACGTTCTGCCGTGCCTGCGCGATCGCATCTCCACTGCGGTCATATCCATAAATCATTGTTTTTATTGATTTATTTTCCTGTGCCGCGACTTGCCGGTGCAGCGTCTCCCAAGCTTTGGCATCGAAGTTGCGCAGTTTCTCGAAGCCGAATTTTCGATTGAGTCCCGGCGCACGGTGTGTGGCCATCAGCGCGGCTTCGATCAGGAAGGTGCCGCTGCCGCACATCGGATCGAGCAGCGGTTGCTCGGGTGTCCAGCCTGCCAGCTTCAAAATGCCCGCAGCGAGATTTTCGCGCAACGGCGCGTCACCGGTGGCTGTACGCCAGCCGCGTTTGAACAGCGCATCTCCCGAAGTATCGAGATAAAACAGCGCATCGTCGCGGTTCAGGAAAATATGGATGCGCACATCGGGCTGGCGGGTATCGACGTTGGGCCGATCGCCTTCCGCTTCGCGCAAGACATCGCAGACGGCATCCTTGACGCGCAGCGTGACGAAATCGATGCTGCGCAAGGGACTTTTGATCGCCGAGGTGTCGACACGGATGCTTTGCGTGGGACCGAACCACTGTGCCCAGGGCAGTTTGCTTGCCACAGTGTAAATGTCGTTCTCGTCACGGTAGCGGCATTGACCGATGCGCCACAGTACACGGCTGGCGATGCGGCTTTCGAGATTGATGCGGTAACACAGCGCATACGGGCCGCGGAATCCGGTGCCGCCCTCGACTGCGCGCACGTCCTGCGCGCCTAGCGCAGTCAGCTCTTCTGCGAGCACGGCTTCGAGACCGCGCGGGCAAGAAGCGAAAAAGGTTTCCATATCAGGGCCGTAAATAATTTTCAGGGTTTTACCGGTAAGAGTTCGACATAGACCTCGAACTCGATGCGTTGCCAGGGATTGCGTGCTTCTTTCAAATGGACAATACGCGCTTTCACCGGTGCGCCGCGATCCATCTGTCGCGCGACGTCGCTGTTCTCGCGGCGCGGGATATAACCGAGCATCTCATTGCGCCACAGCACGCGCACCGCATTGGCATCGTGCGGGTTCTGCGGTTCCCGCGACAGTTGCAGACTGTCACCGACCCGCATCATGGCCCACAGGTCCTTACCTTCGTAATACTGGAAGCCGGCCAGCGGTGATTGCTGGACGATGATGCGCGCGTCGGCTGCGCAGACGGAGGCGGGCAGCGCCATCAACAGCGCGAGGATTGCGGCGGCGCGGTGCATATCCGGTTAAAACGGTTTGACGACGACCAGGATGACAATCGCCAGCAGCAGCAGCACCGGAATCTCGTTGAACCAGCGGAACCAGACATGGGAACGGGTGTTGCGCCCCTGTTCGAATTTGCGCAGCAGGCTGCCGCAGGCGTGGTGATAGCCGATCAACAGCACCACCAACACCAGCTTGGCATGCAGCCAGCCGCCGCCGATACCGTAACCCAGCCACAGCCAGAAACCGAACAGCAGTGCCAATCCGGAAAGCGGCGACATGAACCGGTACAGTTTGCGGGCCATCAGCAGCAGCCGGGCGCGCGCAGCCTCGTTGTCTTCCATTGCCAGGTTGACCAGGATGCGCGGCAGGTAGAACAGCCCGGCAAACCAGGAGATCACGAACAGCAGATGTAAGGATTTAATCCACAGCATGAAGGTGATCTTACTTCAGCAGCCGGCGCCGAGTCAGGGCCAGCGCCACATAAAACCCGGCCACGGCGTAAGCGGCGAGAACGGCGATATGCAGCAGCCATGACGAGGGTACTTCGCCGTTGACCAGCGGGCGGGCGAGGCTGACGGCATGGGTCAGCGGCAGCAGCTGCGCCGCGACCTGGGCCGCGGCCGGCAGCTGGTCGAGCGGGAAAAACACGCCGCACAACAGCATCATCGGGGTCACGCACAGCGTGAAGTAGTACATGAAAAAATCATAACTCGGCGACAGTGCGGTCATGATCAGGCCGAGGCCGGCAAAGGCCAGCCCGGTGAGGAATATCAGCGGTATTACGGCAAAAGCCAAAGGGGAGGCCACCAGCCCGAGCGCGGCGGCGACAATCAGCACCGCACTGCCGGAGAGGAAGCTTTTGCTGGCGGCCCAGACCATTTCACCGAGCACGACATCATCCAGTGTCAGAGGCGCATTGAGGATGGCTTCCCAGGTTTTCTGCATCTGCATCCGGGAAAACGCCGAATACATGGCTTCGAACGAGGCGCTCATCATGGTGCTGGAGCAGATGATGCCGCCGGCGAGAAAGCCGATGTACGACATGCCATTGACGTCATCGAGCATGCGGCCGAGGCCGTAACCGAGGCCGAACATGTAGAGCAGCGGGTCGGCGAGGTTGCCGAGCATCGACGGTATGGCCAGCTTGCGCCACACCAGCAGATTGCGCCGCCACACCCGCGCGAAACGCAGGCTGAATTGCGGCAGGGCCCAATGATTTCTCGCACTCATGTCAGTCGCGCAGCTCGCGGCCGGTGAGTTTGAGGAACACGTCTTCGAGACTGGCGCGGCGGTGCAGGTAACGCAGATCACCACGGGTGTCGAGGTCGGTGATCAGCGGGGCGGGGTCGTGGGTGTAACAAAAAATCGTTTCACCGGTGGCTTCGCAGCGTTCGGCGCGGTTGCGGCCAAAACGGTCGGCCCAGTCCGGTGCGCCTTCGCCGTACACCTCGACCACCTGCGGTTCGATGTACTGCGCGATCAGTGCCTGTGGCTCACCTTCGGCGATGATTTTGCCGTGGTCCATGATCGCGATGCGGCTGCACAGGCGTTCGGCTTCTTCCATGAAATGCGTGGTCAGCAGCAGGGTCTTGCCCTGTTTCAGCAGGTTACGCAGTCGTTCCCAGATCACATGCCGCGCCTGCGGGTCGAGCCCGGTGGTCGGTTCGTCGAGGAATATGAGTTCCGGATCATTGATCAACGCGCGCGCCAGCGTCAGCCGCCGTTTCATGCCGCCGGACAGGGTCTGGATACGGGTGTCGGCACGGCTGGAAAGCCCGGCGAATTCGAGCAGGTCGGGGATGCGCGCGCGCAATACCGCATCGGCGATATCGAAGTAACGGCCGAAGATCAGCAGGTTCTCGCGGATGGTGAAATCCGGATCAAGGTTGTCGAACTGCGGCACGACGCCGATGCGCGACCGCGCCTCGCGCGCCTGCTGCGGCACCGGCCGGCCGAGCACGGTGATGTTGCCGCTGTCGGGATCGGTCAGGCCCAGGCACAGCCGCAGCGTGGTGGTTTTGCCGGCACCGTTGGGGCCGAGCAGGCCGAAACATTCGCCGGGCTGCAGCGAAAAATCCACGCCGCAGACCACCTCGTGTTCGCCATACGATTTACGCAGCCCGATGGCTGCCAGCGGCGCGGCGGTGCTCATGCGCAATGGCGCTGGACGATCTGCGCAAGCAGGTGCAGTTTGCCGTGAAAAAAATGTTCACCACCAGGAACGACGACCAGCGGCAATTGCTGCGGCCGAGCCCAGTCGAGCACCGCGACGAGCGGCACCACATCATCGACTTCGCCGTGGATCACCAGCGTATCGGGCGGTACGGTGAGCGCTGGAAAACGGTTCACCGCAGGACCCACCAGCACCAGTTTTTCTGCGGACAGATTTTCGGCTGCCAAAGCGTGCGCAACCCGCGTCTGTACAAAGCCGCCGAAGGAAAATCCGGCGAGCAGCAGCGGCAGCTCGCCGAAACGCGCCCTGGCGTAACGCGCGACAGCGAGGATGTCTTCGGTTTCCCCATTGCCCTGATCAAAACTGCCGGTGCTTTTACCGACACCGCGGAAATTGGGCCGGATCGCGACATAACCGAGACCGAAAAAGGTTTTCGCCAGCGTGGTGATGACCTTGTTGTCCTTGGTGCCGCCCTGCACCGGATTGGGATGCGCGATCAGCGCAATGCCGCGTCGTGGATCGCCGGGATCATTGAGGTCGGTTTCCAGCGCGCCGGCCGGGCCGTCAACGATCAGGCGTTCCAGCGTGGATGGCGGCATGGGGCGAAGTTCAGTGACTGGCATGGGGTGGAGCGTGAAAGGTGAGCCGTGAACGGGTGAACGAGCAACCCCTTCAGATTTTCAACCGTTCGACGACGCGGCCATGCTGCAGGTGTTCGCTGATGATTTCGTCGATGTCTTCGCGATCGACATAGGTGTACCAGACCGCTTCCGGATAAACCACCAGCACCGGACCTTCATCGCAGCGGTCGAGGCAACCGGCCTGGTTGATACGGGTCTTGCCGGGACCGGACAGTTTCAGCGCCTTGATTTTCTGCTTGGCGTAATCACGCATGTCCTGCGCGCCATGGTCGGCGCAGCAACGTGCGCCGCCTTCGCGCTGGTTGCAGCAGAAAAATACATGGTGTTTGTAATGGCTCATGGGGAGGTGAACGTGAAACCAAACGGATGGCGGTGCAAGGGGCAGATTATACCCGCCGTATTGTCCGGCTAACGCTGCGAATATTTGCGTGCCGAACCTTTGGCCACGGATACCGGATATTTGCGCGCATTGACGGCGATTTTGCGCTGCGCCGCCTGCAGCGGATCAATGCCGAGCACGTCACTCAGGCGCAGCAGGTAGAGCAGTACGTCGGCGATTTCCTCTTCGACAGCGTGACGTTCGCGCCCGGCGAGCTGCGTGCTTTGTTCGGGCGTCAGCCACTGGAAACATTCCAGCAGTTCCGCGGCCTCGACGCTGAGCGCCATCGCCAGGTTTTTCGGCGTGTGGAACTGCGGCCAGTCGCGGGCTTCGGCGAAACGGCGCTGCTGGACG
This sequence comes from Bordetella parapertussis, assembly GCA_945885345.1. GTDB lineage: Bacteria > Pseudomonadota > Gammaproteobacteria > Burkholderiales > SG8-41. Next base: position 22,457 of record CAMCYP010000012.1, on the reverse strand, counting down.
CGCAGGCTGGCGATGGTGGGGCGTGATGAAGCGGGACGTGAAGCGGGGCGTGGCATGATGATATCCGTGGTTTCAGTAAGTGGAGGGCCGGCGGGCGGCAAGGCTGAACAGGGCGAACAACAACGCCAGGAAGGGCCACAGGTCCGACAGTGCGCGGGTCATGCTGGTGAAGCTGAGGAGGTGGCTGGCACGACCCAGCAGCAGGTATGGTGGTACGGGACGATACGGATTCTCGGGAATGATATTGACCAGAATCACGGCACCTGCCAGCGCCAGCACGGCCATGGCCGCGCGACCGCGGTACGGCAGCCGCGTCAGCAGCAGCAACAGCACCAGCGCCATGGCACAACCGATGCCGACACCCGGCGTCAGCCAGCTCCACAGATTCGGCGCGCGCAGCAGCAGCGCCACTGCTGTGATTTTCAGCGTGCAGGCGGCGGCAAAAATCAAGGCCATGGCCCGCCAGTAGCCGGCAGCCTTGTCACGCGCCGCGCAGGCGATCAGCAGGCCGAGACCACTGAGGTTGAGCATGACCACGCCCGCTTCGGCGGCCAGATACGAGCCGGGCGTGTGCGTGAACCATTTCACCAGATCGATGCTGCCGCGCAGGTCGCCGTTGCCGAACACGATCAGCGTCGCATGCAATTGGGTGATCAGCCACAGTCCGGCGAGAATAAGCGCTGCATCTCCACGTACACCGCTGACAAACCAGCGCTGGCGCAGTTGCGCGACCGTCCTGCCCAGGTGTTGTCCCGGTGAAAACAGCTGCGCGATCAGTGCGCCGACGAAACCGCCAGTGCTGTTGACCAGCAGGTCCACGTTTGAGGCGATGCGCGTCGGCAGGTATTGCTGCGCGGCCTCGAGCGTAAAACTCAATGCCACGCAGGCAATGGCGGCCAGCATTACCGCAGCCTGTGTGCTCCGGCGCGCGGACAGTGTCAGCGCAAGCAGGAATCCCAGCGGCAGGTACGCCGCGAAATTGAACAGCACATCATCAACGGTGATCCAGCGCGGCCACGGTTCGAGCAGAAAATCGCCAAAGTCGCCGGGCAATGCACGCCAGTCGATGAAAGGCTGCAGGCTGGCGTAGATGATGACCAGAATGTAAGCTAGCGCCGCCATGCCGGCCAGCCGCAGACTGCGTGGCGCGGCCGATTGTGAATCTGCTGAGTAATCCGGCAACATCCATGAAATTTTACGACATCTTCAACGGCGACGCCGACGGTATCTGCGCCTTGCATCAATTGCGGCTCGCAGAGCCGCGCGCAGCGGAACTGGTAACGGGCGCCAAGCGCGACATCGCCCTGGTCGGCCGGGTAGCGGCAAAGGCCGGTGACCGCCTGACGGTGCTTGATGTGTCATTGCGCAGCAATGCAGAGGCTGTGCAGCTCGCGCTGGCCAGCGGCGCCGAACTGCAGTATTTCGACCATCACGCTGCCGGGGATATTCCGCAGCATCCGCAGTTCGAGGCGCATATCGATACCGCGCCCGATGTCTGCACCAGCCTGCTGGTTGATCGCCATCTGGCGGGCAAGCACCGCCTGTGGGCGGTGGTCGCTGCCTTCGGTGACAACCTGGTGGAATCCGCCGTGCGCGCCGCACAGCCGCTGCAGCTCGATCACACCGAACTTGCGCGCCTGCATGAACTGGGCGAGGCGATCAACTACAACGCCTACGGCGAAACGGTTGACGACCTGCATTACCATCCGGCGGATTTGTACCTGGCCATCGCACCCTATAGTGATCCACGACATTTCATTTTTGATGAGCCGGTGTTCGAGGTGCTGAAGCAGGCGGGCGCCGAAGACCTTGCTTGCGCCGAAGCCGTGTCAGCCGAATTTGCGACGGATGCGGCGGCTCTCTATATCCTGCCCGACGCGGCGTGGAGCCGGCGCGTCAACGGCGTACTCGGCAATCGTCTCGCGCAGAGTGAGCCGCAACGCGCGCATGCGGTGCTGGTGACAAAAAGCGATGGTTCCTATGCCGTCAGCGTGCGTGCCCCGCGCAACAAGCCGCAGGGCGCGGATGTACTGTGCCTCGCGTTTGCCACCGGCGGTGGGCGCCAGGCGGCGGCGGGCATCAACCGCTTACCGCAACAGGATCTACCGCGGTTTATCGACGCGTTTCGCAGCGCCTACAAATAATTAAATAAAAACAAAGAGTTATAAGTTCTCTGCGTGGCGATTCGCGGTCAGCCGCAGCAAATCCATTTCGATCAGCGCAAAAGCGGCGATCCACAGCAAGGCGTCGTAGCCGTCCAGCCACTCACCCTGTGCCAGCCAGGCCAGTGCCACTGTAGCCAGCGCACCATACAGGGCCAGTGATGCCGCGTTGAAGGCACCGCGGTGGCGAGTCACCAGCAATGGCGCGCGCACCTCCAGTTCGAGTACCGCGACGACGCCGATCCATAACCACGCGTTGGCGGCGTCCAGCCATTCCTGTTCGCGGATGAAACTGAGTGCCGCGATGACCACACCGGTTGCGGCCAGCAGCCGCAACAGGTCAAGCATGGCGGCGTTGCGGGGAATGCGCGTCCAGCGCGGACAGCGGGTTTCGATTTCAAACAACGCGAGCAGCGCGAACCAGGCGAGGGCATCCAGCCCTTCCGAAAAACGCCCGGTGGCGGCGTAAATGCCGGCATTGATCGCCAGCAGCGCGAATATCGCCGGCTTGATGACCGCGGCGCCCCCCAAGGGGACTTGCTTCGCAGCGTGCGTCACCGGCGACGCCAAGCCTCAGGAAGCCTTGGCGTGATGGTGATGCGGGTGCGGCACCACGCCGTAGCGTTGCGGCAGCAGCGAGCCGATGACCATGCCCAGGGCTGACACCGCCAGCCCGATGAGTTGCGGCGGTACCGGACTTTTTTCGCCGATCAGCAGTTCAATCAGGATCCATGAGGTGAGGCCGCCCAGCGTGGCAGCCAGCGCGCCCTGGGTGCTTGCACGTTTCCAGAATGCGCCGACGACCAGCGGCACGAAAGCGCCGGCCAGGGTGATTTTGTAGGCAGACTCGACCATGTGGAAAATCGACGATTCGGAATTAAGCGCGAACATCAGTACCACGCAGGCAAAACTGACAATGGTCAGGCGCATGATCCACAGGAACTTGCGATCCGGGAGGTGCGGGAAATAACCCTTGACGACGTTTTCGGCGAACATCACTGATGGCGCGAGCAGCGTGGCGGACGAACAACTCATGATCGCCGACAGCACCGCGCCGAAGAACAGGATCTGCGCAAACAGCGGCGTGTGTTGCAGCACCAGCGTCGGCAGGATCAGCTGGGAGTCCTTTTCCAGCAGTTCGGTGAAGAGTTTTGGATCAATCAGCGTCGCCGAGTAGGCAATGAACATTGGCACGAAGGTGAAGCAGAAATAGATCGATGCGCCGAGCAATGACCCGGTGAGGGCAATTTTCGCGGATTTTGCCGAAGTTACGCGCTGGAACACGTCCTGCTGCGGCAGCGAACCCAGCATCATGGTCAGCAGCGCGCCGAGGAAGGTCAGCCACAGCCAGGGATCGGCCGGCGGAAAGAATTCGAATTTGCCCGCCTGTGCGGCATGGTTCACCACCACTCCGACGCCGCCGGTCATGCCGCTGATGAGCCAGGCGATGTAGAGCAGCCCGCCCATGCTCACGCTCATCTGCACGAAGTCGAGGATCGCCACCGAAAACATGCCGCCAAAGGTGGTGTAGAGCAGCACGATGGCGGCGCCGATGATCATGCCCAGCTCCGGGCTTACCGCGCCGTTGGTGATGATGCTGAAAATCAGGCCCATGGCCTTGATCTGTGCTGACACCCAGCCGAGGTAGGAGCCGACGATGCACAGTGAAGTGATGACCTCCACCGTGCGGTTGTAACGCATGCGGTAGTAGTCGCCGACGGTGAGGATGTTGAGCTTGTAGAGTTTTTTCGCGAAAAACAGTCCGGCGATGACCAGGCACAGAGAGGAACCAAAGGGGTCTGCGACCACGCCGCTCAATCCGTCCTTGACGAACTGGGCGGAGACGCCAAACACGGCTTCGGCGCCGAACCAGGTGGCGAATACCGTGGCGGTGACCACCGGCAGCGGCAGCGAGCGGCCGGCAACGGCGAAGTCCTTGGTGTTATGGACGCGGGTCGCGGCCCACAGGCCGATGCCGACCGATACCATCAGGTAGGCAATGACAAACCACAGCAGCATCGCAGTCTCCCTTTTGGTGGGAGATTATAGCCGCGGCTTAGCGGTTCACGACAGTAGCTGCAGGGTAATCAGGACGACCAGCAGCACGGCAACGACCGCCAGCAGCCAGCTGTTGCGCCGATGCGCGCGCAGCAGTTCTCCAGCCTGCTCACGCAGCACGGCGTCATGGTCGTGCGCCAGATACTGCTGCACCAGCCGCGGCAGTTGCGGCAGCAGCTCGCTCCAGAACGGCAGTTCGTCACCGATGCGACGGGCGAGGCCGCGCCAGCCGACCTGTTCCGACATCCAGCGCTCGAGGTAGGGCTTGGCCGTGCTCCACAGGTCGAGGTCGGGGTCGAGATCGCGACCCAGGCCCTCGATGTTGAGCAGGGTTTTCTGCAGCAGCACCAGCTGCGGCTGGATTTCGATGTTGAAGCGGCGCGAAGTCTGGAACAGCCGCAGCAGCACCTTGCCGAAGGAAATTTCCTTCAGCGGCTTGTCGAAAATCGGTTCGCACACCGCACGGATGGCGGTTTCGAATTCCTCGACGCGGGTGCCCGGCGGCGCCCAGCCCGATTCGACATGGACTTCGGCAACGCGGCGGTAATCGCGGCGGAAAAAGGCGATGAAATTGCGCGCGAGGTAGTGTTTGTCGACGTCGGTCAATGTGCCCATGATGCCGAAATCGAGCGCGACATACTGGCCGGCCGGCGTCACCAGGATGTTGCCGGGGTGCATGTCGGCGTGGAAAAAACCGTCGCGGAAGACCTGGGTAAAAAAGATTTCCACGCCGGCGCGGGCGATGCGCGGAATGTCCACGCCCTGCGCGCGCAGGGCATCCACGGCAGATACCGGTGTGCCATGCATGCGCTGCATGACCATGACTTTGGTTGAGCAGTAATCCCAGTGGATTTCGGGCACCGCGAGCAGCGGCGAATCGAGGAAATTACGTCGCAGCTGGTTGGCGTTGGCGGCTTCGCGCATCAGGTCGAGTTCATCGTCGAGGTGGCGCGCGAATTCGGCGACCACTTCGCGTGGTTTCAGCCGTTTGCCGTCCGACCACAGCAATTCGAGCAGCGCGGCGCCGGCATCGAGCAGCGCGACATCCTTGGCGATGACCGTGGCGATGCCGGGGCGCAGCACCTTGACGGCGACTTCACGGCCATCGGGCAGTGTGGCGAAATGCACCTGGGCCACGGAGGCGCTGGCCACCGGCGCTACGTCAAAGCGGGTAAACACCTCCGTCGCCGGTTTGCCGTAAGCCTCGTGCAGGATCTGCAAAGCCTGGGCGCCGGGGAATGGCGGCACATGGTCCTGCAGCTGGGCAAGTTCTTCGGCGATGTCCGGTGGAATCAGATCGCGGCGTGTCGACAACACCTGGCCGAACTTGACGAAAATGGGGCCCAGCGTTTCCAGCGCGCGGCGCAGGCGCACCGCGCGCGGCGCGGACAGGTCGCGCCAGAACAACAGCGTGGTCAGTGTGACGCGCAGCGTACGCACGCGTTCATGGCCGAGCAGGAACTCGTCGAGCCCGAAGCGCAAAGTGACACGGAGGATTTTCAGCAGGCGGAATATACGCACCCGCGCATTCTAACCGGCCGTGAATAAAGGGAGGAGATGCGCGGCAGAAAATGCGACTGCTAAAACAGGCAGGCGGTCAGCGGTTGCGCAGCAGTTCGATGCGTTTTTCGAGACGGGCGGTGTCGTTGCGCAACTGGTCGACATCGGCGGTAAAGCGCGCGACATCCTGTTTTGCCGCGATCAGCGGTTGTTCTTCGGTCCAGTATTCGGCGAAGGAATGCGCCAGGTTGTCGCCGCTGGCCTGTGCCCAGCGTTGCAGCGTGCGCCCGGATTCGGCGATGCGGTGCGCTGTCGTGTCGCCGACAATTTTTGACAGATCTTCTTCTGCATCCCAGTGCAGGTGTTGCCACAGGTGATGGATCGTGGTGGCAAACGTGGTGTCGCCGTCGATGATCACGTCGCGCCACACGGCTTCATCCCTTGCTGCGACACGCAGCATCAGGCCCGGGGTCAGTGTCAGCGTGACTGCGGCAACTGCTTCAGCGGTGGCGGGCGTCACTTCGCCGCTGTCGAGCACGGTGAGGCGGGTGATGAACGGCAGGCAACGGAACGAGACGGTCTTGCCGGCGTGCGGCTTGAGCGCGTCGCGTGCCCAGGCGTTGGCACGCAATAGATGGTTGAGCGGTGCGCCGGCGAGTGCGTCAAACATGGCGGCAGATTGTGCAGCAAAAGCGGAGCGGCGTCATGCCGCCCCGTTTGGTCATCAAGCTTGCTGGATACCCGAAACCAGCCAGCCCATCGGGCCGCGCAGCGGTTTTTCGAGATGCCAGATTTCGGCGAACGCCTGCGGTTCAGCGCTGCTGTCTTCGCGGATCAGGCCGGAGAAATGCACGCTGACGATGTAGAGCAGACCTTCGGTGCTGACATCGAGTATTTCCGATTCCAGCGTGACCACTTCGGTCTTGCCTTGCGCCGGGCCTTCTTCCTGCCACTGGTGCTGCACGCCGGCCAGCACATCGGGCGTGAGGAAATCGGCCAGTGCCTTGCTGTCCCGGGCATCGTTGGCTTCCTGCAAGCGCACGAAATTCAGTCGCGCATGGCGGATGAATTCGGCGGCATTGAAATCCGCAGGCCAACGGCTGGCGTTTGCAGTGGCTGCCGCCACCGAATGCGCGGCCGCACCGCCACCCGGCAGGGATGACAGGGTTTGCTGTCCGTCTGGTCCGCCGGCGTATTGCAGCGGTGCCTGCGCAGTGCCGCCGCGCAGTGCGCGGAATGCCATCAGCGCAAGGCCGGCAATTGCGGCCAGCAGCAGCACACCCATCAGCGCGCCACCGATGCCGTTGTTCATGAACAGCGCCATCAGGCCGGCGCCGAGTGCCAGACCGGCCAGCGGGCCCAGCCATTTGTTGCCGGGCGTTACTGCTGGTTGTTGTGGCGCAGCTGCGCCTGTGGCTTGCTGTTGTTGTGCCGGCGCTTTGGGAGTTGCCTGTTGCGTATTGCGTTGCATGCCGAAGCTCTTGCCGCCGCCCAGGCGTTTGGCCTCGGCATCGACAACAATCAGTGCCAGGCCGCAGGCTGCAATCAACGCCATCAGAATTTGTTTCATGGTGTCCTCCGTTTCACATCGACCGGGGCATTATAACGACGCAGTGTCGCGGCCAGCATTAAGAAAAATAATAAGTAAAATCAATAAGTTATACACGACCGCTGGCGAAGAAAACCCTTGCAGATCAAGTGCTTGGGCGGGCAGGGCCTGTTAACTATCATTTCATGAGTGCGACGGCGACGATTTGGCCTCGACGCATCTCACGAAATGATAGTTAACAGGCCCTAGTAGCGGATGCCGCGATGCAGGGCAACCACGCCCGCGGCGAGATTGAAATATTCGACGCGTTCGAGGCCTGCGTCCTGCATCATTTTTTTCAGGGTTTCCTGATCAGGATGCATGCGGATGGATTCGGCGAGATAACGGTAACTGTCGGCATCATTGGTAATCAGTTTGCCCAGCCGTGGCAGCATCTGGAAGGAATACGCGTCATACAGCGGTGCCAGCGGTTGCCACACGCGCGAAAATTCGAGCACCAGCAGACGGCCGCCCGGGCGCAGCACGCGGTACATCTCGGCGATCGCGGCGTCCTTGTGCGTCATGTTGCGCAGGCCGAAGGCGACGCAGACACAGTCAAAGCAGGCATCGGCGAACGGCAGCTTCTCGGCATCACATTGCACCGTTGGCACGATCAGCCCGTCATCGAGCAGGCGGTCGCGGCCGCGTCGCAGCATCGGGCCGTTGATGTCGGTGGTAACTACCGATCCGCGCGGGCCGACACGTTGCGCGAACAACTGGGTCAGGTCGCCGGTGCCGCCGGCAACATCGAGCACGCGTTCACCGGGGCGGGTCATGCTCTGTTCGACGGCAAAGCGTTTCCACAGCCGGTGCAGACCCGCCGACATCAGGTCGTTCATCAGGTCGTAGCGTGTAGCGACCGAATCGAACACATCGGCGACCTTGCGCGCCTTTTCGTCTTCGGCGACTTTCTGGAACCCGAAGTCAGTCGTTTTGGTCATGGAGTGGTGACTGGTGACTGGTGACTGGTGACTGGTGACTGGTGACTGGTGACTGGTGACTGGTGACTGGTGACTGGTGACTGGTGACTGGTGATTTGGATGGGCGGATATTTCACTTCGTTCACTATTTTTACCAATTACCAATTACCAATTACTAATTACCAGTTACCGCTTAAGTTTCTCTGGAGGCACCGGCTTGCTGCAGGCGGGTCAGATATTGCTGCCACATTTTTTCCTGCTCCATGCCATAGCTGTGCAGCAGGTCCCAGGAATAGATGCCGGTATCGTGACCGTCGGAAAAGCGCAGCTGGATGGCGTACTGGCCCACCGGCTCGACGGCGGTGATGGTCACATCCTTTTTGCCGGTCTGCAGCGTCTCCTGCCCCGGACCGTGGCCGCGCACCTCGGCGGACGGCGAATAAACGCGCAGGAATTCGCAGGGCAGGCGGAAGGTTTTGCCGTCGGCAAAGGAAATTTCCAGCGCGCGCGTGGCCTGGTGCAGGGTGATTTCAGTGGGTTGGGGCACGTTTTTGCTGAGTCCAGCCATGGCAGGGTGTTCCGTAAATCAAGATCGTGGCGGCATCATAACCGAGACCGGCGAGCAGACGAAAATTCTCTTTTAATACAATGGCTTACGCAATCTCATTGCTGCGCTGTCATACGCCTGTAACAACAGGGTCATAATATCCGGGGCATGAAATCCCGCATGGAGCGCGCATGGCCGCAACGATACTGGTAGTCGAGGACGAGCCGGCGATACAGGAACTGGTGGCCTGCAACCTGGAGTTGGCAGGTCATCGCGCGCTGCGCGCCGAATCCGCCGAGCAGGCCTTGAGCATGGTGCGTGAGGAATTGCCCGACCTGATTGTGCTCGACTGGATGCTGCCCGGCATCAATGGCATCGAATTCGCACGCCGCCTGCGCAGCGACAAGCGTACCCAGTCCGTGCCGCTGATCATGCTCACGGCGAGGGCGGAAGAACAGGACAAGCTGGCGGGCCTTGAAACGGGCGCCGACGATTACATCACCAAGCCGTTTTCGCCGCGCGAACTCAATGCGCGGGTCAAGGCCTTATTGCGGCGGCGTTCGCCGGAAGTTACCGACGATGTCATCGAAGTATCGGGCCTGCATCTCGACCCCGCGAGCCATCGCGTGACCGGCAACGGCAAGGCATTGCCGCTGGGCCCTACCGAATTCCGACTGCTGCATTTTTTCATGACTCACGCCGAACGCGTCTACACGCGGGTGCAGTTGCTGGACCAGGTGTGGGGTGACCATGTGTTTGTCGAGGAGCGCACGGTGGATGTGCACATCCGCCGTCTGCGCAAGGCACTGGAGCCGACCGGTCACGATGCGCTGATCCAGACCGTGCGCAGCTCGGGATACCGCTTCTCGGTGAACTAAGGTACGCATCAGACGCAATATCGCCGTGCGATAATCGGCGCTCACGAAGGATGCGCGGTTGAATACTATCTGGCTCCAGTCGGCATTGCGTCTCGCCGTGGCGGCAGGCGTCAGCCTGTTGCTGTGGCCTGTGGCCGGGCCGACCGCGGCGCTGGGTTTGTTTGCCGCGTTGTTGTTATTGATGCTGCTCCATCACCTGCTGCATCTGGCGCGCTTGTCGCGCTGGCTGGCCGATCCGCGGCCCGAGGCCTTGCCCGAAAGTTCCGGCCTGTGGGAAGACGTGTTCGCCGCGTTTTATCACCTGTTGCGCCGTCAGCGGCGCAGCGAATCCCGGCTTACCGCGACGCTGCAGGATTTTCGTCAGGCCGGCATGGCGATGCCTGACGGCCTGGTCATCGTCGACGGCGGCAACCAGGTCGAATGGTGCAACCCCAAAGCCGAGCTTCATTTCGGACTGGACGCAACACGCGATGTCGGACAGCTGGTAACCCATCTGGTGCGGCAGCCGCAGTTTGCCGCGGCCCTCGACACCGAGGGCTATGCCGAACCGCTGACGCTGCGCAGTGCGCGTGGCGGTGATTTGATCCTGTCGGTGCTGATCGTGCCTTACGAAGCCAACCGCAAGCTGATCATCAGCCGCGACGTCACTGACCGTGAGCGCGTCGAAACCATGCGTCGCGATTTTGTCGCCAATGTGTCGCACGAGCTGCGTACGCCGCTGACGGTGATCGGCGGGTTCCTCGAAACCATCGCTGACATGGAAACGCCGAACCCAGAGCTGATCCGCCGTTCGGTGCCGATGATGAGTGAGCAGGCGAAGCGCATGCAAAGTCTGGTCGAGGATCTGCTGACCCTTTCGCGGCTGGAGTCCGCGGGCAACCCGGCGCGCGAGGAGCCGGTGAATGTGCCGGACATTGCGCGCGCGCTGTATCACGACGCGCTGGCATTGTCGGCGGGTCGCCACAAGGTGACGCTGCTGCTCGAGAGCGCGGCATGGGTCAGCGGCGCCGAAGACGAATTGCGCAGTGCATTCGGCAACCTGGTCAGTAATGCCATTCGTTACACTCCCGCCGGCGGCGAAGTGCGCTTGTCCTGGAAGTCGGATGGCAGTGAGGGGGCGGTGTTTGCGGTGCGCGACACCGGCATCGGCATCGCGCCACAGCATGTACCGCGCCTGACCGAGCGCTTTTACCGGGTGGATCGTGGCCGTTCGCGCGAAACCGGCGGCACCGGACTTGGCCTCGCAATTGTCAAGCACGTGGTCAACCGGCATGCTGCGCGACTGGAAGTGACCAGCGAACCGGGGCGTGGCAGTTGTTTCAGCGTGGTGTTTCCTGGTGCCCGTATCATTGCCCGTGGTCCGGCAGAGGCGCCGGTTGCGGCGCGTTCAGCCTGACCGTCAAGTCAGCAGCTCGCTTGTTTTAATTCGGCGGCCAGCGCCAGCGCAAGTGCCTTGGCATCCGCACCGCGCCGCGCGACAGCTCCCGGTCGCTGGTGTACACCCCAGATCGGTTGCGGGAAGTGCGGGTCATCGGCAAAACGCGGGATGACATGCCAGTGCAGGTGCGCCACCATGTTGCCCAGACTGGCAAGGTTGATCTTGTCCGGATGCATCGCGGCGCGCAGCACCCGCTCCACGGCGAATACGACGCGCATGCAATGTTCGCGGTCGGCCGCGTCGAGGTCGCTCATCTCGCGGATATGCGTATTCCAGATGACGCGGCAGAAACCCGGATAGCCCGGTTCTTCGACCTGGATCACATGGCAGCGCGCATCCTGCCACAGCACTGTGCCACCCGGCGTCGCGCACAGATCACATTTCATGCCGATTCTCCGTGGAACAGCCAGGCTGCGGCCCGGTAAGCCACATCAGTAGCCTGTGCGACTGCAGCTTCACGCCAGGCCGGCGCAGCAGGACAGAGGGCTTCAAACAGGCGTCGTTTTGCGGGATGTCCGGTGTGGCCATCACCATAATGATGCCAGCGATTTTCCTCGCGCAGCGCATGCAGCACGCGCAGTGCAGACCGGGTGCCGATTTCCTGCAGCACGAATTCAACGCGGGTATCGGGCAGCAGGCGCGGCAGTGCGGCACCCAGGCTGCCGCGCACCGTGTAGGCCCCGGGCGTCGCGCTGCCGCCGGCCAACGGGCGATGCAGTGCACGACTCAGCGCCGGCAGTGCTGCGGTGCCGACACCGGGTTCGACCAGAAGGGTGTCCTCAGCGTAAGGGCCGAGCCCGGTGTGCAGGTCGATGGCGAACAGGGCCTCGGTGGAACCCAGTTGCGCCTGCAACCAGTCGATGAACAGGCGCGGTCCCGGTTGCAGTTCTGCCCCGCCGTAAAACAACCCGCGAGGATAGCGGTGCTGGCCGTGGGCGATGGCCTGACGTACCGCGCGTACGCCATAGCGCAGTCCGGCCGCGCCCAGACGCAGCGCAAAAGCGTCGCGTTCCGGCGGCGATGCAGGATTGAGTAGCGTATCGAGGCGTTTGTACAATGGTGGCGCACCGGTCCAGATGCCGTTGTCGAGGTGAAAATTACGGTTGAGATCGACGTTGTATTCGTTGGTGCGACGCAGCCATGCCATGCCGTAGGGATTGAGTACATGCACGAGAATCAGCGCGCCGTCGGCGGGCAAGTGCGGCGGCGCGGCGAGCAGGGCCAGCTGCGCCGCTGATCCGGCAAAAGCCTCGACGCCATGCACTCCGCTGATATGCAGCACGACCTGCCTGGGCTGGCGGGCGCCCAACCATGCGAAATCGATGGTCAGTGATTCGTCGTGGGGGCCCCGCGCAGCGATCGGTAACGCATCGAGCGCTGCACCGGCACGCAGCGCTGCTGCGCGGAAACGGGCGCGTGCACTGGCATAGTCCGGCGAGAAAAAATCGGTGCCGGCGGCACTTGCGCGGGGCGCGGCCCGCTCAAGCGGCAGTGAAGGTTGCGCGCTCGAAGTTGGAACCACAGTCGAGCAGTGCAGTGAGGCGGATCGAGCGCGGCCTGCCGTCTTCGAACATGTCGAGTACGCGGCTTGGCGCGTAGGTGCCGGGACTGACAATGATGGACGGCGCTTCGTTGCCGGAGCCGCCGTCCAGCAGCAGTGCACGGTCATAAGGCTTGTCGATGTTCGAAACGCGTGCCGCGACGGCCTGCGCTTTGGTGCGCAGCAACTGGAAACCGAGCAGGGTCGAGCCATCGGTTTCGATGACCAGGCGTTGTGCGACGCCAAGAAAGGTTTTCCCGTTGGGGGCAACCAGACCCAGCAACTGATTGTGGGTCAGTCGCGTCACATTCGACGGATTGTTGCACTTGCCGAGAATGCCGCTGGGACTCTGGTTGACGACCGTCCAGGTTTCCAGCGTGCGGCTGCGTACCGAGGCCTCTCCTATCGTCGGGCCGTCCACCCGCTCGAATCCGGCCATGTCGAAGCGCGCGCGCGACGACAGGCCGGCATCCGGTGGGGCGAACGGTTTGCCGCTGATGTTGAAATGCATGGCAGCGATGGTGCCCGACATCAGCACATTGAATCCGGCGGTTTTGCGTTCGTCGCCGCGGCCGGTGCCGGGCGCCAGCCAGTCGGTGTGCAGGCTGAGTATCAGTTTTTCGCAGATATCCCGCGGCACCATGCCGAGGCCGAGTTTGTCGGGGCTTTGTGTTTTGAGCGCGATCGCGGTTTGCCGCAGCTTGTCACCGATTTTCTCGATGTCGAGGTAACGCAGGTTGTCGCCGGAAAGGTTTTTCAGCCGGCGCGCTCCTTGCGCTGAACCGAGATCCACCGCCAGCGCCATGTCCCGGTTGGCGACCACCGGCGATTGCGACAGGCTGCCCAGAGCAACCCACTGCGCAAGCACGCGATCCAAGGTACCCATCTGCAGCAAAGACAGAGAGTCCGGGTTTGCGCGCTGGGCGAGCACGATCTGCAGGTAGGCCAGGTTGACGGTGCTGCGACCATCGCCTTCGCTGACCGGTGTGTCGGTGACTTCGGCGCTTTCGGCAAAGGCGTAGAGGCGGTGCAGTTGTTCCCACAGCACGCCGGGTACTGCGTGATAGGCGCGATTGTGCGCCGTCATTGCAAATCCCGTGCAGCGCAGTGCGCGGTAACAGATAAGCTCGGCGTGTTCGGCCAGTTCCGGCGCCGCTCCGGCCATGTCGGCAATCAGCGATTCGTAGGCATCGGCCAGCGCGCGCCACAACGCGATGCTGCGCTCGAAGATTTCCCGGGTATCCGCGTCGAACGGCACCGGCTGGCCCCAGTATTCCCGGCTGCGCACGTGCTGCGTCTCCAGCGTGGTGTTGCGCAGCGTTTCCAGTATCCGCAGCCGCTCTTCGCCGGGAACCCTGGCGTCGACCAGCAGTTTCAACTGGGTCAGCAATTGCGCCTGGCGTTGCGCGGGCTGCGTCGCGGCAATTTGCTCGAGGAACGTTTCCGTCCCTGCGAGGGTGGCGATTTTGAGAAGTCCTGGTGTTGCGCTCAAGACAGTGGCCATGGCGTATCCCGTTCGTATGGGGTACGCATTATTCCGATTGAAAGAAAAGCGCGGCAAGTGAAAATGTCACATGTCGCCAATTCACGACAGCACGCGAGTTTTGTCGCCTGCATCGTGTGCCAAATCACACGCATTAGAGCAGTACCCGTTCGATGCCGCCGTTGTTTGCCTTTGTCACGTAACTCTCCATCCAGTCGGCACCGAGCAGGTGACGTGCCATTTCCACGACAATATAGTCCGCCTCAATATCCGCGTCCTGATTGTAGCGCGCCAGGCCCTGCAGGCACGAGGGGCAGGAGGTGAGTATTTTTACCCTGGCTCCAGCATCATCGCTACGCAACTGTGCGGCACCACGCCGCAGTTCTTCTTCCTTGCGGAAGCGCACTTGCGTCGAGATATCGGGCCGGGTCACGGCCAGAGTCCCGGATTCGCCGCAGCAGCGCTCGCTCAGCGCCACCGGTGCGGCCATCAGCGTGCTGACCACCTTCATTGGCGCATGCGTTTTCATCGGTGTGTGGCAGGGGTCATGGTACATGTAGCGGGTACCGGTGATGCCCTCGAGTTTTACGCCCCGTTCAAGCAGGTATTCGTGGATGTCGAGCAGACGGCAACCCGGGAATATTTTTTCGAATTCGTATTTCTGCAGCTGATCCATGCAGGTGCCGCAGGACACGATGACGGTTTTGATGTCGAGGTAATTCAGTGTGTGCGCAACGCGATGGAACAGTACGCGGTTGGCGGTGGTGATCGCCTGGCCTTTGGCCTCCTCGCCGGCGGCGGTCTGCGGGTAGCCGCAGCACAGGTAGCCGGGCGGCAGCACGGTTTGCACGCCGAGGTCGAACAGCATCGCCTGTGTGGCAAGGCCAACCTGGCTGAACAGCCGTTCCGAGCCGCAGCCGGGGAAATAGAACACCGCGTCGGAATCTTCCGTGACCTTGGCTGCGTCGCGGATCACCGGCACCATGCGTGCGTCTTCGATGTCGAGCAGTGCGCGCGATGCTTTTTTCGGCAGCTTGCCCGGCATCGGTTTGTTGATGAAGTGAATCACCTGTGTGCGAATCTGCGGCTTGCCGGTGGTGGCCGGCGGGCGGCGCGTCTGCTGGCCAGCGAGGCCCAGTGCCTTGGCTGCAGCGTAGGCGATACGCTGAACTTTGAATCCCCAGTCGATCATCAGCTTGCGCGTGATGTTGATGGTGCGCGGATCGGTGGCGTTGAGGAAAAACATCGAGGCCTTGGCGCCGGCATTAAAGCGTTTTTTCCCGCGTTGCCGCAGGAAATTGCGCATGACGACAGAGACATCGCCAAAATCAATATCAACCGGGCAGGGATTCAGGCACTTGTGGCAGATCGTGCAGTGGTCCGCGACATCGCTGAACTCATCAAAGTGTTCCAAAGATATGCCGCGCCGGGTTTGTTCTTCGTAGAGAAAAGCTTCGATCAGTAGACTGGTGGCGAGGATCTTGTTGCGCGGGCTGTAGAGCAGATTGGCGCGCGGTACGTGCGTTGCGCACACCGGTTTGCATTTGCCGCAGCGCAGGCAGTCCTTGATCGAGTTGGCGATGGCGCCGACATCGGAATGCTCAAGGATCAGGCTTTCCGCGCCGAGCAGTGAAAAACTTGGCGTATAAGCGTTGCGCAGATCTGCGCCGGGCAGCAATTTGCCTTTGTTGAAACGGCCGTGCGGGTCGACCTTGTCTTTGTAACCCTGGAATGCCGCAACGCGTTCCGCCGGCAGAAATTCGAGTTTGGTGATGCCGATGCCGTGTTCGCCGGAGATGACGCCGTCGAGTGATTCGGCCAGACGCATGATGCGTGCCACGGCATCGGCGGCTTCCTGCAGCATTGTGTAATTGTCGGAATTGACGGGAATGTTGGTATGCACGTTGCCGTCACCGGCGTGCATATGCAGTGCAACGAACACGCGGCCGCGCAGCGCCTGGCGGTGCGCGACGTCGATGGCCTCCAGCACCTTTGCAAAGGGCCGGCCGCTGAAAATGTCGGCGAGGTGCGCGCGTACTTCATTCTTCCACGACACGCGCACGGTATGGTCCTGCAGCACGTGAAAAAGGGACGACGATGAAGGCAGCGATGAATGATGAGTGATGAGTGATGAGTAAAACCCCCATGAGTCACCCTGCATTTCACGCAGATCGGCCAACGGTGTGTCGATGTGATCGAGCAGCCATTGCCAGCGCCCACGGGTCTCGGCGATCAGCGATTGTGCGCGTTCAGTGCGGTCTCCGATGACCTCTGCTGCGACTACCGGCGGATCCTGCGGCATCACCGGCAGCTCGCCGCCGACTACCGTGGCGACCGCGTCGAGGATGCGCAGCTTGTTGCGGATCGACAGCTCGATGTTGATGCGCTCGATGCCGTCGGAGTAATCGCCGAGCCGTTCCAGCGGGATTACCACATCCTCGTTGATCTTGAAGGCATTGGTGTGGCGTGCGATCGCAGCAGTGCGCGCGCGATCCAGCCAGAAGGTCTTGCGCGCCTCGGCCGAAGCGGCAATGAAGCCCTCGGCGCCGCGCGCATTGGCCAGCCGCACCACCTGCGATGCGGCCGCAGCGACTGCGTCTTCGTTCTCGCCGACGATGTCACCGACCAGCACCATTTTCGGGCGGCCGGCGCGGCGTGACTTGGTGGCATAACCCACGGCTTTCACATAACGCTCGTCGAGATGCTCGAGGCCGGCGAGGATGGCGTCGGGATTGGCGTCGAGGTAACGCTTGATTTCGATGATGGAAGGCACCGCTTCGCGCACCGCGCTGAAAAATTCCAGGCACACCGTGCGGATGGCCGGCGGCATGCGGTGCAGTACGAAGGTGGCCTCGGTGATGATGCCGTCGCAGCCTTCTTTCTGGATGCCGGGCAGTCCGCCCAGCACCTTGTCGGTGACGTCTTTACCGAGGCCGCGCTTGCGGAAGGTCGAGCCGGGAATTTCGAGGATTTCCACTGCGCCGTCAGGCGTTTTGCCGTCGCGGGCGTAACGCGTGATGCGGAAGCGGGCGACGGCGATGTCATGAATCTTGCCGAGGTTGTGGTCGAGGCGCTCGACCAGCATCCACTGCGCGTCCGGCGTCACCATTTTCCACGACGCCAGGTTGTCCAGCGCAGTACCCCACAAAACGGCTTTCTTGCCGCCGGCATTCATCGCCACGTTGCCGCCGATGCAGGAGGCGTCTGCTGAAGTGGGGTCGCAGGCGAACACCAGCCCCGCGGCTTCGGCGGCCTCCATCGCGCGACGCGTCACCACGCCGGCACCGCAGCGCAGGATGGAAACCGGCTTGCCGGTTCCGGGCAGGGTGGTTTGTTCGATCGCGGCCAGAGTATCGAGTTTTTCGGTGTTAATAACGGCAGAAAGACGCGTCAGGGGAATGGCGCCGCCGGTGTAACCCGTGCCGCCGCCGCGCGGAATGATGGTCAGGCCGAGTTCGATGCAGGCGGTGACAATGGCGGCGACTTCGTCCCCGTTATCCGGGTTGATGACGACAAAGGGATATTCAATGCGCCAGTCGGTGGCATCGGTGACATGCGATACCCGCGCCAGACCGTCGAACTGCACGTTGTCGCGGCGGGTCACGCGCGCCAGGCGCGCCAGTGTGCGCCGGCGCAGTGCCAGCGTGTCCTCGAACTCGGCTTCGAAAGCATCGACGGCCGTCTGCGCCGCTGCGAGTAATTCGGCGACGCGCTGGTCGGGATTTTCGCGCCGCGCCTCGATCCCGGCGAGCCGCTTGCGCATGCCTTCCACCAGTGCAGCGCGGCGTTTGCGATTGCCCAGCAGATCGTCCTCGATGTAAGGATTGCGCTTGACCACCCACATGTCGCCGAGGACTTCGTAGAGCATTTTCGCCGAGCGCCCGGTGCGGCGTTGCCCGCGCAGTGCATTGAGCAGATCCCAGTGCTCGGATCCGAGCAGCCGGATCACGATCTCGCGGTCAGAGAACGAGGTGTAGTTGTAGGGGATTTCCCGGAGGCGGGCGGTCATGATGACAGTGCGGAGTGCAGAGCGATGAATGCGGATCGGAAAACCGCAGCGTGCCGATTGCGTGATGAAGGAGACGTGCGCAAAAACAGGATATTAGCGCAATGCAGCAATGCCGGCATTACACGGTGAGCGCGGCGATTACCCAATAACGGGCAAATTTGCCTGTCGCGATGAAAAACGTGCACCACCAGACGTTGAGGCGCAGCCAGCCCGCGGCCACGCACAGCGGGTCGCCCAGAAAAGGTACCCAGGACAGCAGCAGGGCCGGGCTGCCCCAGCGCTTTATGGTGTCCAGTCCCTTGAGCGGTCTGGTCGAAGGGATCAGGCGGCCGATCAGCCAGGAAGACAGGCCGCCCAGGGTATTGCCGAGGGTGGCCACCGCCAGGGCGGGCCAGAACTGGTCGGGATGCAGTTTCAGCACACCAAACAGCACGGCTTCCGATCCTCCTGGCAACAGGGTGGCGGCCAAAAAGCTGCTGACAAACAGTGCGCCTAAAGTGACGGGGGCATCCACCGGGAAATCCTGATTTGAACAAGGGCGCCGGGTTCTTTAAACTCCCGTGCTCCCCGTCCGGGCAGCTGGTCTATCAAAAGGCGGGGCCAAAGGCCGACCGACATGAGCGCATTGATTTCCGAAGAATACCGCAAGATGCAGGAAGAACTGCATCAGAACCCCAATTACGGCGTAGCCTCAGTGCAGTACGCGCCGATCGTGGTTCAGGTTCTCGATCAGGTGCGCCCTGCGGAATTGCTGGATTACGGTGCCGGAAAAGGGCGTCTGGGGGAAACCCTGAAGACGCTGATGCCGAATCCGCCGCAGATCCGTCATTACGATCCTGCGCGCCCGGAATGGGCGGCGACGCCGCAGCCCGCGCCTTTTGTGACCTGCATCGATGTGCTGGAGCATATTGAACCCGAGTTGCTCGACAATGTACTCGACGACCTGCAGCGAGTGACATCCGGCCACGGGGTTTTCACCGTGCATACCGGGCCTGCGATCAAGGTGTTGGCCGACGGCCGCAATGCGCACCTGATTCAACAGCCCCCTGCCTGGTGGTTGCCAAAATTCATGAGTCGTTTTGATCTGGCGGTATTCCAGAGCATGCCGCAGGGATTCTGGATTGTCGTCCATGCCCGCAAGGGCGGACCGGAAGGCGACCGGAATTCTGCTCATGCAAGTGACAAGCCCGCCGGTTTGTTGCGCGGCTTGTTCAGGGCTTTTTTTCGTTCTTAGTTGTTTTCAGTAGTTGTCATCCCAACAAGGAAAAACAAAATGAGTTATGCAATTGATTTCCCCGGTGTGATCACGTTGCCCGTAGTCGAGAGCAACAAGGCATTTCCGGTTGGCCGCATTTATTGTGTCGGCCGCAACTATGCTGAACACGCCCGTGAAATGGGTCACGATCCCGACCGTGAGCCGCCGTTTTTTTTCATGAAACCGGCTGATGCCATCGTGGCCAACGGAGCGACCATTCCCTATCCGCTGGCCACCAAGGATCTGCACCATGAAATCGAGATGATTGTTGCCATCGGCAAGGGCGGCTCGAACATTCCGGTGGGAAAAGCGCTCGACCATGTGTTCGGTTATGGCGTCGGCCTCGATATGACCCGTCGCGACCTGCAGGGCGAGGCCAAGAAAATGGGCCGCCCCTGGGAAATGGGCAAGGCATTTGATGACTCTGCGCCTTGCACCGCACTGAAAACAGTGGCGATGGTTGGCCATCCGGCGAAGGGTGCGATCTGGCTGAAGGTCAATGGCCAGGTCAAGCAGAAGGGCGACCTGTCGGAATTGATCTGGAACATTCCGGAGACGATTTCGTACCTGTCGAAGCTGATCACGTTGCGCCCCGGCGACATCATCATGTCGGGCACGCCGGCCGGTGTCGGTCCCGTGCAGCGCGGCGACAAGCTCGAAGGACATGTTGAGGGCGTCGGCGAACTGACGGTGACTTACGCGAAGTAAGTCGCATTAAATAAAATAAACAAGACGGACCCGGCGGCGCGCGCAATGCGCGCCGCTGATGTACAGCGCACGGCCGCTGGCTCGGCGATCGGAGGAGGAGACGCAATGCAGAAACACAGGCTTGGCAAAGATGGTCCCGAGGTTTCACGGATTGGCCTCGGCTGCATGGGCATGTCGATCAGCTACGGTGAGCCCAATGACCCGGAATCAATTGCCACCATGCACCGTGCGATCGAACTCGGCTGCAACCTGCTGGTGACATCGGATGCGTACGGCAGCGGAATCAACGAGTCATTGATTGCGCAGGCGATCAAGGACCGGCGCAGCCAGGTGCTGCTCGCCACCAAGTTCGGCAACGTGGGCCTGGGCGGTGGTGTACCGGAAGGACTTTCCGGCGGACACCCCGAGTATGTGAAGCTGGCGTGCGAGAAAAGCCTTGGGCGTCTCGGTGTCGATGTCATCGACATCTACGGCCTGCATCGTGTCGATGCCACTGTGCCGATCGAAGACACCATGGGCGCGATGAAGCGCCTCGTCGAACAGGGCAAGGTGCGTTTTCTCGCCTTGTCCGAAGCCGGCGCGCAGACCATCCGTCGTGCACATAAGGTGCATCCGATCGTCGCCGTTGAAACCGAATATTCACTGTGGAGCCGAGATGTCGAAGCCGATATCCTGCCGGCCTGCCGCGAGCTGGGCATCGGTTACATGGCTTATGCCCCACTGGGCCGTGGTTTTCTGACGGCCACGATCAAGAGCGTGGATGCCTTGATTGCCAAAGACCGGCGCCGAGAGCACCCACGCTTTTTGCCTGAAAACATCAATAAAAACAATGAGTTATTGAAGACGCTAGAGGCGGTAGCGAGTGCTCACCAAGCAACACCGTCCCAAGTGGCGCTGGCCTGGCTGCTGGCGCAGGGCCCGGACATCGTGCCGATACCCGGCACCAAGCGACGCCAATATCTCGAGGAAAATTGCGCAGCTGCGGAGCTGCGCTTGAGCGCAGCAGAAATCGCCGGACTTGGCGCCGCTTTTGCGCCGGGCGTTACTGCCGGTACGCGTTATCCGGAAAAGCAGTTGAAGGCGCTGGGGATCTAGATCTGACGCGCAGTTAAAGTGCCGCCGCACCCGCGTGCAGCATTGCATCACGTGCAGCAAACCATTCCTGCGAATATTCGCAGTCGCTGTATTCCTTGAAATACGGCCCGCCCAGTGTGTAATGCACCAGCGCGGCGTCCTGGCGCGGCGCGTCGTAACCGACGAGATGATTCCAGCGCGAGGGTAGCGCACCAATCAGATGATCGTCGCCCAGCCATTTGAACTGATGCAGTTCGAGTCCGGATGCCGTGTTCACATAATCCGGGGTCAGTGCATTGCAAAGGGCATTGTTGAACAACATCACGCTCGACCAGTTCTTTTTTTCATATTTGGTCTGCGGCTCGTTGAGAAATTTGCGCTCTTCCTTCGGCACATGTTGGTGCTTGACGACCATCACCGCGTAACGATCGTCGCGCAGGGCCCAGAGTTTCGCGACGTCGTCCAGCATCAGCATGTCGCAGTCCATGAACAACGACCAGCCGGCGTAGTTCGACAGGTAGGGCGTGAGGAAGCGCGAGAACGAAAAATCCGTGGACTGCAAGGGATGGCGCTCGCGGCGGAAAACGGTTTTTAACTGCGACAGCATGATGGGGGTAATGGAAACCGGCAAAGAGGCCCGCGCATGAATGCTGTGTGCAAGCACATTACAGGAAACGGCTTCACGGCCATCGTAGCCGATGCAGATGTTGATCATAACTCTTTGATTTCATTGAATTCGGGGCGGGCGTGGAACAAGCTTAGCATGACGCTGTTGCCGCATTGCTTGCGCAATCACAAGTTCGCGTGTTTTCAGTCATTGCAGGAAGTATTTTATGCGTGACATGAGTAAATATATTGATGATTCTTTCCTGCAACACATGGCTCGTTAGTCCGTGATTTTTTTGGGTATTTTCTTGTTGCAAGTATCCCGAAAACAGACAATCTGTCCAGCCTCGCTACTAGGAGGAGGCGCAGGTCGCAGATGCTCGGCGTTCAGATTTTCAGGGGCACGAGTCCGGCGGCAAGCAACATAAACTTTTCAGGAGATTTTACGAATGAACAAAAAACTGATGGCAGTCGCCGTTGCCGGCGCGCTGGCCGCGCCCGCTGTGTCGATGGCACAGAGCACCGTGAGCGTGTTCGGCAATTTTTACATGGAATACGCGTTTATCAATTCCGGCCGCGCCCCTAACGGCGTTGACACGGCCAATGTCGACATGTTCCAAAGTGGCGGTTCCGAAATCGGCTTCAAGGGCGAAGAGAAACTGGGCGGCGGCATGTCCGCATGGTTCCAGTG
>CAMCYP010000011.1 GCA_945885345.1 Bordetella parapertussis | reverse complement strand
CGTATCGTCACCGGCATGGAAGACGCCTGGGCCTTGCTGCGCCGCGAGCGGGGCGCTTTGCCGCGTGCCGTCAATTTTATTTCCGGGCCTTCGCGCACTGCGGATATTGAACAAACCGTCACGCTGGGTGCGCACGGGCCGTACCGGGTGCACTTGTTGTTGCTCTGAACCGCTTGATTACAAGGGAATATTCGTCAGTATTCAGTAAGGTTTTCGGTATGAAATCAGCCCGGCGGTCAGGCTTGATTTCAATGGCTTCGGGCGCTAGGATGATCAGCACACAATATCGCCTTGCACATGGCGAAATCCGAGGATCGGCGTAGTTCACGGCTTTACAAAATTAGTGGTTCGCTGCTGAGTTCCCAATGTTGTAACGGGCGCGTGTAAATCAATTCAATCAATAACGCGTTTGCGCGCACCCGTTGCGGTTTCGTGTTGTCATCGTGATCTGGAGGAGAAAAATGATTAAGAAACAGGACGTTAAGCAAAAAGAAGCCAGCCCGACCCGACGTAAATTCCTGACCGGCGCTGCCGCTGCCACCACGGGCGCCGCCATTGCCGGCTTCCCGATGATCGCGAAGGCGCAGGCCGGCCCGATCACGATGCGCTGGCAGAGCACTTGGCCGGCGAAAGATATTTTCCACGAATACGCATTGGACTTCGCCAAGAAGGTCAATGACATGACCGGCGGCGACCTGAAGATCGAAGTGCTGCCGGCGGGTGCGGTGGTGCCGGCCTTCGGTCTGCTCGACGCGGTGTCCAAGGGCACACTCGACGGCGGCCATGGCGTGCTGGTTTATCACTATGGCAAGCAGAATGCGCTGGCGCTGTGGGGTTCCGGTCCGGCCTATGGCATGGATGCCAACCAGTTGCTGGCCTGGCACAAATACGGCGGCGGCAAGCAACTGCTCGAAAAACTGTACAACTCGATCGGCGCCAATGTGGTGTCTTTCCCCTACGGTCCGATGCCGACCCAGCCGCTGGGTTGGTTCAAGAAGCCGATCACCAAATCGGCGGATTTCAAGGGTTTGAAATACCGCACAGTGGGCATTTCGATTGACGTGTTCACTGCCCTTGGCGCGGCGGTCAACGCGTTGCCTGGTGGCGAGATCGTGCCGGCGATGGATCGCGGCCTGCTGGATGCTGCCGAGTTCAACAACGCTTCCTCCGACCGCCTGCTCGGTTTCCCCGATGTGTCCAAGGTCTGCATGCTGCAAAGCTTCCATCAGAACGCCGAGCAGTTTGAGATCATGTTCAACAAGACCAAATTCAACGCGCTGCCGGCGAAGATGAAGGCGATCATCGAGAATGCGGTGGAGGCGGCTTCGCAGGATATGTCGTGGAAGGCGGTGGATCGCTATTCCCAGGATTACATCGAGATGCAGCAAAAGCAGGGCGTCAAGTTCTACAAGACCCCGGATGCCGTGTTGCAGCAGCAACTGACTGGCTATGATGCTGCCGCGGCGAAGCGCAAGGACAACGCGTTGTTCCGCGAGATTGAGGAATCGCAGCGTAAGTTTGCCGAGCGCGTGGTGCGCTGGGATCTCGATACCAACGTCAACCGCCGGATGGCTTACAACCATTACTTTGCCAAGAAGGCCGCACCGGCGAAGAAGTCCTGAAGCGGAACACTGAACCATTGAAAGGCACACCATCCGGTCACCCCGGGTGGTGTTTTTTTTGGATGCCGGAAGATGACGCCCCGGCGGCATGATCCACAAGATCGGAATTCCACGCCATGCAGAAACTGTTGCTGTTTATCGACAAGCTGAGCACCTTTGTCGGCCAGGCCTTTTCGTGGCTGATCGTTGCGCTGACGCTGCTGATTTCATGGGAGGTATTTTCGCGATACGCCCTCGACAATCCCCATGCATGGGCTTTTGACGCGATGATCATGCTCTACGGCACGCTGTTCATGATGGCGGGCGCCTATACCCTTTCGAAGAACGGCCATGTGCGCGGCGATGTGCTCTATGGTTTTTTCCAGCCGCGGACCCAGGCTTCACTGGACCTGCTGCTCTATTTCGTATTTTTCATTCCCGGTGTCATCGCGCTGACCTATGCCGGTTATTTCTACGCCTCCGAATCCTGGGCCATCAATGAGCATTCGAACATCACCGCCGACGGTCCCGCGGTGTATCCCTTCAAGACGGTGATTCCCCTGGCCGGTGTTTTCCTGCTGCTGCAGGGTATTGTTGAAATCGTCCGCTGCATCGTCTGTCTGCGTCAGGGTTACTGGCCGTCGCGCGAGGAGGATGTCGAGGAGGTTGACGTCGACAAGCTGAAGGAAATGGTTCACGCCGAAGACATTGAAGCAGCAGCTGCGGCGGCAGCCAAGCCGGAGGCCGCACGATGATCAGGATGCGCAAGGAACTGTGGTTCGGCTTCGCGATCATGGCGATGATCGTGATCCCGGTGATTGTTCTGACGCCGTGGACCAATCTGACCAACGGCAGTCTCGGCCTGTTGATGCTGGGGCTGGTGGTGGTGGCCATCATGCTCGGTTTCCCGACGGCCTTTACGCTGATGGGCATGGGCGTGCTGTTCGCCTGGTTTTTCTATCGCAGCGTTGATCCACATCTCGCGACACGGCAGGTGCTGGACCTGATGGTGCAACGCGCGTACGGCGTGATGTCAAACGACGTGCTGATTGCGGTACCACTGTTCGTGTTCATGGGCTACCTGGTCGAGCGTGCGGCGCTGATAGAACGCCTGTTCAAAAGCCTGCACCTGGCGATGGCGCGCATACCCGGTTCGCTGGCGGTGGCGACCATCGTGACCTGCGCCATATTCGCAACTGCCACCGGCATCGTCGGTGCGGTGGTGACGCTGATGGGCCTGCTGGCGATGCCGGCGATGCTGCGTGCCGGTTACAACACCAAGATCGCCGCGGGTGCCATCACCGCGGGCGGTTGCCTTGGCATCCTGATTCCGCCCTCGGTGCTGCTGATTGTCTATGGCGCGACCGCAGGTGTGTCGGTGGTACAGCTCTACGCGGGTGCATTTTTCCCCGGCATCATGCTGGCGGGGATGTACGTCGGATACGTAGTCCTGATCGCAATAATCAAGCCGAGCTGGATGCCGCCGCTGCCCGAGAAGGAGCGTTATGTCGCGCTGCCGGCTTTTGCCGAAGCGCTGCAGCTGCGTGGTCGCAATGCGCTGGTGGGCCTCGGCCGTGCGCTCGCTGGTGTGCCCGGTGTTGAGTCGCGTACCGTGCTGGCCCAGTTGTTCATTTCACTGCTGCCCGCGCTGGCGATTGTCGGCATCCTGGCGATTTTCTACGACACGGCAACCGCGCCAGTGGAGCAGGTGGATACGGCGGGGCTGGTACAGGCGGGTGGTAGCGTCGCCGCTGATGTCAAGGAGGAGGCGGAGCCGGAAGGCGAAGCGAGTACCGGATTGCTGGAACCGCCGGCAGAAGCGACGCAGGATAAACCGGCGGAAAGTACCGGCCTGCAGGAACCGCAGGCAACTGGTGCAGCAACGCCGCAGGAGTCGCCTGCCGCGAATGTCCAGGAGGCTGCAGTCGCCGAGAAAGCGGCTGCGGTGCCGGCCGAGCCTGCGGTATCCGCAGAACGTCTGCCCGTCCCCCTCTGGTACTGGGTGCTGTTCGCCATCGGTGCGGCCGGCATGGCGTTGATTTACTGGCTGTGGAGCTGGCAGCGCCTGGAAATCTTCAAAATGCTGCTTGGTTCTTTTTTCCCGCTGGCGGTGCTGATCCTTGCCGTGCTCGGGTCCATCGTGATGGGGCTGGCGACGCCGACGGAGGCCGCGGCAGTGGGCGCATTTGGCGGCCTGATGCTGGCTGCCGCCTACCGTTTCATCGCGCATTACCGCGGCAACCCGGGTGTCGGTGCCGTCGGCACGACGGTGCGCGAACTGGGTTCCATCCTCAAGGAATCGTCATTCCTGACGGCGAAAACCAGCGCCATGGTGTGCTGGCTGTTCGTCGGCTCGGCGATTTTCTCGGCAGCGTTTGCATTGCTTGGCGGCCAGGAGATCATTGAGCACTGGGTGCTGTCGCTGGGGCTGACGCCGATCCAGTTCATGATCCTTGCCCAGTGCATCATTTTCATTCTTGGCTGGCCGCTGGAGTGGACCGAGATCATCGTCATTTTCATGCCGATTTTCATTCCGCTGCTGCCCAAGTTCGGTATTGATCCGCTGTTCTTCGGCCTGCTGGTCGCACTCAACCTGCAGACGGCGTTCCTGTCACCGCCGGTTGCGATGGCGGCGTTTTACCTGAAGGGTGTGGCGCCGAAACATGTGACGCTGAACCAGATCTTCGCTGGCATGATGCCGTTCATGGTCATCCAGGTGATTGCGCTGGCACTGCTCTACATCTTCCCGGGCATCGGCCTCTGGCTGCCGCATATACTTTACAAATAAGTACGGGTTTTCTCCGCCATGCCTGACCCCTCGCGCGAGCCGCTGCACGCGTTGTCTGCGAACGCGCTTGCGCAGGGTTTGCGCGCCGGCGTTTTTACGGCCGAGGCGGTGGCGCAGGATTGCCTCGCGCACATCGCTGCGCGCGAACCGGAAGTGCAGGCATGGGCCTGGCTGGATCCGGAGCAGGTGCTGACACAGGCGCGCACCGCCGATCGCCGTCGTACGGCCGGTGAACCGCTGGGCGCATTGCACGGCATCCCGATCGGCATCAAGGACATCATCGACACTGCGGACATGCCGACTGAAAACGGCACGGTGCTGCATGCCGGGCGCCGACCGGCGAAGGATGCGGCCATCATCACGCGCCTGCGCGATGCGGGCGCAATCATCATCGGCAAGACGGTGACCACCGAGCTTGCCACCTATGCGCCGGGCAAGACCCGCAATCCGCATCATCCCGAACACACGCCCGGCGGATCCTCCAGCGGCTCCGCTGCGGCAGTTGCGGCCTGCATGGTGCCGCTGGCCGTGGGCACGCAGACCAACGGCTCGATGATCCGGCCCGCGGCGTTTTGCGGTGTATATGGTTATAAACCGACTGCCGGACTGATTCCGCGCGCCGGCGTGTTGCGCCAGTCGCCGGCACTGGATCAGATCGGCGTGTTCGCGCGGACGGTGGACGATGCGGCCTTGCTGGCGGCGCAACTGATGGAACAGCCGATTGATTTCACCACGACGGATTCAGATGCGTCACCGCGACTGGCCTTTGTCAGGACGCTACTCTGGAAGGACATGACGGTCGATGCGCGTGAGGCGTATGACCGGCTGATCGAAGTGCTGGGTGACCGTGTTACCGAAGTGGTGATGCCGGCTGCCGCAGCGCCGGCCTGGGACTGGCACCGCACCGTGATGGAAACGGAGATCGCCGAGAATTTTGATGCGGAGTGGCGAAATGGCAAAGACCGGTTGTCGGCTTCATTGCGTGGACAGATCGAGCGTGGACGTTCTGTTCCAAGAGCTGATTACCGGCACGCGCTGGCGCAGATGCCCGTGGTCGACGCGCTGTTTGATGAGATCTATTCGAAATACGACGCGATCCTGACGCCGTCGGTGGCCGGCACCGCGCCGCGCGGCCTGGGGTCGACCGGCGACCCGGCTTTCTGTACGCTGTGGACCTTTTGCGGCATGCCGGCGCTCAATGTGCCGCTGTTGCATGGCGCCAACGGCCTGCCGCTGGGCGTGCAACTGGTCGGGCCACGCATGGGCGATGCCCGCGTATTGCGCGCCGCGCGCTGGCTGGTGCAATTCAGCTAAATCTTTTTTGAGCCGTATGAAATCAACATGACTGCAAACCGCAAGCCCCGCGTTCTGGTGACCCGTGAAGTCTTTGACGAAACCCTGGATTACCTGCGCCAGCACTGCGAAGTCATCGACAACCAGGGTGATCTGCCTTATGCGCCGGAGGCGCTGGCAAAGGCGCTGGCTGCCTGTGATGGTTTGATGTGCAGCCTGACCGACCGCGTCGATGCCACGTTGCTGGCTGCGGCACCGCAACTGAAAGCAGTTGCGAATATAGCGGTCGGTTACAACAACATCGATGTGCCGGCCTGCACTGCGCGCGGCGTGATGGCGACCAACACCCCGGGCGTGCTCGACGACAGCACTGCGGATCTGGCGTGGACGCTGATGCTGGGTGCGGCGCGGCGCATCACCGAAGTCGAGCGACGCGTGCGCAGCGGCGACTGGACCGGCTGGCGGCTGAAGCAATGGCTGGGCGTCGACGTGCACCATGCCACGCTGGGCATCGTCGGCATGGGCCGCATCGGCCAGGCGATTGCGCGCCGCGCTGCGGGTTTTGACATGAAGGTGGTTTATCACAATCGCAAACCCATCGCACCGGAACTGGAGCGCAGGTGCAACGCTTCCTATGTCTCGTTCGATGAATTGCTGGCGCAATCCGATTTCATCGTGCTGCAGGTGCCGTACTCGCCGGCGACGCACCACCTGATCGGCGCAGCACAACTGGCGAAAATGAAGCCGTCGGCGATCCTGATCAATTCCACGCGCGGCGGCGTGGTCGATGATGCGGCCCTGGTTGCCGCGTTGAAGAACGGCACCATTCGCGCCGCCGGACTCGACGTGTATGAAAATGAACCGAAGCTCAATCCGGAATTTCTCGCGCTCGACAACGTGGTGCTGGCACCGCATGTCGGCAGCTCCACCGAGGCCACGCGCAAGGCGATGGCCATGCTTGCCGCCAAAAATCTGGTGGCCGCATTGCGGGGTGAAATTCCGCCGAATCTGCTTAATCCGGAAGTGCGCCCCGGGGTGCGCAGTGACTGAATCAATATAAGCCATTGATTTTGTTGTTGTTTTGGATATACTGCGATTCTTCCGGTTTTAACCATGAATTACGCCTCCCAACTCGTCGACCTGATGGTGCAGGTCATGCTGCCGCTGTCGCTGCTGGTGGCGGCGGGCGCGCTGTGGACGCGATTTTTTCCCGACACCGATGTCGATCAGATGCGCTCAAGCCTCAACCGGCTGGTGATGTATCTGTTTTATCCCTGCATCCTGTTCGCCGTGGCATCGACCACGCCGGTCAACCGCGACCTGTTGTCGGTGCCGCTGCTGGTCGGCATTGGTTCGCTGGTCTCCGGCGGCATTCTCTATCTGATGCTCTATCGTCTGCCGCAGTGCCGGCATTTGAGCGACCAGACGCGCGCAGCACTGATGCTGGGCGGCATGTTCGGTAACACCTTCAACATCGGTGCGCCGGTGCTGGTGTTTTTTTTCGGCACCGAGGCGATCCGTTATGCGGTTTTCAACGACATGCTGATGACCATGCCGCTGGTCTGGACGCTGGGCGTGTGGATCGCGACACGCCTCGGTGCGCGCGATGCCGGCGTCAAGCGGCCGGCGGTGCTGGGCGTGATGCTGACCATGCCGCCGATCTGGGCCTTCCTGCTCGGCTTTGCCTGTCAGCAGCTGGATCTGACTTACCAGCCGCTGGTCAACGCGACGCGGTTCATCGGCCAGGTGACGATCCCGGTGATCCTGTTCGTGCTCGGCATGACCATACCCTGGCGCAACCTGGTGCCGCGCGGTGAAATTCTCGCCACGGCCGGGGTCAAGCTGCTGCTGACGCCATTGATAGTCTGGCTGATTGCGCCGCAGATTTATGCCGGCATGGGCGAAGCGCAGTACGCCGCAGTGGTTGAAGGCACGACGCCGGCGATGATGACGGCCTTGCTGCTGGCCGACCGCTTCAAACTCGATGCTGCAGCGGCAGCGTTGCTGATCGGCTGGACCACTATACTGTTCTGGGTGACATTGCCGCTGATCATGGCGCTGGGCTGGATCGGCAAGGCTTAGAAAGGGAATCACGTGAACCTGGGATTCATCGGACTGGGCGCGATGGGGCGCCATATGGCGCAGCATTTGATGAAGGGCGGGCACCGCCTCGGTGTCTGGTCGCGACGCGCGGAGAGCGCGGCGCCGTTGCTGGCGGCGGGCGCAACAGCGTACGACTCGCCGGCGGCGCTGGCAGCGGCCTCTGAAGTCGTGTTCACCATGGTCACCGCTTCCAGCGATTTCGAAGCGGTGGTGACCGGGTCGGGCGGCATCATCGAAGGCGCCAGACGTGGCAGCGTGGTGGTCGATATGGAAACCATTTCTCCGGTGGTCGCGCGTGCGGTGGCCGAGACGCTGGCGGGCAAAGGCATTGCCATGCTTGATGCGCCGGTGTCGGGCGGGCCGATGGGTGCGGAACAGGCATCGCTGTCGATCATGGCCGGTGGCAAGCCGGAGGTGTTCGAACGCATCAAGCCGCTGTTTGCCTGCATGGGTAAAACCATCACCCGTGTCGGTGACAGCGGTGCCGGGCAGATCACCAAGGCCTGTAACCAGCTGGCCTTGCTGGTGGCGACGCAGGGCGTTGCTGAAGCACTGCATCTTGCCGGCCGGCTCGGTGCCGATGTCGCGAAAGTGCGCGAAGTAATGCTCGGTGGCGTTGCCGCCAGCCGCGTCATGGAACTGTTTGGCAAACGCATGGTGGAGCGCAATTTCGCCAACGGCATCGACACCCGGTTGTATCACAAGGATCTCGGCATCGTGCTCGAACTGGCGCGCGCGGCCGGCATCGCCTCGCCCGGTGGTGCGGCAGTGATGCAGCAGATCAATGCACTGATGGGGCAGGGCCGCGGGCAGGACGACCTGGCGGCGCTGATCACGGTACTCGAACAGATGGCGGGTACCGTCGCGAACAAAGGACACTGACATGAGTTTTACTCAACCTGAATCCGCAACACCGCGCCTGACCCGTTCCGAACTGGCGGTGCCCGGCGTCAATCCTGTTCTGTTCGACAAGGCAGCCAAGTCGGCGGCCGACGTGATTTTTCTTGATCTCGAAGACGCAGTGGCGCCGGATGACAAACCGCAGGCGCGCAAGAACGTGGTTGCTGCGTTGAACGACATCGACTGGGGCCGCAAGGTGATGGCGGTGCGCATCAATGGACTTGATACGCATTACATGTACCGCGATGTGGTTGATCTGGTTGAGCAATGTCCGCGGCTGGACATGCTGGTGATTCCCAAAGTCGGCGTGCCGGCGGATGTGTATGCGCTGGACATGCTGGTTACCCAGATCGAGCAGGGGCAAGGGCGTAATAAACGCATCGGTTTTGAAGTGTTGATTGAAACCGCGCTGGGCATGGCTAATGTCGAAGCGATTGCGCAATCGAGCCGCCGTCTGGAGGCGTTGGCATTCGGCTCCGGTGATTTTGCCGCGTCGACCCGCGCGCGCACTACCGTGATCGGCGGATTGCATCCCGAGTACGGTGTGCTGTCGGACCGCGATGCCCAGGGCAAACGCGAATTTCATCAGGCCGACCCCTGGCATGCGGCGCAGGTACGGCTGCTGGTGGCTTGTCGCGCCTGGGGCCTGCGGCCGATCGACGGGCCGTACGGCGACTTCAAGGATCCGGAAGGTTATCTCGCCGCGGCGCGGCGCGTTGCGGCACTGGGATTCGAGGGCAAATGGGCCATACATCCGACACAGATCGAGGCGGCGAATCAGGTATTTAGCCCGTCAGCGGAGGAAGTCGCCAAAGCCCGACGCATCGTGGACGCCATGGCGCAGGCCGCCCGCGAAGGCAAGGGAGCCGTGCAGGTCGATGGTCGCCTGGTGGACATTGCCAATATCCGCATGGCACAAAACCTGTTGCAAAAAGCAGCGGCAATTCCCGGCAACTGAAACGGGCGAATGACCGCTTGCGCCGACGCGGAAATTGGCTAGACTGGCTCTACGGCCGATGAGAATCGGTGTTTCCCGGGGAGGAAATCATGAAAACGGTCAGCCAGCTGTTGCAGGGCAAGGGTGGCGGTGTGTTGTCAGTGACTCCGGAAAGCAGTGTGTTCGCGGCGCTGAAGCTGATGGCTGAAAAAAATATCGGCGCGCTGCTGGTGATGAACGGCGACGCGCTGCGCGGCATCATGTCGGAACGCGACTATGCGCGAAAGGTGATCCTGCTCGGCAAATCCTCCCATGAACTCGCGGTGCGTGACATCATGTCGGACAAGGTGGTATCGGTGACGCCGAAGCAGACCGTGGATGACTGCATGGGTCTGATGACTGGCCGTCGCATCCGCCACCTGCCGGTGCTCGATAACGGACGGGTCGTCGGTGTGTTGTCGATCGGTGACCTGGTGAAAGCGGTCATCGAAGAACAAAAGCAGACCATCCAGCAACTGGAGAGTTACATCCACAGTTGATCCTGTGAACCCGAGCCGGCCGCATGCGCTATGCTGCGGCCGTTTTTACGTACAAGTTCCCAGTCAAAGAAAACGCAAAATGAAATTCGGCGCCATTATCATCGGTGATGAAATCCTGTCCGGCAAACGTCAGGACAAACACATGGCCAGGGCCATTGCCACATTGGCGGAGCGCGGCATCGATTTGTCCTGGGTGCAGTATCTCGGCGACGAGCCGGAATTGATCATCGCGACATTGCGCCGCACCCTGGCCGGCAGCGATGTGGTGTTCAGTTTCGGCGGTATCGGTGCCACCCCGGATGACCACACCCGGCAAAGCGCTGCTGCAGCGGCGGGTGTTGCGCTGAAACTGCATCCTGACGCTGAAGCCGAGATCCGTGGACGGTTTCGTGACGATCCCAAGGGCGTCACGCCGCAGCGGCTGATGATGGGTGAGTTTCCCGAGGGCAGCGCGATCATCCCCAATCCGTACAACCGCATTCCCGGTTTCAGTTTCCGCAACCACCATTTCCTGCCTGGCTTCCCGGAGATGGCCTGGCCGATGCTGGCGTGGGTGCTGGACACACACTATGCGCATGCCGGTGCCGAGCGCGCGGCGGAGGCGGCGATCATCGTACGCGAGGCGGGGGAGAGCCAGCTGATCGAGCTGATGAACGAATGCCTGCGCGCCTATCCCGGGCTCAAGGTGTTCAGCCTGCCGCGGGTCACGCCGGAACGGTTTATCGAACTGGGCGTGCGTGGCAACCCGGCGCAGGTGGCGGAAGCGATTGCGTTGCTGAAATCCGGTGTCAGCAGCCTGGGTTTTCCGTGGGTGCTGGCGCCGGGCTGAACGGGCCGGATTTTGTACAGCAAAAAGCCCCCGGAAATTTCCGGGGGCTTTAGCTTTGCAGCTTGATGCGGCTGCTGGTTGATACGGCTGCTGAAGCGACTTACTTCTTCGAAGCTTTTTTCACCGTGGCAGTCGCTTGCGACGCGGCGGCTTCCAGGTTCGCCTGGGAGGCTTGCGCGAACTGTTTGCCGACTTTCGACAGGTTGTCGTAGGCCGCGTTGACTGCAGCGATGGCCGATTTGACGGCGGCGACGCCGACTTCGGAGCCGGCCGGGGCCGACTTCACCATCTTGTCCAGCGTGGTCACGACTTCTTTGTTGAAGTCGGCGACTTGCGCTTCGACCAGCTTGCTGAATTCAGCTTGCGTCTCGGAGGTCAGGTCGTACACGCTCTTGGCGTAGGCAGTGGCTTTTTCCAGGGTCGGTTGCGCCATGGTGTCCTTCAGCGCGGCGAATTGCTGGAAATCCTTGACGGCGGCCAGCGCCTTCGCGCTTTCGATGCCATCGGCAAACGCGGACTTCGCGGCTTTCATCTGCAGTTCGATCATGCGCTCGGTGCCTTCGATCGCCACACCGGCGAAGCGCATCACCGATTCCATGTTCGCTTTGTTCATCGCAATAAGTTGTTCCGGAGTCTGATACATTTTGAATCTCCTTTAAAAACAATTGGTTGAAGGTTTTTTACTGTGAGGCTTAAATTTTCGGGTGCGTTTATATTGCACCGCACAATTTGAATTATAAGGGCGGCTGGCAGCATGTCAAGACTTCAGGGCAAATATTTATTGCGCTGCACCAAATAAAGTCAGCAAACACTGACTTTGACGGCAGGGCCGACGCCGGCTAGCATCAAAAAACGCTTAATAATCAAATTGTTGTAGCTCGCCACTGTAACCCGGAGAGTTACTGTAACGGATTGTTTTTAAAGGGTTTTTATGGCTACCTTATTCAGCAAGATCATTGCCCGCGAGATTCCAGCCGATATCGTCTATGAAGACACACATTGCCTCGCCTTCCGCGATATCAATCCCCAGGCCCCCACCCATGTGTTGCTGATTCCGAAGCAGGAAATCCCCCGGCTGGCGGATGCCGGGAATGCCGACCAGGATTTGTTGGGACATCTGCTGCTGGCCGCCGGGAAAGTGGCGCGGCAGCTGGGCGTGGGCGATGCATTCCGGCTGGTAGTCAACAATGGCGCCGATGCCGGACAGACGGTGTTCCATCTGCATCTGCACATCCTCGCCGGACGACCCTTGCACTGGCCGCCAGGCTAGAAGCTGAACGGCAGAAGTTGAACGGCGCGGTTGAAGCTTCCGCGCTGTAGGAGCGGTGTCAGCTGCGCGTTGATGTATACGCGCAGTCCACCTCAGTCGGCCTGGATGCCGAGTTCCTTGACCGCTGCCTTGTAGCGCACGAGTTGATCGGCGATGAAGCGGCCGAATTCTTCCGGTGTGTTGTGTACCGGATCAACGCCCAGTTGCAGGAATTTCTGACCGATGTCGGGTGCAGTGACGGCGCGCACCGTAGCTGTGTGCAGTTTGGCGATGATGGGCTTGGGCGTCTTGGCGGGCGCCAGCAGGCCGAACCAGCCGAAGGACTGGTAGCTCGGAATGCCGGCTTCAGCGACGGTCGGGATGTCGGGCAGCGTGGGTGAGCGCTTGATGCCGCCGACCGCCAGCGCTTTCAATTTGCCGGCCTGCACCTGCGAAGTCATGCTCGCCATCGGGCCGAAATAAAACTGTGTTTCTCCGGACATGGTGGCTGCGACTGACGGACCGCCGCCCTTGTACGGGATGTGCACGGTTTCCTTGTCGATGCCGGCGCGGTACACGAACAGTGCAATCGCGTAGTGGCTGGTCGAGCCGGTGCCGCCCGAGGCGTAGTTCAGCGATTTTGGTTTTGATTTGGCCAGCGCCACCAGTTCCTTGACGCTTGCAACCTTCAGCGAGGGATTGGTCACCAGCAGGTTCTGCGAAATCGCGAACAACGAAATCGGCGCAAAATCCTTCACCGGGTCGTAATTGAGTCTGGACTTCAGCGCCGGTGAAAACGAGTGCGTCGATACCGAACCGGCGAGCAGCGTGTAGCCGTCGGGATTCGCCTGCGCGGCGATTTCCGCACCCAGCGTGCCGCCGGCACCGCCACGGTTGTCGATCACCATCGGCTGGCCCAGCACTTCGCCCAGCTTGATGGCGATGATGCGGCCGATGGTGTCATTGGCGCCGCTGGGCGGGTTGGGTGAAATCATGCGTACGGGACGGATGGGGTAATCCTGCGCCGGCGCAGCAGCAGCGAGAGCGATGGTGCAGACTGCGAATACGGTTCTAAACATGGTTCTTCTCCAGCCGGATCTTGGTTTTTGTTGCTGTGATGCGTTTTCAGGTTTCCAGCGGCAGGCGCACCGGTTTGCCGTCGCGCGCCGAGCGTTCGATGGCAATGGTCGTCTGCAGATTGATCATTGCCTGCTGCGGTGTGGTGTGTACTGTGGGGCTGCCGGTGGCCAGATGATCGAGCCAGGCGCGGGTTTCATTGCCCAGCGGTCCCCAGAAATCACCCACGGCCCAGTCGCCGGCGGTATTGCTGCCGAGGAAGGCCATGTTGACGGCGTGATCCGGCACATAGGCGTGCGGGATGCCCTTGTCCGAATACAGAACATGATCCATGTGGTCGTCGTCGATGATCATCGTGCCTTCGGTGCCCAGCAGTTCGACGCGGTCGGACTGGCCCAGCGTCGGGTATTTTGCCGGCAGGGCGTAACTGACACCGAAGTTGACCACCGCGCCGTCGGCGAAGGTGACGATGGCCCAAGTCACATCATCTGCACCATAGCCGGCGTCGCGGAAGATGCCCTTCTGGCCGCGGGCAACGACTTCCACCGGCGGGTTGCCTTCGAGGAACCAGCACATCAGGTCAACGTAATAGGTCAGCACGTCAAGCACCGGGGTTGCATGCGGATCGCGCTTGAGGATCGCGAACGCCTGGGCGCGCGAGTTGTAGACCCGGGCGAGGCCGCCGGTGACGCGGCCGAGCCGGCCGTGGATCATTTGCTCTTTTGCGCGCAGGTAACATTCCTTGTAGCGACGGCTGTAACCGACGCGCAGCTCGCCCTTGGTGGCCTTCAGCGTGGCGAGGATGTCTTCGGCATCGTTGAGCGACAACGCAATCGGTTTTTCCACCAACACCGGCTTACCGAGTTCGAGTGCGCGCTTGATCGGCGCGGCATGTTCGCCCTCGGGTGTGGAGACGAACACCGCGGTGACATCCGGGTGTTCAATCATTTCGAAGTTGTTGGCCGAATGCACATCGGCGCCGGTGGTCTTGGCGAGCGCAGCAGCGCGAGCCGGATCCAGGTCGGCGATGGCAAGGAAGCCGACGGAAGGGTGTTTGGCCGACAGGCGCGCGCGCAACGTGCCGATGCGGCCGGCGCCGATGACGGCGATGCCGAGTCTCTTGCTGGGTTTCAACGGGACTCCTCCTGAAACGGCAGCAGGATGCGCTGCCGATGGAGCCCTATTTTAGTAGACGCGGTGCGCGACTGTACCGCCGCTCAGCACATTCTGGACGTTTTCCCAGGAGACTTTGAACAGGAAGGCCGCCGACTGACGGGTGACGCCGGCGACATGCGGCGTCAGCAGCAGTCGAGACGCGGCTTCGCCCTGCAATTGCAGCAACGGGTTGTCGGCGGGTGCAGGCTCGATGCTGTAGACATCAACGGCGGCGCCGGCAATGCGTTTGTCGTTCAGGGCCTGTGCCAGTGCGGCCTCATCGACCACGCCGCCACGTGCGCCGTTGATCAGCACGGCTTCCGGTTTCATCAGCGCCAGTTGTTTTGCGCCGATCAGATTGGTGGTGGCGGGCATCAGCGGTACATGCAGCGTGACCACATCGGATGTTTTCAGCAGTTCGTCGAGTGTCATGCTGCGCGCGTTCATCGCATCGACTTTGGTCTTGTCTTTCAGCACGGGATCGAAATAGACAATCTGACAACCAATACGGTGGAAGGCCTGGGCGACGGCAATGCCGATCACGCCCATCCCCACCACGCCGACCGTGGCGCCGTCGATGCCGGCAAGGTTGTCGGCCATCATGCGGTTGCGGAAAGCGACGTAGTTACCCTTCTTGATTTCGGCATCGGCCCAGGCGAAACGCCGCAGCAATACCGAGGCGCAGGCCGTCGTAAATTCGGCCAGCGCGGTATTGCTGCCGCCGGGTACGTTGGCGACGGGGATGCCGAGTTTTTTTAACGCAGCTTCATCGAGCCGATCGACACCGGCACCGGTGATCTGTACCACCTTCAGTGACGTGCCTTCGAACAGCGCAGCGGGCAGTTTGGGGCCGACTGCCGGCATCACGACGGCGCGTGCTTCTTTCATCAATGCCGGCACATCCGCATCGTCGGGCTTGCGGTAGGCGATGTTGATGTTTTTTGGTGGCGTGACACCGACGCGGGTGAAATCGGCTTCGGGGCGCAGGCAGAGGACGTCTATGGGCATGATTCGTGAAGGAGTGAAGGGTGAATGAGTGAAGGGGCGAAATCGCGATGTCAGGCTTTGTGTTCCTGCGTGCGCTGAGCGATATCGGCCACCGGGAAAAAACACAGCAGTACCAGCGCTTCGCTGCCAGTGTTGCGTGTGGCGTGTTTTTCACCCGAGGGAATCAGGATGGTGTCGCCGGCTTTCAGCGGATAGTTACCGCTGTCGGCTTCGGTGCAGCCTTCACCGGACATCACGAAAATACATTCCTCGAAGCCCTGGTGGAAATGCCGGCCGCGCGGGCTGTCGCCGGGTTTGACCGGCGGGATTTCCACCAGCCGCAGCGTGACTGCCTGCGCGCCTTTTTCGCCGGAAACGATTTCCAGTGATTTACGGCCGGGCAGGCCCATGCTTTTGGCTTGGGCTTGGGTTAGCACTTTCGCCATTGATTAGCCTGCGATTTTCAGGTGCTTGATCTCGGCGGTGCCACCTTGTGCTTCGTCGAGCAGCGCGAAGATCTCGCTGCATTCCTTGGCAATGGCATCGGCGATGTCGTTGAGCATTTTCAGGCCCTTGGCGGCAGTCGCATGTTCCGGCGCACCATACCAGCCGGTGGCGGCGATGGTTTTGATGTCGCGCAGGACCGGCTGATAACTCCGGGTGCGGCGCAGGCGGTCCCACTTGCGGCCGTGGCCGTGGTCCGAGGAATACTCAATACGATCGAGGTGCACCAGCTCCGGCTGATAGGCCAGCACAGCCAGCGCTTCAATCTCGCCGCCGTGGGTCAGGCCGCCGCAATCGTGGCCGTAGAGTTCGGCGGCGACATAGCAGGCCTGCACCACGATCACGCTCATGCCGACTTCGCGATGCAGTTTTTCGGACGCAATCGCCAGCGACGGGATATTGCCTTCATGCCAGTTCAAAATCAGCAGGCGCTTGGCACCGTGCTGCGCGGTCGAGGCGCAGGTTTCGGTGACCACGCGTTGATAGGTGTCCGGCGTCAGCGTGATGGTGCCTTCGAACGGCATGTGCATCGGTGTCACGCCCAGCGGTCCACCCGGCAGTACCAGGCCGTCCATGCGTTCGGCCACGGCATGGCCGATTACATTGGCGGCGTAGATGTCGGTGCCGGTGGGCAGATGCGGCCCGTGCTGTTCGACGCTGCCCGCCGGCAGGATCACCAGCGGGTTGCGTTTGAGTTGGCCAGCGATTTCCGGCTGGGTCAGGTCTATGAAGTAGCGACTGGGTGGCATGTCTGAAATCCTTTTTTACGCCGCGCGTTTCGCGTCGTTCTTGGCGCGGGCGTCGCCCATCACTTCGTCAATGGTGACGCACAGGCCTTTGCGGTCGATCGATTTCAGTGCGGCATTGGTCATCGCCACGGCGACGTTGCCGTTGTGTGCCGTCAGTTCATTTGCTTTGCCGGATATGCAGCTGCCGGCAAAAGCTTCGAGCTCGGCGCGGAACATGTCGCTTTCCGGCAGCTTGATGTCTTCGCGCTTGGCCCAGCCGTCCTTGCCGCGCTGGATGTAGAGCACGGAATTCTTGTGCAGCAGGTGCGGGGTATCCCAGGTGCCGAAATCGATTTCGTAGTGCATCAGGCCCTTGGAGCCGAACACGCGAACCGCAAAAATTCCGGGCGAGGTCCAGCACGAACCGACGTAACCGACCTTGCCGTCCTTGAAGCGCACCAGCGTCATCGACTGATCGTCGACTTCGGCGCCGACCGGCGACAGCTTGGAAGCCATCGACGACACTTCCTGTACTTCGCCGCCGAGCAAATGCAGCACGTCGAACTGATGGATTGCCAGTTGCGACAGCGGTCCGCCGGGCGCGCGGTCCTTGTACCAGCGCCAGGTCTGCGGCGTCAGTTCCAGTGCGCGCTCGTTGGAGAAATTGGCTTCGATGAAGGCGACGCGGCCGAGTTCACCGGCGTCGATTTTTTCCTTGATGATGCGGATGCCGGCCATCAGCCGTGCGCTGTGGCCGACGGTAACGGTGACGCCGTACTGTTTCTGCAGGGCTTCGATTTTCAGGCCGTCTTCCAGCGTCTGTGAAATCGGCTTCTCGGTGTAGACATGTTTGCCGGCCTTGGCCACGATTTCCGCGACGGGCAGGTGCTGCTCGTTGGGCACCGTCAGGATCACACCTTTTATTTCAGGATTCGCCAGCATGGTTTGCATGTCGGGTGCCGCGGCTACGCCCATTTCCTTGGCGAAGGCATCGCGTTTTTCCTGCGAACGGCTGTAGCCGGCGACGATCTGGATCTTGTCGGACTGCTTGGCGGCGCGGGTCAGTACTTTGGCCCAGCGGCCGAGACCGACGATGCCGACTTTGACGGGGGTGCTCATGAGTCTTGCTCCTCACACTTTGGGATGATGAATGACTGCCGGGAATCCTGCGTCAGTGGACCTCAGGGGCTGCCGGCGGGGCCTGCATTGGGACTGCAGTCTCGTAATATCGTATTACGGTATTACGATCCAGGTCAACTGCGGTACACTATGAATTATGGATACGCCGAAATTCGATGAAATTCAAAAGCTTGCAGCGCCGCTGCGGCTGCAGGTGCTGGACGGTCTGCGGCGCGCGATCATCGACGGGCGGCTGGCGCCGGGCGCGCGACTGACCGAACGCGAGCTGACGGAGATGATGGGGGTGTCGCGCACCGTCATCCGTGAAGCGCTGCGCCAGCTCGAAACCGAAGGCCTGATTGCCAACGTGCCGAACAAGGGCCCGGTGGTGCGTGCGTTGTCGCTGGCCGAAGCCAAGGATCTCTACACCATACGTGCGGTGCTCGAGGGACTCGCGGCGCGGCTGTTCGTACAGCAAGCCGGTGACGCCGAGATTAAACAACTGGCGCAGGCGCTGGACGTGGTGGTTGGCGCCTACGAGCGGGGTGACGCGCAGGAAGTGCTGGAAACCAAGAACCGTTTTTATGAAGTGTTGTTCACCGGCGCCGGCAGCGAGACGCTGTCGTCTATGCTTGGCACGCTGCACGCCCGCATCTGGCGCTGGCGCGCGCTGGGGCTGTCGCACCCGCAGCGTTCTGCGACGCGTTCGAAGGAAAGCATCAAGGGCCTGCGTGCGATGCTGGGGGCGATCCGCAAGCGCGATGCCGATGCGGCGGAGACGCTGACGCGGGAAGAGGCGCAGGGTGCTGCGGCGGAAGTGATGCGGCTGATCGAACTGCAATTGGCCGTCGACCCAAAATGATGGGCGCGCAAAGTCGATGACGGCGCTGACCCCGCTGGAAGCGGGTTATTGCATGGTGGTGCTGGTCGCGAGTTATGCCTTGCGCGGCAGTACCGGTTTCGGCGGTTTTGCTGCGATGCCGCTGCTGGCGCTGGTCATCCCGCTGAAAGTGCTGGTGCCGGTATGGACCTTGCTGACGATTTCATCGTCGGCGACGCTGTTCGGCAAGGACCGCAAGCAGGTGTCGATGGTGCTGATCCTGCGCATCCTGCCGTCGTGCACGCTGGGCATCGTGCTCGGGCTTTATCTGTTCAAGGTGCTGGACGCGGCGTTGCTCGCACGCGGCCTCGGCGTACTGGTCAGTGGATACGGCCTTTATGCGCTGTGGCAGATGCGGGGAGGGAGCGACCGCAAGCCGCCGCGCAGCGTGGCCACGGCCGCCAGCTTCCTCGCCGGCGCGGTCGGAACCATCTTCGGCACCATGGCGAGCATTTTTTTCGCGATCTACATGGATGCCATCCGCGTCACCAAGGATCAGTTCCGCGGCACACTGGCGGCGCTGATGATGACTCTGGCGGTAGTGCGCGGCATTGGTTATTTCGCGGTCGGCGAATTCGGCCGTGAATCGCTGCTGCTGTTTGCGGCGGCGCTGCCGTTCATGCTGCTCGGGATTTTTCTCGGCGACCGCATCCACACCGGCATGAGCGAGGCGACGTTCCGTCGCGTGGTGTGCGCGATCCTGATTCTCAGCGGCATCCCGCTGATGCTGAAGTAGCCTTCACCGCGCAGTGTCGCCGGCAGGGGCGCCGCGCCGCTCACCCTTGTCGGTGTACATGCGTCCGTCAGCGGCACGCACCAGTTCGTCGAGCGCTGTGCCGTCAAGCGGCGCGAAGGCAAAACCGATCGATGCGCCTACTTTCAGCGGGCCGACGGCGGAGTCCACCGGACGTTCGACCGCCTGGCGGATTTTTTCGATCAGGTCGTTGATGTTGCTGCGATCAATGTTTTCCATGAACACTACGAACTCGTCGCCACCCCAGCGGCCCACGGTGTCGATTTCGCGCAGGGTTTCCGCGACGCGGCCGGCGACGCTTTGCAAGGCGTGATCACCCATCTTGTGGCCGAACCGGTCGTTGATCAGCTTGAAGCCGTCAAGATCGATGAACAGCAGCAGGCCGCTGCGTGACGGATCACGACGCAGGCCGGACAGGGCGTGGTTGATGCGGTCGCCGGTCAGCAGGCGGTTGGGCAGGCGGGTCAGCGGGTCGAACATTGCCTGGCGGGCAAGCCGGGAACGCTGCGTCAGTACGATCAGCGCGCTCCAGCCGAGGATCAGCGCCAGCAGCCAGATCAGGCCGCGCATCAGCCACAGCGCCTCTTGCTGTTGCGGCGGCATGGTAGCGCGCAGCGCCATCACCCATTTGCCGCCCGGGACGTCGAGGTCAAACAGTTGTGCATCGCGGTTGTCGAACAGGGCAGCATTGCCCCAGAAGGTTTCGCCCGCCATGCCCTGGGCGTCCTTGCCGCGGATGGCCAGCGCGTAAGCGCCGGATGCGCCTTCGGACAGAGCCTCGACCAGCAGTGATTCGGAATCGATGACGGAAGACAGCAGGCCCCAGTACTTGTCGTTGATGAAAATCGGCACCCGGTAGATGAGTCCGCTGCCGCCCTGCACCAGGTTGACCGGGCCGATCAGCACCGGCTGTTTGCCGTCGATGGCGTGTTTGATCGCGGGCCACTGCGCGGGCACATCGGGATAGTAGAGACCGATGGCTTTTTCGTTGCCTTTGACCGGGTAGACGTAGGTCAACCGGTAGCCGACGGCAATGGCGAAGTTCCGCACATGTCTGGATTCGTGGTACAGCCGGGCGAGGATGGCCTCGATTTCGTCGCGCTGCAGATCGTTGCGGCGCACGGCGAGGTAGCTGCTCAAACCGCTGGTCAGGTACAGCACGCGGTTGAGTTCGCGACTCAAACGCGCGCGTATCGAAGAGCCGAGAACCAGCAGATCAACTTTTTGCCGGGCCTCAAGCTGGCGCGCCTGCAGGTTGATGATCAAAGTGCCGGCGCCGATCACCACCAGGCAGACGGCAAGCGCGATCAGCAGTTGAACGGGACGCGGCCGGAAGCCGTTCCCTTCATCCTTAATCCGGTGCAACTGCGTCCTGAACTTGAACGGCATGGTGGCGCAATCCCCCTGGCCCATCATACTGAAGTCGCGCTGCGGCGGCACCCGCGACTGCACTGCCGGGTTCAGTGCCCGGCGGAATCGCTGCGGTGCGACCGTGGCGTCGACTGGGTGATTTTTTCGGTATAGGCGATAGCCAGCGCGGAAACCACAAA
Source organism: Bordetella parapertussis (assembly GCA_945885345.1). Taxonomy (GTDB): domain Bacteria; phylum Pseudomonadota; class Gammaproteobacteria; order Burkholderiales; family SG8-41. The sequence continues at coordinate 70,983 of CAMCYP010000011.1, read as the reverse complement.
CGTCAGGTGAATCATGGTCTGCCAGAGCAGGGTTTTTTCGTCGTACTGCGCTGCATTGATGAAGGATTTCAGCAGGTGTATCGACGAGATGCCGATGATCGCAGTCGCCAGCTTGACCTTGAGCACGCCGGCATTGACGTGTGACAGCCACTCCGGCTGATCCGGATGGTTCTGCAATTCGAGCCGCGATACGAAGGTTTCCCAGCCGCCGACGATGACCATCACCAGCAGGTTGGAAATCATCACCACATCGATCAGGCCGAGTACGATCAGCATGATCTCGGTCTCGCTGATGTTCTTGACCGTGATCATGCCGATCAGGTGGACCAGTTCGGTCCAGAACTGCCAGACGTAGACGCCCTGGGCGACGATCAGGCCGAGATACAAGGGCGCCTGCAGCCAGCGGCTCATGAAGATCCAGCGCGGCAAGGGACCGAGGGCACTGACTGATTTTGGATTTTGCATGAGAAATGTTCCGGAAAAGTAGTGGCTATTGTCTACGCTTCGCGACGCAATACAAGTCACGCCAACGGCATATTAAATGTTGTTTAAAAACAATTTGTTACATATTACTGTCGGGTCATGATCACGACCTTGCCGACGACCTTGCGGTCACGCACGGCGCGCAGGGCATCCTGATACTGCGCCAGCGGATACGCGGCCATCACATGCGGTTTGATTTTGCCGGCGGCGTACCAGTCGAACAATTCCTGCTGCACACGGCGTACTTTTTCCGGCTGACGGTCGCGGTAGGCGCTGTACTGCAGGCCGATCAATGAAATGTTTTTCACCAGCAGGTGACCGGCCTTTATCTCGGGGATGCGGCCTTCGGCAAAGCCGACGACGATCAGTCGTCCCGACCAGGCGATGACGCGCAGGCTGGCATCGAATACATCACCGCCGACCGGATCGACGATGATGTCGATGCCGCGTTTGCCGACAGCGGCGAGCACCTGGTCGCGGAAGGCATCGCGCAGATTGGGCACATCGGTGCGCACAACATGGTCGGCGCCCATCTCCTTGGCGAGCTTGGCCTTGGCTTCGCTACTGACACTGGCGACCACGGTGGCGCCCAGTGCCTTGGCGACCTGGATCGTGGCGATGCCGACGCCGCCTGCTGCACCGTTGATCAACACGGTTTCGCCCGGCTGGTACTGGCCGCGTTCAACCAAAGCAAAATGCGCCGTCGGATAGGCGATGCCCATCGCCGCGGCATCGGCGTAACTCATCGCCTCCGGCATTGCATAACAAGTCTGCTGGTTGACCACGCACTTCTGCGCGTAGGCGCCATACTCGTTCTGTGCAGCGACTCGATCCCCGGGTTTGCAGGTCGTCACGCCGGCGCCGACTGCGGCGACTACACCGGCCATGTCCTTGCCCGGACTGAAGGGGCGTTTCGGCAACACCTGATAGGTGCCGCCGATCACCAGCAGGTCGGGGAAGTTGACGCTGGCGGCGTGGACATCGACCAGCACTTCGCCGGGGCCCGGTACAGGGTCGGGCACTTCTTCCAGCAGCAGGTTTTCCAGTGGTCCGTGTTCTTTGACGATCAAGGCTTTCAACGGCGGTGCTCCAGGTTCGGGGGAGGCGCGATTGTAGCGTGCGCGCCCCCACCCGTACCGGAAACCGGCGTTGTCAGGCCTCTGGCCCGGCGTATTTGCCAGCGGTGTCCGGGAACAGGTTTTTCACGATCTTGAATTTGGTCACGTCCACCGTGCCGTCCATGTGCAGGTACATGGTTGCGTCGCGATACAGCTTCTCGATGCCGAACTCAAGCATCGTGCCGTTGCCGCCGTGCAGTTCCACAGCATGTTTGCACACTTCCAGCACCGATTCCGAGGCATAGAGTTTGACCATATTGCACAACACCTCTGCTTCCGGGGCGTTTTCGTCGACTGCACGCGAGGCTTCGCGCAGCAGTCCGCGCACGGCGCAGATCTTGGTGGCCATTTCGGCGAGGCGGATTGCAGTCGCCTGATGTTTGATCAGGATCTTGCCGCCCTGCACATAATTCTGCACGTACTTGGCGGTTTCCTCGAAGGCGCGGACCGCGACACCGATGTTTTTCGAGCCCTGGATGATCTTGCCGGGACGGAAATAGATGCCCGCCTTGGCCAGCGCCGTATTTTCCACCAGCAGGTGGTCTTCCGGGATTTCCATGTCTTCAAACGAAATCTCGCCGTTGTTCATATAGCGACCACCCAGCGTTTCATTGCAGCGCTGTACCGTCAGGCCGGGAGTGTCGCGCGGCACCAGAAAACTTGATGTGCCCTGCAGCATGCCGACACTGGTGTTGGTATTGGCGTAAATCACATAAAGACTGGCGTCATAGGCATTGGTGATGAACTGCTTGCGGCCGTTGATCACCCAGCGATCGCCTTTTTTCACTGCCTTGGTCTGCATCGCCGCTTCCGGAACGTTGTAGGGCAGCCAGCGGTCGGATGCGCCACGCGGTTCGGTCAGGCAATGCGAGAGGGTGAACGACGGATCCTTGACCACGCGCGGGAACCAGCGTTCCTGCAGATGGCGGGGCGCGACGTTCCGGAGCAGCACCGACACTTTCCAGATCTGCACCATTTTCTCCGCCAGGCCGCAGTCACCGCGTGAAATTTCTTCCGAAATCACCGCGAAGGTCTGCACTTCAGTTTTTGGATCCAGCGCTGTGCCGCCGAATTCTTCCGGGATGCCCAGCGTGCGGATGCCGATTTTGTCCGCGATCTGCAGGATTTCCGGCGGCAGTCGCTCGTCCGGGTTCATGTTCCATTCGCGCTGCCAGTTCTTGCGGGTGAACGGAATGACGTGTTCGTTGGCAAACTTGCGGGTTACTTCGCGCATCATGCGGGTCTCTTCCGAGAGGCCGCGGTCGACCATGGCATCCAGTATCATTTTTTCGTTCTCCACAAAAAACGGGTCGCGCGGTAATTCGCGCGACCCGTCGGTTACAGGCAGAAACTAGTTTGTTGCCTTCAGCCCCACCGTCTTGATCAGGGCTGCGTTCTCGACCATCGATTTTTCCACTTCCTTGCGGAATTCCGCCGGCCCTTTGATGGTGATTTCGGTGCCCTGAAACGCCATGGCTTTCTTGACGTCGGGGATATCCATCGTTTTCACCACGGCCGCACGTATTTTCTCGATCACCGCCTTGGGTGTGCCTTTCGGCGCAAAGAAACCCATCCAGCCGGTGTAATTGAACCCCGGTATGGTTTCGGATATTGGCCGGACGCTTTTGGGGAGCAGGGATGTTTCCCGGTTGAGGCTGTGCCCGATCGCCCGCATGCGTCCGGCGGCCACGTGCGTCATTGCTGCGGCCGACGGAATCAGCGACCACTGCGACTCGCCGGCGACAACTGATGCCGACGACGCGCCGCCGCCCTTGTAGGGCACGTGCAGTGCTTTGATCCCCGCCTGCTGCAGGAAATACGCGCCCGACAGGTGGCTTTGAGAGCCAACGCCCGCCGAGGCCATGTTGAACGGCGTCTTGCCGCTCTTGGCATAGGCAATGAATTCCGGCACGGTTTTGACCGGCAGCGAGTTGGCGACGACCAGCACGTTGAGCGTTTCGGCGAATTCCACCACCGACTCGTAGTCGTTGACCGGATGATAGGTCGGGTTTTTCACCAGCAGCCGGGCGATGGTGGACGCGGCAGTGGTGGCAGCGATCAGCGTGTAGCCATCCGGGTTGGCGCTTTTCGCGATTTCCATTCCGATGATGCCGCCGGCACCGGCGCGATTGTCGATCACCATTTGCTGGCCGATGACGCCGCCCAGGCTGTTGGTGACGATGCGTGTCAGTGTATCCACCGAACTGCCGGCGCCGTTGGGTACCAGCACGCGGATCGGCCGGCTGGGATAGGCTTCGGCAGCGAACGCGCTCAGTGCCGGGAGCAATCCGGTTGCAACAAGTAATGCGGAAACAACAAGTCTGATTTTCATGAATCTCCTCCGGGTCGTTGGGTTTTAAGGTCTTTTATGGACAACGATGACCTTTGGCGGCGATTCTGTCGGGTTTATCCGGGCAAGGCAACCAGTGCGCACCAATTTGGTCAGAAGGGCAGTGCGCAATGCCGCTTGCCCGCACGCGTTTGTTACCAGAAACTATGGTTCTTCTGTCGCATAAAAGGATATTGAGATGGCCCGAATCAGCTATGTAATCCCGGACGTCGTTGCCGATCCCCAGATCAGGGGCTGGCTGGATGAGGCGGTTGCCGCCGGGCGTCCCGGCCCTGAAAACCAGGCGATCCGTGCTCACCAGCCCGACGTGATGCGTTCGTTCACGCAGACGCGCGAAATGCTGTTCGACAACGGTGCCGGCGTGGTGGAGCACGATCTCAAGGAAACGCTGCGTGCCTATGTTGCGTTCACCATCGAATGCGGCTACTGAAGCAACCAGGGAACCGCGCGGTCCGCGCGGGAGGCCGACAGCAAAATGGCGGAACTGATGCAGTACGAGAAATCCGCGAAATTCACGACGCGTGAAAAAATCGCGCTGCGTTACGCTGACGCGATCATGTACGACCCGAACCAGGCCGATGATGCGATGTGGGCGGCGCTGCGCGGGGAGTTTACCGAACCCGAACTGGTGGAACTGGGCTACTGGATCGGTTTCACCTTCGGCGGCCAACGCTGGCTGAAGACGCTGTCGGCGAAGCAGGGCGAACTGGCAGCTGCGATGGCGGCGGCGAAAGCCTGAGCCGGGCGCAAACCCGGACACAAACAACAAAAAAGGCGGCCGCGGCCGCCTTTTTTGTTGGATCATGCTGGCTCAGAACGGCTGCAGTCCTGCCGATTTCACGACCGGTCCCATGGCCTTGATTTCGCCCTCGACGAACTTGCGGAACTCTTCGGGCGTATCGGTGACGACCTCGGTCATCTGTGTTTCAAAATTCTTGCGGAACTCGGGGCTCTGCGTGGTCTTGACCAGCATGGCGTGCAGCTTGGCCAGGATCGGTTTGGGGGTTTTCACCGGCGCCAGCAGGCCGTTCCAGCCACCGTACTGGTAACCCGGCACGGTTTCCGCAATCGCCGGCAGGTCACCCAGCAGCGCCGACTTGGCTGCCAGCGTATGTGCCACGGCGCGCAGCCTGCCGCTCTTGATCAGTCCGGCCACGGCGGGTGCGGGGGTGATGGTCCACTGCGATTCTCCGGCCACTACCGCGGCCACCGATGCGCCGCCACCCTTGTAGGGCACGTGCAGTGCTTCCGATTTCGCGAGCTGCAAAAACAGGATGCCGGCCAGATGGCTCTGCGAACCGGCGCCGGCCGAGGCCATGTTGGCCCTGCCGCCGCGGCTCTTGTTGTATTCGATCAGTTCCTTGACCGATTTCACCGGGATCGACGGGTTGACCACCAAGATATTCGGCGTGATGCCGAACAGCGAGATGAAGGCGTAGTCCTTCATTGGATCGAAGGGCAGTTTCTTGTGGATATGCGGCCCGATGACCATGGCCGCGGTTGATGCCGACAGCAGCGTGTAGCCGTCAGGGAGTGCTTCCTTGCCGATTTCCATGCCGATCAGCCCGCCGGCACCGCCGCGGTTGTCGACCACGATCTGCTGGCCCGCGACCTGGGTCAGGGAGTTGGCGAAAATGCGGCCCAGGGTGTCAACTGCAGCACCGGCGGCATTGGGCACGATCAGGCGGATCGGACGGCTGGGGTAATCTGCGCCAGTGGCAGCCTGCGCGGCGCCCAGGCCCAGAGATGCGGCAAACAACAGCATCAGACAACGGGAGGGTTTCATGGTTGTTCCTCTTGGCAAGACGGTTATATTTTTGAGTGACGCTGAAACAGATGCGGATTCTGTCGGGTTTGTCCGTGCAAGGCAACCGCTCAATGCCGGATCCAGTGCGTCCGCGACGGAGCTGGCGGCGGGCCGCAGGGAACCTTGACTGAATCCGGCGATCATCACACACTCAAAACATGCACAGCCTCAGCAAAAAAATCCTTGTTTCCCTGACCGTCGGCATTCTCGCCGGCTGCGCCACTGCGCCAGTCAACTACACCGCGGCTGATGCGCCGTATGCCGCGCCGCTGGCGCGCACCACCGCTGCCCGGCCGGTGATCGGGTTGGTGCTGGGGGCCGGCGGCTCACGCGGTTTTGCCCATGTCGGCGTGCTGAAGGCGCTCGAAGATGCCGGCATTGAGGCGGATGTCATCGTCGGCGTCAGTTCCGGCGCCGTGGTTGCCGCACTGCACGCCGGCGGCATGCGCGCCGCCGAACTCAAGGCCACTGCGCTCGAAATCGAAGACAACGATCTGCTCGACTTCACGTTGTTCGGCCCGGGCATGATCGAAGGCGGTCGTCTGCAGGAATACATCAACGAGACCCTGCGCAACCGGCCGATCGAAGCGCTGCAGAAACCGTTTGCCGCGGTGGTGGCCGAACGCGCGACCAATCGCATGGTGATTTTCAACCATGGCAATACCGGCATGGCGGTGCGCGCTTCGGCCAGCGTACCCAGGCTGTTCTGGCCGGTGCTCATCCGCGGCACCGAATATGTCGATGGCGGCGTGGCGAATCGCCTGCCCGCGGCGGTGGCGCGTGACATGGGCGCCGACATTGTCATCGCAGTCGATGTGTCGTGGCGTGGTGCTGATGCAGACAAGGCTGACATCGTGATCCGGCCGCAGACCATCCGTACCCGCATCACCGATTTTTCCCAGAAGATCGCCAACCTCGCTGCCGGCGAAGAGGCGGCCAAGGCCGTGGTGCCGCAGATCCGCGAATTGCTCACCCGTGTTGCCGCTGCAAAATCGCGACCGTTGCGTGTCGGTGCAGTGCCCTAGCGTAATGTGAACTGCCCGCCCGGCGGCGCCGGGCGCCTTGTTATGATGCTTCCGGTTTTTTACGGAGAGCATTATGGCAACGGATCAAAATACTGGCGACCAACGGGCATTCGCCGGCATCAAAGTACTGGACCTGACCCGCGTGCTGGCGGGGCCGTTCTGTGCCTACCAGCTGGCGCTTCTGGGCGCCGAGGTCATCAAGATCGAACCACCGGGCAAGGGCGAAACGGTGCGCTGGCGCACCGAGTCTGATCCTTCATTCGGCCAGCAGGGCATGTCGCTGGGTTTCATGACCCAGTCGTCGAACAAGCGTTTCCTGTCGCTGGACCTGAACAAGTCCGAGGGCCGCGATATATTCCTCAAACTTGCCGCAGAATGCGACGTGGTGGTGCAGAACCTGCGCAGCGGTTCCGCCGACAAGCGCGGCATCGGTTATGAAGCGGTGAAGAAGGTCAATCCCGAGGTGATCTTCATGTCAGTCACTGCGTACGGCAACACCGGCCCGAAAAAAAGCCATCCGGCGTACGATAGCGTGATCCAGGCCTGGTCGGGATTCATGAGCGTGACCGGCACCAAAGAAAGCGGGCCGCTGAAAGCCGGCCCGCCAATCATTGATTACTCCACCGGGCTGGCCGCCGCCTATGCAGTGTCGGCGGCGCTGTATCAAAAGCAGCGCACCGGCAAGGGGCAGTACATCGATCTTGCCATGCTCGACACCAACATCATCCTGATGGCCTCGGTGGTGACGGCGCACATGAATACCGGCGCGATACCGAAGCAGGGCGGCAACGATGCGGCCAGCCGCTCACCGGCTTCGACCACCTTCAACACCGCCGATGGCCTGATCGCCTTCGCCATCAACGAAGAGCACCAGCATCAGGGCCTGCTGAAGACGCTGGGCTTGCTCGCGTTGAATGATGATCCGCGTTTTGCCACCGGTGCGGCGCGGCGCGACAACATCCCGGCGCTGCGCGCGCTGATGCAGGAAAAACTGATGACCAGGACGGCGGCGGAATGGGAGCCGCTGTTCAACGAAGCCGGCGCGCCGGCCGGCCGCGTGCGCACGATTCCGGAATGCATGGCGGAAGTGCAGACGGAGTCGCGCGGCTTGTTCCACAACTTTCCGCCGTCGGAGACGGGCTTTGCCAAGGATCTCAAGGTGCCGCTGTCACCGTTCACCTATGCGCATGACGGTCCGCGCGCCGACACGCCGCCGCGGCCGGTGGGGGCTGACAGCGCAGCGATACTGGGGGAGCTGGGTTACGACGAAAAAACGATTGCCGCCTTGCGCGACAAAAAAATCATCTGATCAGGGCAGTGCCGGTGCATGCTCGGCACGCGTGCGCGGCACCCGCGCCAGGCGCCAGCCGGCAATGGCGCGTTTCCAGAATGCCGCCGTGTCCTGTGGTGCGCAGTCGACGCTGTCCTGGCCGAGAAACACCAGTGCGGCATTGAGTACTGGTACCGGATTGCTGGTGTCGATCGGCGCGGCCAGTGTCTGCTTGGAGAGTTTTTCACCAACGACGTTGACCGCCACCGGCAGGTGGGCATAACGCGGCGTCGCAAAGCCGAGCAGTTGCTGCAGGTAAATCTGCCGCAGTGTCGAATCCAGCAGGTCGGCGCCGCGCACGACGTCAGTAATGCCCTGCATCGCATCGTCCACCACCACCGCGAGCTGGTAGGCGTAAGGACCATCGGCGCGCTTCAGCACAAAATCACCGATCTGGCGTTCGAGGTTGTGGGCGACCTTGCCCTGGATGGCGTCCTTGAATTCGATCAGGGCACCTTCGGTCAGCACGCGTTCGGCACGCGTGGCGCGGCCTGCGAGTAAACCCTTGCGGCAGGTACCGGTATACACCGGGCCGTCAATGCCGCTCACGGCGGAGTCGGCGATTTCACGGCGGCTGCAGGCACAGGGATAAACCAGCTTGCGTTTTTTCAGTTTGGCCAGCGCGGCTGCGTAGGCGTCATCGCGCGTGCTTTGATACAGCACGGTTTCGTCCCACTTCATGCCCAACGCTTCCAGGGCGCGCAGGATTTCATCCGCTGCGCCGGGCACATTGCGCGGCGGGTCGAGGTCTTCCATGCGCACCAGCCATATGCCGTCATTGGCTTTGGCGTCGAGATAACTGCCGACGGCAGTCACCAGTGAGCCGAAATGCAGCGGGCCGGTGGGCGAGGGGGCAAAGCGGCCGCGGTAGCGGCTTGTTTCGGTTTTTGTCTTTATCACATTGTTTTTAAACGTTTTATTGCAGCCCCCGCCTGTCGGCAGGGGTGATGCCGATCTGCTCTTACACAGAATTTACGCTACAGCCGCCGATCTTGACGATATTTTTATGCGCGGCTCACTAAATTGCTCCCCAGAAATCATTGCGGGAGAAAACCATGGATTTGCTCTTCGTCGGGTTGCTGGCCGTCTGTTGCATCGTCACTGTCGCGCTTGTTTACTGCTGCGAAAGACTGCGGGGGCGGCCATGAGCTGGATTGTGCTCCTGAGCGGTGCCACTGCGCTTGCTGTGTTCATTTATCTCCTCATTGCGCTGTTTTTCCCGGAGAAATTCTGATGACTGCCAACGGGTATCTGCAAATCATCCTGTTTCTTGTGGTGCTGATCGCGCTGGCCAAACCACTTGGTGGATACATGGCCCGGGTCTACGCGGCTGAGGTCGCGCCGGCGGGCAGGATCGGCACGCGTTTCGAGAACCTGATTTACCGTCTCTGTGGCGTTGATCCCGGTCAGGAAATGCGATGGATGCAATATGCCTTCGCGGTGCTCTGGTTCAGCCTGCTTGGCGCAATCGCGGTTTATGCGTTGCAGCGTCTGCAGGTCTATTTGCCGCTTAATCCGCAGGGCATGGCAGCGGTTACTTCCGATTCCGCCTTCAATACAGCGGTGAGCTTTGCCACGAATACCAACTGGCAGGGCTACGGCGGCGAATCCACGATGAGTTATCTCACGCAGATGCTCGCGCTTACGGTGCAGAATTTCGTTTCCGCCGCGACCGGGATGGCGGTGCTGATCGCACTGATCCGCGGTTTTACGCGCCAGAACGCGGACACCATCGGCAATTTCTGGGTGGATCTGGTCCGCGGCACCATATACATATTGCTGCCACTTTCTCTGGTGCTTGCGCTCGTGCTGGTCAGCCAGGGTGTAGTGCAGACGCTTTCCGCTTATCACACGGTACCGCTGGTCGAGAGCGTTGAATACGATGCGCCGAAACTCGATGCGGCCGGTCAGCCGGTAAAGGATGCGGCGGGTACCGTTGTTACGGAAAAAACCGTGCAGAAGGAGCAGGTCATTGCAGTCGGACCGGCTGCATCGCAGGTTGCGATCAAGCAGCTGGGCACCAACGGCGGCGGTTTTTTCAACGTCAACTCGGCACACCCGCTGGAAAATCCGACGCCGCTGTCGAACTTTCTTGAGATGCTGGCCATTCTGCTGATTCCTGCGGCGCTGTGTTACACCTTTGGCCGGATGGTCGGTGATACGCGGCAGGGCTGGGCAATTCTGTCGGCAATGACCATCGTGTTCGTTGCTTTGTTAGCGGTTTGTGTCAGTGCGGAGCAGGCAGGTAATCCTGCGCTCGCAAAGTCCGGCATAGACCAGCTTGCATCGGCCGATCAACCGGGCGGCAACATGGAAGGCAAGGAAGCGCGCTTCGGCATCGTCAACTCGGCGCTGTGGGCGACGGCAACCACTGCTGCGTCCAATGGCTCGGTCAATTCGATGCACGATTCCTTCACCCCGCTCGGCGGGCTGGTGCCGATGTGGCTGATGCAACTGGGCGAAGTGATTTTCGGCGGCGTCGGCTCCGGACTCTACGGCATGATCGTGTTCGCGATCGTCGCGGTATTCGTCGCCGGCCTGATGATCGGCCGCACCCCGGAATACCTCGGCAAAAAGATCGAATCCTACGAGATCAAGATGTCAGCGATTGTCGTTCTGGTGCCGCTGGTCATGGTGCTGGGCGGAACCGCCATTGCGGTGATGATCGATGCCGGAAGGTCCAGTGTTGCAAATCCGGGCGCACACGGATTCTCCGAAATTCTGTATGCCTTCTCCTCGGCCGGCAACAACAACGGCAGTGCGTTTGCCGGGCTGTCGGCCAACACGCCGTTCTACAACGGGGCACTCGGACTGGCGATGTGGTTCTCGCGGTTCTGGCTGCTGGTGCCCGTGCTGGCGCTGGCAGGGAGCCTTGCAGCCAAGAAAAAAGTGCCGCCGGGCGCGGGTACCTTGCCGACGCACACTCCCCTGTTCATTTTCTTTCTCATCGGCGTCGTTGTCATTGTCGGCGCGCTGACCTTTATTCCGGCGCTCGCCCTCGGTCCCGTTGTCGAGCACCTGATGCTGCACGGTGTCCGCTAAACCCAAGGATCATTACCATGTCCACCAATACTGTTTCACTGCCCCCCGTCGCCCCCCGGGCGCTGGTGACCCGCGGCATCATGCGTGATGCCCTGTTCGAGGCTTTCATCAAACTGCTGCCGCAGCATCAGTGGCGCAATCCGGTTATGTTCGTGGTCTACGTCGGCAGCATCCTGACCACCATCCTCTATTTCCATGCCTTGGGCGGCCAGGGTGAGGCGCCCGCCGGATTCATTTTCGCGATCATGGCCTGGCTCTGGTTTACCGTGTTGTTCGCGAATTTTGCGGAGGCCATTGCCGAGGGGCGCAGCAAGGCACAGGCCGCTGCGCTGCGTCGCGCGAAGCACGACATGTCGGCGAAGAAACTCGAGCGTGCGGAACGTTCGGCGCCGCAGTCCGTCGTGCCGTCGACAGAGCTGCGCAAGGGCGATTTCATTCTGGTCGAGACCGGTGACTTCATACCTGCGGACGGTGAAGTGCTTGAGGGCACCGCCTCGGTGAACGAGTCCGCGATCACCGGCGAATCGGCCCCAGTCATCCGCGAAGCCGGTGGCGATTTCAGCTCGGTGACGGGCGGCACCCGGGTACTTTCCGACTGGTTGCTCTTGCGCGTGACGGTCAACCCCGGCGAGGCCTTCGTCGACCGCATGATTGCGATGGTGGAAACTGCGCGCCGCCAGAAGACGCCCAACGAGATCGCGCTGACAATTCTGCTGGTCAAGATGACGCTCGTGTTCTTGCTGGCGACGGTGACGCTGCTGCCGTTCTCGATCTACAGCGTGGAGATCGCGAAGTCCGGCAGCCCGGTGACCATTACCGTGCTGATCGCGCTGCTGGTCTGCCTGATCCCGACCACCATCGGCGGCCTGTTGTCCGCCATCGGCCTCGCCGGCATTGGCCGCATGCTGCGCGCCAACGTCATTGCCACCTCGGGTCGGGCGGTCGAGGCAGCCGGTGACGTCGACGTACTGCTGCTCGACAAGACCGGCACCATCACACTCGGCAACCGCCAGGCGGACGCGATTGTACCCGCGCCGGGCGTCACGCGCGAAGAACTTGCCGATGTAGCACAACTCGCGTCGCTTCCGGATGAAACGCCGGAGGGCCGGTCCATCGTTGTGCTGGCGAAGCAGAAATACGGCCTGCGCGAGCGCGACCTTGCAGCGCTGGGCGCGACTTTTGTGCCGTTCTCCGCGCATACGCGCATGAGCGGCGTCAACATCGGTTCGCGGCAGATCCGCAAGGGCGCGGCCGATGCGATACGGGGATGGGTCGAATCGCAGCAGGCGCGTTTTCCGGCAGAAGTGCAGGCGCTGGTCGATACAGTGGCGCGCAAGGGCTCAACTCCGCTGGTAGTGGCGGAAAACGGGCGGGTGCTGGGCGTTGTAGAGCTGAAAGACATTGTCAAAGGCGGCATCAAGGAGCGTTTTGCCGAACTGCGCCGCATGGGCATCCGCACGGTGATGATTACCGGTGACAACCGCCTCACCGCCGCGGCGATTGCCGCCGAAGCCGGCGTCGATGACTTTCTTGCCGAAGCGACACCCGAGGCCAAGCTGAAACTGATACGCGACTTCCAGGCCGGTGGGCGTCTGGTGGCCATGACCGGTGACGGCACCAATGATGCGCCGGCACTGGCGCAGGCCGATGTGGCAGTGGCCATGAACACCGGCACGCAGGCGGCGAAGGAGGCCGGCAACATGGTGGACCTTGACTCCAATCCGACCAAGCTGATCGAGATTGTCGAGATCGGAAAACAACTGCTGATTACGCGCGGTGCGCTGACGACGTTTTCGACGGCCAACGACATTGCCAAGTACTTCGCGATTATTCCCGCAGCCTTTGCCACGACCTATCCGCAGCTCAATGCACTGAACATCATGGGACTCGCCAGCCCGCAAAGCGCGATCCTGTCGGCGGTGATTTTCAACGCGCTCATCATCATCGCATTGATACCGCTGGCGTTGAAAGGCGTGCGCTACCGTCCGGTGGGCGCGGCAACGCTGCTGCGCGACAACACGCTGATCTACGGCGTGGGCGGCGTGATCGTGCCGTTCATCGGCATCAAAATAATCGACCTTTCGCTTGTTGCGCTGAATCTGGCCTGAGGAAATTCAAATGATCAAAGAATTCAGATCTGCATTGATGATGTTGCTGGTGATGACGGTGATTACCGGTGCCGTCTATCCGCTGCTGGTTACCGGTATCGCGCAGGGCGTGTTTCCGCGCCAGGCCAACGGCAGCCTCGTTGAGCGTGACGGCAAGCCCGTGGGATCCGAACTGATCGGTCAGCCGTTCAGCGACCCGAAATATTTTTGGGGCCGGCCGTCGGCGACTTCGCCCTACTCTTACAACGCGGCAGCATCGAGCGGCTCAAACCAGGGTCCGCTCAATCCCGCGCAGGCCGAGGCCGTCGCATCCCGCATCAAGACCTTGCGTGATGCCGATCCCGGAAATGTTGCCCCCGTACCCGCTGATCTGGTCACGGCGTCCGGCAGCGGGCTTGATCCCCATGTCAGCCCTGCGGCAGCGGCGTATCAGGTGAATCGCGTTGCCAAAGCCCGAAACCTTGACCCGCAGCGGGTACGCACGCTGGTGGCTGAGGCCACCGGGGGTCGCCAGCTTGGCATCCTGGGAGAGCCGCGCGTCAATGTGCTCAAGCTCAATCTCGCACTGGACGCGGCAGGGCGATGAGCGACCGGTTCGCGTTGCTGCTCGCGGGGGCGGTGCTCGTGGTGCCAGTCATCTGCGCATGGATCATCGTGCAGCGACTCGCGCGACGACAAACCAAGCGCAGTGGAGAGCCGCGAGATAACCACAGGGCTGGTACGGGCGCCTGAGGCCCCGGGGCTGGCCTATACTGCTTCCGGTCATGCCCGAGATACGCCCCGATCCTGACGTACTGCTGGCCAGAGTCCAGCGCGAAGAAGCCCGGCGCAAGCGCGGCCGCCTCAAGATATTCTTTGGCGCGGCAGCCGGCGTCGGCAAGACGTACGCGATGCTGCTCGCTGCGCATGAGCAGCGCCGCGATGGTCTCGATGTCGTCGTAGGCGTGGTGGAAACCCACGGTCGTGCCGATACTGCAGCGTTGATCGAAGGGTTGGAGATGCTGCCGCCGCGGGTGGTGTCCTACCGCGACGCCGAGGTGCGGGATTTCGATCTCGACGCGGCGCTGAAACGGCATCCGGCAATCATTGTTGTTGACGAACTGGCGCACACCAATGCGCAGGGCGCGCGACATCCAAAACGCTGGAATGATGTCGAAGAACTGCTCGACGCCGGCATTGACGTCTATACCGCGCTCAACGTTCAGCATCTCGAAAGCCTCAACGATGTGGTCGGCGGCATCACCGGTATCCGCGTTCAGGAGACGGTGCCCGACACCGTGTTCGAGCGGGCCGACGAAGTTGAGCTCATCGATTTGCCGCCTGACGAATTGCTGGAGCGCCTGCGCGAGGGCAAGGTCTATGTGCCGCAGCAGGCGCAGGCCGCCATTGAGAATTTCTTCCGCAAAGGCAACCTGATCGCGTTGCGCGAACTGTCGCTGCGCCGCACCGCCGAACGCGTCGAGGCGCAGATGCGCACCTATCGCGAGGACAAGGGCATTCGCGCGGTATGGCAGGCCGGTGAACGCATCCTGGTCTGCATCGGACCGGGGGAACGGGCCGAGCAACTGATCCGCGCCGGGCGCCGGCTCGCCGCTGCATTGCATGCGGAATGGATCGTTGCCTACGCCGAAACACCGCAGTTGCAGCGCTTGCCGCCTGGGCAACGTGATGCGGTGATGCAGAACCTGCGCCTGGCTGAAAGCCTGGGCGCCGAGACCGTGACCTTTTCCGCGCCGCAGATGAGCGCCGCGATCATCGATTACGCGCGTGAAAAAAACATCACCAAAATCGTTCTCGGCAAGCCGGGGCGCGCCGGCTGGCGGCGCTGGCTGCTCGGATCGGTGGTGGACACGGTGGTGCGCCAGGCAGAAGGCATCGATGTCTATCTGCTGGGCAGTGACAGTAAATTGCCGAGCGCGGCGCCCGAACAGTATTTGCTGCGCAGCCGCGCCTACCTCGGTTTGCCCGGGGCGGATCGCAGCATGAAGGAGCGCTGGCCGGGTTATTCCACGGCGGTTGCAGTGCCGGCGGCCTGCACCGTGATCGGTTTTTACGGACCGAACAGCATCGAGCTGCTCGATCTGGTCATGATCTACCTTCTCGGCGTGATGCTGGTTGCGACACGTCATGGCCGGGGGCCTTCGGCGCTTTCCGCGGTGCTGGCGGTGGCGGCCTTCGATTTCTTTTTTGTGCCGCCGCAGTTTACGTTTGCCATTTCCGACATCCGTTACCTGATGACTTTTATTGTCATGCTGATGGTCGGCATCGTCATCAGTACGCTGGCTTCCAACCTGCGTACCCAGGCCAAGGTCGCAGGCTATCGCGAAAAGCGCGCGGCGAGCCTTTATGAGCTCAGCCGTGAACTTGCGCAGTCCCGCAGTGAAGAGGAAGCCGTGCGCGCTGCCGTACGGCGGATCGGCGCCGAGTTCGACAGCCAGTGCGTGATCCTGCTGCCTGACATAAACGGGCGTGTGGCCTATCCCCGTGCCAAAGGCCAGGAACATTCGCTGCGCAACGCCGACCTTGCGGTTGCGCAATGGGTCTATGACAACGGACATGTGGCGGGGCGCGGGACCAATACACTGCCAGGCGCCGAGGCGATTTACATGCCGCTCACGGGCGGCGGCCGTATCGGCGTGCTGGTGATCCTGCCGATCAGCCTGCGGCGGATTTTTCTGCCGGAACAGCAGCGGCTGCTGGAAACCCTGCTCAACCAGACGGCGCTGGCGATTGAGCGCGTGCGTCTCGCTGACGAAGCGCATGCATCACAGGTGAAAGTCGAAACGGAGAGCCTGCGCAACTCCTTGCTGTCGGCCATTTCCCACGACCTGCGCACGCCGCTGTCGTCGATCGTCGGGGCATCGAGCAGCCTCGCAGAAGACCCGGCCCGGCTCAGTGAAGCGGCGAAACGCGATCTGGCGCAGACCATTTATGACGAAGCGCAGCGCATGGCCGTGCTTGCCAATAACATACTCGACATGGCGCGCCTGGATTCCGGTGTGGTGAAGCTGAACCGGGACTGGTATCCCATCGAAGAAATCGTCGGTAGTGTGCTGACACGCATGCAGGCGCGACTTGGCGTTCGGCCGGTCGAAGTGCGCCTGCCGCCGGGGTTGCCGCTGATCAAGGTGGATGTGGTATTGATCGAGCAGGTCCTGGTCAACCTGATCGAAAACGCTGTCAAATATGCGCCGGGCAACTCACCGATCACGATTGAGGCCACACTGGCTCCGGGCATGGTGACGGTCTCTGTTGCAGACCGTGGGCCGGGAATACCAAAGGGACTGGAAGAGCGGCTGTTCGACAAGTTTTACCGTGCCTCGCCCGAGCGTGCGCAAAGCGGCGTCGGGCTGGGGCTGGCCATCTGCCGGGCAGTGGTGACGGCTCACGGCGGCAGTATCCGGGCGGAGAACGATCCGGCCGGTGGCGCGGTATTCCGGTTTACCTTGCCGGTTGATGAAGAGCCGCCGGAATTGATCCTCGATGACGAACAACCGGCGTCGCCGGCATGAGCGCCGGGCAGCCCGTGATCGTCGTCATCGAAGACGAGCCACAAATCCGGCGCTTCCTGCGCGCCGGGCTGGCTTCACACGAATTTGAAGTGCACGAGGCCGGGACCGGGCAGGAAGGTCTCACGCTGGCCGCTAACCGCAAACCCGACCTGGTGATTCTCGATCTCGGGCTGCCCGACATGGACGGCGTCGATGTCGTGAAACAGTTGCGGGAATGGACGTCGCTGCCGGTCATTGTGTTGTCGGCGCGGGCAATGGAGGGCGACAAGATTGCCGCGCTCGACGCGGGCGCGGATGACTACCTGACCAAGCCGTTCAGCATGGGCGAACTGCTGGCGCGCATCCGGGTCGCATTGCGCCATGCCGGCACGGTGGCCGGACAGGACAGGGATGGCATGTTCGCCGTGGGTGGACTCGAAGTCGATCTGCCGCATCGCAGGGTGCGCATCAATGGTAAAGAGGTACACCTCACGCCCATTGAATATCGTTTGCTCGCTGCGCTGGTGCGGCAGTCGGGCAAGGTGCTGACGCACCGGCAGTTGCTGAAGGATGTTTGGGGGCCGTCGCATGTCGAGCACCATCATTACCTGCGCATCTACATGAGCGGCCTGCGCCACAAACTGGAACAGGATCCGGCGCGTCCGCGTTATCTGCTGACGGAATCCGGCGTCGGTTACCGGCTCGCGGCGGAGTAAGCACGCCGTTCTGGTATCTTCCCTTCATCAGCAACTGAATGAAGGAAACTCATGAAAGTCAAAGCTGCCGTCGCACACAAAGCGGGTGCTGCGCTGACCATTGAAACTGTGGACCTCGACGGCCCGCGCGCCGGTGAGGTGCTGGTCGAAATCAAGGCCACCGGTATCTGCCATACCGACGAATTCACCCGCTCCGGCGCCGATCCCGAAGGCCTGTTCCCGGCGATCCTCGGCCACGAAGGCGCGGGCGTGGTGGTCGACATCGGCCCGGGCGTGACCGGCCTGAAAAAGGGCGACCACGTGATTCCGCTGTACACCCCGGAATGCCGGCAGTGCGAATACTGCCTGAGCGGCAAGACCAACCTGTGCCAGTCCATTCGTGTGACGCAGGGCCAGGGCGTGATGCCCGACGGCAGCAGCCGCTTCTCGGTGGGTGGCAAAAAAGTGTTCCATTACATGGGCACCTCGACCTTCGCCAATTACACCGTGGTGCCGGAAATCGCCCTCGCGAAAATCCGCGAAGATGCGCCCTTCGACAAGGTCTGTTACATCGGCTGCGGCGTCACCACCGGCATCGGTGCGGTGATCAACACCGCGAAGGTCGAGCCGGGCGCCAATGTGGTGGTGTTCGGCTTGGGCGGTATCGGCCTCAACGTGATCCAGGGCGCGCGGCTGGCGGGTGCCAACATGATCGTTGGTGTGGACCTCAATCCCTCACGCAAGCCGCTGGCGGAAAAATTCGGCATGACGCATTTCGTCAATCCGAAGGAAGTCGAAGGTGATCTGGTGCCGTACCTGGTGAATCTGACGAAAGGCGGTGCGGATTACAGTTTTGAATGCATCGGCAACGTCGACGTGATGCGCCAGGCGCTGGAGTGCTGCCACAAGGGCTGGGGCGTGTCGGTGATCATCGGTGTTGCGGGCGCAGGGCAGGAAATCAAGACCCGGCCGTTTCAATTGGTGACGGGGCGCGTATGGAAAGGTACGGCTTTCGGCGGCGCCAAGGGTCGGCGCGATGTGCCGAAAATCGTTGATTGGTACATGGACGGCAAGATCAATATCGACGATCTGATTACGCACCAGTTGAAGCTGGAAGACATCAACAAGGGCTTTGATCTGATGCACTCCGGGGAGTCGATACGGAGTGTGGTGGTGTTTTGAGGTATACAACAGGAATATCACTTTGAGTTCGCTGGCCATGGCAACAGATGCAGGATTTGTGTTCGACAACACGTACGCCCGCGATCTTGAGGGGCTGTATGTACCGTGGAAAGCAGCCGAGGTGCCCGGGCCTAAGCTGGTAAAACTCAACCACGCACTGGCAGAGGAACTAGGACTCGACGCCAAAGCGCTGGATTCCGCTGAAGGCACGCTGATCTTCTCCGGCAACCAACTTCCGCAAGGCACATCAACCATCGCCCAGGCCTACGCCGGCCACCAGTTCGGCGGTTTCTCGCCACAACTCGGCGACGGCCGCGCGCTGTTGCTGGGCGAAGTCATCGACAAACACGGCCTGCGTCGTGACATCGCGTTCAAAGGTTCGGGTCGTACGCCGTTTTCGCGGGGCGGTGACGGCAAGGCTGCGCTGGGCCCTGTGCTGCGCGAATACATCATTGGCGAGGCGATGCATGCGCTGGGTATCCCGACCACGCGTGCATTGGCGGCTGTGACTACCGGCGAGTTCGTGCGCCGTGAACGCAATCTGCCCGGCGCGGTGCTGACCCGTGTTGCGTCCAGCCATATCCGTGTCGGTACCTTCCAGTTCGTCACGGTGCGCGGTGACATGGTGCTGTTGAAAAAACTCGCCGATTACACGATCAATCGTCATTACCCCGAACTCAAGGGCCAGCCCGATGCTTACCTCGGATTGCTGAGGGCCGTCTGCGAACGGCAGGCGGCGCTGATCGCGCGCTGGATGAATGTCGGTTTCATTCACGGTGTGATGAACACCGACAACATGACGTTGTCCGGCGAAACCATCGACTACGGTCCCTGCGCGTTCATGGACCACTACAACCCGGCGACGGTGTTCAGTTCCATCGATGAGCAAGGTCGCTACGCGTACGCGAACCAGCCGCCGATTGCCAACTGGAATTTGTCGCGATTGGCTGAAGCTTTGTTGCCGCTATTAACTAATGACGCAAATGAGGACCAAGACAAAGCCGTGGCTCAGGCGATGGAAGTGCTGGAAGGTTTTCAGGCGCGTTACCAGCATTACTGGCTGCAGGGCATGCGGCAGAAACTGGGATTGACGCAAGAACAGGCTGATGATCTGGCGTTGGCCACGGATTTCCTGAAAACCATGGAAGGGCAGGGCGTGGATTTCACGCAGGCCTTCCGCCGGCTGGCGGATACCGCGGAAGCCGCCGATGCTTCACGCGAAGGCTGGCTGCGCAAACTGTATGCGGATGATGCAGCGCTGGATGCCTGGCTGCCGCGCTGGCGTGCACGGCAAAATTCGGAATCAGTCGCGCCGGTGCAGCGCGCGCAGGCGATGCGTGCAGTGAATCCGGTCTACATTCCACGCAACCATCGCGTTGAAGAAGCGTTGGCCGCTGCAGTGGATCTCGGCGACTACGCGCCCTTCGAAAAACTGTTGTCGGTATTGCAGCAGCCTTTTAATGAACAAATGGCGCTGTCAGCCTATGCCGATCCGGCACTGGTCAGTGAATCAGCCGGTTATCAGACGTTTTGCGGCACCTGATTCCCGGTTCGCTTGCTTATTCCGCGGCCCAGCGGAAATCGACCGTCTGCAGCTTGGCCGTGCCTACCGTCACCGGGCGTTTAACCGCTTTGCCTTCAAACGTCGCAACGACCTGATAGTTGCCGGCGGGTAATTTGACGAGGAACCACGGCCCAGCGGATGCGGCATCCAGCAGCGTTTTTCCTTTGGCGTCGGCGATCACCACCTTAACGTCGCTGACGTAATTGCCGGATTGCAGCGCGAAGACCAGTTTGAGATTGAAGTTCTTGGCCAGCGCTTCGAGTCTGGCGATTGAATCATCGCCGACACCGCCTGAAGCATGAGTAATACCACCGGTGGTCTGCACCGTGGCATCAGCGCTATGGACATTGCTCATGGGCAGGAGCATCGCAGCACCCAGCAACAAGGCGGCAAAGCTGCGTACGAGCGTTGCACCCGGTATGTTTGAAATGGTTTTCATCTGCTGATTCTCCTCGGTCGAATGATTGTGAAAATTGTATGGCGTTGCGCCGACCGGTTCCGTGCGCTGGCATACATTGGAAAAAGCTCAGCACTTTTAAAGCTGGGCCATACACGATGCCGCGTATTCTGCGAAAATCGCATGGTGGGTTTGCCTGCCGCACGGAAATTATATAAGTAATTGTTTTTATTGATATTTTATGCCTATCCCGCTGTTGACCGAAATCCCCTACCGTAGCGACAGCGCCGCGTTGTTCGAAGCGGTGGCGGATCGGCCGTGGGCAGTGTTCCTCGACAGCGGGCTGCATCATCCGGGGCAGGCGCGTTACGACATCATCGCGGCCGAGCCCTACGTGCGGCTGGTGACACGCGGTGCGCTGACGGAAGTGCATGACGAGCGTACTGAACTGTCGCGCGCCGATCCGTTTGAACTGTTGCGCAAATATGTGGCGATGGATGCGGCCTGCTCCGGCGAACTCCCATTCAGCGGTGGCGCCATCGGTTATTTCGGTTACGACCTGACGCGGCGCATTGAGCGTCTGCCGGCGCGTGCGCGTGATGCCGAACGCATCCCGGACATGGTCATCGGCATTTATGACTGGGCGGTGGTGGTCGATCACTCCGAGCGCCGTGCCTGGCTGGCCGGGCAGGGGCGTGATCCTGACACCGACCTCAAATGGAATGCGCTGGTGCGGCTGTTCAGCGATACACCGCCCGAGCGCCGCCGTGCGCCGTTCCGCGTGACCTCCCCCGTAACATCGAATCTGACGCCGCAGCATTACGGTCGCGCTTTTGAGCGCGTGCTCGACTACATCACTGCCGGGGATTGTTATCAGGTCAATCTGGCGCAGCGTTTTTCGGCTGAGGCCAGCGGTGATCCCTGGTTGGCTTATCAGCGGCTGCGCCTGATCAATCCCGCGCCGTATTCGGCTTTCCTGTCGACACCGTACGCGCAAATCCTGTCGGCATCGCCGGAGCGTTTTCTGCGCGTCGAAAACCGTCAGGTCGAAACCAAGCCGATCAAGGGTACGCGGCCGCGCGCAGGACACCCGCGGCTCGACGCCGAACTGATTGCCGAACTGCTGGCCAGCGAAAAAGACCGCGCCGAGAACCTGATGATCGTCGACCTGCTGCGCAACGACCTGTCGAAAAATTGTGAGCTGGGTTCGGTGAAAGTGCCGAAGCTGTTTGATGTGGAAAGTTTTGCCACGGTGCATCACCTGGTGAGCACGGTGACCGGAAAATTGGCAGCGGGGCGTGATGCCATTGATCTGTTGCGCGGTGCCTTCCCCGGCGGTTCGATCACCGGTGCGCCGAAAGTGCGCGCGATGCAGATCATCGAGGAAATCGAACCGCATCGCCGCGGCGTGTATTGCGGTGCCATCGGTTATGTCGGTTACGACGGCAACATGGACACCAACATCGCGATCCGCACACTCGTGCATTCGCATGGCACGGTACGCTTCTGGGCCGGCGGCGGCATCGTCGCCGATTCGCAACGTGATGCCGAGTATCAGGAAACCTTCGACAAGGCGGCCGCGTTATTGAGTCTGTTGCAGCAGAGCGCGGAGAGTGCGAGCGGCAGCGTCTGACTCTTTTCGGCAAGATTTTCGTCATTACCCTGTAACTATTCGGCTTCAAGGTGTGCGGCTTCCACAATCGGGAGCGCACATGAGCCACAGTTACAGCGACGAACGGACTCTCAACGTTTCATCCAATGCCACGTTCGAACAAATACTTGAAGCCCGGCTGTCACGCCGTGGCCTGCTGAAAGGTGCTGCCGCGCTGGCTGTCGCCGGTAATCTGCCGCTGGCGGGTTGCGCAACCGGTGGCTTGCGCCGCGAGGGCAATCTCGGTTTCAAAGGCATATCCGTTTCCACGGCTGATGCGGTTCGTGTCCCCGAGGGGTATGCAGCGAACGTGCTGTATGCCTGGGGCGATCCCGTCGGCCACCCTTCCGGCTCGCCGGCTTTCAAAACCGACGCGAGCAACAGCGCTGATGAGCAGGCGCTGCAGGCGGGCATGCACCATGACGGCATCCATTATTTCCCGCTGCCGTACGGCTCGGAGAATTCCGCCAACGGCCTGCTGGTGATGAACCATGAATACAGCGATGACGGCCTGCTGCATACGGACGGTTTTGCCGACTGGAGTGCCGACAAGGTGCGCAAGGCGCAGAACGCGCACGGCTGTTCGGTGATTGAAGTACGCAATGCCAGCGGCAAATGGGAAGTGGTGCGGCCTTCGCCGTTTGCGCGTCGTGTGACGGCGCGCACGCCGATGAAAGTCTCCGGCCTGGCCGCGGGCAGCGCCGGCATGAAAACCGCTGCGGATTCCGCGGGCATGACCGTGATCGGCAGCTTCAACAACTGCGCGTACGGCCACACGCCCTGGGGTACCTATCTGACCTGCGAAGAAAACTGGGACACTTATTTCGTCAACAGCGGCATGCTGACGGCTGATCACAAACGCAACGGCATTGCGGCCAAGGGCCGCGGTTATCGCTGGAATGAATTCGACGAGCGTTTCGATGCCGGCAAACATCCCAACGAACCCAACCGCCATGGCTGGGTGGTCGAGTTCGATCCGTACAATCCGCAGTCGCAGCCGGTGAAACGCACGGCCCTCGGCCGTTTCAGCCATGAAGGGGCCTGCACCGCCACCGCGAACGACGGCCGGCTGGTGGTTTACCTGGGCGATGATCGTGCCTTCGAATATATCTACAAGTTCGTGTCGCGCGATGTGTGGAACCGCAATGACCGCAATGCCAACCGTGACATCCTCGACCACGGCACGCTGTACGTCGCGAAGTTCAGCAATGACGGCTCCGGCGAGTGGCTGCCACTGGTCCATGGCCAGGGAAGGCTGACGCCTGATGCCGGTTTTGCCGACCAGGCTGATGTGCTGGTGCGCACCCGTGCCGCGGGTGATGCGGTTGGTGCGACGAAAATGGATCGGCCGGAATGGATCGCCGTGCATCCGGTCACCAAGGAAGTTTATTGCACGCTGACCAACAACAGTAACCGCGGCGTCAAGGATCACGCGGCAACGGATCGCGCCAATCCGCGGGTGAACAATGTCTTCGGCCAGATCATCCGCTGGCGCGAAGCCGGTAATGATCCGGCGGGCATGAAGTTCGAATGGGACCTGTTTGCGGTTGCCGGCGATCCGGGGCATCCCGATGCGGGCCGACATGGCAACGTCAAGGGTGATGCTTACGGCAGTCCCGACGGTCTGTGGTTTGATGACAGTGGCCTGCTGTGGATCCAGACCGATGTTTCGGCGAGCACGCTCAATAAAAAGCACTATGAGCGCCTCGGCAACAATCAGATGCTCGCCGCCGACATCCGCAGCGGTGAATCGCGGCGTTTCCTGACCGGGCCCGCAGGCTGCGAGGTCACCGGCGTAATTATGACGCCGGATGCACGCACCATGTTTGTCAACATCCAGCATCCGGGCGAGGCACCGAAAGGTCGCAACGATCCGCAGAATCCGAAAGCAAACAGCAGCTGGCCCGATGGCCCGTCCGGCGGACGGCCGCGTTCGGCGACGGTGGTGATCCGCAAAAACGACGGTGGAATCATCGGTAGCTGAGCAGTTTCTGGTTTTGTGACATCATCGCGTTTCATGCGAAAAGGAGCGCGATGATGGCTGTGCAAGAATTAACTCAGGAAAATTTTGAAGCGACGGTCACCGGTAACAAGATGGTGATCATCGATTTCTGGGCGCCGTGGTGTGGGCGCGCGCCGCGACTCGTTAGCCGCAGGCCCGTTTGCGGGAGCGGCGCAGCGGGGGCCGCAAGTGGCTCTCTGGGCAGGAGCTGAGATCATGGCTGTCCAGGAACTGACGCAGGAAAACTTCGAGCAGGTGGTCACCAGTAACAAGATGGTGATCATCGATTTCTGGGCGCCGTGGTGCGGCCCCTGCAAAAATTTCGCGCCGGTGTTCGAGGCTGCCGCGGAAAAACATCCCGACGTGGTATTCGCCAAGGTCAATTCCGATGACGAGCAGGGATTGTCCGCGCATTTCGGCATCCGTTCGATTCCGACCATCATGCTGTTTCGCGAGGAAGTGATCGTGTTCATGCAGTCGGGCGCGCTGCCGGCCTCCGGGCTGGAGAGCGTGCTGACGCAGGCGAAGGCGCTGGACATGGATCAGGTGCGCCGCGACATCGCTGCCCAGCAGGCGCAGCAACAACAGTAAAAATATTAATAAAAACAATAACTTGTAATTATCTGCGCGGCGCATTCAGTGCCGACAGCGCAACTCTTGGGGGGTCGTCATGACCACGCGTGGTTTCTGGATTGATCATTTTCCCGGTAATTTTTTGTGGTCCAACGCCGCGCTGGCCTGCAAGGGCATGGCGCCCTACGGCGTGGTGGCGATGGATGAAATCGATCGCATTGCCGAGAAACTGAAAACACGGCAGGCTGAGCCGCAGGCCTGGCAGGAAGAATGGTGCGCGATGGCGGCGCAGATTGAAAAAACCGCCGATGCCGCGGCTGCGCAAGGACATGACCGCACTGCGGGCAATTACTACCTGCGTGCCGGCAACTATTACTACACCGGCGAACGCTTCATTCCGCCGGGCGAGGCCAAGGCCGAAGTCGGACGCAAGGCTTATCGCTGCTTCAAAGCCGGGCTCAGCCGCAGTTATGCCAATCTCGAATTCATTGAGGTGCCGTATCTGGACACCAAGCTGCCGGCATTGTTCATGAAAGCGCCGGGCGTGTCAGCGCGCGCGCCGACCGTGGTCATTTTCAACGGCATGGATAACTGCAAGGAAATGAGTGTCGTTTTCGCCGGGATCGAATTTGCCAAGCGCGGCATGCACACGCTGGCGATCGACGGGCCGGGGCAGGGCGAGACGCTGCGTTTCCGCGGCATCCCCAGCCGTTACGATTACGAAGTGCCGGGCAAGGCGGCGTACGACTATGTTGCCTCGCGTGCCGATGTCGATCCGGCGCGGGTGGTGATCATGGGCTACAGCTTCGGTGGTTATTACTCCGGCCGCATTGCGGCTTTCGAACAGCGTTATGCCGCCGGTGTGGCGATGACCGCGCTGCACTGGGATCTGGCGGCGTGGCAGCAGCGCATCAAGGAGAAAGCGCAGGCCGAGGGCAACAAGGTTGCGCAGTCAAATTTCCAGTTTCAGTGGGTGGTCGGTGCGGCGGATGCCGATGCCGCCATTGAAGTTGCCAAACGTTTTACGCTGAAGGACGTGGCACGGCAGATCACCATGCCCTTTCTGGTGACCCACGGCGCCAATGATCGCGTGGTGCCGGCGGAAAATGCGCAGAAGCTCTACGACGCGATTGCTTCAAAGCGTAAAACCCTGCGCGTGTTCAGTGCAGAGGACGGCGGCGCCGAACATGCCCATGTCGACAACCGGCAGGTGGGTGTTGATTTTGTTGCGGACTGGATTGCGGCCAACCTGCCGGCCTGACTGGCTTGAACGGGAGCGATTGAGCGGCTTCGCCAGGGAACGGGGTTATCCCCCGTTGGTAATCCGGGCAGGGGCCGCGGTTGCCCCGTTAGTAATCTTTCCATCCGCCACCGAGTGCATTCATCAGGTCAACGGTGTAGCCGAGAAATGCACGCCGGTTGAGCACCAGCGCGAGCTGCGCGGCGTTGAGCGCGCGCTGTGCATCGAGTACTTCGAGATAACCCGAGTAGCCCGATTCGTAACGCTGCCTGGCGAGGCGCAGGGCGTTTTGCGTCTGCTCGACCCGGTTGCGGTAGTCGTTTTCGGCGTCGGCGGAGATGCGCACGTTGGAAAGCGCGTCCGAAACCTCGCGGAACGCGTTACGGACGGTTTGTTCGTACTGCAATGCGGCCTGACGCGCCCTTGCCTCGGCCTGCTCGGTGCGCGCTGCATGGCGCCCCCAGTCTAGCACCGGGCCGATGACGCCAAGGCCGACGGACCAGATACCCGCGCCAGACGAGAAGAGATTGGAAAGTTCGGCGCTTTGCGAGCCGGCAGCGGCAGTGAGGCTGATGGTCGGAAACTGTGCGGCACGCGCGACACCGATCAGTGCGCTGGCGGCAGTGGCGGAGGCTTCGGCCTGACGGACATCGGGTCTGCGTTCAAGCAGAGTCGAGGGCAGGCCGGCGGGTGGCAGCGGTGGTGTCGGCAGTTGCAGATCGCCGGCGGCGATGCTGAGTCCGGGCGTGGCGGTCAGCACGCCGAGCAGGTGCACTGCCACGGCACGCAGCCGCTGGAATTCCTTGAGCTGGCTGGCAAACTGCGCACGGCTGCCCTCGGCCTGATAGAGGTCAAGGTCGGAGACCAGGCCGGCCTGCGCACGCTGGCGTGCGATGTCGGCGGAGTCCTCTGCGGTTTTCAGTGTTTCGGCAGAGACGGTGATCTGTGCATCGAGGGAGCGGATCGTGAAGTAGGTCTGCGCAATGTTTGCCGTCAGCGTGAGGGAGACGACGTCGTGCCCGTAGCGGCTGCCGATGTATTGGGCGCGCGCGGATTCCTGCAGGCGCCGCAGTCGTCCCCAGAAGTCGAGTTCGAACGAAGTATTGGCTGATACCAGGAAATTGCTGCGTATGGGCTTTGCGCCACTGGGCAGGGTGCCGGTGCTGGTGCTGGAACGGGAGCGGCCGGCGGCGAGATTGGCGTCGATCTCGGGCAGCAGTGTCGCATCGACCTCGCGCAGCAATGCCTGCGCCTCCTCGATGCGCGCGACGGCAAGCCGCACGTCCGTATTCCGCTCGAGTCCTGTTTTTACGAGTTGGTCGAGCATCGGGTCGCGATAGAGCGTCCACCAATCAGCGGGTACGTTGACTGCGGCCGTGGCACCCGGTGCGGCTTCCGCATAGCTGGCCGGCAACTCCATGTCGGGGCGTTTATAGTCCGGGCCCAGCATGCAGCCGCCAAGCGCGAAGATCAGTCCCAGTACCGCGTGGCGGGCGCTCATGCCGGATCCTGCGGCGTTGCCGGCGCAGCTTCGCCCATCTTCTGGCGGCGCGCGAACAGCGTGAAGAACAAGGGCACGAAGATCGTCGCGACGAAGGTCGCAACGAGCATGCCGCCCACCACGCCGGTGCCCATCGAGCGCCGCGCAGCAGCACCTGCGCCGCTGGCGACCGCCAGCGGAATCACGCCGAAAATGAACGCGATGGAGGTCATCACAATCGGCCGGAAGCGCAGCCGTGCCGCCTGCAGCGCGGCATCGATCGGTTTCATGCCCTCGAGCAGCCCCTGTTGCGCGAACTCGACGATCAGGATCGCGTTCTTTGCAGCGAGCCCGATCAGCACCACCAGTCCGATCTGGAAGTAGATGTCGTTCTCCATGCCGCGCATCCACACCAGCAACAGCGCGCCGGCCACTGCGAAGGGAACGGCAAGAATGACGGATGCCGGCAGGCGCCAGCGCTCATAAAGTGCGGCAAGAATCAGATAGACCATCACGATGGCAAAGCCGAACGCGAACAGCGAAGCGCTGCCGGAGCGTTTTTCCTGGAAGGCCTGGCCGCTCCACACCATCGTGTAGCCGGCGGGCAGGGTCTGGCTTGCAACCTGCTCCGCTGCTGCGATGGCCTCGCCGGAACTGACGCCCGCCTTGCCGCTGCCGAGTATCCGTGCGGCAAGAAAGCCGTTGTAGCGTTCGACCTGTTCGGCGCCGGATGTGCTGGTGCTGCGGATCAGTGCTTTCAGCGGGATCATTTCCCCCGTCGTTGCCGAGCGCACGTAAACGGTGCCGACATCTTCGGGTTTTGCGCGGTAAGCCGCATCGGCCTGCACCTGCACCCGGTAAGTGCGCCCGGACATGTTGAAATCGTTCACGTACAGCGGCCCCATCGTGCTTTGCAGGGCATCGTATACATCGGAAACCGGCACACCCAGCGCCAGCGCCTGTTCGAGGTTTACCTCGACGAGCAGTTGCGGCACGGTCGGGCGGAAAAACGTGTTGATGCCCTGCAGCTGCGGATGGCGCGCCAGCGCTGCCGTGAAATCCTGCACGACCTGTGACAGTCGTCGCGGATCGGATTCACCGCGCGACTGCACATAGAGCTCGAACCCGCCGGCGCTGCCCAGGCCGCGGATTGCCGGCGGATTGAAGGCGACTACGATGCCATCGGAAAAAGTGCGCCCGATCCCCGACACCTGCGCGGCAAACTGCTGTGCCGTCTTTGCGCGCTCGTCCCAGTGCTTCAGCAGAATGAAGGCCGTGCCCGCATTCGGTTTGTTGCCGCCGCCGATGACATCACGGCCCGGGACAACGAACATGTGATCGACGATCGGATCCTGGGAAACAATTTTCTGAAACTGTGCACCGGTCGCACCGGTGCGCTGCAGTGACGACGCGTCCGGCAGCGTGATGGCGCTGATGATATAGCCCTGGTCTTCGGCGGGCACGAAGCTGCCGGGCACGCGTGCAAAGAGCAGGGCGGTGAGTGCGAGCAGTCCGAGGAAGGCCAGGCCGCTCAGCAACCGGTGTTTCAGTGCGAGATTCACCATCCACAGGAACAGGTCGGTCATTCTGGTGAAACCGGTATTGAACGGCCGGAACAGCTTCGATTCGTGGTGGCCGGATTTGAGTATCAGTGCGCATAACGCCGGCGTCAGCGTCAGCGCGGTGACGCCGGACAGCAGCACGGCAATGGCTACCGTCACGGCGAACTGCTTGTAGAGTTGCCCGGCGATGCCGCCGAGAAAGGCCACCGGGATGAACACTGCGCACAGCACAAGGACAATCGCCAGTACCGCGCCGGACACTTCGTACATCGATTCCGTTGCGGCCTGGCGCGGTGTCATGTTCTTTTCGCGCATCAGGCGCTCGACGTTTTCCAGTACGACGATTGCGTCGTCAACGACAATGCCGACGGCGAGCACCATCGCGAACAGGGTCAGCGTGTTGATGGAAAATCCCAGTGCGTAGAGCCCTGCAAAGGTCCCCACCAGGGACACCGGTACCGCGACCATCGGAATCAGCGTCGCGCGCCAGCTCTGCAGGAACACGAACACGACGATCAGCACGAGGAAACCCGCCTCCATGAGCGTCACCACCACTTCCTTGATCGAGGCCTGCACGACGCGCGTTGTGTCAAAGGGGATCAGGTAATCCATGTCCTGCGTGAATGCCGGCTTGAGCTCCGTCATCCGGGTTTTCACCGCTGCGGCGACGTCGAGGGCGTTGGCGCCGGTCTGCAGGAACACCGCCATGCCGATCGCGGGCTTGCCGTCGACGGTGGTGGCGGTGTCATAGTTCTGCGCACCGAGTTCGACCCGTGCCACGTCGCTGATCCGCAGCACCCCGCCGGGGCCACCGGCGCGCACGATGATGTTGCCGAATTCTTCGGGTCGCACCAGGCGCCCGCGTGCGGTCACGGTGTAGGTAAAGGCCTGTCCGGCGGGTGCGGGCTCGGCGCCGATCTTGCCGGCGGAATACTGCTGGTTCTGGGCACGGATCGCGTTGGCGATGTCGGTCGGCGTGACGCCCAGCCGTGCCATCTTGTCCGGCTGCAGCCAGACGCGCATTGAATAGCCGGATCCGAACAGCAACACATCACCCACGCCGGGGATGCGTTTCAGTTCATCGATCAGGTTGACCGTCGCGTAGTTGGCGAGGTAGGTCGTTGCGCGCGTGCCGCCCGGTGACAGCAGGCCGATGACCAGCAGGATGTCGTTCGAACGTTTCTGCACGATGATGCCGTTGCGTCGCACTTCGTCGGGCAGGCGCGGCAGGGCGGCTTGCACCCGGTTATTGACCTGGAACACCGCCTTGTCGATGTCGATGCCCACCTCGAAGGTGGCGGTAATCGAGAGCGAACCATCGGCCGCCGCGTTCGAACTGAAGTAGATCATGCTCTCGACCCCGGAGAGCTGTTCCTCGATCGGTGCCGCGACGGTCTTGGCGATGGTTTCCGCGCTTGCGCCGGGGTAGCTCGTGCTGATGGTCACCGTCGGCGGAGCGATCTCCGGATATTGCGCGACGGGCAGGGCCCGGGAGGCCACCAGGCCGGCCAGGGTGATGATGATCGCGATGACGCTCGCAAAAATCGGCCGTTCGATGAAAAACCGCGAGAAATTACCCATGGATTACGAATCAGCGGGTCGCGGCAGGCTTGTCCGCCGGTGCGGCAGTGGCGGAACCTGCGGGTGCCACATCGGCATTGCGCGGCTCCACGGCAGCACCGGGGCGCAGCTTGATCAGGTTGTCGATAATGACGGTATCGCCGGCTTTGAGGCCTGCGGTCACGATCCAGTCGCTGCCAATCCAGTTCGCGGTTTTCACGACGCGCGGATTTGCTTTGCCGCCTTCCGCCAGCCACACCGTGTAGCCCTGCTCGGTCTGTGCGACGGCGGTCTGCGGCACGAGGAAGGCCTCCTGTTCGCCGGCGAGGATCTGCACCTTGAGAAACTGACCCGGCAGCCATTGCATTTCGGCGTTGGGGAACTCGGCACGGAGCTGCACCGTGCCCAATTTCGGATCGACGGTCGAACCGAGGAAATTGAGCCGGCCGTTACCAGCGGCGACCGAACCGTCGCGATTGAGGATGTTGACCCGCACGTTCTTGCTCTTGCCGCGGATCCGTTCGAAATCGGATTCGGCCAGCGAGAAGCGCACCCAGATCGGGTTGACCTGCGTCAGCGTCGTGAGCAGATCGGTGTTGGCGGTAACGAGACTGCCTTCCGAGCGGATCGCGCGGCTCGCAATGCCGCCGATCGGCGCGCTGACGTTGGTGTAGGAAAGGTTGAGCTTTGTTTCTGCGATCTTTGCCTGATAGCCCTCAATGGCGGCCGAGGACTGCCTGAAGGTGGAGATCGCCTCTTCGTACTCGCGCTGGCTGATCGCCCTGCTGTTGGCGAGCGGCTTCAGTCGCTCGGTTTCACGCTGGGCCTGTTCCTGCCGTGCCCGTTCCTGTGACAGGGCTGCCTGTGCCTGCGCAGCGGCGATCTCGTACTGCGCGCGATCAATCACGAACAGCGTCTGTCCGGCCTTGACCGGTGTGCCTTCGGTGTAAAGGCGTTTTTCAAGGATGCCTGAGACCCGCGCGCGGATTTCAACTTCGCGCGAGCCTTCGGCCTGGCCGACGGCATCGAGCGAAATCGGCACACGCTGCGGTTCCATGCGCAGGGTTGCCACTGGCAGCGCAGCTGGCGCTTTTGCCGGGGCAGATCCCCCATCTTTGCCACAGGAGGCGGTAACGAGTGTGACGCAGACCAATGCGAGCGTCGTAAAGCGGGGCGCAGCGAAGAATGGGTTCATGCGAGAGGAGCGGTGGTGGACGAGTGACGGCGGGTGGCGAAGGCGTGACGGAGAAGCACACTCATTATATATAGAACCCTGTGCAAAAAGACTGACGCGCGCGGCCCGGAAAAAGTCAGGACGGAAAATTGACCGCTTTCACGGGGGAAAATTCAGTTTCAAGAAAAAATCGGGGCGCAGTGTTAATTAAATCTGCGCGCCGTAGTTGCGGCCGATGCATATTCCCATGCGCCCAATGGGTGATTGTTCCAGGGTTCAGGCGCGGGCCGAGTCCAACGCGCGTTCCAGCCAGCCTTGGGTGCTGACCTGCTCGACAAACCACTTCAGTGCCTTGCCGCGGTGCGCAGTGCGCCAGGCGAGGTAGAGCATCTGGCTGACTTTCGGTTCCTCGGTGCGGCGGATGACCAGTTCGCCTTTGGCAGCAGCGATGGCAGCCAGGCACTGCGGCAGGTAACCCACGCCCAGACCCATGACCTGCGCACGCAGCTTGGCGCCGGTGTCGGACACCGTCAGCGTTTCC
Source organism: Bordetella parapertussis (assembly GCA_945885345.1). Taxonomy (GTDB): domain Bacteria; phylum Pseudomonadota; class Gammaproteobacteria; order Burkholderiales; family SG8-41. Next base: position 38,608 of record CAMCYP010000011.1, on the reverse strand, counting down.
TGTCCCGACAATAATCCGGTCGTGCGCGGTGGCAGACTGCGCGAACTGTCGGCGACCATGATTGCGCGATGGGCGAGGATGTCGTCGCGCGTCAGCGGTTCGGCGGCTGTCGCCAATGCATGCGTGGGCGCCACGGCAAACACCCAAACGACCTCTCCCAGCGTGCGCGTCTGGTAACCACCGCCGGCGGGGCCATCACCGGAAGCGCCGATGGCGAGGTCGGCGCGGCCCGATGCCAGCGCATCCCAGCAGCCGCCCAGTACTTCGGTGGAAAAGCGCAGGCGGGTGTTGGTGGTCTGTGCGTGGAAATCACGTGCCAGCTCCAGCATGACCGTGGACGAAATGAGGCCGTCATAGGCGATGCGCAGTTCGGATTCCCAGCCGGTGGCGATGCGTTTGACGCGTGCTTCCAGATTGCCGGCAGCCTGCAGCAGGTGGCGGCCTTCGTTCAGCAGTTCATGTCCTGCGGGTGTGAGTTTTGCGCGATGGCCGCGGCGGTCGAACAGCAATACGTCGAGATCTTCCTCGAGTTTCTGCACGGTGTAGGTGACGGCCGAAGGCACGCGATGCAGTTCGTGCGCGGCGGCGGCGAAGCTGCCTTTGCGGTCGATGGCGTCGATCACCAGCAATGCGTCGAGGGAGAGTCTCATTCGGATTCCGATCTGATGCAATTAAATAATAAATTCTCATTTATTAATATAACACATTGTTTTTAAATATAAATATAGTTCATAAAATTTGACTGATACGGTCAAATACTTTCGCTATCAAGTGCCGGCCAGCGCTCCCAGAATGCGGTCCATGCACTACCTGATCAACGTAACTGGAGCACGACATGCTGACCCTGCGCAAAAGTGAAGACCGCGGCCATGCCAATCACGGCTGGCTGGATTCGTATCACAGCTTTTCCTTCGCTGGTTACCAGGACCCGCAGCACATGGGTTATGGCCCGCTGCGTGTCATCAACGAAGACCGCGTGCAGGCCGGTTCGGGTTTTGGCACACACGGCCACCGCGACATGGAAATCATCAGCTATGTGCTGGAAGGCAGCCTTGGCCATGAAGATTCAATGGGCAACGGTTCGTCGATCGTGCCCGGTGACGTGCAACGCATGAGCGCCGGCACGGGAGTGCGCCACTCCGAGTTCAACCACAACAAGTCAGGAACGACGCATTTTCTGCAAATCTGGATCGAGCCGAAGTTCACCGGCATCAAGCCGTCGTATGAACAGAAACATTTTTCTGCTGAAGAAAAACGCGGCCGCCTGCGCCTGATTGCTTCGCCTGACGGGCGTGATGGTTCAGTGAGCATGAACCAGGACGCTTTTCTTTATGCCGGTCTGTTCGATGGCGCAGAGCGCGGTGAACTGGTGGTGGCACAAGGCCGCCGGACGTATGTGCATGTCGCCCGCGGCAGCATCACTGTCAATGGCCAGGCGCTGGGCGCAGGAGATGCGATCAAAGCCGGTGCCGGCCCGCTGACGCTGGAAAAAGGACAGGCAGCTGAAGTGCTGGTCTTTGATCTGCCCTGAGCGAAGCGTTTGTTCGCTCGTCTGTTTTTTATTGATTGTTTGCAGGATTGATTGATCGAAAAGGAGATTTCACATGAGTCAGTATCCCATTGCAGTCGTTGTCGGCAGCCTGCGCAAGGATTCATTCAACGCCAAACTGGCCGCTGCGCTGGCCAGGCTTGCGCCTAAGGAGTTTTCGTTCAGGACGGTGCGCATCGACGATTTGCCGCTGTACAACCAGGACGATGACGGCAAGCCCGCCGCCACGGTGGTGCGCCTGAAAAAGGGCATCACGGAAGCGCACGGGCTGCTGTTTCTGACGCCTGAATACAACCGTTCGATTCCTGGTGTGCTGAAGAACGCGATTGACCACGCTTCGCGGCCTTACGGTCAAAGTGTCTGGGGCGGCAAGCCTGCGGGCGTGCTGGGTGTTTCGGTCGGGGCAATTGGTACGGCCATGGCACAGCAGCATCTGCGCAACATCCTGGCCTATCTTGATGTGCCGGTGCTGGGCCAGCCCGAAGCATTCCTGCAGGCCAAGGAAGGCCTTTTTGATGCTGACGGCAATATCGGCCCGGACAGCCGGGAATTCCTTCAGGGCTGGATGGATCGTTATGTCGCCTGGGTGAAAAAGCACGCTGCCTGAACTGGAGTCCGCTGAAAACATACTCAACGAACATACCGACCGAAGTTGTCGGAAATGAAGTTGACGGAAACAACAAAGAGAAAGGGAGAATCGCCATGATCCAACAAAATACCGCTCCGTATGCCGCGCTGGTGCTGCGTCTGGCACTGGGCGTCATGTTCATCGCGCATGCCTTGTTGAAGGTGGTCGTGTTTACGGTGCCGGGGACGGTACAGTTTTTCGAGTCCGTGGGTTTGCCCGGCGCCCTCGCTTACGTCACCATAGCTGCAGAACTGGGCGGTGGCGCCTTGCTGCTGTCAGGGTTAGGCGCGCGCTGGGTGGCGCTGGCCATGGTGCCGCTGTTGCTGGGTGCCGCCTGGGTGCATGTGCCCAATGGCTGGGTGTTTAATGCCCAGGGCGGCGGTTGGGAATACCCGGTGTTCCTCGCCGTGGCCGCGATAGTACAGTTTTTATTGGGTGACGGTGCTTATGCGCTGTCTGCCCGTCGCGCCTTGCCGGTGGTGGCGCGCACGGCTTGAGATGGAAGGATTAATGCCATGACACGCCAGCCTGCATTGTTCGTTTCACACGGCGCGCCGACACTGGCGCTCGAGCCGGGGCCGACGCGCGGATTCCTCGCGCAACTCGGCGCCGGACTCGCTCGCCCGAAAGCGATACTGGTGGTGTCGGCGCATTGGGAAACGGCGCTGCCTGCGATCAGCACTGCGCCGCAGCCGGAAACCATCCATGATTTTTACGGTTTCCCGGAAGCGCTGTACCGCATGCATTATGCGGCGCCGGGTGCGCCTGCGCTTGCGCAACGGGCCGTGGGTTTATTTGCTGCTGCCGGTTTGTCTGCGGCTGCGGTGCCGGATCGCGGCCTCGACCATGGCGCGTGGGTACCGCTGATGCTGATGTTCCCCGATGCCGATATTCCCGTGGCACAGGTGGCTGTGCAAACCCGCTTGGGCCCTGCGCATCATCTGCGCCTGGGCGAGGCCTTGCGGCCATTGCGTGATGAAGGCGTGCTGATCATTGGTTCCGGCAGCGCGACCCATAACCTGGGTGAATTCCGTAATCATCGTTATGATTCGCCGCCGCCGGACTGGGTCAGCGCATTTGATGATTGGCTGGCGGAAACCATCGCGGCGGGACACACTGCGGATCTGCTCGACTATCGCCGGGTGGCGCCACAGGCGGTGCGCAATCATCCGACGGAAGAACATCTGCTGCCGTTATTTGCCGCGTATGGTGCAGGAACGCCCGGTGTACCGCCGCAGCACATCCACAGCGGCTTTACCTATGGCGTGATCGGCATGGATGCCTGGCGCTTTGACTGAAGCACCGCATCAGTTGTTCAGGTCGCGCAGGTCACGGGTATCACTGGACGGCAGCCAGCCGGGCAGCTGGTCCGGTCGTGGTTTTGCGGGGGCTGCGCGCTTGACCGCGGGTTGTGCCGGAGCGCCGGGCGCGAATCCGGCGGCAGTACCGGTTTCGCTGCGCGCTGTCATGGCGGCGGTTGGTGATTCGCTGGTCCGCTCGTAGCTGCTCAGTACGCCTTTGCTGTCAAAGCGGAAAATGATCGAGTTCGCATTGGCAGTGGTACCGCTGGCAATGGCACTGATCAGCGACACCATGGCCGAGGCGTCAGAGCGGTATCCGGCCTGCAGGTAAGCGGTGGTGCGGGTGCCGTCCAGATTGTCCGAGTTGAAGCTGGGACTTCCGAAGCGGCGCACGACATCGTCAGCGGTGGTTCTGCCTTTTTGCAGTTCGGCCAGCTGGGCGTTGTCGATGGTGGGACCGCTGCTGGCACAGCCGGCCAGTGTCAGGATGAATGCCGCGAGAAAAAAGATGCGCATGATGGGTTCGCGATTCAGGAAAGTGGCTCAAGAAATGGTAACACGGTGATTCCGGGCCGCAAGCGCCGCATTCCGGCTACACTTTGAATCTGCGCTGATCCGGCGGCAACCGAAAGGCAGGCAGCACATCATGGAAGAAATCACCCGCCTGCTCGCAGAGCACGGCCTGATACTCGTATTTGCCAACGTCCTGCTGACGCAGGCCGGCATTCCTGTGCCGGCGGTGCCGATACTGGTGGTCGCCGGCGCGCTGGCGGCGCAGGGCGAATTCGGTTACACCGCGCTGCTGCTGACCGCGTTGATGGCGACCCTGGCCGGCGATATTCCCTGGTATTTTGCCGGCCAGCGTTACGGCCACCGTGTGCTGCGCACGCTGTGCAGGATTTCGATCGAACCGGATTCCTGCGTCAAGCAGACTGAATCCATCTTCGAGCGCTGGGGCGCACCGTCGCTGGTCGTGGCCAAATATATTCCCGGTTTCTCGACCGTTGCGCCGCCCCTTGCCGGGGCAATGCGGCTCGGTTTGCCGCCCTTCCTGCTGTTCAGCACGCTCGGCGCACTGCTGTGGATCGCGTTACCGGTGGCGCTCGGCGCCGTGTTTCAAGCCGAGGTCGGGTGGGCGCTGGAACGGTTGACCGAACTCGGCACCGGCGCATTGCTCACGCTGGGCGCGGTGCTGGTGCTGTATGCGACGCTCAAGGCGACACAGCGTTACCTGTTCCTGCGCATGCTGCGCGCGGCGCGGATGACGGTGCAGGAATTGCGTGAACTGCTGCAGGGGGTGATGCCGCCGGTGGTGGTCGATGTGCGTTCGGATGCCGTGCGCAAACTCGATCCCCGGCGCATACCCGGCGCCATCGCCGTGAACATGGAGGATGTTGCCGCCGCACTGCAGGAGATTCCTCCGGATCGCGACGTGGTGGTGTATTGCAGTTGACCCAATGAAGCCAGCGCGGCGCGTGTCGCCCGCATGCTGATGGACCGGGGGTTTCAGCGCGTGCGCCCGCTGGAAGGCGGGTTGGAGGCGTGGATTGCCGACGGTGGTGAAGTGACTTTTTTTGAGATGGACAACTGACGGAGAACAACATGCAGGAACGCAAGGCAATCACCAGTGTGCCCATCAACGAACTCGCAGCGCGACGCTGGAGTCCACGCGCGTTTGACGCGACGCAGGGTGTGACCAAGGCGCAGTTGACAGCGTTGCTCGAAGCGGCGCGCTGGGCGCCGTCATGCAACGGCGCCGAGCCCTGGCGTTTTCTCTACTGGAGCCGCGCCGACGATGCGGCAGGCTGGCAGCAGGCTTTTGATTGCCTGTCGGAGAACAACCGCAAGTGGTGTCAGAACGTGCCGTTGCTGTTCCTAGCCTGTGCCGGGTCGATATTCGAGCACAACGGCAAATCCAATCGCTGGGGGCAGTACGACACCGGCATGGCCGCTCTGTCATTGACGCTGGAGGCGGTGGCGCAGGGACTGGTTGCGCACCAGATGGGTGGTTTTGATATGGACAAGGCGCGTACTGCGTTTGCGATTCCGGCGGATTTCACGCCGATGGCGATGATTGCCGTCGGCCATCAGGCGGCGGCAGAAACCATCGCCGATGAAGAAACGCGGCAGAAAGAACTCAAGCCGCGCGCGCGGAAACCGCTGGCCGAGCGTTTTTACTGCGGCCGCTGGGGCGGTTGAGGGCGATCAGGCGGCTGTGGCCGTCTGGCGCGGCGCGAGCGTGCCCGAGGCAATGACTTCCGGCGCCTCGCTGTTGGGGAAATTGAATTCGAGCAGGGTGCCCACCGGGTCACGCATGAATATCTGGTAACCGGCATCCGGCACGTTCTGCTGTTCGTATTTGAGGTTCATGCGGTCCAGTTTTGCCTGGAATTCCGCAGCGCCGTGGCTATCGAATGCGATGTGATCGACGCTGCCGTGGTGCTTTTCCTGCAGGAAACCGTCAGCACAGCGCGCGCTGACATGCACCAGCGGATGATTGTCCAGATAAAGCCAGATGCCGGGATTGGGAAAATTCGGTCGCGGGCCTTTGTGCAGCCCGAGCACTTCAGCGTAAAACTTTTCAATCGCGGCGAGATCGCTCAATGCGCAGCGGATGTTGAGATGGTGGATGCGGTCGATTTTCATCAGGTCTACTCCAGTGGCCGGATTGGCCGGTAATTATCGTATGCCATTGTTTATATTGTTATTTTTCATAATTTCAGTGCTGCTCTGCGTCCACTCTAGCCTGCCTTGAACATCCTCGCAATGCGCTGCTGTCCGCATTGTGCAAACAAACACCGCCGCTTGCCATGACACTGCGCAATCACCGCATTGCGCATCCGGTTCGCACAACAATCACAAGGGCAGATGCCCGGCTGGCAAGGGAGGAGAGGCGCATGAAATCGTTATCAAGGCTGACTGCTGTCCTGGCGTTGATGTGTGTCGGTGTGGCCGCAGCCCAGAAATTTCCCGAACGTCCGATCCGCATGATCGTGCCGTTGCCGCCGGGATCGGCCAGCGATTTCCTGTCGCGCACGCTGAGCGTGCCGCTGTCGGAACTCTACGGCCAGCAGATCGTTGTCGATAACCGGCCTGGCGCCGGCGGGATGATCGGCAGCAGCATACTTTCCAAATCGACGGCTGACGGTTACACCTACGCCATGGTCGCGCCGCCGCATACCGTTGCCGCGCTGCTGCAGAAGGATCCGTCGAAGTACAACTATGGTTCGCTCGGCATCGGCACGCTGGCGCACATCGCCGGGGAAATCTTCAACCAGGCGGCGGGTGTGCGCACGGTGCATGTGCCGTTCAAGGTGGTGCCGGATGCGTTCGGTGAAACGATCGCCGGGTGCGTGCATTACCTGGTGTTCACGGTGCCGACGCTGTCCCCGATGGTGCGTGACGGGCGCCTGCGACCGCTGGCGGTGACATCGGCAAAACGCAATCCGGCTTTTCCGAATATCCCGTCCATCGTCGAGGAGGGCTTGCCGGCGGCGCAATCCGATGGCTGGTTCGGCATCGTTGGTCCCGCCGGCGTGCCGAAAAGAATCGTGGCGCAACTGGCTGCGGACGTGAAAAAAATCGTCGCCCAGCCGCGCATCCGGGATGCGTTCGAGAAACAGGGTGCGGAAGCGGTGGGTTCGGGGCCGGAGGCTTACGACAAACTGATGAAGTCTGAATACGAGCGCTACGTCAAACTGGTGAGCGATGTGGGCATGAAAGCCCAGTAAGTCGACTCCACAAAAAAAGGCGGTGGCCCGGAATGGGTCACCGCCTTTTGCTTTGCTTATTTGATAATCAGTTCTTTTGTGCGACCGCGGGTGCTCTGCCTTCGAGCCCCTCCCAGCCGCCACCCAGTGCTTTCACCACGTCGGCGATGGCTGCGCGTTGCGCGCGCAGTGCATCGACGCGGTTGAGTTCCGCGCTGAGCAGGTTGCGCTCCGCATCAAGTACTTCAAGCTGGCTGGTCAGGCCGTTGTCATAGCGGATGCGCGCGAGGCGCAGTGTTTCAGTCAGCGCCGTGGCGCGCGTGTTTTCGGCATCAAACACTTCGCGTGCCTTGGTCTGTGCCACCAGGGCATCGTGGGTTTCGCGGAACGCCGTCTGCAGTGTTTTCTGATACTGCGCCAGCGCCTGGCGTTCGCGCGCCTCCACCGCTTCGATTTCGCCGAACAGCCGGCCGCCCTGGAAAATCGGCTGTGCCAGCCCGAAGCCCAGACTCCAGATGCGGGCCGGTGCCGTGAACAGATTGGTCAGCGCAGCACTTTCGCTGCCCAGATATCCGCTGAGCCCGATCTGCGGGAACAGTGCGGCGCGGGCGGCGCCGATGCGCGCATTGGCGGCGATCAGTCGCTGCTCGGCAGTCACCACATCGGGCCGGCGCAGCAACAGTGATGACGGCAGGTCGGCCGGAATGACCGGGGTTGCCGGCTGTCCGGATTCGGCGCTGCGGCTGACGGTTTCGTTGATCAGCGCGCGCGGACTGCGACCGAGCAGCACGCCCAGTGCGAGTTCTTCGCTGGTACGGCGGCGTTCGAGCGCAGGCAATTGCGCCTGCGCCGCGGCCACTTCGGCTTCAAGCTGGCGCAATGCAAATTCATTGATCAGCCCGGCGTCGGCGCGGACGCGCTGCAGACGCAGATTGTCCTGGCGCAGTGCCAGCGCTTTGCGCGTCGCAACGATCTGCGCATCGTAGGCCACCAGTGCGTAATAGGACTGCGTGACTTCGGTGGTCAGTGCAATGCGCACGGTCTCGCGTGCCGCCGTGGTTGCCAGCAGTTCGGCACGCGCGGCTTTGGCGCTGTCACGCAGGCGACCCCACAGGTCGAGTTCATAGGAGACATTGAGCTGCCCGCGGTAATTGTTGTTTTCCAGGGAGCCCGGAAAACGCGTTGCAGTACTGTTCGAGCGCCGCGTGCGGTCGCGCTGGAACGCGGCGTCAACCGACGGTACCAGCTCGGCATCGGCAATCCGTGCCAGTGCCCGCACTTCGTCGAGGCGGGCAGTGGCCAGCGCCAAGTCCTGGTTGCCGGCCAGCGCTTCGCTGATCAGGCGTTCGAGCGTGGCATCGCCATAAACCGTCCACCAGTGGTCGGTGGCAATGGTCCGGCCCTGTGCCGGCGCGGCGCTCCAGGTTTCCGGCAGCTCATTGGCGGGGCGTTCGTAGGCCGGGCCCATGCTGCAACCGGCCAGCAACGCGGAGGCAACAACCAGGTATGACAGCGTTTTTTTATTCATTGCCGGATTCCTTGCTGGGCGGCGCATGGCGCGGTGTATGGATCGTACGCAATGCCTGTTCGCGGTGGTGCGCCACTTCACTTTCGATTTCTTCGGTGGAGCGTGAATCGGAGAGCTTGCGGTCCACGATCAGTTTGTAGAACCAGGGGATGAAGAAAATGGCGAGGAAGGTTGCCGCCAGCATGCCGCCCATGACACCGGTTCCCGCCGAATGGCGCGCGCCGGCACCGGCGCCGCTGGAGATGACCAGCGGTACCACGCCGAGGATGAAGGCGAGTGAGGTCATCAGGATCGGGCGGAAACGCAGCCGTGCCGCTTCGATGGCCGCTGCAGCAGTCGACATGCCTTCATTTTTTTTCATCACCGCGAATTCAACGATCAGGATCGCGTTTTTTGCGGCCAGGCCGAGCAGCGTGACCAGACCAATCTGGAAATAAACGTCATTGCTGAGGCGGGCGATGTGGGCCAGCGGCGAGAGCAGGCCCTGCAACCACGGCACGCCCGACGCCAGGTAATACGGCATCGGCAGCAGGTTGTTGATGAAAATGGCTGCCAGTGCGCCGAAGGTGCCGAAAGGCAGCGCCAGCATCACCGCCAGCGGCAGTGACCAGCGGTCGTACTGCGCAGCAAGGATCAGGAATACCATCAGCGCCGCCAGCCCCAGAGCCAGTACCGAAGTGCCGCCCGAGCGTTTTTCCTGGAACGAGGAGCCGCCCCAGTCAAAGGTGAAATCGGCGGGCAGTGTCGCCTTCGCGATGCGTTCCATGCCGGCAATGGCTTCGCCCGAGCTGTAGCCCGGTTTGGCCGAACCGAAAATCTTCACCGCAGGCAGGTTGTTGAAACGATCGAGAGAGTCCGGCCCCGAGGAATAGTTGATCTTGGCCAGTGCAGACAGCGGCACCATCGCGCCGCGATCCGAGCGCACGTACACCGCGCCGACATCGTCGGGGCGTTTACGGTAACCCGGTTCCGCCGACATCAGCACCTGCCAGGTACGGCCGAATTTGTTGAAATCATTGACATAGGCGGTGCCCAGCGTCGAGGCCAGTGTGTTGTAGAGTTCGTCGATCGGCACTCCCAGTGTTTTGGCTTTTTCGCGGTCGGTCTCGACATAGAGCTGAGGCACGTTGGCGCGCCACAGGGTGTTGACCTGCCCGAACATCGGGTCCTTCTGCACCGCGGCCAGCAGCTGCTGCGTGGCTTCCGAAAGTTTTTTCGCGCCGCCTTCGCCGCGGTTCTGGATGTAGAACTCGAAACCGCCGGCATTGCCCAGGCCGAAAATCGGCGGCGGGCCGAAGGCCAGCGCCAGACCTTCCTTGATGTGCGCGGTTTTCATGAAAAATTCGCCGACCAGCTGGCCAGTGGATACCGTGCGCTCATCCCAGTGTTTCTGTGTGACGAAAATGGTTGCCGCGCTGTTGCGGAAACCGCCGCCAAGGAAGTCAAAGCCGGTGAAGGCAATCGCTGTCTCGTTGGCCGGATTCGACTTGATGATGTCGACCACTTCGTTGACCACTTTGTCGGTGCGTTCAAGGGTCGCACCATCCGGCAGGAATACTGCGGCGATGTAATAACCCTGGTCTTCATCAGGCACCAGCGAGCCCGGCGTGCTTTTCCACAGGCCGAAGGTCAGCGCGACCATGCCGGCGAACAGCAGGACCGCAATGAGGCCGCGCCGCAGCATCCAGGTCACGCCATCGACATAACGTCCGGTCATGCGCGCGAACCAGCCGTTGAACCAGGTGAAGAAGCGCCCCGGCTTGCCGTGCTGGCGTTTCAGGATCAGCACGCAGAGGGATGGTGTCAGCGTCAGCGCGACAATGCCTGAAATGACCACGGCGATCGAGATCGTGACCGCGAACTGGCGGTAAAGCTCGCCGGTCAAGCCGCCGAGGAAAGCGATCGGCACAAACACCGCGCACAGCGTCAGCACGATGGCGATGATCGGACTGGTGACTTCGCGCATGGCCTTGATCGCCGCTTCGCGCGCATCGAGGTGCTCCTCGTGCATGATGCGCTCGACGTTTTCCAGCACCACGATGGCATCGTCGACGACGATGCCGATGGCGAGCACCATGCCGAACAGGGTCAGTGTGTTGATCGAATAACCGAGCAGCAGCAGGCCGGCGAAAGTGCCGATCAGTGATACCGGTACCGCGGCGAACGGAATCAGCGTCGCGCGCCAGTTCTGCAGGAACAGGAACACCACCAGGAACACCAGCGCCATGGCTTCGAGCAGCGTATGCACCACTTCGCGGATCGAAACCTGGACAAAACGCGTGGTGTCATAAACCACGGTGTGTGTGAGCCCTGGCGGGTAGGCCTGGGCCAGCGGCGTCATCACCGCTTTCACGCGGTCGGCGGTGGCCAGCGCGTTGGAATTGGGCTGCAGGAAAATGCCAACGAGAGTCGCTGTTTTACCGTTAACGCGACCGATGAACTCGTAGTCCTTGGAGCCGAGCTCGACGCGCGCCACGTCCTTCAGCCGCAGCAGCGTGCCGTCCGGATTGGCGCGAACGACGATGTTTTCGAATTCCGCGGGCTCCGACAGACGGCCCTTGGTGGTGATCGTGTACACCAGTTCCTGCGGACCACCGGTCGGTGACTGGCCGATCTTGCCGGCGGCAAACTGCGCGTTTTGTTCGTTCAGCGCGCGCGTCAGGTCACCTGGGGTCAGTTTCAACTGTGCCAGGCGGTCCGGACGCGTCCAGATGCGCATCGCGTAATCCTTGGCGCCGAAAATCTGCACGTTGGTGGTGCCGGGTATGCGCTTCAGCGCATCAAGCACATTCAGCGTGACGTAGTTAGAGATGAACAAGTCATCGCGGCTGCCGTCGGGTGAGCTGAACGCGATCACCTGGAGGAACGCCGATGAACCTTTTTCGACGGTGACGCCCTGACGCCGGACTTCCAGCGGCAGGCGCGGTTCGGCCTGCTTGACGCGATTGTTGACGTTCAGCGCTGCCTTGTCGACGTCAGCGCCGATTTCGAAGGTGACCTGGATTTCAACGACGCCGCTCGAAGTCGAGGTCGAGCTCATGTAGAGCATGTTCTCGACGCCGGTGATCTGGTTTTCCAGCGGCGCTGCAACGGTCTGTTCGAGCACCTGGGCCGAGGCACCCGGGTAGACCGCGCGGACGGTGACCACCGGCGGGGCGATTTCCGGATATTGCGCAATCGGCAGCACGCGTATCGCGGCAAGGCCGGCGAGTACGATGAATATGGATACGACCACCGCGAAGATCGGGCGGTCTATGAAGAAACGTGACATGGTTTTCAGTCCGCCGGGTTCAGGATTTCACGGCCGACTTGGCCGCGGGTTTGTCTTTGGGCGAGGCCGCTGGCTTGTTTTCCGGCTTCGCTGCCGGTTTGCCATTGGTCTCTGGCGCTGCAGGAGCCGTGACATTGACCGGAGCGCCGGGACCGATTTTCATGACACCGTCGACGATGACGCGTTCGCCGGGTTTGAGGCCACCATTGATGACCCAGCCGTCTGTGACCCAGGCGCCGACATCGACCGGGCGCGGTTCGGCTTTGGATTCGGCATTGACCACGTAGACGAATTTGCCACCCGGGCCCTCGAGCACTGCGCGCTGCGGGATGACGATGGCACCGGGGCGCATGGCGCCGGAGAGGGTGATTCGCACAAATTCGCCGGCGCGCAGCTGGTTGCCGGGATTGGCAAACTCGGCACGCGATTCACTGGAGCCGGTCTGGGTGTTGACCCGCACATCGCTGAAATTGACCACACCACTGCGCGCATAGTCCTGGCCGTCGCCGAGTTTCAGCGTGGCCTTGAGTTTGCCGTCGCCGGGCAGCTTGACGCGGCCCGCTTCGACGTCGCGCCGCAACGCGAGGTGGTCGCGGTCGGAAATGCCGAAAATCACATACATCGGATCGGTCTGGGTGACCGTCGTCAGCAGTACGTTCGGGCCGGAGACCAGTGTGCCTTCCGACACTGCGGCGCGGCTGGCAACACCGGTGATGGGGGACTCAACGCGGGTCCATTCCAGATTGAGTTTTGCTTCGTTCAACCGTGCCCGCAAACTTTCAACCTGGGCTGCGGCAATACGCTGGCTGGATGTCGCGTCATCGAGTTCTTTCTGGCTGACAGCTTTGGCTTCATACACGGGCTTCAGCCGGGTCAGTTCGCGTTGCGCCTGCTGCAGCTGGGCTTCGGCAACACCGAGGTCGGCCTGGGCGCGCGCCTGTGCAAGCTGGAAGGGTGCGGGGTCAATGCTGAACAGGGATTCGCCCTGGCGTACCGTGCTGCCCTCGCGGTAATTGCGCTTCTGCAGGATGCCGCTGACCCGGGCGCGCACCTCGACTTCCCGGTAGCCTGCGGTCTGCGCGGTGTACTCCAGCGCGATCGGCACATCGCGCGGTTCGGTGGTGATGACGGAGACCGGTGAAGGCGGAAAAGCGGGCGGTCCGCCGGCCGGTCCGCAGCCGGTCATGATGCCTGCAACAAGCAGCGACGCCGCAACGGCTGCGCGACGCAGATAGGGGGAGCGATGGACGATCATGTTGTTATTTCCCTGAAGGTGGCCGTCCGGAGGGCCGGCGACCGGTGTGCATCAAAAATAATTGATGGCCGCAGTTTACATACAACCATGAATGTATGTAAAGTACGGTTTTATGACAACGCCCGGCATCAGCCGGCGAAGTACTTACTTCCCATATTGGAGGATCGTGGCCAGACGCACCAAAGATGAAGCAGTGGAAACCCGCAACCAGATTCTTGACGCGGCAGAACGGGTATTCAGTGCGCGCGGCGTGTCACGCACCTCGCTGGCCGACCTTGCCGAGGCGGCTTCGGTGACGCGCGGTGCGATCTACTGGCACTTCAAGGACAAGGCCGATCTGTTCTGTGAGATGGTGGCGCGCGTGACCATGCCGATGGAAGACGCGCCCTGTCAGATCAATCCGGCGCTGGAAGCGGATCCGCTGGCCAGCGTGCGTGCCATGCTGGTCGGGATTCTGCAGCGGACTTCAGGGGATGCGCAGGGACGGCGGGTTTTTCACATCGTGTTCAACAAGTGCGAATACGTCGATGAGATGGAAGTGGTGTGGCAGCGTTTCCGTGAAATGCAGGCGGGTTGCCTCGACCGGTTGGAGCAGGGGCTGGCGGCGGCCATTGCGCGCAAACAGTTGCCTGCGGGGCTCGATGCACATCGCGCGGCTGTAGGCCTGCATGCGCTGGTCAACGGACTGATCAGCAAATGGGTGGTGAATCCGGATGCGATACCTGCCGAGGGAGACGCCAGTGAGGTCATTGATGTATTTCTTGACGGGCTGCGACATACCCCGGCGGCCATGGTATCTCGACCCCGGCGCCGGGCACCGCGCAAATCCGCGGCAACGACACGCCGCCGCGCTGCCTGATTTCTGGTCAGGATTCCCAGGGTGCAGCGGCTGCTGCGGTGACGCCATAGCGGCGCAGCGCATCGCTGACGATTGCGCGGCTGATCTGCTGTTCGTCCGCCAGAGCCGCCAACGCGGCAATCACGATATGGTGGCGGTCCATTTCAAAAAACCGGCGCAGGTTTTCACGGCTGTCGCTGCGGCCGTAACCGTCGGTTCCCAGCGCAACGTAACGTCGCGGCACATAAGCGCGGATCAGGTCGGGCACGGCGGTGACATGGTCGGATGCGGCAATCACTGGTCCGGCGTGTTGAGCGAGTAATCCTTCAACGTGCGATACGCGCGGCGCTGCCGCCGGGTTCAGGCGGTGGTGGCGCGCGCAGGCCATGCCATCGCGGCGCAGCTCGCTCCAGCTGGTGACGCTCCAGACATTGGCGGCAATGCCGAAATCGTTCTGCAGCAGTTCCGCGGCGGCGACGGCTTCACGCAGGATGGTGCCGCTGCCCAGCAGTTGCACTTGCGCTTTATTGTCCTGCTGCAGCAGGTACATGCCGCGCAGGATGCCCTCGCGTGCATCGGCCGGCATCGCCGGCTGCACGTAGTTTTCGTTCATCACCGTGATGTAATAAAAAACATCTTCCTGCGCCTCCAGCATGCGCCGTGTGCCGTCCTGGATGATGGTTGCCAGTTCGTAACCATAGGCGGGATCCCAGGCGCGGCAGTTGGGTACGGTGGAGGCGATCAGGTGGGAGGAGCCGTCCTGATGCTGCAGACCTTCACCGGACAAGGTGGTGCGACCGGCGGTGGCGCCGATCAGAAAGCCGCGCGAACGGCAGTCGCCCGCCTGCCAGATCAGATCGCCGACGCGCTGGAAACCGAACATCGAATAAAAAATATAGAAGGGCAGCATCGGTGTGCCGTGCACGCTGTAGCTGGTGGCGGCGGCGATCCAGGACGACAGTGCGCCCGCTTCGTTGATGCCTTCTTCAAGGATCTGACCGTCCTGGGCTTCCTTGTAATAGAGCAGTTCGTCGCGGTCCTCGGGTTCATAGAGCTGACCGAAGGGCGAATAAATCGCCACCTGGCGGAACAGTGACTGCATGCCAAAGGTGCGCGCCTCGTCGGCGACGATGGGCACGATGTGTTTGCCGATGGCGGGATCCTTCAGCATCTGCGCCAGCATCTTGACGAAGCTCATGGTCGTCGATTCTTCGCGGCTGCTGGAGCCTTCGGTGATGCGCGCATAGGCTTCTGGCACGGGAACCGCGAGTTTCGGCGCCGTGGTGACGCGCGCCGGCAGGTAACCGCCGAGTGCAGTACGGCGCGCATGCAGGTAACGCATTTCCGGGCTGTCGTCCGCGGGTTTCCAGAATTTCAGCGCCTTGACGTCGGCATCGGGGATCGGCAAGGCGAAACGGTCGCGGAAGGCGAGCAATGCATCGTCTTCCATTTTTTTCTGCTGGTGCGCGCCCATCTTCCCCTGGCCCCAGTGGCCCATGCCATAGCCCTTTTTGGTCTGCGCGAGGATCACCGTCGGCCGGCCGCGGTGGTTGATCGCCGACTGATAGGCGGCATGGATTTTTACCGGGTCGTGGCCGCCGCGGCGCAGGCGGTCGATGTCGTCATCCGACAGATGCGACACCAGTGCCTGCAGCTCCGGATCCTTGTTGAAAAAATGCTCGCGGTTGAAATGGCCGTCGGTGGCGGCGTATTTCTGGAACTCGCCATCCACGGTTTCGTGCAGACGTTTAAGAATGACATGCTCGGTATCGCGCGCGAACAGCGGATCCCATTCCGATCCCCATAGCAGTTTGGTCACATGCCAGCCGGCACCTGAGAACAACCCCTCAAGTTCCTGGATCAGCGAGCCGTTGCCGCGCACCGGGCCGTCGAGGCGCTGCAGATTGCAGTTGACGACAAAGATCAGGTTATCGAGGCCCTCGCGCGCGGCCAGCGACAGTCCGGCGAGGGATTCCGGTTCGTCCATCTCGCCATCACCGATGAAGGCCCACACCTTGCGCCCCGCGGTTTTCTGGATGCCGCGGTGTTCCAGATAGCGCATGAAACGCGCCTGATAAATCGCATTGACCGGCCCGAGGCCCATCGACGCATTGGGGAACTGCCAGAAATCCGGCATCAGGTAGGGGTGGCAGTACGACGACAGCCCGGTACCCGGTCCGCCGGTTTCGCGGCGGTAGTTGTTTAATTGATCTTCGCTCAAACGGCCTTCGAGCCAGGCGCGGGCGTAAATGCCGGGTGAAGCATGAGGCTGGAAAAACACCGCATCGCCGTTCTGTCCGGCGCGGAAAAAATGATTGAAGCCGACTTCAAACAGATCGGCAATCGAGGCATAGGTCGCGATATGGCCGCCGAGTTCGGCGGCGCCGCGATTGGCGCGCACCACCATCGCCAGCGCATTCCAGCGCACCAGGGCAGATACCCGTGCCTCGATGTCGAGGTTGCCGGGAAACTGCGGCTGTTCGGCGAGGTCGATGCTGTTGCAGTACGGCGTATTCAGCACCGGCGGCATCGGCACCCGCTGCGCCCGCGCCTCATCGAGCAGCTTGCGCAGCAGATAGGTCGCGCGTTCGCGGCCGCCGGATTCGATCAGCGAATTGAAAGCGTCCAGCCATTCGCGGGTCTCTGTCGGGTCTGGATCGGCGGGCATCACGCGCCAGAACGCGGCGGCAAGTTCGGATAAGTCGGTCACAGGGCTTCCTCCGCGCGCGGGCTTGCACGCATGACCGGGATGTTACGCGCAAGGATGCGGAACAGGGTTTCGTATCTTGTTGTTTTTATGGATTAAATAAGCATATAATGCTGCTGATTTAATAATTTTCAGCATAAAATGCCAAAAATAGATCTCGATGCAACAGACTGGAAAATCCTCGCCCGGCTGCAGCAGGATGCGCGGCTGTCCAACGTCGAGCTGGCGCGTGCGGTCAATTTGTCACCGTCACCCTGCCTGGCGCGGGTGCGGCGGCTGGAGGAAGGCGGGCTGATCAGCCGCTATGTCACGCTGCTCGATGCGCTGGCGCTGGGGCTGACGGTGTCGGTGTTTATCCAGGTGCGGCTGGAGCGGCAGGTGGAAAAGGCGCTGGAGCTTTTCGAGCGCGCGATCGCCGAGCGGCCCGAGGTCATGGAGTGTTACCTGATGACCGGCGACTCGGACTACATGCTGCGGGTGATGGTGGCCGACGTGCAGGCGCTGGAGCGCTTCATCGTCGATTTTCTGGCGAAGATTCCCGGTGTCGGCAATCTGAAATCGAGTTTTGCGCTGAAGCAGGTCAAATACAAGACGGCATTGCCGCTGCCGGGCGCGCCGCCGGTGGGAAAGGCTGCGCGCGGGAAAAAATCGAACTGAGGGAGCAGCCCTGCTTAACGCCGTTTGACGAAAGCGGGGCGCGCGCCTCCGGGCGGACCGGCGCGTTCATCCTTGTGGCGAAAGCTGATGCGACCCTTGTTCAGGTCGTAGGGTGAGATCTCGATGGTGACGCGGTCGCCGGCGAGGATGCGGATGCGGTGTTTGCGGATCTTGCCCGATGCGTAAGCGGTGACGGCGTGGCCGTTTTCCAGCTTGACGCGAAACATCGTATTGGGCAGCACCTCGTCGATGACGCCCTCGTATTCGACCATATCTTCTTTGGACATTGGCAAATTTCCTGTAGAGGGTGAGTCAATCAGCGCGACGCAAAACGCGTCGCGCCGGCGGATGAGCGGACGATTAAACGGCTGCCAGATTGATTGCGGATGAACGGCCGTCCTGACCGCGTTCGATGTCGAATGAAACCTGCTGGTTTTCAGTCAGGGTTTTCATGCCGGCGTGTTCGACCGCCGAAATGTGCACGAATACGTCCTTGGACTGGTCCTGCGGCTGAATAAAGCCGAAACCCTTGGTGGCGTTGAAAAATTTTACGGTGCCGATGGTAGCCATGCTTGCTTCTCCGGAAATGGGTCGCGTCGGGAATTGGACGCGGTATCAATGACGTGTGGAGAAGACCAAACAGAGGCATCCGAACGAGAATCGTCCGAACGGACACGAAGAGTAGACTGACATCCAACCGCCGGCGCGGAGTATGGGCGTATGGAGGCTGATTTGCAAGGAAGATTTGCAGCAAATGCGCTGTTGCGGCACGATGTGCCGATGCTGAAAACAAGCCGTTAAAAACCACTGAATCAAATCAGGTAATCATCGGTATCCCTCATGAGCAAGTCATCGCAATCAAATTTTCCCAATATTGTGCTGATCCTCGCCGACAACCTCGGCTGGGGTGAACTGGGCTGTTATGGCGGCGGATTGCTGCGCGGCGCGCCGACCCCGCGCATCGACGCGCTGGCCGCGGAAGGCCTGCGCCTGCTCAATTTCAATGTCGAAAGTGATTGCGTACCGACGCGCTCGGCGCTGATGACCGGCCGCCATCCGATCCGCACCGGCGCGCTGCAGTCGGTACCGGCGGGATTGCCGCAGGGCATCATCCCCTGGGAAATCACACTGGCGCAATTGCTTAAAGCACAGGGTTACGCAACGGCGATCCACGGCAAATGGCATCTCGGCGACCGGGCCGGGCGATTTCCGACGGATCGCGGCTTTGACGAGTGGTACGGCATTCCGCGCACCACCAATGAAAGCATGTTCACCAGTTCCGCCGGTTACGATCCGAAAGTCACGCCGTTGCCGTATGTGCTGGAAGCGAAGGCCGGTGAAATCCCGCGCGAGGTCGCGCTCTACGACCTCGACATGCGCCGCCGCATCGATGGCGAACTCGTTGCCCGTGCACAGGAATTCATCGCGCGACAGTGCAAGGCCGGCAAGCCCTTCTTTTCCTATGTGCCGCTGACGCAACTGCACTATCCGACGATTCCTCATATGGATTTCGCCGGTAAAAGCGGTGCCGGCGATTTTGCCGATGCGATGGTGGAAATGGATCATCGAGTCGGGCAGCTGGTCGATACCGTGGCGCAACTCGGTATTGCGCAGAACACGCTGTTTATTTTCGCCAGCGACAACGGCCCGGAATTCCGCAGGCCGTGGCGCGGTTCGGCCGGCATGTGGCAGGGCACGTATCACACCGCGATGGAGGGCGGGCTGCGTGCGCCGTGCATGCTGCGCTGGCCGGGGCGCATTCCGGCGGGCGGCGTGTCGAATGAAATCGTGCAGGTGACGGATCTCTACACCACGCTGGCCGGCATTGTCGGCGCGGCTCTGCCCGCCGATCGTCCGATCGACGGCCTCGACCAGCTGGATTTTTTCACCGGTAAAACCGAAAAATCAGCGCGCGAAGGTCTGGTGTTCTACATCAAGACCGAACTGCGCGCCGCCAAATGGCGCGACTGGAAAATGCATCTGATCTGGGAGCCGGAACCCAATGCCGGCGCAAACCATCTCGAATCACCGCTGCTGTTCAACCTGACCCAGGATCCGAAAGAGGAGACTGACGTCAACAGCCTCGCAAGCTGGGCGCGCACGCCCTTGCGCCACATGATCCACGAATTCCAGGAGGGTCTGAAACGCAATCCGCCGATTCCGCCCGGGGCGCCGGACGATTATGTGCCGGGGGCGAGCAAGCGCTGACGGCATGTCCCGCTGCATTTTTGGCGGTGTCAGGCGAGCGCGCGGTAGATTAATGAAGCGCCGCTCAGCACCAGCAGCACACCCATCACACGGATCACTGTTTCCTGCGACAGGTTCAGGTGCAGATGGTGGCCGGTCCACACCCCCAGCGCCATCACCGGCAGCAGCGCGGCCGCTGCGACCAGCGCCGCCGGCGAATACAGTCCGGCGAAAATAAACAGCACGATGCGTGCGATCGTGGTGAACATGAAAATCACCGGCATGGTGGCGCGGATCTGCGTCGGCGTGGCGCCGCGCCCAGTGAGGAAAAAAACATAGATCGGACCGCCGATGCCGAACATTGCCGAGGTGGTGCCGCCGAAAAGGCCGATCGGCGCGCCGATCCAGTGCGGCAGCGGCATGCCCTTGCCGCTTTTGAGCACGTATGAAACACCAAAAATTACCACGAACATCCCGAGGCCGCCGAGCAGCAGTTCCGGGCTGAAGCGCACCAGCATCCAGACCCCGGCGAGTATGCCGGCGGCGAGGAAGGGCAGCAGAAGCAAGGTTTCACGGCGCATCAGGTCGGCGCGCAGCCGCAGGCCCATGTTGAAAGCGCCGACGCAGTCGAGGATCACAAAAAACGGCACCACGAATTTCAACGGGAACAGGTGCGCCAGCAGCGGCACTGCCATCAGCGTCGAGCCAAAACCGGTGACGCCGAATACCACGAAGGCCGCAAACACGATCAGCGGCGCGAGGATCAGGATGTGGAGCTGCAGCAGGTCGGCAATAGGCATCGCGCGGAGTATAAACCGGTAGAATCCGCGGTGCCGGATGGAACAGGCATGTTGTTCACCCGTTCACTCCTTCTGCTCCGCTTCAAGTGTTCCCTTGACACATTCACCCGTTCACGGTCTGCAATGACTCAACTGATCCTGATCCGCCACGGCGAAACCCTGTGGAATACCGAACGCCGCATGCAGGGCCAGCTCGACAGCCCGCTGACCGAGCGTGGCGTGTGGCAGGCGTGCCGGCTGGGCGAGCGATTGCAGGCCATGCCGTTTACCGCCTTGTATTCCAGCGATCTGCCGCGCGCGCGGCTGACTGCGCAACGCATCGCCGAGGCCACCGGCCACGCGATCATCGATGACACGCGGCTGCGCGAACGTCATTTCGGGTTGTTTGAAGGGATGACGCGTGCCGAGATGGAAAAACACGATGTGGAAATTTACACGCGCTTCATGTCGCGCGATCCGCACTATGCCGTGCCCGGTGGTGAAAGCCCGGCGGGATTTTTCGAACGCTGTCGTGCAGCGCTGGAGGAACTTGCCGCGCGCCATGCCGGTCAGACCATTGCGATCGTGACCCACGGCCTGGTACTCGACGCCGCGTATCGAGCCGCCAGCGGACTCGCGCTGGAAGCGCAGCGACCGGTGCCGCTGGTCAATGCCAGCCTCAACTGGTTTGATTGTGAGGGCGGTCGCTGGCGCGCGGGGCGTTGGGGTGATGCCGACCATCTGGGTGATGGCGTGACTATCTTCGGTGATGGCACCGTTTAAGTAATGATTAAAATATCAATAAAAACAATATCTTATGATTTCATTCGCAGCATGCTGCGCTGAATGCCACCAGTAACGGCTGCGGAACCGGTGATCGTCATCCACGGCCTGTGGGTGCACGGTCTGGTGATGGGCTGGCTGACACGGCGCATTACGCAGGATGGTTTTGCTGCGCGCACGTACTCCTATCCGTCGATGCGACTGACACTGAGTGAAAACGCTGAACGCTTCGCACGTTATTGCGCGAGCATTGCGGCGCCGCGCGTACATATCGTCGCGCACAGCATGGGCGGACTGGTGGCACTGAAAATGCTGCAGATGAATCGCCAGCTGCGTTGCGGCCGGCTGATCCTGATCGGCACGCCGTACGCCGGCAGCTTTGCCGCGGAGCGCCTCGCGCAGTTTCCGGGCGGCAGCTCCTTGCTCGGCCGCAGCATTGTCGAATGGCTGCGTGAATCGCGGCCGGCGCCGGACGGTATTGCGGAAATCGGCATCATTGCCGGTACGCGGGGTTACGGCCTGGGACGGCTGATTGCGCCCGACCTGCCGCGGCCGCACGATGGCGTGGTGACGCTGACAGAGACCGCGGTGCCGGGTGCCCAACGCATTGAACTGAACGTCGGCCATACCGAGATGCTGGTCTCGCGCGAAGTCGCACGGCAGTGCTGCGCATTCCTGCGCAACGGGAAGTTCGCCTGATGCGCGTTTTGATGACCGTGCTGCTGACACTGCTGCTCGCGGGCTGCGGCAATGTGTCCTATTACCTGCAGTCGGTCGGTGGCCAGCTTGAAATCTGGCAGCGTGAAAAACCGGTGGAAAGCCTGCTGCAGGATCCCGACCTGTCACCGCTGCTGAAGACGCAATTGGAACGCGCAACGCGCATCCGCGATTACGCCAGCCATGAACTCGGCCTGCCCGACAACCGCAGCTATCGCTCCTACGCCGATCTCGCGCGGCCGTTTGTGGTGTGGAACGTGTTTGCGGCGGCGGAGTTTTCCACTGAACCGCGGCAATGGTGTTTTGCCGTGGTCGGCTGCGTCGGTTACCGCGGTTATTTTTCCGAAGCCGAGGCGCGCCGCCGGGCTGCAGCGCTGGCGGCGGAAGGTAACGACGTCTATGTCGGCGGCGTGCCGGCATATTCCACCATCGGCTGGTTCAACGATCCGCTGCTCAACACTTTCATCCATTACCCGGAGCCGGAACTGGCGCGGCTGCTGTTCCATGAACTCGCGCACCAGCTGCTGTATGTGAAAGACGATACCGTGTTCAACGAATCTTTCGCCACCGTGGTCGAGCAGGCCGGCATCGCGCGCTGGCTGGCCAGGCACGGCAGCGATGCCGACCGCGCGCGTTACACGCAACTGCAGCGTTACCGCGCTGATTTCCGCCTGCTGGTGACGCAGACGCGTACGGAACTCGCCGCACTGTATGCCGGCAATGCCACGCTGGAAGAGAAGCGTCGGCGCAAAACCGGGTTGCTTGCAGTGCTGCAAACGCAATACCAGCAGCGCAAAGGCGATTGGGGCGGGTTTTCCGGTTACGACCGCTGGTTTGCGCAACCGCTGGGCAATGCGCATCTGGCGTCGGTGGCCATTTATACCCAGCGGGTACCGGCGTTTGAAGTTTTGCTCAAGCAACTCGGCGGTGATTTGCCGCGCTTTTACGCGGCGGTGCGCGAACTGGCCGCACTGCCGGCGGCAGTGCGCAGTGCGCGACTGGATGCGCTGGCGCCGTTGTTATAATCCGCGTCTGCTTTATTTGCTGCATTAAAGTCAAAATCTTTAAAGCCACAGAGGATTCACTTCAATACCCCCTTGAGGGGTGCACAGAGTTCACAGAGGAAGCCCTCCGGGGTTTGCAGTTCTCTGTGAACTCTGTGACCTCTGTGGCTAAGGTTTTTTATGAAACCCCGCACTCCCGAAGACATCGCACAACGCCTGCGCAACCTGCCGCAGCCGACGTACCCCGACGACCTGCCGGTGGTGGCGATGCGTGCGGACATCCGGTGCGCCATCGCTGACAATCAGGTGGTCATCATCTGTGGCGAAACCGGTTCCGGAAAAACCACGCAGCTGCCGAAGATCTGTCTCGAACTGCAGCGCGGCGTGCATGGCCTGATCGGCCACACCCAGCCGCGGCGCATTGCTGCGCGCACGGTGGCGACGCGCATCGCGCAGGAACTGAAAACGCCGCTCGGCCATGCCGTCGGTTACAAGGTGCGTTTTTCCGACAAGCTGTCATCGAACAGCTATATCAAGCTGATGACTGACGGCATCCTGCTCGCCGAAACCCAGGGTGACCGCGATCTGCGTGCCTACGACACACTGATCATCGACGAGGCGCATGAGCGCAGCCTGAACATCGATTTTCTGCTTGGTTACCTGAAGCGGCTGATGTCGCGGCGACCGGATCTGAAAATCATCGTCACCTCGGCGACCATTGATGCCACACGGTTTGCCGAACATTTTTCGACCAATGGCAAACCGGCACCGGTGATCGAAGTCTCAGGCCGCACCTATCCGGTGGAAGTGCGTTATCGGCCGCCCGGAGCTGCCCTCACCCCCGGCCCCTCTCCCGATGGATCGGCGGGAGAGGGGAGGCAACAGGCTGTCCGTGCCGGACGAGCCGGCCCGGACAGCGATGAAGAATTGACGGAAGCCATCGTCGATGCTGTCGCCGAACTGTGGCGTGAACGCGCGGGTGGCGATGTGCTGGTGTTCCTGCCCGGCGAGCGTGAAATCCGCGAGGCGGCTGAAGCGCTGCGAAAAAATCATCCCAAGGGTGCGGAGATCCTGCCGCTGTATGCGCGGCTGTCCTTTGAGGAGCAGGATCGTGTGTTCAAGTCCGGTGGCGCGCGGCGCATCGTACTCGCCACCAACGTCGCCGAGACTTCGCTGACCGTTCCCGGCATTCATTACGTGGTCGATACCGGGCTCGCGCGCATCAACCGTTACAGCTACCGCAACAAGGTCGAGCAGCTGCAGATCGAAAAAATCGCCCGCGCTTCCGCCGACCAGCGCGCCGGGCGTTGCGGTCGCGTGGCTGCTGGCATCGCGATCCGCCTCTATGCCGAGGACGATTACGCGGCGCGCCCGCAATACACCGATCCGGAAATCCTGCGCTCCTCGCTGGCTCATGTGATCCTGCGCATGAAAGCACTGCGCATCGGCGATGTTGAGGATTTTCCGTTTCTGGAAGCACCGACCTCGCGGATGATCGCCGACGGCTACCAGTTGCTCGCTGAACTCGGCGCGGTTGATGCGGAAAAGGCGCTGACGCCCGTCGGCTGGCAGCTCGCAAAATTCCCGATCGACCCGCGCATTGCGCGCATGATCATTGCCGCGAAGCAGGAAAATTGCCTGAACGAAGTGCTGATCATTGCTTCTGCGCTGTCGGTGCAGGATCCGCGCGAACGGCCCTTCGACAAAGCCGAGGCCGCAGACCGCGCGCATGCGCAGTTTGTCGACGACAAATCGGATTTCATGGCGTACCTGAAGCTGTGGCAGTTTTTCAGTGATGCCATTCAGCACAAAAAATCCAACAGCAAGCTGGCGCAGGAACTCGCCGCGCAGTTTCTGTCACAGCGCCGGCTGCGCGAATGGCGCGACATCCACAGCCAGCTCGCATCGCTGGTGGCCGAACTCGGCATGCAGGTCAACGAAACAGTGGCCACACCGGAACAGATCCATCGTGCGTTGCTCGCCGGACTGCTCGGCAACATCGGTTTCAAGAATGAAGATGGCGAATACATGGGGGCGCGCGGCATCAAGTTCACGATTTTTCCCGGTTCGGGTTTGCGTAAAGCACAGCCAAAATGGGTGATGGCCGGCGAACTGGTCGATACGGCGCGCTTGTATGCGAGGAGTGTGGCGCGCATCGAACCCGAATGGATAGAGCCGCTGGCACGCGACCTGGTCGACCGCCATTATTTTGATCCGCACTGGGAGCGCGAACGTGCGATGGTCACGGCCTTTGAGCGAGTGACGCTGTACGGCATCACCATCGTGCCCAAACGCCGCGTGCATTACGGCGCAATCAATCCGCAGGAATCGCGCGAGATCTTCATTCGCCAAGCCCTGGTCGCCGGGGATTACGCCACGCAGTCTAAATTTATTCAACAAAATCAATTACTTATAAAAGAAGTGCAGGAGCTGGAGCACAAGGCGCGCAAACGCGACGTGCTGGTCAGTGACGAGGCGATCTTCGCGTTCTACGACGCGCTGATTCCGCAGGACATCGTCAACGGCGCCGGTTTCGAGAAGTGGCGCAAGGAAGCCGAGCAGAAAAACGCCGCACACCTGCTGCTGACGCGCGAGTATCTGATGCGCCATGCCGCGGAGGACATCACCGAGGCGCAATTTCCCGACAGCCTGCATGCGGGCGAATTCGATGTGCCGCTGAAGTACCGTTTTGATCCCGGCCATGCGCTCGATGGCATCACGGCCACGGTGCCGCTGGCTTTGCTGAACAAACTTGATGCCGCAGCCTTCGACTGGCTGGTGCCGGGCATGGTCCGCGACAAGGTCGCGTTTGCGTTCAAGGCGCTGCCGAAAAACTGGCGGCGCCACCTGACGCCACCGTCAGAACATGTGACGCGTTTCCTGCAGACTGAAGGGAGTGCTCAAGGTCTCCTCGGCGATGCAGTCGCGCGTTATGCCTCGCGCGCGTCCGGTGCGCCGCTGGCGCGAGAGGAGGCCGCCGGCATCGATTATCCGCCGCACCTGCGCTGCAACTACCGCGTGATTGACGAATCGGGACGCGAACTGGCGCAGGGCCGTGACCTGGTCGCATTAAAAGCCCAGCTCGGCGAAGCGGCGCAACTGACCTTCAGCACGACGACTACCGGCATCGAACGCAAGGATATCCGCAGCTGGGATTTCGGCGATTTGCCACAGACACTGACGTTCACCCGCGCCGGTCGCAAAGTCACCGGTTATCCGGCGCTGGCCGACGAAGGCGACAGTGTGGCGATCCAGTTGTTCGATGTCGAGCAGGCGGCGCAGGCGGCGATGCGCGCCGGCGTGGTGCGGCTGATGCGCTTTACGCTGAAAGAGCAGATGCGCCAGCTCGAAAAAAATCTGCGCGGCTTCGAACAGGCGGCGCTGCAGTTGCGCACTGTTGCCAATGTCGATGAACTGCGCGCCGACCTGGTCAGCGCGATCTGTGACCGTGCCTTCATTGGTGACGACGAATTGCCGCGGGGATTGAAGGCATTTGAGGATCAGGTCAAGCGCGCGCGTACGCGGCTGCCGGCGGTCAATGAGGCAGCGTGCCGGATTTTTGTGACCATTGCCGCGGAGCATCACCTGCTGTCGCTGGCGCTGGGTGCGACCAAGGGCACCGCGGTGCGTGCTGCCAACGACATCCGCGCGCAACTCCAGCGCCTGGTCTACAGGGGCTTTTTCAATGCCACGCCGTGGCCGCAACTGTCGCAGCTGCCGCGCTACCTGCAGGCGATGCGCATGCGGCTCACCAAGTTTCCGGCGAACGCCGAGCGTGACGCCAAACATGCGGCGAGCATCGCCCAGCTTTGGGGCCGTTACGAAATGCGCCTCGACCAGCAGCAGAAGGCGGGTATGGTTGATCCGCGTCTGCTGGAGTTCCGCTGGCACATCGAGGAGCTGCGCGTGTCGCTCTACGCACAGGAGCTGAAGACGCCGTCGCCAGTGTCGTACAAACGGCTCGACAAGCTGTGGAGCCTGATGGACCAGTGAGCAAGAAATATGCGTTCAATTACACTACAAAATTCCGTAATGAAAGATTCCACAAGATGAACGAAACACCCCGCGACCTGCCGCTGCTGTTCACCCCGATCAAGCTGCGCACCATCGTTTCCCGCAATCGCATCGTGAGTTCGCCGATGTGCCAGTACCTGTCGGATGACGGTGGCCCCGAAGAGTGGCAGCTGGTCAATTTCGGCCGTTTCGCGATGGGCGGATGCGGCATCGTGTTCGGTGAAGAAAGCGCTGTCGAAGCGCGCGGCCGCAAGACACATCACTGCGCCGGCATCTACAAGGACAGCCACATCCCCGCCTACCGGCGCATCACCGATTTCATCAAGTCGATGGGTGCCGTACCCGCGATCCAGCTCGGCCACTGCGGCCGGCGCGCGTCCCAGCATGGTCCGTTGAAGGATCGTGCCGTGCTCACCGAGGCCGAGCGGCCCTGGCAGGGCATCTCGCCCAGCCCTTTGCCGCCAACGCCGGACGGCGCGATTCCGCGCGAGATGGACGTGAGTGACATCCGCGCCACCATCGTCGCCTGGCGTGAAGCTGCGCAACGATCCGTCGATGCCGGTTACGACATCTGCGAAATCCACGGCGCCCACGGTTACCTGATTCACCAGTTCCTGTCGCCGCTGTCGAACAGACGTACGGATGCCTACGGCGGCAGTCTTGAAAACCGCATGCGTTATGCGCTAGAAGTTGTTGAAGCGGTGCGCGATGTCTGGCCCCAGGACCGCCCGCTGTGGTTCCGCACTTCGGCGGTCGAAGGCCCCGGTGGTGTCTGGGGCATCGATGAAACGCTGGCGCTGGTGCGCGAACTGAAACAGCGCGGCGTGGACATGGTGGATTGTTCATCCGGCGGCATCGCCCTCGGCGGCGAAGGCGGTTTGTCTGCGGTTCCCCGCGTGCCGGGTTTCCAGGCGGGTTATGCGCGCGAAATCCGGCGCGAGACCGGCATGCCCACTGTGGCGGTCGGCATGATCAGCGATGCGCAGCATGCGGAGTCCCTGCTGCAGGAAGGCCATGCCGACCTCATCGCGCTGGCGCGTGGCCTGATGGATGATCCGAACTGGCCGCTGCATGCGGCGCGGGTACTCGGATGCGCGGATCCGCTGGCACTCGTACATGCGCGTGAAGCGCAGCGCCTGCGACAACTTGCGCAACACAGCAAGTCATACCCGCCCGGCAGTGCAGTCGAGATTCCCTTCGCACCCGAAGAGCAGGTTTCCTATTCCTGGGCGGCAGGTATCGCCGATCGCAGGGGGCGCCGCTAGCACTGCGTCATTCGCTGACCGGTACGGCTTATTTGCCCCGGCGCGCGATGAATTCGAGCGTGGTTTTTGCGGTGAGGTCGGGATCGGTGCCGCCGGCGTGATAACCGTCGATGGGCAGGATCGCCAGTTCCGAGTTCGGAATGGTTTTTTGCCAGCCCTCGAAAACTGCCTTGCCGCGGCGTGCGGTGTCGGTACCGATGACCAGCGTCGGACACTGGATGCGCTTGATGTCTTCGCGGATGTCGATGGCGCCGACCCAGCGCATGTAGGCGTGGATGGTCGACAGCGGCGCGCGCCCCATCATGTCCGACCACCAGTCGATGCCGGCTTCGGGCATCTTGCTGCCCATACGGTCGCGCTGCGTGCGTTTGGCCCAGGCGCGGACGCTGCTGCGTTCCATTTCCGCGATCCAGCCTTCGGCATTGGGCGGCGTCACCGGTGAGCACGATACGGTCACGGTTTTCACCAGTTCCGGCCGCGCCGCGGCCAGCGCCAGCACGCTGATGCCGCCGCTTTTGCCGCCGACCACATGCACCGGCCCACCGTTGCAGACCTCGCGGATGACCTGCGACAGGTCATCGATATAACGTTCGTTGCTCAGCGGGTAATCTTTCGGCACCGGCGTCGACAGGCCGAAACCGCGCTGGTCGATGCGCAGCATGCGGTAACGCCGCGAGAAATGCGGCACCCAGGCGCGCCAGGCTTCGGTGCATTCGGTGAAGCCATGCACGAACAGCACGGTGTCCGGCCTGGTCCAGCCGTCGGTGTGGTCGTCGACCAGGTAATGCATCCTGCAGTCCGGTAAATCGAGGTAGGGCATGGCTGTTCCTGGAAAATTTTGTTTGAGAATTAAAAATGCACGGACGCCAAGTTACTGGCGGATGCCGGTGTCCTTGATGATCTTTGCCCACTTCTTGATGTCGGCACGGATGATGGTGTCGAATTCCGCCGGCGTGTTGCCGACTGCGGTTGCGCCTTCGCCAACCAGCACCTGCGCGAATTCCGGTGCGCGTACCACCTTGACGATTTCGCGGTTCAGCCGGTCGATGACGGCTTTGGGTGTGCCGGCAGGCGCAAGGATGCCGTTCCAGCCGCGCGCTTCATAACCGGGCAGCGTGTCGCCGATCGGCGGTACATCAGGCAGGATCGCCAGCCGCTGCTTCGCGCCGACGCCGAGTGCGCGGATGCGCCCGGCCTTGACTTGCGGGCCCACAGTGCCGGCGGAGCCGATCAGGTAAAAATCGATTTCGCCGGAAATCACCGCGGTCAGCGCCTGCGGCGAACCCTTGTAGGCCACCTGCGTGAATTTGATGCCCGCCATCGAACGCAGCAGTTCCGCGCCAAGTGAGCCCATGCTGCCGGCACCGACCGAGCCGTGATTGAGCGCACCCGGTTTTGCTTTGGCCAGATCCAGCAGGTCCTTCACCGAGCGCGCCGGCGACTGCACGCCGACGATCAACACCGGTGACACCGCGCTGACCAGCGTGATTCCGGAGAAATCTTTCGCCGTGTCGTACGGGACATCCTTGAACAGGCTCTGGTTGACCGGATGTGACGGGAATGCCATCAGCAGCGTGTAACCGTCGGGCGCGGACTTGGCAACGATGCCGGTGCCGAGGATGCCGCTGGCACCGGGCCGGTTGTCGATGACCACCTGCTGGCCGAAGCTGTCGGCCAGTTTCGGCGCAATCGCGCGGCCGATGATGTCGGTGATGCCGCCGGCGCCGCTGGGGATGATCATGCGGATCGGCCGGTTGGGATAATTTTCGGCGGCGTGCAGCGTGGGGGCAATCAATGCCGCGGCGATCAACCATCGGGAGAACGGTTTCATGATGTGGCTCCTGCAGATGTCAGCAAGCGGGGAATTATAAGGACGTGACCCGGGTGCGGATAGCGATGTTCCAGACTGCGGCAGGCCATTCAAGTCCACATATTTGCAATGCGCATCTGCATCCTGCCATGCCACCGTAAAATGCGTTCCTCGTAGTGACTGGAGGCTGCATGCCATTTGCCGATATCGACGGAATTCGTACCCAATATGAAGTGGCCGGCGAGGGCCCGCCGCTGCTGATGCTGGCGCCCGCCGGTTTTGATTCGTCCATCTCGCGCTGGCGGCTGAACGGCGTGTGGAAGGAAATGCAGCCGCTGGATACGCTGCAGAAGGATTACCGGATGATCGCCTACGACCGTCGCGAGGCCGGGGAATCCGGCGGTCGTGTCGAGCTGCTGTCCTGGGATTGTTATGCGCGCCATGCCATTGCGCTGCTCGACCACCTGAAGATCGACAAGGCTTTCATCGTCGGCGGCTGCATGGGCGTGTCGGTGGCGCTGGCCATCGGTGCCCGTTATCCCGGGCGCGTGCGCGGATTGCTGCTGCACTGGCCGGTTGGCGGTTACCGCTGGATGCTGAAAGCGCGCAGCAATTTCGACAAGCACCTGGCTTTTGTCAAAACGCAGGGGCTGGATGCCGTGGTCGTGCGCGCCAGGCAATCCGGCCTGTTCTGGAATGATCCCGAAGCGGGGCCGTGGTCTGCCGCAATCAAGAGCGATGCTGCGTTCGCCGCAAAGTATGCAAAACAGGACGTTGCTGCCTATTGTGCGCTGGTCGCGCAATCCCGCGACCAGCTCTTCAGCGACACCATGCCTTCCGGCGCGACCGGCGAAGAATTGCTGGCGATGCAGTTGCCGGCGTTCATCATGTCCGGCGACGACGCTTCGCATTCCGCGTCGTCGGCGCAGGCCTTGCGCGAACTGTTGCCCGATGCGCGACTATCGCCGTTGATGCCGCCGCAACAGAATGCGTTCACGGTCGCGGCATGGCTGCGTGACGCCAGGGCGGCAGTTGGGTAAAATGCCCGCTTAAACAATCGCTTGTCGATCTGTTTTGATGATATTGCCGCCGGCAGGTCGGGCGTCGCAAGAAGTGCATGGCGTGGCGCACGTTAATTGCCTACCATAGCTCACCAAAAAAGAATTTCTAAAGAGGAGAATTGCCATGTTCGTGAATGCCAAACGCGCTGCTGGAGCGCTCGCTGTTGCCGTCATTGCTGCGACATCCACAGCCTGCCTGGCGGCTGATGCCGTCAAGGACTATCCCAACAAACCGGTACGCCTGATTGCGCCGTTCACGCCGGGCGCGGGTACTGACACTACGGCACGCATGCTGGCAAAAAGCATGAGTGAGCAGTGGAAAGAGCAAGTGGTTGTTGACAACCGCACCGGCGCCGCCGGCGCCATCGGCGTCGACCTGACGTCGCAGGCCAACCCCGATGGCTACACGATCTGCCTGATTTCGGCTTCAATCAGCGTCAACTCGGCGACCAATAGCAAGCTGCCGTACAACCTGCTCACGGACCTGCAGGGCATCTCGCAGGCCACATCGCTGTTCTACGCCGTCTATGTCAACGAGAAGGTTCCGGCCAAGTCGATCAAGGAACTGATCGCCTATGCCAAGGCCAATCCCGGCAAGCTGAACTACAGCTCGTCCGGCACCGGCGGCCTGCAGCATTTCGCCGGCGAAATGTTCGACTATCTTGCCAAGGTCAAAATGGTCCATGTGCCCTTCAAGGGCTCGGCGGCGGGCATCGTCGCCAACCTCGCCGGCGAAGTGCAGGTCGGTTTCGGCACGCTGTTCGGCGTGCGTCCGCACATGCAGACAGGGCGTTTGCGCGTGCTGGCCATCACCGCCGGCAAACGTTCGCCGGCGGTGCCTGACATCCCCACCGTTGCTGAAGCGGGCGTGCCCGGTTACGAAGTCGACCAGTGGTACGGCATCATCGGTGGGGCGAAAATCCCCAAGCCGATCATTAACAAGATCAACGCTGCGATCGTCGCCGCGCTGAAGGAGCCCGAGGTCGTCAAGCGGCTGGCCCACGACGGTTCGACACCGGTCGGTTCGTCGCCCGCAGCGTTCACCGCCTACATCAAGTCCGAAACCGAGAAATGGCGCAAGCTGGCCAAGGCTGCGAACCTGCAACTGCATTGATGTTGTCGTAACTGTTGTCGACAAAGCCCGCGTCCTGCGGGCTTTGTTTTTTGTTGCGGCCTGCACCGCGGTACCGCCGTGCACCGGTGTCGTGCCCCAAAGCAGTGCTGTCTGCGGCATCGCGGACTTTCCCGGTAACGCGCTTCAAGGTTTTGTTTATTCGACGGAATTTTTGAAATTCCAGTGTAGCCGTACGCGGTGGTACGTCTCTTGCATTCAATCTTGTATACCGCTTGAGATGCGGGTCGATCAAAAAGGACTGAATCATGAACCGTCGCCAACTCCTCAAATCCGCCGGCGCGCTGACCGCCGGAGCTGCATTGCTGCCGTTTCTGAAAACCAATGCCTGGGCCCAATCCACCGGAACCATCGTGGTGATGATCGGCAACACCATCAACAGCCTCGACATCCATCGCCCGGGCACCAACCGGCCGAGTTACCAGGTGGCGGTCAATGTCTATGACCGGCTGGTGACCTTTGGCACCAAAAAACTCGCCGACGGTTCACTGTCCTATGACTACGACAAGGTCGAGCCCGAACTCGCCGAGAGCTGGTCGCTCTCCGCCGACCGCAAGGCGATCCTGTTCAAGATCAAACCCAATGCCACGTTCTGGGACGGCAGCCCCGTCACGGCAGATGACGTCAAGTGGTCCTTCGACCGCGCGTTGGCGCTGGGAGGGTTCCCGAAAGTGCAGATGGGCGCCGGCGGTTTTGTCGACCCTGCGCAATTCGTGGTTGTCGATGCCAAGACCTTCCGCATCGATCTCAAGCAGCCCTCTAAACTGGCACTGCCCAACCTCGGCGTGCCGGTGGCCGTAGTCATCAATTCCAAGGTCGCCAAGGCCAACGCCACTGCGGCCGATCCCTGGGCGGCCGAGTACCTGCACCGCACGCCTGCCGGCAGCGGTGCATTCAAGGTCGAGCGCTGGGATGCCGGCCAGCAGCTGATCTATGTGCGCAATGACAAATGGACCGGTGGTCCGCTGCCCGGCGTGCAGCGCGTGATCATCCGCGAAGTGCCGGCATCGGCGACACGGCGCGCACTGATCGAACGCGGCGACGCGCAGCTGTCGTTCCAGATTCCCAACAAGGATGCGCAGGAACTGGCCTTGAACAAGAAGGTCAAGGTCGTCGGCTCGCCGATTGACAATTGCCTGTATGTTGCCTGCCTCAATTACAACTTTGATCCGTTCAAGGATCAGAAGGTGCGCCAGGCCGTGGCCTGGGCAATTCCGTACGAGCAGATTTTCAAGCAGGCCGCCTATGGCCGTGGCGTGCCGATGTGGGGCGGCAAGTCGGTGAAACCCGCGACGGCGGCGTGGCCGCAGAAATTTCCGTATTCCACAGACCTGAAAAAAGCCAAGGCATTGCTCGACCAGACGCCATTCAAGGCCGGCTTCGAAGTGCCGCTGTCCTTCGATCTCGGCGAGGCCGACTGGGGCGAACCCGCGGCGCTGCTGATCCAGGAGAGCCTCGGCAAGATCGGCATCAAGGTCACGCTTGACAAGGTGCCGGGTGCCAACTGGCGCACTGTCGCGCTGGTCGAGAAAAAACTGCCGTTCCTGCTCGAGAACTTCGGCGGCTGGCTGAACACCGCCGACTATTATTTCTACTGGGCTTACATCAAGGGCAACCTGTTCAACGCCTCGAACTACGATGATCCGGTGGTGAAGAAACTGGTCGAAGAAACGCTGCACATGGAGAAATCCAATCCGGCGTACGAGGCCAAGATCAAGCAGATGCTGCAAAAAGCCTTTGACGACGTGCCGCGCATTCCCCTGTGGCAGCCGACGCTGGAATCGGCCATGACACCGAAGCTGCAGGGCTACGAGTTCTGGTTCCACCGCCAGGTGGATGCGCGTTCCTACAAGATCGTGTAACCACCGCCGCCATGGGGCAGCTGACGATCATTCTCGCGCGCGTGCTGCAGGCGATCCCGACCATTTTCGGGATCGTGGTGGTGACTTTCCTGCTGACGCGCGCGCTGCCCGGTGATCCGGCGGCGTATTTCGCCGGCGCGTCGGCAACGCCGGAATCGATCGCTGAAATCCGCGTCAAGCTCGGTCTCGACAAAAGTCTCCCGGTGCAGTTTGTGACGTATTTGAAAGACCTGGCGACCGGCAACCTCGGCCAGTCAATCTCCACCGGCCAGCCGGTGGCGACGGAGTTGCTGCGCCGCCTGCCGGCATCGCTGGAGCTGACGCTGTTCGCACTGCTGCTGTCGGTGGCGGTGGCAATTCCGCTGGGTGTGCTGGCAGCCGTCAAACAGGATACGTGGATCGACCAGGTGTGCCGTTTCATTGTCACCGCCGGCGTCAGCCTGCCCACGTTTTTCA
The DNA here is from genome assembly GCA_945885345.1 of Bordetella parapertussis. Taxonomy (GTDB): domain Bacteria; phylum Pseudomonadota; class Gammaproteobacteria; order Burkholderiales; family SG8-41. The sequence continues at coordinate 4,094 of CAMCYP010000011.1, read as the reverse complement.
CCGGACTCCTGCTGGTCTACGTGTTTTATTTCCTGCTCGGCATCGCACCGGCGCCGCTGGGCCGGCTCGACATGCTGTACATCACACCGCCGCAGGTCACCGGTTTTCTGGTGCTCGACGGCCTGATTGCGCGCGAATGGGCGACGGCATGGTCGGCGTTCAAGCAACTGCTGCTGCCGGGCATCACTCTGGCGCTGTTCACGCTGGCGCCGCTGGCGCGCATGACCCGTGCCGCGATGCTGCAGGCGCTGGCTTCCGAATACCTGCGCACTGCGCGCGCCGCCGGCCTGTCGAGCACCAGGGTGCTGATGGTCTATGCCTTCCGCAACGCGATGCTGCCGATCATCACCACGCTGGGCATGGTGTTCTCGTTCACGCTGGGCGCCAACGTGCTGGTGGAGAAGGTGTTTGCCTGGCCCGGCATCGGCTCCTTTGCCATCGAGGCGTTGGTGGTTTCCGATTACGCCGCAGTGCAGGGCTTTGTGCTGTCGATGGCGGTGCTGTTTGTGCTGCTGAACCTGGTCATCGACACGGTGTACACGCTGATTGATCCGCGGGTCAGGATAGAAGGCTGAAAGTTGAAAAGGAATGCACATGACTGATGCCGCATTGACGCCGCAACTCGCAGCGGGCGCGCCGCGGCAATCCGCGTTCTCGCGCAATCTTGCCCATTTTCGCTATGTGATGACATCGAACCCGGTGACCTTTCTCGCTTTCATGCTGTGCGCCGGCATGATCCTCATTGCGCTGTTCGGCCCGATGCTGGTGCCGCACGATCCGCTGGCGACCCTGTCCGACAAGGCGCTGAAGCCGCCGAGCTGGGAGCACTGGTTTGGCACCGACCAGCTCGGCCGTGATGTGTTCTCCCGCGTCATCGTGGCCACACGGCTCGACCTGCTGATTTCGGTATCCGCGGTAGCGATCTCTTTTGTCTGCGGTGCGGCGATGGGCGCCTATGCCGGTTACTGGGGCGGCTGGTTCGACAAGCTGTCGGGTCGTTTTCTCGACACCATCATGGCCTTCCCGCTGTTTGTGCTGGCGATGGGCATCGTCGCCGCGGCCGGCAACACCATCCAGAACATTGTCATCGCCACCGCGATCATCAACCTGCCGTTTTATGCGCGGGTGGCGCGCGCCGAAGTGTCGATCCGCCGCAATGCCGGTTATGTGCAGGCGGCGCGGCTCTCCGGCAACTCCGAATCACGCATCCTGTTGTTCAAGATACTGCCCAACACGCTGCCGCCGATGATGGTGCAGCTGTCACTGAACATGGGCTGGGCGATCCTCAACGCGGCGGGGCTGTCGTTCATCGGCCTCGGCGTGCGGCCGCCGACGGCGGAGTGGGGCATCATGGTCGCCGAAGGTGCCAACTACATCATCTCCGGTGAATGGTGGCTGGCGCTGTTCCCCGGTGCTGCGCTGATGCTGGCGGTGTTCACCTTCAACCTGCTTGGCGACGGCCTGCGCGACCTCGTTGATCCGCAGCGCCGGACCTGATGTACCCAAATACGGCCGCGAAAATTACATCAAGATGACCACCCAATTGCACAATCCGCCGCTGCTGAGCGTCACCGACCTCTGCGTCGAATTCGCCACGCGCAAGGGCCCGGTCACTGCCGTGCGCGCGGTCAACCTGCAGATCGCCAAGGGGGAAACCCTGGGTATTGTCGGCGAGTCGGGTTCCGGCAAGTCGGTGACCTCGTACGCGGTGATGCGCATCCTCGACCGCGCTGGGCGCATCGTGTCCGGCGGCATCGAGTTCGGCGGCATGCCCTTGCACGATGCCGATGAGGCGACGATGAGCGACCTGCGCGGCCGCGAGATTTCGATGATTTTCCAGAATCCGCGCGCGGCACTCAATCCGATCCGCACCGTCGGCAAGCAGATCGAGGATGTGCTGATCCGCCACGCACAGACCAACCATGAAATGGCCAAATCCAAGGCGATCGAGGCGCTGGAACATGTGCGCATCCGCGATGCGGCCAAGCGTTACCACGCCTATCCCTTCGAGCTGTCAGGCGGCATGTGCCAGCGCGTGGTGATCGCCATTGCACTGGCCTGCAAGCCGCAGCTGCTGATCGCCGACGAGCCGACCACCGGACTCGATGTCACCACGCAAAAAGCGGTGATGGAACTGGTGCGCGACCTGACGCGTTCGCAGGGCATGTCGACGCTGCTGATCACCCACGACCTCGGCCTGGCCGGCGAATACTGCGACCGCATTGTCGTCATGGAAAAAGGCGAGGTCGTCGAGCAGCAGGACACGCGCAAGCTGTTTGTCGCGCCGGCGCATCCGTACACGCGGCGGTTGATCCGTTCCACGCCGCATGCCGCGCAGAGCATCCGCGACCTGTTGCCGAAAGATATGCGCCTGCCACCGCCACCCGCGGCACCGATGGTCGATATGAGCGTGCCGCTGCTGGAAGTGCGTGATCTGGTCAAGGCCTTTGATCCGCCGGGCGGATTTTTGCAACGCCTGAAAAACCGCGGTACCAGTGCCGCGCAAGCCATGCGTGCCGTCGACGGCATCAGCTTCAGCATTGCCCGTGGCGAAAGCGTGGGACTCGTCGGTGAATCGGGCTGCGGCAAATCGACAACTTCGGCGATGGTGATGCGCCTGCTCGATTCCACCTCGGGCAGCATCCGTTTCAAAGGCACCGAGCTGACGACGGTGCCCGACGCCGAATTTTCGCGTTCGCCATTGCGCCGTGAACTGCAGATGGTGTTCCAGGATCCGCACGAAAGCCTCAACCCGCGTGCGACCGCCGCGCAGTCCATCGCCGATCCGCTGCTGCGCATCGAAGGCATGACCGACAGTGCGGCGATCCGCGCCCGCGTCGAAGAACTCGCCACCCAGGTCGGACTGCAATTGGAGCTGCTTGACCGGTTGCCGCACCAGCTCTCCGGCGGCCAGAAAGCGCGCGTCGGCATCGCCCGCGCCATTGCCACCAAACCGGAGCTGCTGATCCTCGATGAGCCGACCGCTGCGCTCGATGTGTCGGTGCAGGCGGTGGTGCTCAATCTGCTCGCTGACCTGAAAGCCGAATTCGGCATGAGTTACCTGTTTGTCAGCCACGACCTCGAAGTGGTGCGCCTGCTGTGCGATCGCGTGATCGTGATGCGCGCCGGCAGCATTGTCGAGGAGGGCACGGCCGCGCAGGTGCTGTCTGCACCCAAAGCCGAATACACCAAAGAACTGCTGTCGGCGATCCCGCGCCCTGTGCACCTGCCGCGGCATGCCGAACCGGAGCAGGTGGCCCAGGCATGACGGCTTTGCATACCATCGTCGAAATCCACGGTGCCATCGTTGCCGGCAAGGTGCCGGCAGCGGATTTCCTGCGCCGTCGCTGGCAGCACCTGCAGCAGCTCAATGAACAGGCGCGCGACCCCGCCTGGATCAGCCTCGCCACCGAGGCGCAGCTCGAAGCCCAGCTCACGGCGCTGGAGCAACGCGATCCGGCGGCGTGTCCGCTCTACGGCGTACCGTTCGCGGTCAAGGACAACATCGATGTCGCCGGCTGGACCACGACTGCCGCGTGCCCGGAATTTGCCTATGTCGCAGCGAAGACCGCGCAGGTCGTCACTGCCCTGCAGCAGGCGGGCGCGGTGCTGCTTGGCAAAACCAACCTCGACCAGTTCGCCACCGGGCTGGTCGGCACGCGCTCGCCATACGGCGCCGTGCCCAATACATTCAGTGCCCGGCACATCAGCGGCGGTTCGAGTTCGGGCTCGGCATCGGTGGTGGCGCGCGGCCTGGTAGCTTTTGCACTGGGCACCGATACCGCCGGTTCGGGCCGGGTTCCCGCAGGCTTCAACAACCTGGTCGGCTGCAAACCGACGCCGGGCATCGTCAGTACTGACGGCGTGGTGCCGGCCTGCCAGACCCTGGATTGCGTGTCGCTGCTGACGCTGACCGCGGCTGACGCAGCGACGGTGTTTGCCATCATGGCCGGTCCCGGCGCACCCGGGCCGGCGGAGCCGGTGTTCAACCGTCCGGCACAATCACGTTATGCGCTGCCGGTGCGACCGCGCGTCGGCGTAATGCGCGATCCGTTTTTTGTCAGCGCCGCCTATCGCCGACTGTACGAGGCGAG
>CAMCYP010000010.1 GCA_945885345.1 Bordetella parapertussis | reverse complement strand
AAATATCAACGCCGATAAAACCGCCCCGCACCCATTCCGGAAAAGCGTGGAATCCCATCACCGACAGCACGGCGATCGCCCGCAGACCGTCTATGTCCGCCCGATACTTCGGATGCGACAGCTCCGCGTTTGTCATGCCTTCGGCCATTCCGGGGATGGTTCCTAATCCAGTGTGATCAGGCAGCGTCCGGCCAATTGCCCGGAACGCATCGCGCCGATTGCCGCATTGATCTCCGACAGGGGCAAGCGCTCGGTCAGAAGCTCGCGCAGCTTGAGTCGTCCGGACCGGTACAGCCCCTGATACCGCGGAATATCCTGTTCCGGCACGGCTTCCCCGCCGTGCGACCCCGACAAACCCTTGCCGAAATGCAGCGGCAATGAATACACATTGATGTTGTTACCCTTGCGCGGCACGCCGACCAGCGTCACCCGCCCCTGTGGTTTAGCCAGTTGATAACCCATCTCGATGATTGCCGGCTGACCGGTGTTGTCGATGAAGACATCAACGCCGGCGGGACCGACGATGTCGAGGATCGCCTGGCGGGCATCGGTCTTGCCGGAATTGATCAAATGGGTCGCGCCCATATCCTTCGCCAGCGCCAGCCGGTTGTCATGCAGATCCACTGCGATCAACGGATAAGCAGACACCATCGCCGCGGCCTGCACGATGTTGAGTCCGACGCCGCCGGCGCCGAACACCACTGCCGACTCGCCGATCTTGACCTTGGCATTGTTGACCACCACGCCAAAGCCTGTGGTCACGGCGCAACCAAACAGCGCCGCGACCTCCATGTCGCTGTCAGCGGGAATGACTGTAATGCGGTTTTCGGCAACGATGGCGTATTCGTTGAAGGTGGTGACCCAACCGGCGTTGACGGTTTTGCCATCCCACTTGTACTTGGGAGGCACCGGCTCGATGCCCACGCCTTTGCGCCAATGCAGCACCACCTTGTCGCCGGCTTTCACATGGCGCACGCCAGGACCGGTTTCAACGACTGTGCCGGAGCCTTCGTGCCCGAGCAGGTGCGGCAGGAACTTGTCTTCCCCCTTGGCGCCATCGATCTCGCCCAGCTGAGAGCCGCAGATACCGCTGTAGTGCACCTTGACCAGCACCTGCCCCACATCCAGTTTTTGCGGTAATTCGATGTCCGCGATGATCAGCGGTTTGCGCTGTTCGACGAGAACGGCAGCTTTCATTGTCTTTGGTATGGCCATGGGTTCTCTTCTTAAAAACTGCAAAAACGTTTTAACCGCCGATTAACGCCGATGCACGCCGATAAAAATAAAACATATCTTCAGCTTTATTCGAAGTAGATGAAGGAATGGTCGCCGGTGTAACCGGTCTGCTTGAACCACCAGGCCCATTCTTCCGGTGTATTGAAGGCTTCGCAGGTCACTTGCCAGTAGAGCAGGTTCGCTTTCTCGACTTCGTTGCGGTAGGACTCGACACAGATGTATTTGTTTTTCTTGCCCACGCGTTCGATTTCGCGCAGCGCCGGATCGAGGTCGTAGCAGTGAAGATTATGCAAAGTGTTCAAGGTGTAAACCAGATCAAAATGCCGGTCGGGCCACGGCAAGCTGGCCGCCGTCCCCACCTTCAGCCGGTCACGCACTTCTTCCTTGGAATTGTCGATGGCGTACTGCGAGACATCGATGCCGTAGACCTCGACACCCGGCACTACCAGCGTGAAGTCATACAGCAGGAAACCCTTGCCGCAACCCACGTCGAGAATCTTGTCGCCGGGCTTGATGCCATAGTGGTCGGCCATCGCCTTGGCAACTTTTTCCCAGCGTCCGGGCATGTACTTGTAACCGCCGTAGTTGATGCGGCGATCACCGTCCCAGTAATCAAAATCCCATTTCTTTGCCCGTTCCGCGGCCTTGGCCTTGGGAAAATCAGGGTCATTCACCCGGGCGAGGTAATCGCGATTGGTGCTTTTGTGAACTACGGAGAGGAAGTCGATATAGGCCATGATGGGTGAATGGTAATTGGTAATGGGTGATTGGTGAATCGTAAAAACAGTTGTCTATGGGTTTATCCGCTGAAACAGCATCACAGCCTTTGCTAACTGTCCACGTTTGCGGGTTGCCACATCTGTCGTCGGATCAGCAAAACGCCGCCGCTGTGCTGCATCTGGCAAAAACTCGTTGAGGATGATGCAGCACCACTTGGTCTGGAATACCGGAAGCAGAATTCGCGCACGCGCAGCGAGTGCTGCCGGCTGCGACGAATAAGCCATCGCAGTTTCGAGAAACCGTTCGAAATGCGCGGATCCCACCGCCACTGCCGGGTGCGAGAAAAAATCCCCGGCCAGCTTGGCCGGGTCATCCCAGCCCGCGTATTCAAAATCAATGAAGCAAATGCCGCGCTCGCGGGTCGCCAGCGCGTTATGGAAACCGAAGTCCGACGGCGAAATGCAGCGCTCTGCCAGCATTGCGCCGGGTTCGATGCCAGCCGACTGCGCACCGCGCAGGATTTCCGCCTTGGCTTTCTGCCAGCGCGCCGTCAGTGCAGCGACGAATTCACGGGCCTCACGATCCAGCACATCCACCGTTCCGATGCCGGTGAGGCGGGCAATGCGGCCATCAACCATTGCAAAATGTTCATTGATGCTGAAACAGGCTTCGGAAGCGTTCGGTAAATCGCGTCCGGCGTCATGCGCGGATTTCTGGTTCAGCAGCAGGATGAATTGCGCTGCCTGATCCACGCAGCCGGAGTCGATTTCCGCAGCATTGAGCTTGCGGCCCTCGATGTATTCGTAAACCCCGATGCCGTTGACCGGATCACAGGCTACCGGCCTGGGCACACACTGGATGCCGGCGCGCACCGCGCAGGTCAGGAAGGCATATTCGGCCTGCAGGCGATCACGGGTGTCCGCAGGATGGCGAAAATACACTTTCGCCGCATAACGGCGCCCACCCGCGGTAACCGCGAATACGCGGTTGTTTCCGCTTGCCGCAAACGGCACGACATCCAGCCGGTCACGCTCGCCCGACGGCAAATCCAGCAGTTCGGCGAGTGCAGCGTTCAGTGCTTCGGCTTGCATAACTGCTCGAAATGACGCCGGATGTCGCCCCAGTTCGCCATCCTGAGCAGCGTGGCTTTGTCTGCATGGTGTGCTTCGGGATCGAACAGCAGGCGCGATGCCTTTTCCGGGAACGCCGGAGCCAGCAGAATTTCTGGCAGATCGTCGATGAACCAGTCACAGCCGGTGGCACCGATGCGACTCCACTTGGCTTCCTTGGTCAGTTCGAAAAACACCCGATCCGGCGTAACCAGCGCACCCTGCCCATCCACCAGATGGGTTTCAATCCAGTCGCGCGCAGCCTGGTGCAGGTCGTACTTGGGCCCTATGAACGGATGCCGGGTTTTGTGACTGACGATGCAAACCGGAACACGGGCGGCACGCGCCCAGCGGAAGAATTCGATGACGCCGGGGTAGGCTGCAGCCTCGCCCATGCGGGCGCCGTAAACGTACCCCTGCATTTCAGTCCAGATGTCTTCCTTGCCGATCGCACGCAGGTGATCGCGCACGGCAACTTTGTTCAGGGGGATCGAACCGGGAACGGTGCCCTGCTCGGTGGCAACCTTGTGAAACAGCGTGTCGTAACTGACGATCGTGTTATCGAAATCGATGCCGATGAGCATGGGCGGTGATGGTTATGCAAAAAACGATTTGTAACCGCCGATAAACGCGGATGAATTCTTTTCAATACCCCCTTGAGGGGTGCGCCGATAAAAGCGGAAGTTGTCGGCGGAATCTGGCAAAGGTTTCTTCGGTTATGCGGCGCGGCGCGATTTGAAACGGGTAGCGACGGTACCGGAAATGTTTTCCGCAGTCAGCCCGAATTTGTTGCGGGCGTATTGCGTCGAGCCGATTTCGTGCATGAATATGTCATCGGTACCGAAGCTGACCAGCTTGCCGCGCAGGGAGTCCTGTGTCGCCATCCATTCCGCAACCGCACCGCCAAGGCCGCCGATTTTGCTGTGTTCTTCGATAGTGGCCACCACCGGATACGCCGCGAATATTTCAGCCAGCCGGGCGTTGTCGAGCGGCTTCACGGTATGGAAACTTTCGACGCGGGCGGAAATGCCTTGGGCCTCGAGTAATTTGGCCGCGTCCAGCGCGATCGCCGTCAGCACGCCCGTGCCGATCAGGCAGACATCCTTGCCCTGGCGCACCGTGATGCCCTTGCCGATGACCAGGTCGGGTTCGCCGGGATGGATGTTGGGCTCACCTTTTTTACCGATGCGGATATACACCGGCCCATCCTGTTTCAGCGCAGCGCGCAATGCGGCGCGCAATTCCGGCACGTCGCCGGGCGCCATCACCGTCATTTCAGGCAGCGCACGCAGGATCGCCATGTCTTCGCAGGAATGATGGGTGGGGCCGAGTTCGGCATAGGACAGGCCCGAGCCGGTGCCGACAATGATCACCGGCGCCTTGTGATAACAGGCATCGACGCGGATCTGCTCGAAACAGCGCGTGGTGGTGAACGGCGTGATGGTGTAAATCACCGGCCGCAGCCCGCACAGCGCCATGCCGGCGGCGACACTCATCATGTTGGCTTCGGCGACGCCGCAGTTGAAAAAGCGGCCGGCCGCCTTGTCTTTGTATTTGTCGAACAGCTTGTTGCCAATGTCGCCGGAGAGCAGGACCACGCGCTGATCAACAGTGCCCAGTTTGGTGATTTCGTCTGCGAAGGCGTTTCTCATGTTGCCACTCCAAGTTCCTTCTTGGAGGCGATAACTTCCTCCGCAGTCGGAATACGATAATGCCAGTTGTTGTCATCTTCCATGAAGGAGACACCCTTACCCTTGACCGTGTGCGCGATGATCGCCACCGGCTTGCCGCTGCCGTCGGGCACATTGGAGAGCAACTTCACCAGCGCCGCCATGTCATGGCCATCGACTTCGTACGCGCTCCAGCCAAAAGCGCGCCATTTGTCGGCCAGCGGATTCAGCGCGAGGATTTCTTCACTGCGACCAGTCGCCTGCCACTTGTTGAAATCGATAATGGCGACCAGGCGCTCGACTTTCTGTGCAGCCGCCAGCATCGCCGCTTCCCAGATTGAACCTTCGTTGCATTCGCCGTCAGAGAGCAGCGCCACTACGTTGTAATTCTGTTTCTGGATCCGCGCCGACAAGGCCATGCCCAGTCCCATCGGCATGCCATGCCCCAGCGAACCGGTCGCGGCTTCGATGCCGGGCAGATGCGAGGGCGTCGGCGGATGTTCGGCAAAAATGCCGCCGTCTTCGCCGTAGGTCTCAAGCATTTTTTCGGGATAGAAACCCTTGATCGCGAGCACCTGGAACAGTGCTGCGGCACCGTGGCCCTTGCTCAGGATGAAACGGTCACGGTTCGGATCCCGCGGTTGTTTCGGATCAATGCGCAGCGTGGCGAAATAAGCCGCCACCAGAATGTCCGTGCACGACAGGCAGGAGCCCAGATGCGGCGTCGAGGTCTTGTGCGAGGTCTCGATGATGCGGGCGCGGATTTCGGCAGCCAGTTTCTGCAATTCTTCGAGCTTCACGCGATTTCCAATTTTATCAATTAAATCAAATATTTATGCAAATACTGCCATTAATCATCTCAAGGCTTGTGGATGTAATCGTACGGCAACTGCTTGAGTTCATCGAAGTTCTTTTTCGCCCAGGCGATGCAGTCGTCGAGTCCGGCATCGAGAGCAATACGATCCTGCCAGCCGAGTTGCGCACGCAACTTTTTGCTGTCGAGCATGTACGCAGCATCCTTGCCCATGCGCTCGCCGACGACTTCGACATGGTCACTGAACTTCACGCCGAGTTTCACGCAGATGCGCTCCACCAGTTCGCGGATGGTCACGATCTCGTCGGTGGAGATGTGGTAAGTCTCGCCGGCCGGCGCCTCCTTCGCAATGCGCCAGGTCGCGTCCGACACATCCCGCATGTGGATGAACGAACGCCGCGAATGCCCGCCACCGTGCAACTGCAGCTTGCGGCCGAGCATGATGAACAGAATGGTGCGCGGAATGATGCGATAGAGCTGCTGGCCCGGACCGTAAACATTCGCGGCGCGGGTGAACACCACCGGGAACTTATAGGCATCGAAATAGGTGCGCAGGCTCATGTCGCCGGCCGCGCGCGACACCGCATACGGCGTGCTCGGGTTGAACGGTGTGTCTTCGCGGATCCAGCCGTCGGTGCTGCCGTAGACTTCCGGCGTGGTCACATGCACGTATTTCTGCAGAAAATCGCATTGGCGCAGCTGATCGTGCAGCCTGACCGCCGACACCACGTTGGTCATGAACCAGTGCTCGGGATTTTTCCAGCTCTCGCCAACCATGCTTTGCGCAGCAAAGTTGACGACATAGCCGGGCTTCTCCGCCCGCATCAATGCCATCAGCTTGTCGAGATCGTGATTCAGGTCGCACTGCACGAAGCGGAATCCGGCATCCTTGCCGGACCAGCGGTACGGCAGGAATGCGCGGTGCGCTTCCGCAGACCGGCTGGTGCCTATGGTTTCAATGCCCTGCTGCAGCAGGTAATCGACAAAACTCGCGCCGGAAAAGGAGTTGCTGCCGATGACCAGACATTTTTCGCTTGCCGCCATCGGGTCAGGCCTGCGGCCGGTTCTGGTACAGCCACTGCATGATCATGTGGCCGACCACCAGTTGCATGTCCTCGGCGATCTGCATGTCATCCACCGGAAAATGGATGGGCGCATCGCTCATGGCTTTAGCCTTGCCGCCGGTGTAGCCGAGGATGGCGTAGGTCCGCACTTTCATTTTTTTCGCCTGTTCCAGCGCCTTCAAAATATTGGGCGAGTTGCCGCTGCCCGACAGCACGATCAGCAGATCACCTTCGCGCGCCTGCACGGCAAGCTGCAGCGAATAAATCGAGTCATATCCTTCGTCGTTGGCCAGGCAGGTCAGCACCGCCGTGTTGGCCGGCAGCGCGTGCACCCGCAAGCCGGAACCGTGAACCTTGGAAATGCCGTAGAGAAAATCGTTGGCGAGGTGTACTGCGTTGCCGGCGCTGCCGCCGTTGCCGCAAAGGAATACCTGGTTGCCGCCTTTCCAGCAGCGCAGCAGGTCTTCCGCCAGCGCGGCCACGCCGGTCCAATCCGACTTGGCGAGCACGGCCTGCAGGCGTTGCGCGTAATCGGCGCAGAAAGTGGCGGTTTGCGGCAGCGGAGCGTTCACTTGACCACCTCTTTTTCCATCCACTTCAGGTTGTAATGCCGCTCTTCATCCTTCAGCTCGCCCGACTTGTATTTCTGGATGATTTCGCTGATCGCGTGATCGACAGTCTTTTTCGGCCGGAAGCCGGTCGCCAGCAGCTTGTCCGAATTGACGCGGTAGGAACGCGGATCGTTGGATTCGGTGACCACGATTTCGGCTTCAATTTGCTGCGCCACACGTTGGGCGATGTCGAGAATAGAAATGTTTTCGAATCCCGCGTTGTAGATTCCCGTGTGTTGCGGATTGTCGAGCAGGAAAATGTAGGCGTCGGTGATGTCGTCGATGTGAATGTTGGGCCGCGTCTGGTTGCCGCCGAACACCGTGATCTTGCGTTTGGTCAGCGCCTGCATGGTCAGCATGTTGACTGACACGTCAAGCCGCATGCGCGGTGAATAACCGCAGACGGTGGCCGGACGCAGGGCCTGCACCACCATGTCGTCCTTGTACGACAGCACCACGCGCTCGGCGACCATTTTGGTCTTGTTGTATTCAGAAATCGGTTTCAGTTCGAGGTCTTCGGTGACCTGTTCCTCGTCCTTGATGCCGTAGACGCTGCCCGAGGACGCATAAATGAAACGCTTGATGCCCATGCGCTGCGCCTTGTCGGCAAGCTGCATCGTGGCCAGCGCGCTGACTTCCCAGGTCAGTTTGGGATCAAGGTCGCCGCAGGGGTCATTGGCAATCGACGACAGGTGGATGATGGCGTCGACGCCGTCGAGCCTGATTTCCTCGATATTACGCACGTCGCCTTTCACCGTGGTCAGCTTCGGATGCGGCTTGAGGTTGTTGCCGAACCACATGATGTCGAATGCGATGACTTCATGGCCGGCCGCCAGCAGTTTGGGAACCAGTACCGAGCCCTTGTAGCCGCAGGCGCCTGTTACAAATACTTTCATCAGCTTCTTCCGGAGTTGAAAATTCAGATTGTTTCGAACGAGGTCATCTCGCCATGGTCCAGCCGCATGATGCGATTGCAGTTCCTGCGGATCATCGATTCGTCGTTGGACGCAAAAACCAGTATTTTTGCCTGATCCAGCAACCGTGCGAGGCGTGCCTGCGCTTTTTCGGTGAATGACGGATCACCCACATTCAGCCATTCGTCCATCAGTATTATATCCGCGGAGACGCTGGTCGAAACGGCAAATGCGAGGCGCATGGCCATGCCGCTCGAGTAGGTGCGCACAGGCATGTCCAGATATTCGCCCAGCTCGGAAAATTCGCTGATTTCGCCGATCAGCGGGTCGATTTCCGAAGGACGCATGCCCATCACGGTCGCACGCAGGTAGATGTTTTCGTAACCCGTGGCTTCGAAATCCATGCCAAGCGTGATGCTCAGCATCGAAGCAACCTTGCCGGTGACTTCAATTTCACCGCCGATGGGCTCGTAGGCTCCGGCCAGTACGCGCAACAACGTGGATTTTCCCGAACCGTTGTGGCCGATGATGCCCACCCGGTCACCGACGTTGAGTTCGAAGCTGATGTCGCGCAATGCGCGGACCACCACGTGCTGATCCGTGCTGGTGGCCAGCAAACCACCGGTCGCTGCACGCATGACCGTGTTCTTCAGCGACCGGCTCTTGGTGCCGTAGATGGGAAACTCGACCATCACATTGCGGGCAACGATGCGGGCCATGTCACACCCAGTAGGGAATGCGTGCGCGGAAACGGCTGAACAGCAACAGCGTCACTGCGTAACCAAGTACGGTGATCACCGCAACACCCGCCCATAATTCCGGGTCAACGTTCTGCCCGAGCAATGGCGCGCGGATGATTTCCAGGAAGTAATACAGCGGATTCAACTGCAGCGCCCATTGATGCCGGCCGAGCATTTCAGGCCGCCACATCACCGGCGTCAGGAAAAATGCCACCTGCAACAGGCTGGCCACGATCGGCGAAATATCACGGAAGCGCGCACACAGCAGCCCCAGCAGCAGGCCGACCCAGATGGCGTTGACGGCCAGCATCAGCACCGCCAGCGGGAAGAGCATCAGATGCCAGTCCCATCCCGGCGGAAAAATCATCAGCACCACGATGACTACAATCATGTTGTGCGCAAAGATGATCAAGTTGCGCCAGATCACGCGCATGACATGCACTGTGTAGGGCAGCTTGATCTGCTTGATAAATCCTTCCGCCGCGATGAACACCTGGCAGCTTTCAGTAATCAGCCCGCCGATCATTGCCCACAGGATCAGGCTGACGGCAAGATACGGCAGATAAATCGACAAATTCTGGCCAAACAGACGACCGTACAGAGGGCCCATCGCAGCAATCATCACGCCACTGCTTAAAGTCAGCCAGAATGGTCCGATAACGGACCGGCGATAACGCTGCTTGATCTCCAGCCAGCCCAGCATCGGCCAGATGTAGATACTGCCGACGCCGCTCGTCAGGTCCTGAAGGGCCAGTGAAATATTGCTGGGACGGGTGGATTGCAAGGCGAAAACCTGAAATTTTTCAATATTTTAAACCAACATGGTAACGACCAACAAACCGCTTCAGGAAATAACGCAGCATGCTTGCCAGGTGCCACCGCAGGTAACGCGGATTACGGTGGCTTTCCCGGCGCGCATAATGCGTGACCCGCGCCGCCGGCATCAGAATTACGCCGGATCCGGCGCACCGCAGCCGGGCGCAGGCATCAACATCCTCGTAATACAGAAAAAAACTTTCGTCGAAACCGCCGATTTGCCGGAACAAATCTGAACGCCACAGCATGAACATGCCTGCAATCCAGTCGGGCCTGACGGACGTTTGCCCGATCACATAATCCGGGCCACGTTTGCCGCGCAATGCCTTGCGCACGATGCCGAGCGGCGTGGGGAAACGACGGGCACTGTCCTCGATTTGCCCATCGGGTCCGACGACCAACGGGGCAACCACGCCAACAGCGGGATCCGACAGACCATCCAGCAACGCCGGAAAAGGATCACGCTCGAAACGGATGTCGGGATTCAATATGCAAAAATGGTCGCTGCGCGACACCGCAAACGCCGCGTTATGATTGGCACCGAAGCCTTTGCGTATCGTGTTCTGGATGATCTTGACCGGAAACGGATATGACCCGGCATCAAACGGCAAGTTCTCCGGCACATTCACCGTCAGAATGATTTCCAGCGGCAACACACAATGCGCCGCGATATCCGCAAGCAGCGCGGTGACCAGTGCGCCTTGCCGATGACTGACGATGGATATGCTGATGACCGGCTGTTGATTCATAGCCGGGTATTGTGCTCACATTCATTCATGGATACCAGTCCGGGATTGTTACGCGTCGCTGCCGCCGTCTTTTAAACAGGCCTTCATGAACCGCGCAAAACTTACCTTGATTACAGGCGCCTCCGGCTTTGTCGGCACTGCGCTGGCTGCCGCGCTGCAGGGACGCAATATCCGTCGCGCATCAAGTCGACCTGTTGCAGATGTGCTGCCCGGCGATGTTGTCGTCGGTGACATCGGCGGGGATACCGACTGGCAGGCGGCGCTCAGCGGTGTTGACTGCGTGGTACACCTCGCTGCGCGCACCCACGTTCCCGACAAAAGCGACCCCGATGCGCTGGGTGCTTACCGGAAAATCAACGTTGAAGCCTCGCGCCGCCTGGCACAACAGGCCGCGGCGGCCGGCGTGCGCCGTTTCGTGTTCCTGAGTTCCATCAAGGTCAACGGCGAAGCCACGGACGCGCAACCATTTACCCGGGACGATGTGCCGCAGCCGCTGGACGCCTACGGCATCAGCAAGCGCGAGGCCGAAGACGCGTTGCGGCGCATCGGCGCCAACACCGGGATGGAAATCGTGATCCTGCGCCCGCCGCTGGTCTATGGCCCGGGCGTCAAGGGCAATTTCCTGCACCTGATGCGGGCCATTGCGCGCGGTACGCCGCTGCCGCTGGCCAGCATCAGTAACCGGCGCAGTCTGGTTTATATCGGCAATCTGATCGACGCCATCATCACCTGCATGGATGCACCGGCCGCCGCCGGGAAAACCTACCTGGTCAGCGACGGCGAGGAGGTGTCGACTCCCGCATTGATCCGCAAACTTGCTGCAGCCCTCGGCAAACCGCCACGACTACTGCCCTGCCCGCCGGCGCTGCTCCATTGCGCCGCCACGCTGTTTGGCAGGCAGGCGGCAGTGATGCGCCTGACCGGATCGCTCACGGTGGACAGCGCAGCCCTCCGTACGGAACTCGGCTGGCAGCCACGATACTCGCTGGATCAAGGACTTAACGCGACTGCGCGGTGGTATCATCAGGGCCAAAATTAAGGGCGCGCCCTGCCCCAGCACACCGTGTGGCCAGCCATTGTCATTTCCATTATTTCGTTCGTTGTCGCTGCGCTGGCCGTCGGCTGGCTGGCGCGCGGACGCGCGGCGCAAATCGCCCTGGATGAGCCCAATGCACGTTCGCTGCATGCCACGCCAGTACCGCGCACCGGCGGCATCGGCCTGCTGCTGGGCATGGCCGCAGGCTGGCTGTACCTTGTCCCGCACCTGCCATGGGCCTTCTGGGCCGCGCTGGGCTTGCTGATTGCGATTTCACTGCTGGACGATCTGCGCGGCCTGTCCGCCGTCGTGCGTTTTGCCGCTCACCTGCTCGCCGCAGCGCTGGCCGCGCCGACGCTGATCGGCGGGCAGGAATCCGTGTTGCTGCTGGTGCTCGCGATCCTTGCCATCGGCTGGATGTGCAATCTCTATAATTTCATGGACGGCTCCGACGGACTGGCCGGCGGCATGGCAGTCTGCGGCTTCCTTGCTTACGCCGTGGCGGCCTGGCTTGCCGGCAGCGCGCAATTTGCTTTGCTGAACCTGGCCGTGGCTGCAGCAGCAGCCGGATTTTTGCTGCACAATTTTCATCCGGCGCGGATTTTCCTTGGTGATGCCGGCGCGGTGCCGCTGGGATTTCTCGCCGCGACCTTCGGTATCACTGGCTGGATGCAGCACGACTGGACCTGGTGGTTTCCACTGCTGGTGTTTTCACCGTTCATCGTCGACGCCAGCGTGACACTGGCACGGCGCCTGCTGTCCGGTGCCCGTGTCTGGGAAGCCCATCGCGATCATTATTACCAGCGACTGGTGCAGCTCGGACTGGGCCATCGCGGTACCGCGTTCGCAGAATATGCCTTGATGGCCGCTTGCGGATTGGCCGCGCTGTGGACCATGACCCTTGATACAAACCGGCAATACGCGGCCCTCGTCATCGCCGGCGCACTGTATGCAGTATTGATCGTCGTCATCGAACGTGCCTGGCGCGCACAACGGGCAAGGCATGTTTAACATCCGCACGCTGCTGGCAATTGCCCACGACCTTGCAGCCGTCGCCGTGGCGTGGCTGCTGGCCTTCTGGCTGCGTTTCAACCTTGAACTACCGGAACCGTACCACGCACAGGCCTGGCAATCGGTGCGATGGGTGGTGCCGTTGTACGCCTTGTTTTTCCTGGTTTCGGGGCTTTACCGCGGCATCTGGCGCTTCGCCAGCCTGCCCGACCTGCAGCGCATCATCCTTGCCGTCAGCGGCGGCGCGCTGGCAGTCGCGGCCACGTTGTTCATGCTGCAGTTTGCCGTGCCGCGCTCGGTCCTGCTCACCAGCCCGGTGCTGCTGGTAATGATCATGGGAGGCAGCCGACTGGCCTACCGCGGCTGGAAGGAACGCAGCTTCGGCGCACTGATCTCCGCGGGGCGCGAGCCGGTGCTGGTGCTCGGCGCCACCGAAGCCGCGGCAAATCTGATCAAGGATCTGGCGCGCAGTCCGCAATGGCGCGTGGTCGGCGTGTTTGATGACGACCGCACTCACCACCGCCGCCAGATCCACGGCGCAACGGTATACGGCGCCATCGGCGATTTGCCCGACATGCAACGACGATTGAATGCGCGGCACGCGATCATCGCCATGCCGGAAGCCAATCACAGTGAGCGACGGCGGGCCGTGGAAATCGCACGTGCTGCCGGACTGCAAGTGCTGACCGTGCCTTCATTCGACGATCTGATGAGCGGTCGCGTCACGGTATCGCAGATCCGCAATGTCGAACTCGACGACCTGCTCGGGCGCGATCCGGTCAAGCTGGACACAGCAGGGCTGCGCGAATGGCTGGGCACACGCACCGTTCTGGTTTCGGGGGCCGGCGGCTCGATCGGCGCCGAACTGTGCCGGCAGGTCGCACGCTACAAACCGCAGCGCATCGTGCTGCTCGAAAGCAGCGAATTCCCGCTGTACACGATGGAGCAGGAATTCCTGCGCCAGATGCCGGGGGTCGCGATCAGTCCGATGATCGGGGACGTCAAGGATGCGCAGCGCATGCGGCAACTGCTGTCCGCCCTCAGACCCAAGGTCATTTTTCATGCCGCGGCCTACAAGCATGTGCCGCTGATGGAAAATGAAAATGCCTGGCAGGCCGTGCTCAACAACGTGCTCGGTACGCGCGTGCTGGCCGAAGCGGCGATCGCGCACGGTGTCGAAAAATTCGTGCTGATCTCCACCGACAAGGCGGTCAACCCGACCAACGTGATGGGCGCCAGCAAGCGCCTGGCGGAGCTGGTCTGCCAGTCGCTGCAGCAGTGCGGCAGCACGCGCTTTGTCATCGTGCGCTTCGGCAACGTGCTTGGCTCCACCGGCAGCGTGATCCCCAAATTCCGCGAGCAGATCGCCGCCGGCGGACCGCTCACGGTCACCCACCCGGAAATCACCCGTTTTTTCATGTCCATCCCGGAAGCCGTGCAGCTGGTGATGCAGGCAGGGCTGATGGGAAACGGCGGCGAAATTTTTGTACTCGACATGGGCGAGCCGGTCAAGATCGCCGACCTCGCGCGCGACATGATCCGGCTGTCGGGTTTCGATGAAAACGACATCAAGGTTGTTTACACCGGGCTGCGCCCCGGCGAAAAACTCTACGAGGAAGTACTGGCCGCAGATGAAAATTCGCTGCCGACACCGCATCCCAAACTGCGCATTGCCAGGGCTCGCCCGGCACCCGCGGATTTGCCGGATCAGCTCGAGCCGTGGCTGACGCGCACGGCGCTGCCCGACGATGCCACGGTGCGCAAAGAGCTGGCGCAGTGGATCCCGGAGTACCAGCCACAATGAGCACGGCCACGGCAGCCCAGCGTTTTGCGGCAGTGGCCGCGGCACCGGGTCGCTGGGGCACGATCGCCATCGGCGCTTCGATTCCGGTATCGATTGCACTGGACAACGTGTTGACGGCCATAGTCCTGCTCGCATGGCTGGTCGGCATCCAGTACCAGACCAAGCTGATGCTCGCCTGGAACAATCCCGTCTATCGCGCCGCCCTGCTGTTGTTCGCCTTGCTGTTGGCCGGCACGCTCTACGGCAGCCAGGTGCCGGGCGATGCAAAACTTTATTTGCTGAAATACTCCGACCTCGCACTGGTTCCCGTACTGGGCTGGGCTTTTATCAAGGCCTCCAGCCGGGAACAGGGTTTGCGCATGCTGGCCGGTGGCCTCGCACTGGTGCTGCTGATTTCCTGCGCCCTAAAAATCGGCCTGATTCCGCCCAATCCCTGGCTGCGCGGCACACCGGATTCGCCGATCGTATTCAAATTGCGCCTGACCCAGAACATCCTGACGGCTTTTTCCGCATTCCTGTTCGCGTGGTTGTGTTGCAGTAGCCAAAGCCGCGCCGGGAAAATCGGCTGGGGCCTCCTCAGCGTGCTGGCAATAATCAACATCATGCTGATGGTCGAAGGTGCAACCGGTTACATCCTGCTGATTACGCTGGTGCTGCTGTTCGGCTGGCAGCGCGCACGATTTCGTGGCGTAGCGATTGCCGTAGGCTCCGCGGTTTGCGTGGTCACGCTGCTCAGCCTGATCCCCGGCACCTTCCAGACCCGAGTCCAGCAAATCATTCAGGAACTGCGCCATGAACGCGCCGACCGCCCCGCCTCCACATCAACCGGGTTCCGGCTGGAGTTTTATCGCAACACCCTGGCGCTGATCCAGAAAAATCCGATGATCGGCACCGGCACCGGCAGCTTCCCCGCGGTCTACGCCAAACAAGTTGAAGGCACCGGTAGCGTCGCCTCGAAAAATCCGCACAACGAATTCATGCTGATCACGGTGCAGATCGGGGCCGTCGGGCTGGCTGCTTTCCTGTGGCTGCTATGGCAGCAGTGGCGCCTCGCGCCGCAGCTGCCGACACCCATGGAGCGTGGTCTCGCACAGGGTCTGGTACTGATGATGGGCATCGTCTGCATGCTCAACTCCGCCCTGCTCGACCATACCGAAGGCCTGCTCTACGCCTGGCTGACGGCGCTGCTGTATGCAGGTTTAAAATCTCGTGATAATCAGGTGATTAAGTGATCAGGTAACCAGGTGATTCCCATTAACCACTTGGTCACATAATTACTTAATCACCTAATCACCAAAATGAGCATCTCAGTAATCATCATCACCAAAAACGCCGGCACCACCATCCGCCGCTGCGTGGAATCGCTGGCCTGGGCGGATGAAGTCATCGTCGTCGATTCCGGCAGCAGCGACGACACGCGGGACATCTGTCACGCGCTGGGCGCCAAAGTCACCGTCACCGCCGACTGGCCCGGTTTCGGTCCGCAGAAAAACCGTGCGCTGGATCTGGTGACCGGCGACTGGGTGTTCTCCATCGATGCCGATGAATGGGTGACGCCGGAACTGCGCGACGAAATGCTGGACACCGTCCGCAGCGCGGCGGCCGCTCCGGCCTATGCCATTCCGCGCCGCTCGAGTTTCTGCGGGCGCTACATGAAACACTCCGGCTGGTGGCCGGATCATGTGATCCGCCTGTTCCGCCGCGGGGCTGCACGCTTCTCTGATACCCAGGCCCACGAACGGCTGATTGTCGACGGCGCCATCCGCAAACTGAAGCAGCCGTTGATGCACGAGGCCATCATTGACCTCGACCAGATGACGCTGAAAATGAATCTCTATTCCAGCGCCAGCGCACGCGACCTGTACGCGCGCGGCCGCAGCGCGTCAATCTGGACCGCACTGCTGCACGGCGGCTGGGCGTTTTTCCGCACTTATGTGCTGCGCCTGGGTTTTCTCGACGGCCGCGAAGGCCTGATGCTGGCGATTGCCAATGCCGAGGGGTCGTACTACCGTTACGCCAAACTGATACTGCGCCGGGAACAATCGCGTTGAACATCGCTGTCGTCATCGCCACCTACAACCGGCCCGATGCGCTGGCGGCGTTGCTGGAGGGATATCTGCACCAGGACAGCGGCGACTTTGAGCTGATCGTCGCCGATGATGGATCAAAAGATGATGTGCGGCTGCTGACCGAAGGCTACGCAAAGCGCGCGCCCTTTCCGGTCACCCACCTGTGGCATGAGGACAAGGGTTTTCGCGCTACGGTGATGCGCAATCGCGGATTGGCTGCAACGCGGGCGGATTACGTGATTTATACCGATGCCGACTGTGTGCCGGCGCCGGATTTCATCCGCCGCCACCGCATGCTCGCCGAGCCCGGTTATTTTCTCTCCGGCAACCGCGTACTGCTCAGCGCAGAACTGACGACGCGCGCGCTGCGCGAACAGCTGCCGCTCTACGACTGGACGTTCGCGCGCTGGGCCGTCGTCCGGCTGCAGGGCGGCATCAACCGCCTGCTGCCGCTGCTGCGTCTGCCCGATGGTGGATTCCGCCGCCGCACGCCGGAGCGCTGGCAGGGTGTCAAGACCTGCAATTTTTCGGCATGGCGCGATGACCTGCTGGCGGTCAACGGTTTTGATGAAGCCTATGCCGGACGCTGGGGACTGGAGGATTCGGACCTCGCGATCCGCCTGATCCACGCCGGCATCAAACACAAGAACGCGCGTTTCGGTGCTTCGGTTTTCCATTTATGGCATCGCGAAGCCGACAAGCGCGGCTTCGACGAAAACCAGCGCCTGCTGGATGAGCTGATCGCGTCAAAGCGCTATCGCGCGCAACTCGGCGTCGACCAGTATCTATGAACACCGCGCCGCGCCGCGTGCTGGTGGTGGTCACCCGCCGCATCGGCGACGTGCTGCTGGCGACGCCGCTGATCCGCTCGCTGAAACAAGCCTGGCCCGGCGCTGAAATCGTAGCGCTGGTGTTCGCCGGCACTGAGGGTGTACTCGCCGCAAATCCTGATCTGCATGCCGTGCACACCGTGCCCGAGCGTCCCGGCATCGCACAACACTTCGCGCTGCTGATGCGCCTGTTCCGGCGCTACGATCTTGCGCTGTCACTGCTGCCCGGGGACCGGCCGACGCTGTATGCCTGGCTCGCCGGCAAACATCGCATCGGCCTCTTGCTCGACACCCCCGGTCAAAGCTGGAAACGGCAATTCCTCGATCAATGGGTAGCACTGGATGCCGTGAACACGCATACCGTGCGCGCGCACCTGTCACTCGCCGATGCGCTGGAACTGCCCCTTGCATCCGACGTCGTTGTTTCCTGGCGCACGGAAGACAGCATCGCGGTCGATACGCTGCTCGGCAAAGCCTGCGCACCGCTCGCGGTGCTGCATCCCTATCCGAAATTCCGCTACAAGATGTGGCACGAACAGGGCTGGATCAGCGTGGCACAGTGGCTGCTCGACCACGGCTTCCGCGTCGCACTGACCGGCAGCCCCGATGCTGATGAACGGGCTTATGTCGATGCGATTGCGAAGCAGTTGCCGGCCACGGTCATCAATGCCGCCGGCCGGTTGACGCTCGGCGGCACTGCGGCACTGCTCGCCCGTGCGCAGTTCTACGTCGGTCCCGATACCGCAATCACGCACATGGCTGCTGCAACAGGAACACCGACGCTCGCGCTGTTCGGTCCGAGTGATCCGGTGAAATGGGGGCCCTGGCCCAAAAGCCATGCCGCGACCAGCAATCCCTGGCGCAGGATCGGCGATCAGCGAAGCGGCAATGTGCAGATCATCCAGGGCCGCGCAGCCTGCGTACCCTGCGGCCACGAAGGCTGCGAGCGCCATATCGGCAGCGCCAGTGACTGTCTGTTGGCCATCCCTGCGGAAACCGTAATTAATTATTTAAAATCAATGGCTTACTTGGATAAGCCAGCTGCGGGCTGAGAGCAGGCCGTACCGCGGCATAACAAATACAGTTCATTGCCGCCAAGACGGTATTGCTCGGCGATCCGGCCCAGCTGCGGATCGGCTTCATAAGCGATTACAAAACCATCTGCCCATTGGGCCGGCGGAAAAGTCAGCGGCGCTTGCGGCAAGCGCGCCGTATCAATGTACGCAGCAACCGACAGACCACTGGCGCTGACATTGGTGGTGTACAGCGCATGGCCCGCAGTCCGGTCGCGAATGGTCTGCGCTGTTTCCGCATAATTCGCGCCGCGGTAACGCGCCTGATATACGGGAAACACCACCACAGCCACCAGCAGTTTCAGGACGATGATGCCGACCAGCCAGCGCCGCGTCAGCTGCAGTACCTGCGGCCCGCCCAGCCACAACACCCGCGCAATGAC
The DNA here is from genome assembly GCA_945885345.1 of Bordetella parapertussis. Lineage (GTDB taxonomy): Bacteria > Pseudomonadota > Gammaproteobacteria > Burkholderiales > SG8-41. The sequence continues at coordinate 77,626 of CAMCYP010000010.1, read as the reverse complement.
CAATGCCGCCAGCGGATACAGCGGCAGCAGGTAACGGACATGGCTGTGTGGTGCGAGCCAGTACGGTAAAAAATTCACCAGCGCAATCCACGCTGCGGTTTTCAGCGCAACATCCGCGGTCAGCGCAATGTTGGACCGTTGCCGCGCCAGCAACCACAGGGCGATCAATGCGGCCGGCGCCAGGCACTGCAGGGTATCCAGCGGATAGACCAGCAGCTTGGTCAAATAAGCCCCGAGGTTGTCGGGCGCGAGCTTGGCCACGATCTCGCTGAACATTCTCGAACCCTGGCCGCGGTTGCTGGCAAATATCATCAGCCACGTCAGCGGCAGCACAGCGCCGGTGGCGTGCAACAACAGCGCTGGTGCGGTCAGCAGGAAACGGCGGTAGTCGGTGCGGAACAGCAGCACCAGCCCGGCACCGGCATAAAACACGTACGCCGTCAGCGCCTTGGCCATGAATCCGGCGTAGACCATGAGCAAAGCGAGGGCCAGCAACGAATACTGCCGCCGCTCGCAGGCCACCCACAGGCAGGCAATGGCGCTGAACACCAGCAAGCCGAACAGCGGATCGACATAGGCCAACCAGCCGCGATAGAAAAAAAGATCCGCGAGCGTGATGTACACCGTTGCCGCCACCGCGCTGAATATGCGGTCCCGGTACAGCGCCTGTGCCAGCCAGGCCACCACCGCTCCGCTAAGCACTGTCGCAGCCATGGTGATGGCCCGTGCCACCACCAGCATCGCATCCCAGCCGAACAGTGTCGCCGGCGGAATGATCAGCCACGCAAACAGCGGATTGTGCTGCAGATCGGCACCGAACAGCAGGCGCTTGACCGGCTCGCCGTGAAACCACATTTCCAGCGCCGAGATCGGAAAAATCGCCTCTTCACCGACATAGTAGTAACCGAGTGCGGGCAGGAATGTAATCGCAGCGGCAGCAAACAGCAGCCACCAGCCACGTCGGGAAAGGATGTCGGTATCAGTCACGGCGGCAGTGTGCCGCATTCTGTCTTTCATGGCACGGCCGGATGCGCCGCAAACATTCGCGCGAGCACCTTGCGATAACACGCCGGCAGGGCGTGGTGGGCATCGATGAACTCGGTGGCCGTGCACCCGTGCAATTCCGATGGACCCGCATCGAACAATGCGATGTGCTGTTGCCTCGCCCAATCCTGCAGTACGGCCTTGGTCCGGGCAAGCTGTGCACCGCTGCGTCGTGACGCGGCAAGCCGGGCATCCAGTCCGGGCAGCAGCGGCGGCATGAACAGCACCACTCGCACGCCGCGCGCCTGCGCCTGCTGCAGCAGGCCGGAAAGACGTTCCAGCAACGCCGCATCAGGCTGCCCTGCGCTGTGTGCCAGCGCCCGCGCGTACTGCGATGACGCGCTCGCGGCCTGCGCCAGCACGCCGGGTGCGGTACCGGCAGTGATACGTTTCTGGTCGGCAAAAGTTGCGCTGCCGTCAAAGCGGAAACCGACGCACTGGCCGCGGTAAATGGTGTCGTAGTCGCGGGCCATCACGCCATCGCTGCAGCGGTAGGGTTCGGCTGCGGGTGCTGTAAAAAAATGTCGTGCGGCAGACCGCCGATCTGCTGCGCCAAATATTTCCATCAGAATTTCCGCCAGATTGGTGATGCGCGGCAGGCTCAGCGCCTCGTGCAACTGCACGGCCACCGGCGGCGCCACGGGCGGCGCCACGGCGGCGACCGACAGGTCCACTGGCGTTGACACATCCGCCTCGTAAACAAAACCCAATGCCCAGTCGAGCGGAATCACCAGCCAGCGCACCCGGTTGCTCCAGTGGTCAAGCACATAACCGGCCTCACCGATCACCATCCGCAGGGGGTTGCCGGTCTGGGCAAAGTTGTAGGCCTGGATGCCGGCGGGGAACGCATCCGCGGTAATGCTCAGCGCCGTCGAGGAACCGAAGACCAGCGCATTGATGTCCGCCAGCCGGTCATTGGCGCGCAGGGTTTTGAAGGCACGGTTGCTGGTGATCGGCGGCGCATAAGTCACGCCGCCGGTTTCGTGCTGCCACTGGCTCGCCAGCCGGTTTTTGTCATGGCGATAATCGTTATTGATCAGCAGCAGGTTGAGCACGACCACCGGTGCCAGCACGGTCAGGCATCCGCCAACCAGCCACCATGAATAAGCGCGTGGGGTCATCGCTCAGAATTGAAAATACAGAAACTCGGAATGGCGTCCGAGGTTGACGATCACCGCCAGCGCCAGGCACAACGTCAGCAATGCCCAGGGCATGGAAATGCGCCAGCAAATACGCGACGGTGCCTCATTCGGCACGCCCAGTGCCGGCTTCGCCGCCGCCATGATCTGCTGGGTATTCGGTGCAAGCCACACCACCACCAGCAATATCCAGATCCAGTTCAGCACACCGGTGCGCGGCAGTGCCGGTGTCGCGCCGAATTCGATCCCCAGTGCAGCCAGTGCCGCGCCAATGCCACCCGCCCTGGCAAACCAGGACTCCGGCAGCACCAGACCATTAAGACCGGCCATCGCGCGCAGGATCGCCGTCGCCGTTTCAACATCCGGCGCACGGAACAGCACCCAGCCCGCAACCACGGCAATGAACGTCAGCAGGCAGCCGGCACGACGCCCCCACGCCGTCGATTGATGCAGCTTGTGGCCAAGACGGCGGCGGAATTCGCGCCAGCCATGATTGATCACCAGGTACACGCCGTGCAGCAATCCCCACAGCACAAAGGTCCAGCCCGCGCCATGCCACAACCCGCCCAGCAGCATGGTCAGCAGCAGGTTGGTGTAGCGCCTGGTCCTGCTCTTGCGGTTGCCGCCCAGCGGCACATACAGATAGTCCCGCAGAAACCGCGACAGCGTCATGTGCCAGCGCCGCCAGAAATCAATGACGTTCACTGCTTTGTACGGCGAATGAAAATTCACCGGCAGGCGCACACCAAACATCAGCGACAGGCCGACCGCCATGTCGGAGTAGCCTGAAAAATCAAAATACAGCTGGAAGGTGTAGGCCAGGGCGCCGCACCACGCCTCCAGCATGGTCAGCGTGACGCCCGCACCCGGCGCGTCGAATACCGGCGCAACATGCGGCGCCACGCCGTCGGCAATCAGCACTTTCTTGGCCAGACCGAGGACAAACAGCGTGAGCCCGGCGGCGATGAGGTCGTGCTGCGGTTTGTAAATTTCGCGACGGGCGAACTGCGGCATCATTTCGCCGTGGTGCAGGATGGGTCCGGCAATCAGGTGCGGAAAGTAGGTCACGAACAGGCCGTAGTGCACCAGGTTGTATTCACGCGCCTTGCCCTGGTGGGCATCGACCAGGAATGCGATCTGGGTGAAGGTGAAAAACGAAATACCCAATGGCAACACAACTTCGGGCAGCACAACCTCGGCAAAACCGAGGCCGGCGCCGGTGACGGCGTTGAAATTGGCAACAAAAAAATTCGCGTACTTGTAATAGGCAAGCAGCGCGAGGTTGGCCATGACCGCAGCAGTGAGCAGGTGAAAACTGCGCCGGGCGGCGCCGGCCGCCTGTGCCCGCGCAATCGCGCTGCCCGCGGTGAAATTGAAAAAAATCGACAGCAGCAGCAACGCAACATAAGCCGGATTCCACCAACCGTAGAAAATGAGCGAGGCAGCCGCCAGCCCGCCCGCCGCCAGTCGGGCGCTGATCCGTCCGAGGCCGAAGAACGCCAGCAGCGTCAGCGGCAGGAACAGGAAGATGAAGGCGTGGGAGTTGAAGAGCATTTTTTTAGGTGATTGGTAAGTGGTGGTACGGCGCGCCCTTCACCAATTACCAGTTACCAATCACCAGTTACCGGTTTTCAAAGAACTGTCGAACCGCCGCAGCAACCCGCCGCGCCTCGTCTTCCGCGAGGCCGTAGTACAGCGGCAGCCGCAGCAGCCGGTCAGCCCGGTCTTCGGTCACCGGCAATGCGCCGGCAGTGCGGCCGAACTGCCGCCCGGCCGGCGACGAATGCAACGGCACGTAGTGGAACACCGCATGCACTCCGGTGGCTTTCAGATGCGCCAACAGTGCCGGGCGTTCCGCCGCACTGCGCGTGAACAGGTAGAACATGTGACCATTGCCGGCCACGCCTTCGGGCTCGACCTGCGGCAGCACGATCAGCCCTTCATCCGCAAGATCCTGCAGCGCCTCGCGGTACAGCACGCACAGGCTGCGGCGGCGCGCAATGATGGCTTCCGCGTGTTCGAGCTGCGCCCACAAAAAGGCGCCGATCAGTTCGCTGGGCAGAAACGACGAGCCGATGTCGACCCAGGTGTACTTGTCGACTTCGCCGCGGAAAAATTTGGAGCGGTTGGTGCCTTTTTCGCGGATGATCTCGGCACGCTCAACCAGCGCCGGATCATTGACCAGCAGCGCGCCACCCTCACCGCTGATGACGTTCTTGGTTTCATGGAAGGACAGGCAGCCGAGGTGGCCGATGGCGCCGGGCCGCCGGCCCTTGTATTCCGACAGCACCGCCTGCGCCGCATCCTCCACCACCAGCAGATTGTGACGGCGGGCAATCGCCATGATTGCATCCATTTCGCAGGCGACGCCGGCGTAATGCACCGGCACGATGGCGCGGGTTTTCGGCGTGATTGCCGCCTCGATCAGTTTTTCATCCAGATTCAGCGTGTCAGGGCGGATGTCGACGAACACCGGCACGCCGCCGCGCAGCACAAAGGCATTGGCCGTCGATACAAAGGTGTACGACGGCATGATGACTTCGTCGCCCGGCCGGATATCACACAGGATCGCCGCCATCTCGAGGGCCGCGGTACACGAGTGGGTCAGCAGCGCGCGTTTTGCGCCGAGCTTTTCTTCCAGCCAGCGGTGACACAGCTTCGTGTAATGCCCGTCGCCCGACAAATGGCCGCGCGCCACGGCATCGGCAATGTAATCCAGCTCGCGGCCGATGGTGAACGGTTTATTGAAGGGAGTGCTCATGTCGGGAAAATTCAGGCCGGGCGCCGCGCCACCGCCAGCAGGGACCCGCCCGCCGGCAACGGCAGGCCGGCGCGGATCAGCAAGCGTTCGGCATCCAGCACGCACTCCAGCAACGCATTGGCCACGGGTGCGATGCGCAACTCGGCCAGCGGATCATAATCCGCACCGGTAACACGCTGGGATCGGCGGGAAAGCAGCATCAGGGGCAGCAGCAGCGAGACAAAGGATGTCATTTTAACGATCTCGAAGCCGGCGCGCGTGAGCTTGTACCGCAGTTCACCGGCGGTATAGCGCCGGACATGATGGGCGCGCACGTCGTATTCGCTCCACAGTGACGGATGCTGGGGAACCGTGAGCAGGATGCCGCCACCGGGCCGCAGGGCACGATGCATCGCGCCGAGCACGGTTTCGTCTTCGGCTATGTGTTCAATCACGTCAAAAGCGCCGATGACGTCGAACTCACGGTCAAACGGCATGCGGCGCGCGTCCATCTGCAGGAATTGCGCACGCGGCACGCGCTCCGCCGCATATGCCAGGCCTTCGGTCTGCGCTTCGCTCGCGCTCAGCGTCAGCGCGGGAAAGGCGGCGGCAATGCCCTGCAGCACAAAACCCGTACCGCAGCCCACTTCCAGGAAATTCGCCGCACCGGGGAAATAACGCCGCAGCGCCCACACCAGCAGCCGGTTGCGTGAACGAAACCAGAAATTGCGCGACTCCAGCGCAGCCAGTTCGGCAAACAATGCCGGATCAAAACCTTCGGACTGTGCAGCAAGCGCGGGGGCAAGCGCAACAAATCCGGCGCGCTGTTGCGGGCTATGACCGCAAGCGCCGCAATCCCAGCCTGCAGCACCCAGCGTTGCGCCGCAGTCCGGGCATAACCTCAACCCTGGCTCCCGACTACGATGCCGGCGGTGATCAATACCAGCCCGACGATCTTCCAGGCATTGACCGGCTCGTGGAACACCAGCGCACTCAACACCAGCACCATCACGAAGGCAAGGCTCATGAAAGGATACGCATGCGACAGCTCCAGCTTGGTCATCGCCGCCATCCACGACACCACGGCCAACAGGCCTGCAGCGAGTGCCGAGATCACCCAGGGATTGACCAGCAGCTTCGCCAGGAACCAGATGCGGTCAACCGATTCGACGGGGAATGCGCCGGCCGCCACCACTTGCCACTTGATCACGATCTGGCTGTAGACGGTCAGAAAAATCGTAATGAACACAAATAAATAGCTCATGTCGTCCACCGGTGGTAAACATCGACGGGATGCCGGAAACGAAACCCCAGCGTCGCATACAGATTGGCCGCCGCTACATTGGCGGCGGAAATCGAACTGCCCAGTTCAGCGTGTTGGCGATAGAGGTCGTCACAGACTGCCGTCCACAGATATTTCGCGATGCCCTGCCCGCGCAGTGCCGCAGACACTGCATGCAACACCAGGCGCCCGGCATCAACCGCGATAAACCCGGCCAACCGCCCTTCAAACAGTAATCCATAAACATTTCCTGCAGCATGCATCTGGCGCAGCCAGTTGTCATAACGCAGATCGGCCTGCGCCGCGGATAAATGGAAATCGCGATGGAAGCGGCCGTGGCGGAATGCACCGTGGCAAATCGCCAGCACGGCATCGAGTGCGGTGTCGCGTGCAAAACCCGCCCGGGGATCCCGATGGCCGGTAAACCGCCCACGCGCACAAAACGGCTCGATCAGCGTGTCACAGTAATAAAACCCGTGCTGGTGCAGCAGCGCCTTGGACGCGAGCGCATCGACCTTGATGCTGTAATGCCCGGGCCGACCCGCGGCCTCCTGCAGGGCATCCGCGTCGAGCCCGTCAATTTCAAAACAGTCGCGACCGAAGGCCGCGCTGTCCCATTCAATGCGCCTGATCGCGGGGTGCATGATCGAACGTCGTGTTCATCACGATATACAGCGGCCGCTTCTTGGCTTCATCGAAGGTTTTGCCCAGATAAATGCCCAGCACGCCGAGGATGCTGATGATGATGCCACCGATGAAATACACGGAGACCATCAGGCTGGGCCAGCCCACCACCGGCGAGCCGTAGAGCGCCGCGCGCAGCAGGATATAAAGCCCCGCGGCAAACGACAGCATGGACATCACAAACCCGAAACGCACGGCGAGGCGCAGCGGCTTGTCCGAATAGGCAGTGATGGTGTCGACGGCCAGTTTCCACAGCTTGCCGAAGGTGTAAGTGGAGTGTCCTTCGTGACGCTCGGCATGGCTGACTTCGATGCTGGTCGTGGGGAAGCCCATCCAGTTGACCAGTCCGCTGAAGAAACGCAGTTGTTCACGCATGCTGCGGCAGGCGAGTACCACCTTGCGCGAGATGACGCGGAAATTGCCGGCGGCGCTGTCGTATTCGGTATCTGCAAGCCAGCTCAGCAAGCGGTAAAAACACCAGGATGAAAACCGCTTGAGCAGGCCGTCAGTACGACCGCCACGGCGCGCCAGCACCACGTCGTAACCTTCCAGCGCCTTGGCGTACAGGCGCGGGATTTCTTCCGGTCGATCCTGCAGGTCGCAGTCCATCACCACCACCCAGTCGCCCTCCGCCACGTCGAGTCCCGCGGTGATACCGTAGTGCTGGCCGAAATTTCGGCTGAACTGCAATCCCCTGACCCGCGGATCTGCGGCTGCCAGTGCGCGAATGATTTGCCATGACCGGTCACCGCCGCAATCCTCGACCAGCACGATTTCGAAATCCTTCGTCACCGGTTCGATGGCCGCCACCAGCCGGCGATGGAGTTCGTCCAGACAGCCTTCGGCCTTGTAGACGGGGATCACGACAGAAAGCAGTGGCATGGGGATCAGCGCTCCTGTATCGCCTGAAACTGGTTGCGATAGAGCTGCGCGTACTTGCCTTCGCGCGCCAGCAGTTCGGCATGGGTGCCGGTTTCAGCGATGCGCCCGGCGTCGAGTACGACGATGCGGTGGGCTTTTTCGATGGTCGACAGGCGGTGCGCAATGACCAGCGTGGTGCGCCCGCGCATCAGCACTTCCAGCGCGGCCTGCACATGGCGTTCCGATTCGGTGTCGAGCGCCGAGGTCGCCTCATCAAGGATCAGCACCGGTGCATTCTTCAACAACGCGCGCGCGATCGCCAGACGCTGGCGCTGGCCGCCCGAGAGCTTGACGCCGTTTTCGCCGACGACGGTATCGAGTCCCTGCGGCATGGCCTGGATGAATTCCATGGCATGCGCGGCTTCGGCTGCGGCAATGATGTCGGCGCGTGCCGCCTGCTTCATCGCGCCGTAGGCGATATTGGCAGCCACGCTGTCGTTGAACAGCACCACGTCCTGGCTCACCAGCGCAATATTGGCGCGCAGCGCGGCGAGTTTCAGGTTTGCGATGTCATTGCCGTCGAGCAGGATACGCCCGCCGGTCGGCAGATAAAACCGTGGCAGCAGATTGGCCAGCGTGGTTTTGCCGCTGCCCGAAGCGCCGACCAGCGCCACGGTTTCACCCGGCGCAATCGCCAGATCAATTTGATCAAGCGCATGGCGGCCGTCGGTGCCATAGGCAAATGACACGCGTTCAAAGCGGATGTCGCCGCGCGCACGGCCCGGATCCGCAGCGCCGGTATCGGATTCACTGGCCTCGTCGATCAGTGAAAACACGCTTTCGGCTGCGGCGAGCCCGCGCTGCAGCGGTTCGTTGACGCTGGTCACCCGCTTCAACGGCGCGGTCAGCATCAGCATCGCGGTGATGAACGACACAAACCCGCCAACGGTGATCTGCGCGGCGTTCGACTGCTGCGTGGCGAGGTAAATGATGGTGGCCAGCGCCAGTGCCGCGACAAACTGCACGATGGGCACGCTGGCTGCGGCAGCCGCCACCTGCTTCATCAGCTGGCGGCGCACATTGTTGGCCTGCGCGTCAAAACGCTGCTGTTCGTACTCCTGCCCGCCGAACAACTTGACCACGCGATGGCCTTCGATGGTTTCCTGGATCACCTGGGTCATGTCGCCCATCTGCTGCTGGACTTCGCGGCTGGAATTACGCAGCTTGACGCTGATCACGCGCACCACCAGCACGATGACCGGGGTCATCACCAGCGACAGCAGCGTCAGTTTCCAGTTCAGCCACAACATCCACCCCAGCAGGCCGACGATCACCAGGCTGTCCTTGAACACGGCGGTCAGCACGCTGGTCGCGGCGGTGGTCACTTGCATTACATCAAACGTCAGCTTGGAAATCAGGTTGCCCGAAGCCTGGTCATCGTAATACCGCGCCGGCAGCGTCAGCAGTTTGCGGAACATCACCCCGCGCAGATCCATCACCAGGCGATTGCCGACCCAGTTCAGTGTGAATTGCGCCAGGTATTCGGCCAGGCCGCGGATTACGAACAGGCCGAGGATCAGCAAGGGCATCCAGCGGATCACCGCCTCGTTTTTTTCGACAAACACGCCGTCGAGCAGGGGCTTCAGCAGCGCCGGCAGCGCCGGTTCGGTGGCGGCGACGATGATGATGCCGAATACGCCGAGGGCGAACACCCGCCAGTACGGCCGCACATGGCGTACCAGTCGTAAATAGAGCGCCGTGCCGGACATCGTTTTCACAGGGCGAACGATAGCAAACTTTTGATAATTATTGAGAATTACGTATTCCTGTGACAAGCATCCCGTCATTCCGGACGCGCACAGCGCGAGCCGGAATCCAGTGCCGTTAATGCGAAAAATCACTGGGTTCCCCTTTCCCCCAAGGGGACTTCCTTCGGGGCGCGCGGGAACGACGTTTGAGAGACTGGCGTGTCATCCACCGATGTAATTCTCAATAAGGGAAACCTGCAAAGAAAAACCGCGCAAAGCGCGGCTTTTCCGGGAACTGCAAAAACCGTTTCAGCGGAAGGTATAACGCGCCGACACATACAGCATGCGTTCCGGCGCCGGCAGCGCCGCATAGGTCGGAAAGCCGGTGAATACACCGTACGAAAAATAGTGCTTGTTGAACAGGTTCCGCACGCCGGCCGTGAAACGCCAGTCGGCCTGGTCGTACGCCAGTTTCAGGTCGGCGACGGTATACGCCGGTATTTTCTGGTTGAACGCATTCAGTTCGTCGCCGTCATAGCGCTGCTCACCGGTGTAGCGTAACGCTGCATCGATGCGCGCCCGCGGCATGAACTTCCAGCCCGCGCCAAGGCTGGCAGTATGGCGCGGCACCAGGGGCACATCGTTGCCGGCAATCGGCGTGCCGCCAAATGTGCCGGAACGGAACTCGGCTTCGGCATAGGTGTACCCCGCCGACAGGTCGATGCCGGACACCGGCTGCCAGCGCGCTTCGGCTTCAACGCCACGGCGCCGCGTCGGCGGCAGGTTACGGTTGGTGAAGGTCACCGGATCGAGCAGGATTTCGTTGTTCAGTTCGATTTCATACAGCGCCAGCCGGTAACGCGAAGTAGCGCCGACCGATTCGAGCCCGATTTCGCGGTCGCGCGCAGTCTGCGGCTCAAGCAGGGTCACAGTCGCAGTGAACAGGCTGTAGTTGTCGTTGACATTGGGCACCCGGAAACTGCTGCCGATTTTGCCGTAGGCCGCCCAGCCGCCGCCCAGCGGCTGGCGCAGTGCCAGCTCGTAGGCCTCAAGATTGCGTTTGCGTTCAGTACGGACCGCAGCATTGGCAGGATCCGCCACACCGTAAGTCACGCGCTGACCGCGCGCTCCAATGGCAAGCGACGTGCCGCCGGCAAGCACCGTCGTGTGCTGGGCATACAGCGCATCGCTGCGCTGCGTCGCCTGCGGACGGCCGACGATGGACGGCCCGGCCGTGCCCTGGAAATCCCAGTCTTCGACATCCATACCGGCCACCAGCGTGTGGCTCATGCCGCCGAACTGGTACGGCAGTCTGGCGCGCGGCGTGAACAACCACTGTGTCGATTCCGTTTGCACGTTGTTACGAAAAGGCGAGGCTACAAAAAACGACGAGTCGGTGTCTTTTTTGCGCCAGGACAGATTCGCCGCTATTTCAGCGTCACCCAGTTTCATGGTGCCACCAAGATTCAGGTAGCCACCGCTCAATGCACCGAAATCACCGGGCAGTGCCGCCTGCCTGCGGTTGACCGCAATCTGCGCTTCGCTGATCGATCCCGGCAATTCGGAATACTGGTCATCGGCGCCGGCTTTCAGCGTCAGCGCGCCGTGCTCGCCGGTATAACGCCAGTCGAGCTGCGCACTGTCGATGCGCAGCGCATTGTTGTCACGATAGTTGTCGCTTTCACGGTGCGCCATGGTCAGGCGCAATCCGCTGCGTTCGCCGGCGATGTTGGCGCCGACACGCACGTCGCGCGTGCGATAGCTGCCGACGCCGGCTTCGACAAAACCACCCTTGGTATTCGCTGCCGGCGCCTTGGTGATGATGTTGATGGTGCCGCCGGTGGCACCGGCACCGTAGAGCACCGCGCCGCTGCCGCGCATGACTTCGATGCGATCGATGGCATCAAGCGGAATCGATGACCAGTTCACTGTGAGCTGTTCGTTTTCGCTGATGCGCTGGCCGTCGAGCAGCACCAGCGTGTTCTGGTCGCCGAAAATGCCGAAGCCGCGCAGATCCACCTGCAGGTTGGGCGAACCCGACAGGTCGCGGGTCTGCACGCCGGGCAGCATGCGCAACAGCTCGGGCACGGTGCTGGCGGTACTGTTGCGGATATCCGCTTCGGTGATGACCGTGACGCCGACCGGAAACTGGCGCTGAGTATCAGGAAAACGAGTAGCAGTAACAACCACCGGTGACAGTTCACTGGCCGGAGCCGTGGCATCCGCGGCGTAACCGGGGATGGCTGCCGCGCACAACACCGCGGCGATGAGGTGATAACTCTTCATGCTGATTTCCTTGATAGTGCGTGCCCGCCGCACGCTGGGTGCAACACAAAGGAATCGCCGTGAGAGCTGACCGGGAAGGATGTGCGCCCGTCATGGATGACAGGCATATCCGGTAGGCCGCCCTGCGCGACTGTTCCAAACTGGCATTGCAGGCCGGTCTCCGGGCTCACAACCTTTGATGCATCGCCTTCCCATCCCCGAGGGGACAGTGGCTAGTGATGCGTCATGGCATTCGTTGTTTTGAACGCCGGTTGCTTACCGTTGCGGGGGCAGCACAGGCATGGGCAATGAAGCCGCACCTGTTTCCCGTTTAACCGGCCTCCCGTGAGGGAAAGCCGGCACCTGAAACGCGTCCCGGGCGTGCCGCTTGCGGTCGCGGCCGTCCTGGACAAAGCGGATTGTAGCGCAGAATTATCCCCGCAAAAAACTAAATTATTGATTAAAAACAAATACTTATAAAAACTGCATGGCGTTAAGGTCGTGCGGCGAAGTCAGTGGTCACTCCGCCGGCACCAAGCCGGCGCCGGACGTGCCAAGTTACTTTCAAAAGCGGCCCTTAACTGTTGACCCAGCAAGATTTTCCCCACTATAGTGCGCACATGGAAGCCGAACTCAAGGCGCTGGAGGACAAACTCGCACAATTTGTCGAGATCAACCAGCGTTTGCGCGACGATACGCAGCGACTGCGCCAGGAACTGGCCTCGACCCTCCATCGCAGCAAGCAACTTGAAGAAAAAATCCATGTCGCCAGCGAGCGACTGGAACAGATCGTCAAGCAAATTCCCGCCGAGGAAACATGAGCGCTGACCCAAAGGGTTTGCAGATCAACATCATGGGGCGCGAATTTCGCGTCGCTTGTGCGGAACACGAGCAAAAGGGTTTGCTCGAAGCCGTCGACTACCTGAACAGCAAAATGCAGGAAATCCGTGATCGCGGCAAAGTGATCGGCCTCGAGCGCGTTGCCATCATGGCCGCGCTGAACATCACGCATGAATTTCTTTCGATGAAGGTCGGTGGCTTTGACATCGCAGAAACCAAGCGTAGAATTCAACGCATGGAAACGGCCATCGATCAGGCGATGGCGGAGCAAGCCAAGCTGTTCTGATCTGCGTTGTGCGGTTTTTCCCCGTCGCTGTTCCCCTGATGATGTTCCGTTCAACAGTTTCCCCTGCGGTGTTTGTTCAGGCCATATACTCTTTGAGCCAATAACATCGCTTTGGTCGCCGACCATAGCAGTTTCGGTGTGCACGTCCCATGCGGATGAGCCTGAAGAAACTCGGAAGGTGGCCGCCTTGAACCTCAGGTTCAGGATGCTGGTCTGCGACGGCACATGCGGGGGACCCCAAAATCAATGCGGCGCAGCCGCATTTTTTATGCTGCATTAAACGCGCTTAAAACAACAATTCGGCCACAGAGTTCACAGAGAACACAGAGAAATTCGCGGAATTGCATCACCCGCTGCACTCACCAGACTGGTGGAATGTAAAAATGATCCCACTCTCTGGCTTTCCTCTGTGAGCTCTGTGCCCTCTGTGGCTAAAGGTTTTTCCCGGGCTTCAACACAACATGCGCTACTGGCTGATCAAATCCGAACCAGATGCCTACAGCATCGACGACCTCGCCCGCGACAAGGTGTCACCGTGGACGGGCATCCGCAATTACCAGGCGCGCAATTTCATGCGCGACCAGATGAAAGTCGGCGACCAGGCGTTTTTTTATCACTCCAGTTGCGATGTGCCCGCCATCGTCGGCATCGCCGAAGTCAGCGCAACCGCCTATCCCGATGCCACGCAGTTTGACCGCAAGAGCAAATACTTCGACGAAAAAGCCACGCCCGACAAGCCGCGCTGGCTGCATGTCGATTTCAAATTCGTGAAAAAAACCAAACCGCTGACGCTGACCGAACTGCGCAACCACAAGGCGCTGGCCAAAATGCAGTTGCTCGCCCGCGGCAACCGGCTGTCGATCACGCCGGTGGATCCCGATGCGTGGAAGTACATACTCACGCTGATGAAGTAAAGCTGGCCTGATGTCGATGCTCGAATGGTGGTGGGCCTACCTCGCGCTCGGTGCCTTTGTCGGTTTTTTTGCCGGCCTGCTCGGCATCGGCGGGGGTGCTGCGATGGTGCCGGTGCTGGCCTTCATCTATGCCGCCAAGGGCTTTGATCCGGCGCAGGTGGTACACCTCGCCCTCGGCACGTCGATGGCAACCATCCTCTTCACGTCGGTATCCAGCGTGCGCGCGCACCATCAACACGACGCAGTGGACTGGGCTGCGGTCAAGCGCATGGCGCCGGGCATCGTTGTCGGCACCTTCGGCGGCGCAATGCTGGCCAGCGAGCTCGACGTGCGCCTGCTGTCCGTGGTGTTTACGCTGCTGATCTATTACATCTCGGCGCAGATGTTTTTCGGCAAAAAACCCCAGCCCGGAGCCAAGCCGCTGTCCACGGCGGGGCTGAACCTGTCGGCGGGCCTCATCGGCGTAATTTCCAGTCTCACCGCGACCGGCGGTGCGGCGCTGGTCATCGCCTACCTGGTCAAGCGCGGCACGCTGATTCACCAGGCTATTGGCACTGCGGCAGCGATCGGCTGGCCACTGGCCGCGGCAGGCACTGCCGGTTACATCATCAGCGGCTGGAACCAGAACGGGCTGCCGCAATACAGCGTCGGCTATGTCTACTGGCCGGCACTCATTGGTATCGTCATTGCCAGCATGTCGTTGGCACCGCTGGGCGCCCGCCTCGCCCACCGCACACCGGGCGCGCTGCTGAAAAAAATATTCGCTGGCCTGCTGTTTACGCTGGCGACGAAAATGCTTTTTAACTTCTTTTGAAAACGAGTGATTGCGTGATTAAGTGATTAAAACCATGGATGATCGCCTCACCAATCACCTAATCACCTAATCACTTAATCACCTAATCACGCTCTCAAACGACTTGATCCGCCCGTAGCTTCGCGATCTCCGCATCGCTACGTTTAAGCACCGTGCGGAGTATTTCATCGGTGTGCTGTCCCACCACGGGCGGCGGCATGTCGTGCTTCAGCGGGGTGCCTGAAAAGCGCATCGGGCTCGCGACCAGCGACACTTTCCCCGCTGCCGCATGCGGCAAATCGAACTTCATGCCGCGCGCGATGACCTGCGGCTCTTCGAACACTTCCTTGATGGTATTGATCGGCCCGTTGGCCACGCCTGCGTCGTCGAGCAGCTTGACCCATTCTTTGGTCGTGCGCTGTTCGAACACCGCGTTGAGCAGCCGCGTGATCTCGACGCGGTTTTTCACGCGCTCGGCATTGGTGGAAAAACGCGCATCTGTTGGCAGATGGGCGCAGCCCGCGGCCTCGCAGAACTTGTTGAACAGGTTGTCATTGCCGCAGGCGAGGATGATGGCGCCGTCTTTGGTGGCGAAGGTCTGGTAGGGCACGATGTTCGGGTGCGCATTGCCGATGCGCGACGGCGACTCGCCGGTGGCAAAGTAGTTCATGGCCTGATTGGCGAGGAAAGCAACACAGCTGTCGAGCAGCGCGACG
This sequence comes from Bordetella parapertussis, assembly GCA_945885345.1. Lineage (GTDB taxonomy): Bacteria > Pseudomonadota > Gammaproteobacteria > Burkholderiales > SG8-41. The sequence goes on along the minus strand of CAMCYP010000010.1, from coordinate 62,314 downwards.
TCGATCCACTGCCCCTTGCCGGTCACCGCGCGGTTGGCCAGCGCAGCACAGATCGCAATGGAAGCGTACATGCCCGTGGTCATATCGATGATCGGGATGCCGACACGCTGCGGTCCGCCACCGGGCATGCCGTCAGCTTCACCGGTGATGCTCATCAGCCCGCCCATGCCCTGCGCCATGAAATCGTAGCCGGGCCTATCCTTGTACGGACCAGTCTGGCCGAAACCAGTCACCGAACAGTAAATCAATCCGGGGTTGAGCTTGGCCAGATCGTCATAACCCAAGCCGTAGCGCGCCAGATCCCCCACCTTGTAGTTTTCCACCAGCACGTCTACGCCTTTCGCCAGCTCGCGTACCAGCTGCTGTCCCTCGGGCTTGCTCAGGTTCACCGTGATTGATTTCTTGCCGCGATTGGCGGCGCAGAAATAGGCGCCCTCTTTCGTCTCATTACCCTGTTCGTCCTTCAGGAAAGGGGGGGCATAGGCACGCGAATCATCACCCTTGCCGGGACGCTCCACCTTGATTACCTCGGCTCCCAGGTCAGCGAGGTTTTGTGCGGTCCACGGTCCCGCGAGCACGCGCGAAAGATCCAGTACTTTGATATGCGATAACGGTCCAGCCATGATGATTCCTGAAAAATTAAATCAGCGCCCGCAGTTAACGTCCTGTAAATCTGGGCTTCTGCTTGTTGATGAAAGCATCGTAACCGATGCGGTAATCGTCAGTACTGAAGTAATCGAAATTGGCGTCGATTTCAGCGGCACTCAACGGCACCGGTTGCGGCGTCAGGCGGCGCACGAACTGTTTGTGCCAGCGCGCCACCAGCGGCGCGCCGGCGCAGATGCGCTGCACTGTTGCCGCTGTTTCCGCGGCGAGTTCCGCATCCGCCACCAGCCGCGTCAGTAACCCCTTGGCCTCGGCTTCTTCCGCACCCCAGACCCGGCCTTCGACGAGGATTTCCAGCGCCACCGCGCGCCCGACCAGCGGCAGCAGCGCAGCGAGTTCGTCGTACGCAATCGCAAAACCCACGCGGTTGATTGGCACACCGAAGCGTGCGCTGTGGCCGGCAATGCGCAGATCGCACTGGCAGGCCAGTTCCAGTCCCCCGCCGGCGCAGGCGCCGTGGATCATCGCCATCGTCGGGTGCCGGCATTCGCCGACCGCGCGTAATGCGCCGTATACCAGTTCGCGGTGATAGGCCTTGCCCTGCGCCGCGGTATTGCGCACCGTCGCAAACTCAACCATGTCGGCGCCGGCGGCAAAAGCATCCGTGCCGGCGCCGCGCAGCACCACGCAGCGCAGATCGTCGTCGGCAGACAGCCGCTGCATTACCGCAGCGAGTTCGCGCCACATCGCGACCGTCAGTGCATTCAGTTTGGGAGGATTGGATAACGCGACGGTGGCCACCGGGCCATCTTGCGTCAGCAGAATTTCGCCTTTCATCCCTGAATTTTACTGGATGATGCCGCGCACATAACCGGCGACCATGAAAAAAGCGACGCCGCAGACCAGCCCGACGAACATGTTGCGGCGGGCCAGATGATAGGCCAGCAACGCCACTGCACAAGCCAGCAAACGGTCTGTCAGTGCAGTCTGTGCCAGCAATCCCGAGGGCGAGACGATGATGCGTGCAATCAGTCCGGCGACCAGCGCGTAGGCCACGCAGGACACCCACTCGAACATTGCGCTTTGCGGATTGATGCGCCCCGACAGCAGCACGCCAAGACCGCGCCACAAGTAAGTCGCAGCGCCGCAGGCGAGCAACAGCAGCCAGAGTTCAGTGCCGTCGCGCATGGCCCCTCTGCAGCAGGTACGCGGCCGTTCCGCCGATGAATCCCGCGCCGAGCAGGCTCCAGCCGGGTGCAACCGTGTGTAATGCCAGTGCCGTCGCGCTGCCGCAGACCAGCGCGGTGATCGACGAGCGACTCCGCGCTTCACCGACCAGGGTCACAAAAAAATACAACGGCGTCAGCAGCGCCAGGCCGAAACGCGCCAGCGGCGGCAACGCGACCAGCAGCAGTTGCCCGACCATGGCGAACAGCGCTGCCGAGGCAATGCATACCGCGGAAAAGCCGAGAAAATAATGCCAGCGCGATTCGGGATCCTGGAGATCGGCTTCATTGAAGCGCCGCATCGCCACCGCCCAGGTGGTCATCGACACCAGCTGCGCCGCCAGCAGAAAATGTCCGATGCGGCGGCCACGACTGCCATCGCGCATCAGCGGCATCAGGGTCAACGTCATCGGGAAAAACCGCGCAGCGCTCAGCGATACCGCGAGCACCGTCGCCGCCGCGGCTGCACCGCCCGCCTGCATTTCCATCAGCACCAGCTGTCCAGGCAGCGCCCAGATGGCGAAGGTCGCCGCCAGCGTCATCCAGATCGAATAGCCGGCGTCGGCCGCGAGTGAGCCATAACCGAGAAAACCCGCGCCCAGCACCGCAGCAGGTACGCCCAGCGCTTCACGCGCGCCAATGCCGAACGCGCGACGGTGCTGCGCAATCAACGCCGCGGATCTCGCGGCTTGGGCTGGGTGCGCGGCGCCGGCGCGTTCACGCCGGAATCAAGGTATTCGGTGAGTTTGGCGAGCTGAGCCGATGACTGTTTGCGCGCTGCTTCGACATCACAGCCGGCCCAGTCATAAAAACCTTTGCCCGCCGCGGCCCCGGTCTCACCGTCCTTGACCATGGATTGCAGCATCGGATTCGGCATGTGGTTGTGGAACAGTTCAGGCACGATGGAGGCTTGCGCACCGGCATGGATGCCGAGGCCGCTGATGTCCTTCTGCTCAATCAGGCCGGTGATGCACATGCGCGGCGCGAGCATGCGGCGCGCGGCATGGTCGATATCGGCGGCACTGGCAACGCCTTTCTCAATGAGGTAATACGCTTCGTGCAGGATCGCGTGCTGCAGGCGGTTGACCAGGAAACCAACGATGGGTTTGTACAAGACCACCGGCTCCTTGCCCGAACGGCGCAGCGCTTCTGCCGCGATATCCACCAATGCCGGCGGTGTCTGCGGTCCCGCCATCACTTCCACTACCAGCGCCTGGTCGGCGGGCATGAAATAGTGCAGGCCGAGAAAACGCTCCGGGTGTTTCAGCGGTTTCGCCAGTTCGACCAGGTCAAGCCCCGAAGTCCCGGTGGCGATCAGGTAATCGGCGCCCGGCCAGGTTGCCTCGAGCTCCTTGTAAACCGCCTGCTTGGTGGCGACATCCTCCGGCACCAGCTCCAGCACCAGGTCCGGCGGTGTCGCCGGCAGTTTGTCGACGGCGCGCACGCCCGGCGGCAGATCCTTCAGTGACGCGGCGCGGCTGCTGCGCACCGTCGTGTCGAAACCATGTTTGGCAAAGGTGCTGGCCACACCGCGGCCCATCACGCCATAGCCGTAGATCAGGATTGAATTGATTTTTTTGGTCATTGCCTGATGATTGTACCGAAATGAGTCCTGATGAGTCCTGAAATTGGTTCTGCGCGCGCGCTGGTTGACGCGCATTTCGCCCTGCACTTTACCCGCGTAGGCTAACCAAGTTGCACCGCATTGCCAACTGCTTGACAGGGCCGGGGCTATTGCCGGTCTACGCAAGTTGACACCCTGTGGATATGGGTTTAACGTTTTTCGGCAATAACAATAATCACAAAACAGGATGCGCGCACGACGCTTCCCGACCCGCATCACCGTTCCCGCATCACGTTCCCGAATCACGTTCCCGAACCACGTTCCCGAATCACGTTTCCATTCTTTCTGGAGGAGTTCACGATGAAACGATTGCTGATCGCCGTTGCCTGCGCCGCTGCCCCGTTTGCCGCGCACGCGCAGGGTTTCCCGAACAAGGCCATAACCGTCGTCGTGCCGAACCCGCCGGGCGGCATGAACCAGATCCATGCCCAGCCGCTGTCGGCCGTCATCGAACGCCTGACCAAACAGCCGGCACCGGTGGTCAACCGTTCCGGCGGCACCGCCGCCGTGGGTACCGCCTACGTCGCCGGCCAGCCCGCCGACGGCCACACGCTGCTGATCACCACGCCGAACATTTACCTGGTCATCGAGAAAGACAAACTCTACGGCATCAAGTCGCCGTACACGCTGGCGCAGATTCAGCCGGTGGCGCTGATGAGTGCGGATCCGCTGATCATGGTGGTGCATCCGTCGGTGCCGGCGAAAACCGGCAAGGAGTTCGCCGCGATCGTCAAAAAAGCCAGCGGCACCAGCACCTTCTCCTCCTCAGGCCCGTACGGCATTACCCATGTGCCGTTTGAAATGTTCATCGACGCGATGGGCATCAAGATGCGTCATGTACCGACCACCGGCGGCGGCCCGGCCATCACCCAGGCCCTGGGTGGCCATGTCGATGCCACGGCCAGCGGCCCGGCAGCGGTGTATCCGTACGTGGTATCCGGCAAGCTGAAAGCCATCGGCAACACCGGCATGAAACGGCATCCGTCATTCCCCGATACACAGACGTTCAAGGAGCAAGGCATCGACCTCGAAGCCTATCTCTGGGTCGGCGTGTTCACGGCGGCCGGCATCCCCGACGCCACACTGACGCAGTTGCGTGATCTGATACGCAAGGCCGCCGCCGATCCGGCGTTCAAGGAAGCCCTGGACAAGGTAAAAGTCGTCCCCGATTATCGCGATACAGCGGAATTCAAGACGTTCTTTGATGCCGATTACAAACGCATGGCCAAAGCCGTGCAGAAAATCGGTAAACTCTGAGTACCGATAGAATTCATATAAGTTATTGATTTTATTTGATATTTATCGCGGCGCTCAGGCGCCGCTTTTTTCGAAATTAATCATGCGCATCAAACACATCCAGCCCATCGCCGTCAGCCTGCCGATGATCAAGCCGGTGAAAATGTCGTTCGAGCAAATACTCCATGCCGAAAACATATTGGCGCGCATTGAAACCAGCGACGGCATCATCGGCTGGGGCGAAGCCGCTTCGGCGCCGACCATGACCGGCGAAACCCCGGGCAGCATGGTCGCTGCGGTGCGTTACCTCGCCGACAAACTCGAGGGCATGCCCGCCGATGACATCGCCGCGGCGATGCACCGCGCCGGACAATATCTCTACGGCAACAACGGCGCCAAGGCCGCAATTGAAATGGCGCTGTTCGATGCGCTGGGACAGGCCAAAGGCAAACCCGTTTATGAACTGCTCGGCGGCGCGCGGCGCATGCGTATTCCCGCGCTGCGCCTGATCGGCACCGGCAGCACCGAAGGCGACATCGCAGAAACCAAAAAGCGGTTGGACGAAGGCTATGTCGCAATCAAGATCAAGGTCGGTGTCAGCACACCCGAAGCCGATGCCGAACGTGCGCGTGCCGTCGCCGCTTCGGTAAAAAGTAACGACATTCTGATCTGCGCCGATGCCAACCAGGCCTGGACGCCAGACGAAGCGATCCGTTTTGTCAAAGGCATCGCCGACACCCGCATCGAATTTTTCGAACAACCCGTCGCCGCGCATGACGTTGCCGGCATGGCACGCGTCGCCGCGGCCAGCCGCGTCAAGATCGGCGTCGATGAAGGCCTGCACAGCCTCGACGATCTGCAACGCCACCACGACATGAAAGCCGCACACGGCGCCAGCCTGAAAACCATCAAGCTCGGCGGCCTGCAGGTGGTGCACGATGCCGCGATGCTGTGCGAAAAGCTGGATATGAAGGTCAACCTCGCCTGCAAAATCGCCGAAGCCGGCATCGCCAGCGCTGGCCTGCTGCATCTCGCCGCAGCGATTCCGTCACTGGACTGGGGCGTCAGTCTGTCGAGTCCTTATCTGTCCGACGACCTGGTCGCCGAACCGATTGCACTGACCGGTGGATTCGTCAATGTGCCGACTGGGCCGGGGTTGGGGATACGCGTGGACGAAGCGAAGGTACGGCGCTATACGCGGGAAGTCTGATCAACCGCATAAAGATTCCGTTCCATGAAAAAACCGGTCACGAGCCAGTCGGCATCAACGCTGATCTCGAAAAAAATCGCCAGTCTCAGCGACTGGCGCGGAAAAACCCTCGACAGAATGCGCCGGCTCATCAAGAAAGCGGATCCGGACGTCGTCGAGGAGTGGAAATGGATGGGCACACCGGTCTGGTCGCACGACGGCATCATCTGCACCGGTGAATCCTACAAGAATGTGGTGAAGCTGACCTTCGCCAGGGGCGCGTCCCTGAAAGATCCGGCGCACCTTTTCAACTCGAGTCTCGACGGAAAAGTACGCCGCGCAATCGACATCCACGAAGGAGAGGAAGTCGACGAGTCTGCCTTCAAGGCACTCATTCTTCAGGCGATTGCGCTCAATAGTGCTGGCAAGTCGAAATCATCGAAGAAAGCGAAGTCCTGAGGGATTCCAACGCAAAAAAGAGCCTCTTTTAGGCTAGCTCCTTGTTTCGAATTGGCAAGTGGTGCGGAATTTGAACTTGCAAGCAACGGATTAAAAGTTGAAGTAAGTAGTCGTTTAATAGCGAACGTTGCCCACCCTCGCTAGCCAATACACGCCAACGCTCGCTGAGATTCATACATGCTCCCTATGTTTTCAGCGCGTAAACAAGCGGGTATTGCATAACGACCTTCGACCCAAAGCGGGGCGGGTTTTCCCTCATAGAATTTGGCGCGAAAATAGCCTGCCGGGACAGCAATTAAGTAGCGGTTTTCAAACGGCCAAATGCACATATCTTTCACATCGTATTAACAAATTATTGACACCAGTGCGCTGAAACTATGACGAGTCATTAACCGTTTTGACGTAGTCAGGTCGAGGGGTATTGCGCATGTGGATTGGACCATGTCGGCCTTATTTTATCCTCCACTGTTTTCAGTTTTCTCTTGTTTTATTACTATTGGGCAGTACGACGGTCGTTCGCGCCAACGATAACAACGGTCCGTTCGAAATTGATCATCGCCTTTCCCCAAAATACGACGGAATCTACAAGCGTAGTACTCAGATGGGGTTGCAGTACGCCCTTGTCGCAGGAGTTGGCTCACTGGCGATTTACGAAGGCAGCGAAAGTCGCCTCGGGCGCACGGCATGGCAATCGCTTGATTCAATGTTGATCACCGCTACGCTGGCACAGGCCGGCAAGATAGCCTTTTCACGTGAGCGCCCTACAGAAACGCCTGATGCAGCAAAATTTTTTCAAGGTACCGGCCATCGCAGCTTTCCCAGCGGCGAGGTGGCAAACGTTGCGGCCATATTTACACCGTTTGTATTGGAATACGGTCGCGAAAATCCGGCTTTGGTCGGAGTAGCGGCTGCAACGCTTATTTACGATGCCGAGGCTCGTATGAAAGTCCGGGCACACTGGCAATCGGATGTGATCGCTGGCGCGTTGCTTGGTGCCGGCACGGGTTACCTGATGCATCAGCGCAATCAAAGCATTATCTTAGTGCCCTTCGGAGGCGTTTTCATCGGCTATCGCAAGAATTTCTGAAGGCCCGGCGCACTTAATGATAAATCTGGCTGATGATATAAAGGACCGCGATTAAAAGTCCGTTGGTCCTTACAACTTCAGACACGCCGCGTAATGCCCGGGTCTGATTTCACGCAGCGGCGGCACGTTTTCCCCGCACTCTGCCGTAGCCAGCGGACAACGCGCCTGAAATACGCAACCGGCTGATATCGGCGACACCGTTACCTCGCCGGCAGGCACCGCCCGCATGCGCTGCGCCTCCAGCGCCGGATCCGGAATCGGCACCGCCGCAAGCAGCAACTGCGTGTAGGGATGCAGTGGTTCTGCATACAGCGCATCGCGATCGGCGACTTCCATGATCTTGCCGCGGTACATCACCATCACACGGTCAGCGATGTGACGCACCACCGCGAGGTCGTGTGCAATGAACAGATAAGTAAGTCCCAGTTGGTGTTGCAGGTCTTCCAGCAGATTGATGATCTGCGCCTGGATCGACACGTCCAGCGCCGACACCGGCTCGTCGCAGATGATGAACGACGGCTCCAGCGCCAGTGCGCGTGCGATGCCGACGCGCTGGCGCTGCCCGCCCGACAACTGGTGCGGGTAACGCTCGGCCATGTAATCGAACAGGCCAACCTGTTGCAGCAGTACCCTTACCCGCGCCTGCGCTGCTTCCGCATCCGGCTGCAATTTATAAACCAGCAGCGGCTCAGCGATGATCTGGCCGATGGTCATGCGCGGATTGAGCGAGCTGTACGGATCCTGGAATATCACCTGCACCTGGCGGCGGTAACGCTGCAGCGTATCCCCTGCTGCCTGTGTTACTTCAGTGCCGTCGAACAGGATCTGTCCGGCCGTGGCCTGCTCCAGCCGCAGCAATGTGCGGCCGACCGTGGTTTTGCCGCAGCCTGATTCACCGACCAGGCCCAGGGTTTCGCCACGGACGATGTCGAAGGACAGGTCATCGACCGCGCGCAGCGGCGGCGCGCCAGCGCCGGTTTCAAACCAGGTTTTCAGTCCGCGCACCTGCAATAGCGGTGATCTGCGATCCAGCACTTTGGTGATACCCGCGGTGTTGTTCGACAATGAATTCGCCGCCGTCTGCTGCAGCAACTCCGCCGCACGGATGCAGGCCGACCAGCGCTGCGGCGCGACCTCCAGCAATTCCGGCAGTTTCTGCACACAGGCGTCGATGCGCGACGCACAGCGCGGCGCAAAACGACAGCCCGGTGGCGGATCGAGTAAATCCGGCGGCGCGCCGTCTATGGTTTCCAGCCGTGCGCCGCGCGGCCGGTCGAGTCGCGGCACCGAGCGCAGCAGACCGGCGGTGTACGGATGCAGCGGCTGCGCGAACAACTCTGTTGCTCCCGCCTGCTCCGCCATGCGCGCCGCGTACATCACGCTGACGCGGTCGGCATAGCGCGCGACCACGCCGAGGTTGTGGGTGATGATCACCAGCGCGATGCCGAACTCGCGCGACAGTTCCTGCATCAAGCCGAGGATCTGTGCCTGGATGGTCACGTCGAGCGCAGTCGTCGGTTCGTCGGCAATGATCAGCCGCGGATTGCAGGCCAATGCAATGGCGATCATCACGCGCTGGCGCATGCCGCCGGAGAACTGGTGTGGGTACTGGTCGAGGCGCCGCTCTGCGTCGGGGATACCTACGCGGTGCAGTAATTCAATCGAACGGTCACGCGCAGCTTCCGCGTTCATGCTGAGATGAATGCGCAGCGGCTCCGCCATCTGGTAGCCAATATCCAGCACCGGATTCAGCGAGCTCATCGGATCCTGGAACACCATCGCGATATCGCGGCCGCGGATTTTGCGCATTTCCACGTCGGGCAATGCCAACAGGTCGCGGCCATCGAACAGGATGTGGCCGCTGACCTGCGCCGCTGGTGCCAGCAGGCGCATCACCGCCAGTGCCGATACCGATTTGCCGCAGCCGGATTCGCCAACCAGGGCCAGCGTTTCTCCGGCACTGACTTGCCAGGAGACTCCCTGCACCGCGCGCACCACGCCGCGCGGGGTGGTGAACTGCACCTGCAGATTGTCTACCGCCAGCAACGATCCTGCCGGGGATATTGCGGGCACGACTACCGCGGCCTGCGCCATGCGCACATCAGACCAGCGCGGCCGCCAGTACGCGCGCGACATGCACCGCCTCGCGCGCTGCGCCGTCATGGATCTGGTGCCGGCAGCTGGTGCCGTCGGCGACGATCAGCGTGTGCTCTCCGGCTTCGCGCACCTTGGGCAGCAGCGATTGCTCCGCCATGCGCATCGACACATCGTAGTGTTTGGCCTCGTAACCGAAACTGCCGGCCATGCCGCAGCAGCTGGATTCGATCAGCTCCACTTTCAGCTCCGGCACCAATGCCAGCGCCTTGCGCACCGCCGGCATCACCGCGAAGGCCTTCTGGTGACAATGGCCGTGCAGCAGTGCTTTCACCTGCGGCAGGGCTTTGAGTTTCAGTTTCAGTCGTCCGGCCTCGTGCTCACGGGCAATGAATTCCTCGAACAGCAAGGCCTGCTGCGCCAGCGCCGATGCATCGGCGCCCGGCAACAGCGACAGGAATTCATCGCGCAGCGAAAACAGACAGGACGGCTCCAGCCCGACCACCGGCACGCCGCGCGCGATATAGGGTTGCAGCGTGGCAATCATGCGTTGCGCTTCGGCACGTGCCTCATCAACCAGGCCACCGGCAAGAAAAGTGCGGCCGCAGCACAAGGGCCGCGATTCACCATCGGGACGCGGCATGTGCACAGTATAACCCGCAGCCTCAAGAACACTGACGGCAGCGCGCGCGTTTTCCGGCTCGAAATAGGTATTGAAAGTATCGACGAACAACACCACTTCGCGGCCACTGCTTTCCGGAACAGCAGGTGCAACGAAGGCATCGCTGCGCCAGGCCGGCAAGGACCGTTGCGCAGCGAAGCCCAGCGAGCGCTTGGCCAGACGTTGCAGTACATTCATCAGCGGCGCCAGTCGCGCCGCCCACGGCGCGTAGCGCGGCAGGTACGCAATCAGGCGTTCCTTCAGGGTCAGCCCGTGGTGGCGATGCCAGTGGTGCAGGAACTCGACTTTCATTTTCGCCATGTCGACGCCGGTCGGGCATTCGCGCCTGCAGCCTTTGCAGGACACGCAAAGCTCCATCGCCTCGCGCACCGGCTCCGAAGTCAGTGCATCAGGGCCGAGTTGTCCGGACAGGGCAAGACGCAAGGTATTTGCCCGCCCACGTGTCAGGTGCTGTTCCTCGCGGGTCACGCGGTACGACGGGCACATGGTGCCGGCGTCGAACTTGCGGCAATGGCCGTTGTTGTTGCACATCTCGACCGCTTTATCGAGGCCGCCCCACTCTGACCAGTCGAGCACGGTCGCGGGTGGTTGCGCGGCATAGTCCGGCTTGAAGCGGAACAGCGTACGGTCATCCTGCTTCGACGGCCGCACGATCTTGCCCGGGTTCATCAAACCCCTGGGATCAAAAAGATCCTTGATTTCCTCAAAGGCGCCGGTCAACTTCGGCCCAAAAAACGGCGCGATCCATTCCGAACGCACCAGCCCGTCGCCGTGCTCACCGGAGTACGATCCCTTGTATTGCTTCACCAGTGCCGCGGCCTCTTCGGCAATCGCACGCATTTTCTGTGCGCCGTCGCGACGCATGTCGAGGATCGGCCGCACATGCAGGCAGCCGACGGAGGCATGCGCATACCAGGTGCCTTTGGTGCCGTGTTTGTGGAACACCTGGGTCAGGCGATCGGTGTATTCGGCGAGGTGCTCCAGCGGCACTGCGCAGTCTTCAATAAAGGACACCGGTTTGCCGTCGCCCTTCATCGACATCATGATGTTGAGCCCGGCCTTGCGTACTTCCCAGAACTCGCGCTGCACGGCGGGATCGATGACTTCAACCACGCTGCCCGGCAGGCCGCGGTCGGCCATCAGTTCGACCAGCTGTTTCAGGCGGCGGATCTGTTCCTCGCGATCTTCGCCGGCAAACTCCACCAGCAGGATCGCCGCCGGTTCGCCCTTCACGCATTGATCGACAATGGGACGGAAAGCAGGATTGCTGCGCGCCAGCGCAATCATGGTGTTGTCGACCAGTTCGACAGCTGCCGGCTTCAGACCGACGATATGCTGCGGCGCTTCCATCGACTGGTAAAACGTCGGGAAGTGACAGATCCCCAGTGTTTTATGTTTCGGCAGCGCCGACAACCGCAGTTCGACGCGCCGCGAAAACGCCAGCGTACCCTCGGAGCCCACCAGCAGATGCGCCATGTTCACGCCCGGCGGCAACATCATGTCGAGGTTGTAACCGCCGACGCGGCGCAGTACTTTGGGATAACGGTGTTCGATCTCCTCGGCTTCGCGGCGCGCGATGCCGGTGATGCGTTCGACCAGATCGCGATATCCGCGGGGCGCATCAAGCTCGGCCAGATCCTGCGGCAGTGCGCCGAAGCGGTACTGCGCGCCGTCAGCCAGGCAGGCATCGATGCCCAGCACGTTGTGCACCATGTTGCCGTATTCGATGGAGCGCGAACCGCAGGAATTGTTGCCGGCCATGCCGCCGATGGTCGCCTGCGCGCTGGTCGACACATCGACCGGAAACCACAGGCCGTAGGGTTTCAGCCAGGCATTCAGATGGTCGAGCACCATGCCTGGCTGCACGGTGACCGTGCGTGCGTCGCGGTCGAAGGCGGTGATTTTATTCAGGTGTTTCGATACATCCAGCACCAGCGCCGCACCCACGGTCTGGCCGCATTGGGATGTACCGCCGCCGCGCGGCAGCAGCGGCACGCCCTCTTCCATCGCGATCTGCAGCGCGGTCAGCGCGTCATTCTCGTTGCGCGGCACCACCACGCCCACGGGTTCAATCTGGTAAATCGAGGCATCGGTCGAATAGCGGCCGCGCGACGCGGCATCAAACAGCACCTCGCCGCGCAATTCACGGCGCAGCCGCTGCGCCAGTGCGCTGCGATCCGGCGAAGAACGCAGCAAATGCACGGGTTGGACGGGGGCATTCATCGCATGCCGCTCATAAGCATAAAAAATCGGCTCATCATCGTTTTATAAAACATCTCTTCTTTAAGTCCGGGGGGCGTGTGCGCTTGGTCGCTGCGCTCCCCACGCGCTCGCCAGTCGCTTTTATCGATTTCCCAAAGCCTCCATCACCATCACCAATTTATTGGCGAGGTGATCGCGCAACAAAGCCTGCAGGCGCACACCGTCGCGTTTAACCAGTGCATCCAGCATGTCCTCATGTTCCTGCACCGCCTTGTCCCAGCGTTCGCGCGACAGATTGGCCAGGTAACGCGCGCGTTTCACATGGGCATTCAGTCCGCGATACACCTGCGCCAATGTCGCATTGCCCGCGCATTCCATGAACTTGATGTGGATCTGCTGGTTGTAACGGAAGTACTGCGCCAGTTCGCCGCGGGCGTGGTGGGCGAGCATGTGATAGTGCAACGCGCGGATTTCGACGATGTCGGTTTCGGTCGCATTGCGGCAGGCGAGATCACCGGCCAGTGCTTCCAGCGCGCCGAGCACGACAAACACCTCTTTCATTTTTTCCGGCTTCAGCGGCGCCACCACCGCGCCGCGGTGGGGCAGTAACTCAACGAGACCTTCCGAGGCGAGAAACTTGATCGCCTCGCGCAAGGGGGTGCGCGAAGTGCCGAGTTTTTCCGCCAGCACGCGTTCATTGAGTTTGGTTTCCGGCGCCAGTTCGCCCTGCACAATCAGGTCGCGCAGCTGGTCGATCACGGTTTCATGCAGCAGGCGGCGGTCGGCCAGCGAGGCGACATTACTATTAGTATCTGCAGTACTGGATGAGGTGGCAGCAGGCATGGCAAAACTCCATTTGTATGCATAATACCGTCCTGCAGCATTACAGGCAATAAATAAACATCATTATAAACAAATACTTACTAAATTTACCATTGAGCCAGCCAGCCTAGCGCCTCATTTTGCATACAAAAAGCGTTTGCCCTGCCGATGCGCCGGCGTTACCATGACCGCTCAACTGTTGCTCTCTGGAGTTCGACCATGACCTACGCCGCCGGCCGCCATTTCCTGCAGATTCCCGGTCCCAGCACCGTGCCCGATCGCGTGCTGCGTGCCATCGACATGCCGGTCATTGACCATCGCGGTCCGGAATTCGCGCAGCTCGGCAAGGATGTGCTCGCCGGCATGAAACGCGTGTTCAAAACCAAGGGCGATGTGATCATTTATCCCGCCTCGGGTACCGGCGCCTGGGAAGCCGCGCTGGTCAACACGCTGTCGCCCGGCGACAGCGTACTGATGTACGAAAGCGGACAGTTCGCCACGCTGTGGCAGAACCTCGCACTGCGCCTGGGACTGAAACCCGAATTCATCACCGGCGACTGGCGCCACGGTGCCGATCCGATGGCCATCGAAGCGCGACTCAATGCCGACAAGGGACATGCCATCAAGGCGGTGTGCGTGGTGCACAACGAAACTTCCACCGGTGCCACCTCGCGCATCGACGAAGTGCGCAAAGCCATCCATCGCGCCAAACACCCCGCGCTGTTCATGGTTGACACCATTTCGGGACTGGGTTCGATCGACTACCGCCATGATGAATGGGGCGTCGATGTCACCATCGCCGGTTCGCAAAAAGGTCTGATGCTGCCGCCGGGCCTGTCATTCAACGCCGTATCAGTCAAGGCACTCGCCGCCAGCAAGAATGCAAAACTACCGCGTTCCTACTGGTCGTGGGAAGAAATGCTGGTACCGAACAAGAACGGATTTTTCCCTTACACCCCGGCGACCAACCTGCTCTATGGTCTGCGCGAAGCACTGAAGATGCTGCTCGACGACGAAGGCCTCGACCAGGTGTTTGCCCGCCATCAGCGCCATGCCGAAGCCACCCGCCGTGCGGTCAATGCCTGGGGACTGGAGATCCTGTGCCAGAACCCGGCCGAATATTCCGGTGTGCTGACTGCCGTGCTGATGCCCGCGGGCCACAGCGAGGTCGCCTTCCGCAAGGTCGTGCTTGAGCGCTTCAACATGTCGCTGGGCAGCGGTCTTGGCAAGATCGCCGACAAGGTGTTCCGCATTGGCCATCTGGGTGACTTCAACGACCTCACTCTCATGGGCACGCTGGCCGGCGTCGAAATGGGCCTGGAACTCGCCGGCGTACCGCACAAAAAAGGCGGCGTGGCCGCTGCAATGGAATATCTCATCGGCGAAAAAGCCGCGGCACGCGCAGCCAAAGCCGCCTGACCGGCCGCAGCATTGCGCCGCCGGCACGCGGCGCAATCCATCCAGTGCAAAGCTCCATTAAGTGCACATCGAAGTCCACATCGTGCCGACACGATGGTATGCTCGACTCCCACCGCAACCGATCCGCCTGATCACGGCTGACGAGTTCCGGGGTTACAACCATAACGGAGGAGTCATGTTCAAACGCTCAGCAATTGTCATCGCCGCACTGTTCGCAGCCGCTCCCGCATTCGCCGCCCCCGCCCAGTACCCCGAACGTCCCATTCGCATGATCGTACCGTTCGCCCCGGGCGGCGGCAGCGACATCAGTGCGCGCACCATGTCCGAGGAACTCGGTCGCGTGCTGGGCACCACCATCGTCATCGACAACCGCCCGGGCGCCGGCAGCGTGCTCGGCACCGATCTCGCGACCCAGGCCACGCCTGATGGCTACACCACGCTGCTGGGCAATATCAGCATGGCGTTCAATGCTGCGCTCTACAAAAAACTGCCCTATGTCGCACTGCGCGACCTGGCGCCGATTTCACTGGCCACCGAACAACCCAACATCATCGTCGTCCATCCGTCGCTGCCGGCCAAAACCCTGCAGGAATTCGTCGCGCTGGCCCGCTCGCAACCGGGCAAACTGACTTATGGTTCTGCCGGACTGGGCTCAGGCACGCATCTCGCGATGGAAATGCTGATGATGTCGCAGAAAATCAAGCTGATCCACGTGCCCTACAAAGGCACCGGCCCGGCGGTCGCGGCATTGCTCGGCAACGAAACCAACGCATTCATGTCGACGTTTGCCTCCGCGCTGCCCCACGTCAAGGCCAACCGCCTGCGCGCGCTCGCCGTGACCACCAAAAAACGCGCGGATACCCTGCCGAATGTGCCCACCGTCGAGCAGTCCGGCGTGCCGGGCTTCGAGTACGCGACCTGGTACGGCGTGCTCGCGCCCGCGGCCACCCCGAAACCGATCATTGAAAAGCTGAACAAGGCCATCGTCGGCGTGCTCAGCGCTCCGGCGATGCAGGAGCGCTATTCCAAGCAGGGTGTGGCCGCGATACCCACGACCCCTGCGGAATTTTCGAAACTCTTCAAAAACGAAACGGAAAAATGGGCTAAAGTCGTGCGCGAAGCCAAAATCCCGCAGCAATAACCCGGCACAGGCGCCGCCCGACGCGCGGCATCCCGCATGACGACCGACACCATTCTCACCACGCGCGATGGCGCCATTGCCACCGTTACGCTGAACCGCCCGGACCGGCTTAACGCGCTGAACCGGGTCATGTGGGAAGAACTAGGTCGCACCATGCGCCGGTTGTCGGGCAACGACGCGCTGCGCTGCATCGTACTGCGCGGCGCCGGCGGCAAGGCTTTTGCCGCCGGCGCCGACATCGCCGAATTCGCGACGGAGCGCGCCAATGCGCGCCAGGCCAGACAGTACGGGGAACTGATCCACGCCGCGATGCAGTCCGTGGCGCAATGCCGCCATCCGACGGTGGCGATGATCGAAGGCGCATGCATAGGCGGCGGTCTTGAAATCGCCGCGATGTGCGACATGCGGATCTGCGGCACATCCAGCCGTTTCGGTGTGCCGATCAACAAGCTCGGGCTGACCATGGCCTATGGCGAACTCGCCGGGCTGCTGGCACTGGCCGGACGCGCAGTGACGCTGGAGATCCTGCTCGAAGGCCGCGTATTTGATGCAGCCGAGGCTTATCGCAAGCGACTGGTCAACCGCGTCGTCGCCGATGAGCAGGTCGAAACCGAAAGTTACGCACTGGCACAGCGCATCGCCGACGGTGCACCGCTGGTCGCGCGCTGGCACAAACAGTTCATCGAACGCCTGACGGTGCAGGCCAACATCGCGCCTGAGGAATGGGATGTCGGTTTCGCCTGTTTCGACACCGATGATTACCGCGAGGGTGTGCGTGCTTTCCTCGCCAAAACCAAACCGGAATTCAAGGCGCGCTGATGCGTTTGCTTTTTGCACTGCTGCTGGCACTGGCCAGCCTCCCCTGTTACGCCCAGGACGCCAAGGCAAATTACGCCCGCGAACAGCGCTGGGCCGATGAGATCACACCGTCCATATTAGTCGGTGACCCGGTTCAATTGGCCACACCGGATGGCCGTAAATTCCTCGGCATTTACGCGCCCAACAGCAAGGCACAGGCCGGCGTGGTCGTGGTGCACGGCCTCGGCGTGCATCCGGACTGGGGTCTGATCAATCCACTGCGCAGCCAGCTTTCCGAACAGGGTTACGCCACGCTGTCGGTGCAGATGCCGGTACTCGCCGCCGAAGCTCGTGGCGACCAGTATCCGCCGCTGTTCCCTGAAGCCGCGGCGCGAATCGCTGCGGCAGTCAAATTCCTGCAGGACAAAGGCCACAAAAAAGTGGCCATCGTGTCGCACAGTTACGGTTCGCGGATGACCAATGTGCTGCTGAACCAGGCCGATGCCCCGGCAATCACCGCCTGGGTATCGATCGGCATTCTCGGCGAATACACCAGACCGGCGACTTTCAAGGCGCCGGTGCTTGATCTCTACGGCGAAAAAGATTTCCCGGAAATACTCGAATTCGCCGCCAAACGCGCTGCTGCCATCCAGAAAGTCCGGGGCTCGGCGCAAGTCCGCGTTGCCGGCGCCGACCATTTTTTCAACGGCATGGATAACGAGCTGGTACGCAACGTCAAGCTGTTTCTGGACCGCGCCACGCGCTGACAACGCCGGATCAGCATGATCTTCCGCAAACGTACCTGCGACATCGCAACCCTGCTTCTACTCTGTCCGCTAGCTGCGCATGCCGCGCGGCCGATGATCACCGACGATGCGCGCACGGTCGATTCTTACGCCTGCCAGGTGGAATCCTGGGTCAAGACCAACCGCGGCAGCCGTGAATACTGGGCGCTGCCGGCCTGCAATTTCACCGGCAACCTCGAGCTGACCCTCGGTGGCGCCCGCATCAGTGATGCGACCGGCAGTGAAACCTCCGATGTGGTGCTTCAGGGCAAGACGCTGCTCAAGCCGCTGGAAACCAACGGCTACGGGGTCGCCTTTGCCGCCGGCTATGCCACACACCCGGCAGCACAGAATGGCCGCGCACTGGGCGATCCCTATTTCTACGTGCCCGTCAGCTTCTCATTCGCCGATGATCGCGTGGTGCTGCATACCAACACCGGCGCAAAACACATCCGTGACGAGGGCAAGGCGCGTGCGACCTGGGGCCTCGGCTCGGAAATCATGATTGCGCCGCGCGCCTACCTGATCGCCGAAACTTTCGGTGAAACCCGTGCCAATGCTTCATACCAGTTTGGCGTGCGTTTCTGGATTGTCCCCAACCACGTTCAGGTCGATACCACCTACGGCAACCAGTATGGCGACAAGCACGACGCACGCTGGTTCTCGGTCGGGCTGCGCCTGCTGTCCGTGCCATTCCTGAAATAACCTGCAGAAAGACCGGACCATGATCGATCACCAATCAGTCACCCTCAGCGGCGGGCACTTCCAGTGGGATGACCCGCTGCTGATCGAAGCGCAGCTCACCGCCGAAGAAAAAATGATCCGCGACACCGCGCGCCAGTACGCGCAGGAGAAACTGGCACCGCGCATCCGCGACTGGAACCGCAATGAAACCTTCGACCGCGTGGTGATGCGCGAAATGGGTGAACTCGGTTTCCTCGGTGCGCCGCTTGAGGGTTACGGCTGCGCCGGCATCGGTTATGTCGCCTATGGTTTGATCATGCGCGAACTCGAACGCGTCGACACCGCCTTCCGTTCGGCCTGCGGCGTGCAGAGCGGGCTGGCAATGACGCCGATCTACGCCTATGGCAATGAAGAACAACGACAAAAGTATTTGCCGAAAATGGTCACCGGCGAACTGCTCGGCTGCTTCGGCCTCACCGAACCCGACCACGGTTCCGATCCCGGCGCCATGAAAACCCGCGCGCGCAGTGTAGACGGCGGTTACCGGCTGAGCGGCGCCAAATTATGGATCACCCATGCCCCGATTGCCGACATCATGATCGTCTGGGCCAAGGACGACGGCGGCGTGATCCGCGGCTTCATCCTCGAACGCGGCATGGAAGGACTGTCGACGCGCAAGATCGAAGGCAAATTTTCGGTGCGCGCTTCACCCACCGGCGAAATCGTGATGGACAACGTGTTCGTGCCTGAAGCCAATCTGCTGCCAAATGTGTCGGGCCTCAAGGGGCCGTTCGGCTGCCTCAACAACGCACGCTTCGTGATCTGCTGGGGCGCGCTGGGCGCAGCCGAGGCCTGCTGGCACACTGCGCGCCAATACACCATGGATCGCAAGCAATTCGGCCGTCCGCTCGCCGCGAACCAGATCATTCAAAAGAAACTTGCCGACATGCAATCGGAAATCGCGCTGGGCCTGCTCGCCTGCCTGCATGTCAGCCGGCTGCGCGATCAGGGACTGGCAACACCGGAAATGGTGTCGCTGCTCAAACGCAATTCCACCGGCAAGGCGCTGGACATCGCGCGTCAGGCGCGCGACATGCTGGGCGGCAACGGCATCTCCGATGAATTCCCGGTGATCCGGCACATGCTCAACCTCGAAACCGTCAACACGCTGGAAGGCACACACGACATCCACGCGCTGGTGCTGGGTCGTTCGCAAACCGGCATTTCTGCGTTCAACTGATCGCGGCGGGTGCAGCTTTCCTGCGTTCGCGCCAGCGCCTGAACGTCCGGTTCAGCGCCACCGTAAGCACAAACGCCGGAAACACCGCGATCAGCGCCGCGCTCGGGCCCCAGAGACGGAAGGACTCCGGCACGACATTCGCGCCGTCCGTGACATAGGTGGAATACACCACGTAATCGTCATCGGTGACCTTGACGTCCACCCGCTGGCGGCCGTCCGCGACGGCAGCCACACTGAAATGTACCTCCGGTTCAAAGCCACCAATCACCGGCACGACAAACCCGCCTTTCGGCTCCGGCAAGCGCAAATTCCGCAATGGCGGCGGCGGGTTCTTGCGCGTGAACTCCGGCCAGCGCAGCAATTCATACTGCGGCGCTGTGGCCGGCGACACAGCCGGCTGCAGCGCCACCAGCGGGAACAGCCGGCTGGGAATATTGCCGGGGACATAACGTTCGGCGGTGAAATACGTCGTCGCCTGCGACAGCAGCGTGACCAGCGCAAAAAAGACCGCCAGTTGCAAAGCAAAAGTTCCGGTACGAATCAGGAAACGCATGAATGCTCCATTAAATGGAAGGGCTAATGTAATGCTTCAGGGCCCGTTGCGTCGCCCCCATTGCGCGTAAACTGAAACCACGCGGTTCAGCACCGCTGTCCCCGCTGCCTATCCCGGCAGCCCCGACTTCACCGAGTGCGCACTATGCCTGGTTACGAAGTCGAGACCGTCACCCTCCATGTCGGCGACAGCGATTTCCGCGTCCGCACCCTGCTCAACAAACAGCAGTTTTCCGATCCCGACGGCGCGGCCGAACGCGCCGGCGTGTCACCCGCGTCATGGCCGCTGTTCGGCGTGGTGTGGCCGGCAGGCCTCGCACTGGCCGAAGCCATGAGCCGGTTTCCGATTGCCGGCAAAAACATCCTTGAACTCGGTTGCGGCATCGGTCTCACCAGCCTGGTGCTGGCGCGCCGCGGCGCCCGCATTACCGCCTGTGACCACCATCCGCTGGCAGAAGATTTCTTGCGTCGCAACACCGAACTGAACGGACTGCCGCCGATTGCCTTCCTCCATGCGCCGTGGCTGGGTCCCAACCCGCGGATCGGCCGTTACGACCTGATCATCGGCAGCGATCTGCTCTATGAGCGCGATCATGCGGTACTGCTGGCCGGATTTATTGATGCGCACGCCAAGCCCGCGGCACAAATACTGATCGCCGACCCGGGGCGGGGTTATGTCAGCCCGTTCAGCGTACTGATGGCGGCGCAGGGTTATGTGCGCACGGCGCAAGCGATGCCGATGGCGGCATCGGTGGGCATGCCGGCAGCGCGGGGACAGTTGTTCAGTTTTATGCGTGCCGCGGACTGAGACCGTCACCTGGAATTGATGCGGGTATTCCACATGCTATGGCTGCAGAAAGTCTGCAGTTACCGTCGAAAATTCCGCGGCTTTGTATAGAATCAATGCCCTATGCCCTCTTCCCCGCCACAAAGCGGTCTCCCGCCAGCCTCCCCGATGTCCATGGTCCATCTGGCGTTGCGCCGCCCGTACACCTTCATCGTGATGGCGATGCTGATTCTGCTGGCGACACCATTCGCCTTGCGCAACATCGCCACCGACATCTTCCCCGAGATCGACATTCCGGTGATCAGTGTCATCTGGAATTACCGCGGGCTGTCCGCCCAGGAGATGGGCCAGCGCATCGCCCCCCAGACCGAGCGCAGCCTGACCACCACGGTCAGCGATATCGAACATATCGAGTCGGTATCGTTATCCGGTGTTTCGGTAATCAAGATTTTTTTCCAGCCCACGGCCAACATCCAGACCGCCATCGCGCAGGTGGTGGCCATTGCGCAATCACAGGTGCGCCAGTTACCGCCCGGCACGACACCACCGCTGATCATCAAATATTCAGCATCGAGCATTCCTGTGATCCAGCTCGCGCTGTCGAGTCCCACGCTGCCGGAAAACTCGGTATTCGATGCTGCGGTCAACCAGTTGCGCCCGCAACTGGTCACGATTCCCGGCGTTGCCATTCCGTTTCCCTACGGCGGCAAAGTCCGTCTGATCTCGGTAGACCTTGATATCCAGGCGCTGCAGGCGCGAGGACTGGCGCCTTCGGACGTGGTCAACGCGGTAAATGCCCAGAACCTGGTCCTCCCGTCGGGCTCCGCCAAATTCGGCCCAACCGAATACGACGTGAAAATGAACGGCTCACCCGATGCCATCGGCGGACTGAACGACCTGCCAGTGCGCACTGCGAACGGCGCCACTATTTACCTGCGCGACGTGGCACAGGTGCGCGACGGATTCTCGCCGCAAACCAACATCGTGCGGCAGGACGGCGAACGCGGCGTGCTGCTGTCGATACTGAAAAACGGCGGCGCCTCGACGCTGGACATCGTTTCGAACCTTCTGGAGATGCTGCCCCGCGCCACACAAATTCTGCCCGCCGACATCAAGGTCACGCCGCTGTTCGATCAATCGGTGTTTGTCAAAGCGGCGGTCGCGGGCGTGGTCATCGAAGCATTCATCGCTGCCGGCCTCACCGCCTTGATGGTGCTGCTGTTCCTCGGCAACTGGCGCAGCACGCTGATCATCGCGTTGACCATTCCGCTGTCGATCCTCGCCTCCATCCTGGTGCTGTTCATGCTCGGCGAAACGCTGAACCTGATGACCCTGGGCGGGCTGGCGCTGTCGGTGGGCATCCTCGTCGACCAGGCCATCGTCACCATTGAGAACATCGAACGTCACCTGCACATGGGCAAACCGCTCAACGCGGCCATCCTCGAAGGTGCGGGTGAAATCGGCGTCCCGGCCTTTGTCTCCACGCTGTGCATCTGTATCGTATTCGTGCCGATGTTTTTCCTCTCCGGCGTCGCGCGCTTCCTGTTCGTGCCCATGGCCGAAGCCGTGGTGTTCGCGATGATTGCATCGTACTTTCTGTCGCGAACCCTCGTGCCAACGCTGGTCATGCTGCTGATGGGCGGCGCACATGCCGCAGCCGAAGACAGCACCAGCCTGCTGCAGCGGCTGTATCGCAGTTTTGACAGGCAGTTCGAGCGTGTGCGCCAGGCCTACACGCTGACATTGTCGGGACTGCTGGAAAAACGCCGTGCCTTCGCCTTGCTGTTCATGGGATTCTGCATCTTGTCCTGTCTGCTCTACCCCGTGCTCGGCCGCGATTTTTTCCCGAGCGTCGATGCCGGCCAGATCCGCCTGCACATGCGCGCACCGACCGGCACGCGCATCGAGGAAACCGCGCGCCTCGCTGACGCGGTCGAAGCCACCATCCGCGAATTGATCCCCAAAGACCAGCTTGAAACCATCCTCGACAACCTCGGCGTTCCCAACAGCGGCATCAACCTCTCCTACAGCAACGCCGGCACCATCGGCACGCTCGACGGCGAGATTCTGATGTCGCTGCGCAAGGGACATCGTCCGACGCAGGAATTCGTCACGCTGCTGCGCAGCGAACTGCCGAAACGTTTCCCCGGCATCGAATTCTTTTTCCAGCCGGCCGATATCGTCACCCAGATCCTCAATTTCGGCCTGCCCGCGGCCATCGACGTCCAGTTCAGCGGGGCCAACATGACAAAAAATGCCGAGCTCGCCGCCGAGCTGGTGAAATCCGTCAAAACAATCCCCGGCGCGGTCGACGTCCACCTGCACCAGCGTCTCGACAACCCGGCTGTCAACCTGCAGATGGACCGTTCGCGCCTGCAGCAGGTCGGCCTCAGCGCCTCCAACGTCGGGCAGAACGTACTGATCGCGCTATCCGGCAGTTCGCAGACTTCACCGGCGTTCTGGCTCAATCCGCAGAACGGCGTGGTCTACAGCATCGCCGTGCAGACGCCGCAGTACAACATCGATTCACTGGATGCCCTGCTCAACATCCCCGTGGGCAACCCCACCACGGCCGCTGCCGGCAATACCCAGCTGCTGGGCAACCTGGTGGAAGCCACCCCGGCGCGCAGTCCGGCCATCGTTTCGCGTTACAACATCAAGCCGGCCATCGACGTTTACGTCAGCGTGCAGGGCACCGACCTCGCCAGCGTCGCCGGCCTGGTGCAAAAACAGATCGATGAAATACGCCCCAAGCTGCCGCGCGGCAGCCAGGTCAGGATGCGCGGCCAGGTTGAAACCATGCAGTCCTCGTTCATCGGCCTCGGCGTCGGGCTGGCGCTGGCCATCGTACTGGTCTACCTGCTGGTGGTCGTCAACTTCCAGTCGTGGATCGATGCCGTGATCATCATCGCGGCGCTGCCGGCCGCACTGGCTGGCATTGCCTGGATACTGTTCATCACCGGCACCACGCTGAGTGTGCCGGCGCTGACCGGCGCCATCATGACCATGGGTGTCGCCACGGCCAACAGCATCCTGCTGGTGTCCTTTGCCCGCGACCGCACCGCAGCCGGCGTCGATGCACTCACCGCCGCACTGGAAGCCGGTGCGACGCGTATCCGGCCGGTGCTGATGACGGCGCTGGCGATGATCATCGGCATGATCCCGATGGCACTGGGCATCGGCGAAGGCGCCGAACAGAACGCACCGCTGGGTCGCGCCGTCATCGGCGGACTGCTGTTCGCAACCATTTCAACGCTGCTCTTTGTGCCGGTGGTCTACGCAGGCATACACCGGCGCATGGAGCAACGCAAAACGCGGGATCAGTCATTCGCACCACATGCACCGACCAGCGGCACACCCGAGGGGGCCTGAAGCAATGTCCGAACAACATCATTCCCATGCTCAAATCGCGGACGGCGCGGCAGACGAAGCGCTGAAAAAGCGCCGGGTCATGCGTCGCGCCAAAATCCTGACCATCATCGTGCTGGTTGTGCTGGCTGCCGGCGCGGGCCGCACTGTCGTCAGCCGGATATCGAATGCCAAGGTGCTGGAAGCAGGCACTACCGCGCAGGCCGCGCAATACGTCAATGTCGCGTCGCCACGCAGCGGTGAAACCGGCCAGACCCTGGTCCTGCCCGGCACCCTGCAGGGTTTTGTCCAGTCGCCGATCGCCGCGCGCGCCAGCGGATATCTGCGGCGCTGGCACAAAGACATCGGCAGCCGCGTCGAAAAAGGCGATCTCCTCGCCGAACTCGACACACCGGAAATCGATCAGCAGCTGTCACAGGCCATCGCCACACGCGCACAAACAGCATCGAGCCTGGCACTCGCCAAAAGCACACTCGAACGCTGGGAAGCCCTGCGCAAAAAAGATGCGGTGTCGCAGCAGGAACTCGACGAACGGCGCAGCGCCAGCGCACAGGCCGCCGCCAACCTCGCAGCCGCCGATGCCAACGTCGAACGCCTGCGCCAGCTCGAAAGTTTCAAACGCGTGGTCGCGCCGTTTGCCGGCGTGATCACCCGCCGCAACGTCGATGTCGGCGACCTGATCGATGCCGGCGGCGGCGCCGGCCGCGCAATGTTCCTGCTGGCCCAGACCGATCCGCTGCGCGTCTATATCAATGTCCCGCAGTCCTCCGCCCAGCTCATCAAGCGCGGGCAAAAAGCGATCGTCACCCAGACTGAACTGCGCGGCCAGTCCTTTGACGGCGAAGTCGCCCGCACCTCGGGGTCCATCGACGCTGCAACGCGCACCATGCAGGTCGAGATCACGCTGCGCAATCGCGACAATCTGCTGATGCCGGGTGCTTATGTGCAAGTGTCGTTGCCGCTGCCGTCGAGCCGCACGCTTGCCGTGCCCACCAACGCGCTGGTGATCCGCGGCGACGGCATCAAGGTGGCCGTGGTCGGTGAGGAAAACCGCATCCGGCTGCGCCCCGTCAAAATCGGCCGCAACTACGGCCAGAGCGTCGAAGTCCTTGAGGGTGTGACCGTCAAAGACCGGCTGGTACTCAATCCGTCAGATTCGCTGACCGACGGCGACCAGGTCGTACCCGCCGCGCCCAAGGAAAAATCTGCCGCCAAAGGCAAGGCTGCAGAAGACAAGGCCGCAGCAAAATGAAAACCGTTGCCGTCGCAGCCGCGATCAGCGCCGCCGCGTTGCTCGGTGCCTGCGCGGTTGGACCTGACTACAACAAGCCTTCGGTCGAAATGCCCGCGGCATGGAAAATCGAAGCGCCCTGGCGCGAAGCCACACCCAGTGATGCCGCAGCCAAGGGCCCGTGGTGGCAACGCTTCGGCGACGCACGGCTCGACAAGCTGCAGGAACAGGCGCTCGCCGGCAGCCCGACCCTGACCATCGCCAGTGCGCGCCTGTCGCAGGCGCGTGCGACGCTGGCCGCTGTTGCGGGCGCGCAGTACCCGCAGGTCGGCCTTGGCGTGCGCGAAACGCGCGCGCGCATTTCCGCCAACCGCCCGCTGACCAACTACAACTCGGCCAACTTCACCACCACGCAGAGCGATCACTTGGTGACGCTCACCGCCGGTTATGAACTCGACCTCGCCGGCCGCGTGCGGCGCAGCGTTGAAGGGGCGCGCGCTTCAGCCGAACAATCCGCGATCGACTTCGAGAATGTCCGCCTGCTGATCACCGCCGACGTCGCCACCGCCTATTTCAACCTGCGCGCCGTCGACATCGAGCTCGATGTGCTGCAGCGTTCGATTGATCTGCAGAAACGCTCGCTCGGTTACGCCACATCCCGCCACGACCTCGGCGCCACCTCGGGACTGGATGTCGCGCAGCAGCAGACGCTGATCGACAGCACGCTGGTGCAGGTCGATCTGCTGCGCCGGCAGCGCAACCAGTTCCTGCATGCGCTGGCGACCCTGACCGGCACGCCGGCACCGCTGTTCGAACTGGCAGCCGATCCGAAAGTGATGACGCCGCCGCCCATCCCGGCCGGCGTGCCTTCCGATGTGCTGGAGCGCCGCCCCGACGTAGCCAGCGCCGAACGCGCAATGGCTGCAGCCAATGCCCAGATCGGCGTCGCCACGGCAGCGTTTTATCCGAGCATTGTGCTCGGCGCCGGCTACGGCAGCGAAACGCGCATTCTCGACTCGCTGTTCAACGCGCCGAGCGTCATCTGGTCGGTGGGCGCCACCGTGGCGCAATCGCTGTTCGACGGTGGACGCATCCGCGCCGGCGTGGATTTCGCCAATGCGGGTTACGAAGCGACGGTGGCCAATTACCGGCGCGTAGTGCTGACCGCCATGCAGGAAGTTGAAGACGGCATCACCGGACTCGCCGCGCTGGAGCGTGCGCATACCCAGGCGCGGGTCGCCATCGACGGCGCCTCGCGCGTACTGGAACTGGCCACCGCGCGTTACGAAGGCGGGGTTGCCACCTCGCTGGATGTCATCATCGCGCAGCAGGCGCTGCTCAACAGCGAACGGCTCGCCGCGCAACTCGCGGGCCAGCGGCTGCTGACCTCGGTATTCCTGGTCAAGGCTTTGGGCGGAGACTGGCCCGGGGCGGGCAAAGTCGCAGCGCAGCCATAGTACCCGGCGCGCAGTTCAGGGAATAACCAGCGTATCCGCGCCGGTTTTTGGCGGCGCACGACGCAGGCGGCTGCGTCCGGACGCGCTGATTGCCGCAGTGGCATGCGCGGCATTCTTTTCCATTTCCACGATGTACAGGTTTTCGCCGCCAAAGTGCGTTTCGGCATAGCGGTATGCCCGGTGCAGTTTGTCGTCGAGGCGTTTCATCGCGTTCACATAAAACGCCGGGGTCTTGCTCAGCAGGTCCTTGCCTGACTTGTAGATGACCTTGAACGTCCCGTCGGGCATCTTGCGGCGGGCGATGCCGCCGAGCACGAACTCCGGATACAGCCGGTCGTGGCATTTCTCGAGGTAACAGCGGTCGGACATCTGCGCAATGATGTCGGCGGTGCCGAGGATTTCGCCGATGCGGCGCAGCACCGGATCATCCATGCGGATGGTATCGGCATCGCGCTCATAGCCGGTGAAATGCACCAGCACCGAAGCATCCGCCGCATGGCGCTTAAAGCCGATGTGGGGCAGGTATTCGCGCAGGAACTTCGATCCGCGGCCGACATGGGTCAGCGTGTATTCCGCGCCAAAGCGGTGCTTGTGGTCGTTGCGCCGCCGCAGGTAGCCGACGTCATGAAACAGCGCGGTGACGATACCGACATTGAACAGCTCCGGTGACAACGGCGCATTTTCTTTCGGGTCGCGCTGATAACCGTCCAGCAGTCGCGCCATCGCCAGCGTCACATCCAGTACATGCTGGATGTCGTGGTATTCGGTGTCGCAGGCGTGGTAATCCGGATGCTTGCCGTGATACAGCTGCGACAGATCTTCAAAGGCGCGCTGCATCGGGCGCGGATTGCCGTCCGGATACAACGCACGGAACAGATCCAGGGTCCGGTCACATACTTCAATCGGATCAGTGGTACGTATCTTGTCGGTAATGTCGAAATCGCTGCGGCGCATATCCTGCAATCCTGTTCCGTATGGGGGAAGTGTAACAACCCGCCCCGCGCCACGCCCGTACATTTTTCACAAAATTTTTACAATGAGCCCGCCCGGATTGCCGGAACAAAACGCGATCCCCGCTGTTACGGATTCCTTGCCGGCTCCTGCAAGCGGGGTTCCTGCGGGAATTTCCGCAGCAGTTCCTCGCGCCAACGCCGCATTCCGTCACAGATAAACGCGCTGGTCACCTGCAGGCCGCGCCCGGATTCGACCACCGCGGATTTCTCCGTCGCGCACAACTCGCGCGCCGCCAGGTAACGCCGCAGTTCCGCAGGTTCATCCTGCGGACGCACACTGGCAGCGCGGGCCAGCCGCTCGCTGAATCCCGCATGATCACTGAAGCAGTCGGCCGCCCCCTGCAGCCAGTGCGATGCTGCGCCGTCTTCATAAAGGCACAGCGTAAATTCCACCTGTGCGCGGTCCAGGCGCTGCGCCGCCTCCCGGCTGCGCGTAAACATCACGGCCATGTCCTCCGCGTCGATATGGAATCGCGGATGCGCCATGGATACAGGCTCTTCCGTCCAGGCTTCGGCCTGTTTGCGAAAATCCGCCGTATTGGTGTCCAGTTTTGTATACACCATCAACCATTCATCGCCGCGCGTTTCACCGCGCTGGCTCATGCCGGCCCTGAACGGTGGATCGGCCGAAGCGCGGGGCTTGGCCATGCTCAAGGGCAGCGCAGAGGGCAACACCAGCAGGATCAGCGTCATGACATTCAGGCGCAACCATGGCCGTTGTTCGGTGCCGGCCGTAAAGAGCAGCGCCAGCACAGCATCACTCAGCAGAAACAGGCCCAGAGGATTATCCTGCCACAGGCTGCCGGAGAATTTCTCCCCGGTCTGTTGCGCCAGCCACAGGTCATGCAGGTTCAACAGCCACAACACACCGGCCAGGGCCATACCGATCAGCAATGCCCGCAGCCGCGCAGCGCCAACGGCGCTCAAACCCGGCATCACCAACACGATGACCCCGGCCACCACAAACGACGGCACGTGAAACGCGCCACCCGCCACCGGCATCGGAATCAGGTAATCCAGCAATGCACTGCCGCTGCCCCAGATGCCTTTCCAGCCGAGCACACCGGCGATCAGCGCCGGCAGCGGCCAGGCGATCAGGATCCACAGGGACAATCGAAGTTTGGTCATTGAACGGTCATTGTGCAGTGGCCAGCACGCTTACTTATCACGCCTCCGGCGTTCCGGTGTCTTCCACGCCCTCACCCAGCTCTTTTCTGGCGGCACTGGCCAGTGCCTGATACTTGGTGCGGAAAGCGTCGAGTGTTTCTTCTTCCAGTTCCTCCAGGTCGAGCAGCGCGTTATGCGCGCCCTTGGTGGCGCGGATGAGCTCGTCGAGCTTGACCTGGATCGCCTCCGTATCGCGGTTCTGCGTATTCTGGATCAGGAACACCATCAGGAAGGTGATGATCGTCGTTCCGGTATTGATCACCAGCTGCCAGGTATCGCTGAAGCCGAACAGCGGACCGGTCACAATCCAGACCAGAATGACCACAACCGCCAGTACAAACACCCGCGGCCGGCCGCAGAAGTGCGCCGCACCTTTGGCAAAGCGGGAATACAACGATGCATTGTTCATGAAAAGCTTCTCCGGAATTCGAGCCTGCCGCCCGCATCAGGAGCAATCATATGCCCTTGCCCGCGCCCGATGCAGCATTGCATCACGCACCGTAACGGTAGCTTTTGTCGATGTCCGGTCGCGTGATGACCCCGTAAGTCACCGCCGCCGCGTACGCCGGACGTTCGACATACAAGGCTTCGGCACCGGTTGTGTCCATCACATCAAGCGCCTCCCGCAAGGTTGCCTGCAGGGTAATCGGCGCGACCTGCAGCCGTTCCGCCGGCAGCTCCAGCAAATCCAGCTCAACGACATCGGGTGATTCCTTCCGCTGCCGTGCCAGATCCATTGCGGGCAGAATCACCAGGGGGTTTCCTTGCGCAAGCACCAGTATCCAGCCCGGACTGCGTGCAAGCGCGGTATCAATGGCCTCGCGGCCTGATTTCCGCTCCAGCGCAACCACATTCGTATCCATTACCGCACCGACACCGACACGGCGCAGCGACTGCACAATGGGATCATGGCGATAATCCAATCCGCGCGCGCGCATCAGCGTGATGAAAATCGGCTGCTGGCCGAAAACCACGCGCGACACGCCATAGGCGGCAATCACCGCCAGCATGCCGGGCCAGATGATATTCGGATTGCCTGTGAGTTCGAGCATCGCCGTCAATGCCGCCAGTGGCGCGTGCAGGGTCCCGGCCATCATCGCACCCAGTCCGATCAGCGCATAAAGCGCCGGTGAAGACACGCTGTCCGGCGCCGCCCATTGCCCGAAAATGCCGAGTGCACTGCCTGCCGCTGCGCCAATCACCACCAGCGGACCGATCAAGCCGCCGGGCATGCCCATGCCGATCGTAAGTCCGGTCACCAGCAGCTTGAATACAATGATCGTGATCAGCATGGTCAGCGCAACATTGCCGAGCAGCGTGCTGCCCACGGTGTCGTAACCGACGCCCATGATCTGCGGCGCAGGCAGCGCACACAGCCCGGTCAGCAAACCCACCAGCAAGGCGCGGGTCCAGAACGACCAGGCTTTCGTATAACGCGCCGTACGGTTGACCAGCACTGTAAAAGTCGCCGCGAGTATGCCGATCAGCAGCCCCATGGCCAGCACATAAGGCAGCTCCCACACCGATTTGAGGACAACTGTCGGCACGCTGAATGCCGGCGCGCCGCCATAGGCAATATGCGTCACCGCGGTGGCGCTGACTGCGGCGAGGATCACCGGCGCAAAACCGACCACCGTGTATTCCATCAGCACCACTTCCATCGCAAACGCCACGCCGGCGAGCGGCGTATTGAATGAAGCCGCGATCGCCGCCGCCACGCCGCAACCGACGAGGATGCGCAAACTGTTATTGGGCAAACGCAAATGCTGCCCGGCAAGGCTGGCGCTCGCCGCGCCGAGATGGATGGCCGGACCCTCGCGGCCCACCGACAGCCCGGCAACGATGGCCACAGCGGCACTGACAAACTGCACGATGGCGCTTTTCAGCGGCAGTCGGCCCTGATAATAGGCCAGCCGCTCCAGCACATGCACCGGTCCGACGTTGCGGGTTGCATCCGAGAGGCGATGGAACAGCGCGGCAATGAGCAGCGCGCCGACCATCGGGAAAATGAAACGCGCGGCCATACCCAGATCTTCATAATTTTCCGGGCCACCCGGCGGTAACAGCACACCCTGCGCCAGCTCAATCACCACGCGGAATGCAATCATCACCACTGCGGCGAGCAGCCCGCAGAGGATGCCGAGCACGGCAAACTGCGGCAGTGCCTCCGCCTGCGACACGCGCAGCAGCTGACCCTCCAGCGCAGTGGCCAGTTTCCTGCGCCATTCGCGCAACGTTGATTTCATGTCCGATCAGCCGTCAAGGATCAAGCCCGAATATAAGTTGATATGGCGCCGGTTTCCAGCGCGGCACTGCGACGGCATCACCGAATGCTTGCCTGATGGTATAAACGCATCACCGATTTTGATAAGCCCTGAGGAGAAACCCTGATGCCCGACAAATCACCCCTGCCCTTCGCCAAGGTACAGGCAGCCATGAACGCCATGACCGACAAGGCCATGCAAACCCCGGACGATGTGGTCGCCATTGCCATCGTCGACAGCAGCGGCAACCTGCTCGCCTATGCCCAGACCGGTGCACTGCGCCTGTTCAGCCGTCGCCATGCCATCCGCAAGGCCTACACCGCGGCGATCATGGCCACGGATACGGGGGCGAACGGCAAGAAGCTGAAGGAACAGGGCCGCAGCATCAGCGAAATGGGCGACCTGCAATTGACCGGCATGCAGGGCGGACTCGTGGTCAAGCGCGACGGCGTGCTGCTCGGCGGCATCGGCGTCGGCGGTTATGACGGCGGACATCTCGATGAAGCGCTGGCCCGCATCGGACTGGATGTGTTGCTGGGTTAAAGAAATCCGCCATGGCACTGCAAGCCGCGCGCATTGAAACTTTCCTGCTTGAAGCGCCGGTCGCCAACCCGGTACGCAATTCCTTCCGCACGCTGACCGCGCGTCCCGCGCTGTTGCTGCGCATCACCGACGAAGATGGTGCCACCGGCTGGGGCGAAGTCTGGTGCAACTATCCGCCGGGGGGCGCTGCGCATCGCGCGCGCCTGCTGGAAAAAGTCATCGCGCCGCTGCTCATCGGGCGCCGTTTCGCGGATCCTGCGCAGGCTTTTGAATACCTCGACCAGGCCACTCGCGTACCCGCGATCCAGTGCGGCGAGCCCGGACCGTTCGCGCAAGTCGTCGCCGGCATCGACATTGCGCTGTGGGATCTTGCTGCGCGGCGCGCCGGGGTTGCACTGTGGCGCCAGCTCGGCGGCACGGGCTCGGTGCGCGTCTATGCCAGCGGGCTCGGGCCCGAACAACCAGAAAAACTCGCGGCGCAGAAACTGGATGAGGGCTATCGCGCGGTCAAGGTCAAAGTCGGATTCGATGCCGCGATCGACGACCGCAACCTGCAAGCCTTGCGTGAAGTGCTGGGCAAAGACAACGCGCTGATGGCGGACGCCAACCAGCGCTGGACGCCCGCGCAGGCCGCAGTCGCGGGCAAGGCCTTCGACCGATACGCCATGGCATGGCTGGAAGAACCGATCGCCGCAGATGAACCGATTGCGCACTGGCAAACGCTGGCGCGCACACTCGGCTCACCGCTCGCCGCCGGCGAGAACCTGCGCGGACTCGAATCGTTCAGCGCCGCCATCCAGTCCGGTGCGCTGGCCGTGATCCAGCCCGATCCCGGCAAATGGGGCGGATTTTCCGGTTGCCTGAAAGTGGCGCGCGTCGCAGCCGACGCCGGTGTGCGCTTTTGCCCGCACTGGCTGGGCGGCGGCATCGGCCTGCTCGCTGCGCTGAACCTGCTGTCTGCGGCCGATGCCAGCGGCTGGGGCGAAGTGGACGCCAATCCGAACCCGCTGCGTGAATTGCTGCTGCCGCAGGATTTCAAGGTGAGCGACGGCCGCGTACAGCTCAGCGACCGACCGGGACTGGGTTACGAACCGGATGCCGATGTGCTGCAGCGATTCAGCATCGGGCCATAAGCAAACCCCGCGTGGCTATAATCACCGAAAACAAATCAAAAAAATCGAAGCAGCCAAGGGAGGTTTGATGAAATCCATACTGATACTCGCAGCCATGCTGCTGACCATCACTGGCGCGCAGGCCCAGAACTTTCCCAGTCGGCCGATCCGCATCATCGTGCCCTTCGCCGCCGGCGGCCCCGCCGACATCACCGCGCGCAACATCGGACCGCGGCTGACCGAACTGCTCGGCCAGGCGATCATCGTCGACAACCGCGGTGGCGCCAACGGCACCATCGGCGCTGAAGCGATGATCCGCTCCGCCCCCGACGGCCACACGCTGCTGATGACCACCGCCAGCGTCACCTCAATCAACATGGTGACCTACACCAAGCCGCCGTACGACACGCTGCGCGACATGCTGCCGCTGTCCCCGGTGATGACCACCGGCAGCCTGATCGTAATCCATCCGTCGATGCCGGCGAAAACTCTGAAGGAATTTGTCGCCCTCGCCAAATCACGGCCGGACCAGATTGCCTTCGGCTCGGCGGGCACCGGCGGCACGCTGCACCTCGGGCTGGAAATGCTGATGGCCGAGGCCAGGATCAAGATCACCCATGTCGCTTACAAGGGTGCGGGGCCTGCCGTCAGTGACCTGATCGCCGGCCAGATCCAGGGCATGTTTGTCGACCTGCCGGTGATTTCGCCGTACGTAAAATCCGGCCGTGTGCGCGCCATCGCGGTAGCCGCCAGCAAGCGCTCGCCGCACTTCCCCGACATCCCGTCGACCAAGGAACAGGGTTTCGACAATGTCGACATGCTCAACTACTACGGCCTGCTCGCACCGGCGAAAACGCCGCGCGACATTGCGCTCAAGCTGCACGACGCGATCATCAAGACCGTGAACACCCCGGCGGTGCGCGATCGCCTGTTGTCCGTCGGCGCCGATCCGCTGACGATGTCGATCGAGGAATTCACCGATTACATTCGCCAGGACATCGAGAAATGGCGCAAGGTGGTGAAAGCGGCGAACCTGACGTTCGAACGCTGATCCGCTGCATCGGCAAAAAAGCCGCGGCACATGCCGCGGCTTTTTTTGTTTTTGATCAGCCGGATTACGCCGCGGCCGGCTCCTGCAGCGGCACCGTTGTCGAATCGTAGCCGTACACCCACGACGGATCGGTCTTGTCCTTCAGCCAGGTGTTGGCGCTGGAGCCGGCCTGGATCGCGGATGCGCGCGGCTTGCGGATGGCTTCGTAGAGTTTGAACGCTGCGGACAAGCCATCGACTTCTACACCCGTCAGCACCCGCGACAAAATTGCGGCATCTTCCAGCGCCGAGGCCGCGCCCTGCGCCATGTACGGTGTCATCGGATGACAGGCATCGCCGAGCAGCGCGACGCGCCCTTCCGACCAGCGCGACAAGGGATCGCGCTCGAACAAACCCCACTTGTAGACTTCGGGACAGGCCTGCAGGATCGCCTGCACTTCCGGATGAAAGCCGGCATACAGTGCGCGCAGTTCCTCCAGATCCCCTTTCGCCGACCACGACTCCGGCGTGATCCAGTCCGCCTTCTCCGGGACCGAGGTCACAAAATACAACTCATCACGGTTGCGCGTGACGAAGTACACCACCATGTGCCGGTCCGGCCCCCACCACTTGGTGCGCACTGGCGCCAGCGTCACGCCTTGCAAGCGTGATGTCGGGAAGGTCGTGCGATAAGCGACTCTGCCGGTGAAATGCGGTTTCTCCGGCCCGAGCATCTGCTCGCGAATCAGCGAATGCACACCATCGGCGCCGATCACCGCGTCGGCCTTGATCATCACGCCGTTGCTGAAATGCAGATCCACGCCACCGGGTTTCTGCTCAAAAAATTTCAGCTTCATGCCGAGATGCAAAATGTCTTTGGGCACCACATCGGCAATCGCCGCATGCAGATCACCGCGATGCAGGAACAGATAGGGCGCGCCGAATTTCTGCATCACCTCCGCGCCCAGCGGCAATTCACTGCTGGGCTTGCCGCTATCCCATTCGCGGCTCAAGGCAACATCCGCCTGGAACGCGCCGGCCACCAGCCGCTCTTCAACTCCGAGCAGGCGCAACACCTTCATCGCATTGGGCGCCATCTGGATGCCGGCACCGACGCGGGCAAACTGCGTCGCCTGTTCAAACACATTCACGCTATGCCCGGCACGGCGCAACAGCGCAGCAGCAGCGAGGCCACCAATGCCGGCGCCGATAATGGCGATAGAGAGGGGTTTCATAAAATAATAAATAAAATCAAATACTTACAAAGATCCATCCCCTCTCCCCACACTTTTGTGGGGAGAGGGCTAGGGTGAGGGGCTGCGAACAAGGAAACACTTGGTGCGAAGCAAGGGCCACATCAAAAATCAAAGCGCCGAAATCTTCGCTTCAGTAACCACCTTCCGCCACTTCGGAATCTCGCGCTGGATATGCGCAGCAAATCCCTCCGGCGTAGTCGGCGTCAGCTCCACGGTATTAAAACGCTCACGCATGGTTTTTTGCTGCAGCACCTTGCCGATCTCCTGCGACAGTCGGTTCACAATCGGTTGCGGCGTACCAGCCGGCGCCAGCAGGCCAAACCAGATCGTCGATTCATAACCCTTCACACCCGCTTCAGCGAGCGTCGGCAGATCCGGCGCAGCAGCCGCACGTTTGGGACTGGTCACGCCCAGCACCTTCACCCGACCCGCGTGTGCTTCGGCGAGACCCGCCGCACCGAGCATCATGTCCACGTGCCCCGCCATCACATCAATCATCGCCGGACCCGCGCCCTTGTACGGCACATGCAGCAGGTCGATACCCGCCAGCAGTTTGAGCAATTCGCCGGCCAGATGATTCGATGAGCCGTTGCCACCCGATGCAAAGGTGAGTTTGCCGGGCTGACGTTTCGCCAGCGCGATCAGTTCCTTCACATTCTTCGCCGGCACCGAGGGATGCACCACCAGAAACAAGGGCGTGGTCACACACAAGGACAGCGGCGCGAAATCCTTGACCGGGTCGTAGGGCAGATTCTTGTTCACCGCCGGATTGATCGTCAGGCTGGTCACGCTGCCGTAGACCAGCGTGTAACCATCGGCGGGCGATTTGGCAACGAGCTGCATGCCGATGGCCTGCGATGCGCCGGGGCGGTTTTCAACGAGGATCTGCTGGCCCAGGGCTTCGGTCAGCCCTGCTCCTATGGCACGCGGCACCAGGTCGCCGAGGCCGCCGGCGGTGTAGGGGGAGATGATGCGGATGGGTTTGGTGGGAT
Organism: Bordetella parapertussis; assembly: GCA_945885345.1. Lineage (GTDB taxonomy): Bacteria > Pseudomonadota > Gammaproteobacteria > Burkholderiales > SG8-41. The sequence goes on along the minus strand of CAMCYP010000010.1, from coordinate 26,248 downwards.
ATGTTTGCGCTTGAGTAAGCGGTGCGACTAGGAATGCACAAACAGTAACTGCACGTAACAAAAACAAATCACCCATCAAAGTGCTCCCTCGATAATACTCTCTCAGCATCACGATCATAAGAATCCGCCAAATCCCGTAAAGTTGTTGCTAAACGATGGTATCCAACAGCTTCAATAGTTTCAGCGCGCGCGCGATATTTACTTGCAAGTTCTCGCTCTGGCTTACCAGATGGATCCACCCAATGAACTCCCCTTGAATTAAACAACTCTGTTCGGAAACCATTACGCATATCGCTAGAGTCTTTAGCGTTCAGTGCAGCAGCGACACTCCGATGAATCCACAATCCATCTTTATCAGGGGGAGAATAAATTAATACGTGCCCCAGCATAGACATTGCAATCTCTAAATGGCCAGACTCTTTACATTCGTTTTTAACCGCATCAAGCCAAGAATCAAAAGCTAATCCGTCATATGACCCATCTTGTAGGGTACCAGGGGGATAACGCCACTGACTTAGAAGCGTATAAGCATTGGCCGCCACACTTTTTCTTTCCTCAGGAATAATTTCCTTTGGAGACTCTTCTTTTTTTGAACGAAAAACGAGCCTAATTGCTTCACAGAAGAATTTTGGATCTGTTGCCAGTTTTCGCCAAAGCTGTAGCGGAGACACTCGACTGTGATGATTTAAAAGCCTTAAATATGCCCACTCGACTCGAAAGAGATCTTCTGAATTTACTGTTGAATCGTTCTGTAGCGCCTTGATTATCTCAACTATCGTGTGACGGTCCATTGACGCTGGATCTTCAGATGATTTCAGAGTAGCTAGCAAAGCACTTATCGCCCTCTCTGATCCAAGCGGCTTTTTCTCGTATAGCCTTTTGGTAAAACACCGCAATGCGGCATACGGCCTTTCGAATTGAATCAAACGATCAACTGCGAAATCGACATCTATGTCTGTCGCATATGGATTAACTTGGACTTTACGCCAGTAAATTCCCTTGTCAGAACCAAGGAGACTTTCTGCTCGTTCCCAATTACTGGGAATGAACGGTAAAAAAGTAAAAAAATCTCCTAGCTGTGACTCAGTCCAATTTTTTTTATTTACATTGTCTACCCATTCCCATCCTTGAGAATGAAACCTCCCTCCAACAAATGCACCCGAAAACTGAGAAAGTGGTTGGGAACTAGACTCGAGCAACCCGGGGAGAATTTCTTCGTCAACGTCTGGCTCAGCAACCACTCCAAATGAAATGCCCACTCGCCATGGAGACTGAACAAGGCAAGCAAAAGAAATAATTGCCTGGGTCCCGCCATTCGCTGCGATCTCAGTTATGGCCTCTTGTCGTAATTTTTCAAGAGCATTGGACTGCTCATCATAGTTCCCAATATCTTCGAATAAATCAAAATCTCGTTCACTAAATAATCTCTGATGTCGAAAAATTGGAGCAATTGGTTTTATTTTTTCGGCCAGCGCTTCCAGCTTATCAACTTCCTTAGATCCCATCGCCCAATCAGCATCTGCATGTCTTTTATGTTTTGTAACTAAGTCCACAAGTTCAGTCCAAAGTTTTACCCGATCCGAATCCGACATTGCCATTACACTTTCAGATGACAAATGGGCAATCAATTTGTCCTTCGCCTCTGGCGGCAGGTTTTCTAAACAATCAATTAATTCAGCAAGCTTTTCTCTATTATTTTGTGCCGCTACAATTGCCATATCAGCGTAAAGTCGAGTTTGATCCCAGTATTCATTATTTGTTACCCCTCTAGACCAATCATCCGGTATGGTCTCGCGCCAAGCTGGTCTACGCGTACCTGATGAAGTGGAGTGTGCTTGAGGAAGTAGACTTAGCAATAATTTCCAACCAATCTCTGGTAACTCCGACTGCAATGCCGCTACTGCTCCAACGCGCTTTGAAATGGGCGCGCACGTTTGCGGAAGCCATGGCAAAAGAATTGTGGTTAAAGAATTTGATGGCCGATTTGACCAACGCCCACCAGGATCGCGATTTGAAAGCTCTCCTAAACAAATCACAACACGGTTTAGGTGGGTAGCATCCCATGCGAGGGTTTCTAAGGCCCAAAGCAACCCACTTATATATGTGCCACCAGTTATTCCATCACTCTCCTGTTTAAATACTGAATCAAATGGGCATGGCTCTTTATTGAGCGCGCCTTCAACGGCGTCAAGGAATTCACTTGGTGCAGCCTCCGCAAGCAATGACAACAAGCCATTCAGACTGGCCCAACGCTGCCAATCGGCGTCTTTCAATATTGCTCGTACAGCAAGTGCGGCCGATATCTCGGCTTTACCGAATTGGCATGAAGTCAATGCTTTTGAATGGCTTCCAAGCAGCGCCAAGGATTCAGCTAGACCATCCCGAATTCGCTCTGAATGACTAAGAACTTTTCCATGAATACTTGCCGCATATCGCTCATTAGTAGGAAGTTCGAATTGAGGATCATTTTCCGTCAACACCGAGACCGCGGCGTCTCGCAACTTTTCGATTTGCTCATTAAAAATTTGTGGGCCGAGAACATACCATCCCTCGTATCTCGTAACGAATTTCCAATTTCCATCTCGTTGAATGAGGGGAGTGCCCGGTCGAAGCGAAACCTCACGCATCTTACCGATCCACTCCCCGTATGAGTTTCCCGATAAGCGCTCCACAATTAAGCGATCGGCTTCCGAATTTTCATTCCATGATCCTAAAATTGCGGCCACTACCAACTCCGAGGCAACACTACTCTCTGCCCACTCAGGGATCGTTGAAATATTTTGAAGGCATTTCAACAGTGAACCTAAATTCCCTCCACTCTTCTGGGCTAAAGTGCGCGCTCGCTCTTCGCTGTACCCGGCGTGCTCCAGCGCCTCTTTCAGTTGATGCGATCGAGGAATACGAAGCGGCACACTTGCAGGATCTGGAATTCCTACAGCCGCCCCTCCGAAAATAACCGCATGCCCGGCTCGCCGAGCTTTTTGAATCAATTTTGTCCCCGCGCCACCTGTAAGATCGAGTGTCGAGCCGGCAACTAAAATCAGCTTCTCTTTTTGTCCGGCCATTGCGTTCCATGCCTCGGGGCCAGAAATAACAACGCAGCGTCCCGCGACATCAATGCGATCTTCATCACTTAAATTAGCCACACATGCGCACACAAAATCAACAACTTGGTCAGGAAAATGTGTTTCTAGCTTTAGATGCACCGTACTCCCAGAGAAGACTTCCTTAATTTTCTCGTGAGCCTCTTCGCGATTAGCCAAGAAAACTTTAGGGGTCAATGGTGGTGGCTCGCCGATGCTACGAACCAAGTTCCAACATTGCTCTAATGTCTCAACTTGGTCTGTAGGCATTCCTGTCAGTTTTTGAGCGAGCCAAAGCTCAACCGGTGGAAATTCATGCACCCAGTCGATTAGCTTCGTTCCATCTATGACTCTGACATCTTTCCAATCGCTGCGAGAACGACGATCAGCGAGCCATTTCCCCTGGGAATCTTCTTTCCACGTGTGCTCCCAATCTCTCCGCGCTGAAAGTGGGGTAATAAAAATGAATGTAGCCGCTTTTCGTTCGTTTTCGGGAACACCAGAAACCAATCCGTTGTAATCTGAAGTCGCTTTATCTCCGGCATTTAGCCCCGTTCCAATTTCCCAGAACGAGCGCCCTTCGGGCACAAATGGATCAAATGGAAAATCCACATCTAATATTCCATCTGGTCCATGCTGACCAATGCTGTCCTCTAGAGGAAATCGACGATCCTTAGGTCTTGGAGACGACGCAGCCACAAGGCGCCAAACAAGCTCGACGATCACTCCTTGAGCATCTCTCGCGTGTCCGCGCACCCATTCGTCAAGTTGATTTTCTGTAACTAACATTTCGCCCCCTTTACTATTCTTTTTAAAACCGTCTTTTTTTAACTTTATAGTTTTGTTAATTGCTGATTTTCGTGTTTTTTTAACTTCCCTTAAGGCACACAATCACTCAGGTCTCACCGGACCCTGCAGTCGCCCGATTCAAACGATCCCGAATCGCAAACCACTCCGCCTTCTCCGGCGGCTGCTCCACCAGAATCGCATCACAACCCGCCTGATCCAGTTCGCGCAGATTGGCATACAGGTCATGCGCATAACCCGCCGCATCCGCCGGCGCAGCCAACCACACCATGCCGTCGATCAGCGGCCGCAGCGCGGTGCGTGCCAGCACCGCGACGCGTTTGCCCTGGCGCGCCATGCTGTGCGCGAGTTCGACGATCAGGTCGCCTTCCATCAGTAGTACCGGGGTCTGCGGCGAATAATGTTTTTCGAGTGTGCCGGATACACGCGGTGCGTCGGCGTCAGGCGCGGCCAGCGGCGCGCCAAGTGCGGCTTCGAGTTCTTGTGGTGTGATCCAGCCCGGGCGCAGCAGTGTCGGTGTTGCGCGTGAACAATCGACGATGGTGGATTCGATGCCGACATCGGCTGCGCCGCCGTCGAGCACGCAGGCGACACTGTCGCCGAATTCCTCGCGCACATGCGCCGCCGTGGTTGCCGATACACGGCCAAAACGATTCGCCGAGGGCGCGGCCACACCGCCGCCGAATTCCCGCAGCAGTGCCTGCGCCACCGGATGCGAAGGCACGCGGATCGCGACGGTGTCCTGGCCGCCGGTGACTTCATCGGGCACGCGCGGGTTGCGCTTCAGCACCAGCGTCAGCGGTCCGGGCCAGAATTTTTTTGCCAGTGTGTGTGCGAAGGGCGGAATGTCGCGTGCCCAGTTGGCGAGTTGTGCCGCGTCGGCGACATGCACGATCAGCGGATGGTTCGAAGGCCGGCCTTTGGCGGCGTAGATTTTGCGCACGGCATCGGCGTTCGAGGCATCGGCGCCGAGGCCGTAGACCGTCTCGGTGGGGAATGCGACGAGTTCGCCGGCCTTGAGTTGGGCTACTGCGTGGGTGATGTCGGATTTGGAGACGGTGTGGGTCATGTCGGCAGTGTGGCGCATACTGATAAATATATCAATAAAAACAAATACTTATGGATATCGCTCTGGGAAAGTACCCGTCATTCCGGCGAAAGCCGGAATCCAGTGTAGTTAACCTAAATTCCTGGACCCCGGCTTTCGCCGGGGTGACGGACTATTTTTATTCGTCTGATACGGTAATTCAGACAGGCATCGCCAATGGCTTGAACTGCTTGCTCAGCTTCAATCCCTGCGACTGGTAGTTCGAGCCGATGTTCACGCCGTAGATTTTTTCCGGTTCGCCGAGCAGGCGTTCGTAGATCAGGCGGCCGACGTCCTGGCCGTGTTCGATCATGAAGGGCACGTCGTGGGAGCGCACTTCGAGTACGGCGCGTGCACCCTTGAGGTTGTTGGCGCCGTAACCGAAGCCGGGATCGAAAAAGCCGGCGTAGTGGATACGGAATTCGCCGACCGATGGGTCATAGGGCACCATCGACGCAGCGTGGCTGTTGGGGATGCGCACGCGTTCACGCGAAACCAGAATATAAAAATCGTCAGGGCTCAGCACCAGGCTGCGTTCAGCGTTGCGTGCGATCGGCTCCCAGAAATCCAGCGGATCGTAATGATTGAGCTTCGACAGGTCGATTAACGGCGCGTGGTGTTTGGCACGGTAACCGATGATGCCGTTGCTGGCGTCGCCTTCGAGGTCCACCGAAATCCACAAACCGTTTTTGATGATCGCCGGCAACGGGCCGTCGCTGTCGGAATAAACCAGCTTCAATGTCTGATCGAGTTCGGTGAGTTTGGCGTCGGAGGGCGGCGGATTGCCGCGGACAAAACGGATCTGGTTCAGCCGCGTGCCCTGCTGCGCCAGCACGCTGAAGGTGTGCGGCATGATTTCGACGTAGAGCTTGCCCTTGTAACCGGCCGCCACACCTTCGAACTCGGCGCCACAGTCGGTGATCAGCCGCGTGAAAATATCCAGCCGCCCGGTGGAGCTTTTCGGATTGGCGTAACCGGCGATGTCGGCGGGCAGCTTCAGTTCTTCCATCAGTTCGGCGATGTAGACGCAGCCTTTTTCCAGCACCGCCGGTTTGCTGAGATCAATCCTGTGCATCTGCAGGCGGTCGATCTTCGCCTGCACGGTGGAGGATTTGCCCGGCAGGAAACTCGCGCGCACACGCCAAGCCGTGCTACCCAAGCGCAGGTCGAGGCTTGCCGGCTGGATCTGCGATTGATCGACGCCACCTTCGGCACTGATGCGCCCGCCGTCGATCAGCCTGGCGATGTCGCGATCCGGCAGGATGCCGGTGGTCACGCCGTCAGCGGACGGTTTGGTGTCCGCTTCGTTGAACAGTTTGCCGGCGTCGTTTTTCATCTCAGGTTCCAGTCAGCATGCGCTGCGCTTCGCGGTACTTCGCGGAAGTTTTTGTCAGCACATCGGCGGGCAGCCGCGGTGCCGGGGCCTTTTTGCCCCAGGGCTGGGTTTCCAGCCAGTCGCGGACGAATTGTTTGTCAAAGCTCGGCGGGCTGATGCCGGTGCGGTATTCGGCGGCGGGCCAGAAGCGCGAGGAATCGGGGGTCAGTGCTTCGTCGATCAGCACGATGTTGCCGGCAGCATCGGTGCCGAATTCGAATTTGGTGTCGGCGATGATGATGCCGCGTGTTGCGGCAAAGGCCGCGGCTTCCTTGTAGAGCCTGATCGAAATCTCTTTGACCTTCGCGGTGTTCGCGGCGCCGATGGTGGCCACCACATCCTCGTAAGTGATGTTTTCATCGTGGTGCCCGGCGGGGGCTTTGGAGGCCGGCGTAAAAATCGGTTCGGCGAGTTTTTCCGCCTGCTTCAGTCCGGCGGGCAGTTGGATGCCGCAGATGGCGCCCGTCTTCTGATAATCGCTCCAGCCCGAGCCGATGATGTAACCGCGCACGACGGCTTCGACCATCAGCGGCTGGTATTTGTGCACCACCATCGCGCGGCCTGCAATCTGCGCGCGTTCTTCCGGCGCCACCACGGTGGCGGGGTCAATGCCGGTCAGGTGGTTGGGGACGATGTGTTTCAATTTATCGAACCAGAAGTACGACACTTCCGTCAGCACGCGGCCTTTGCCGGGAATCGGATCGTCGAGGATCACGTCGAATGCGGACAAGCGATCGCTCTGCACCACCAGCAGCTTGTCGTCGCCGACGGCATACAGGTCACGCACCTTGCCGCGATGCAGGAAGGGCAGGCTTTTCAGATCGGATTGGTACAGCGGGGTGTCACTCATCGTCGTTTTAGTTTCCACTACGCGCATCAAGAAAATCTCCCTCGCCCCGCTTGCGGGGAGAGGGTCGGGGTGAGGGGCTGCAAGGCGTCATCCTCTTGCAAGCCTTAATCTTTCCATTCAGGGTACAACGCGCTTCTGACAATCAATGCTTTTTGCAAGGCCGCATCGGCGGTCGCGCCGAGCATCGTGTAATGACCCATCTTGCGGCCATCGCGGGCTTCGTGTTTGCCGTAGAGATGCAGCTTGGCTTCCGGCACATTGAACACGCGTTCCCACTGCGGCTGGCCATGCTGCCAAGCTTCGCCCAGCAGATTCACCATCACCACAGGCGCCAGCAGGCGCGTATCACCCAGCGTAAGGCCACACAATGTACGAACCTGCTGCTCGAACTGCGAGGTGGCACAGGCATCCAGCGTGTAATGGCCGCTGTTGTGCGGACGCGGCGCCATTTCATTGACCAGCAGCTCGCCGGATTCAGCGATAAAAAACTCCACCGCGAGTACGCCGCAATAATCGAGTTTTTCGGCAATGGTCAGCGCCCAGTCCATTGCATTTTGTGCTTGTTCGGGCGGTACGCGCGCCGGCACGATGCTGACATCGAGGATGCCGTTGCGGTGGCGGTTCTCGGCGACCGGAAATCCGCGCCCCGCACCATCCGCGCCGCGCGCAACCACGGCGGAGATTTCGCATTTCAGTGCAATGCGTTGTTCGAGCACGCAGGATTCCGCGCCCATGTCCTTGAAGGCCTTGCGCGCCTCGGCGGCATTGGCGACGCGGGCCTGGCCCTTGCCGTCGTAACCGAAACGCGCACGCTTCAGGATGCCGGGGAACAGCCGGGCATCGGCGCCGTCGATGTCGGCGATGTTCTCAATGACGGCATAGGGTGCGACTTCAATGCCGCAGGAACGCACAAAGGCTTTTTCGCGGATGCGATCCTGCGCGATGGCTACCGCATCACCGCCAGGCCGTACAGCGCAATGGCTGGCCAGCCAGCGCAGGCTGTCGGCGGGTACGTTTTCAAATTCGGTGGTGACAGCAGCGCAGGTGTCGGCGAGCTGCTGCAGCGCTTCGCGGTCCTGGTAGGCGGCTTTGAGGTGCACATCGGCGATGGCGCCGGCGGGGCTCAGCGGATCCGGATCGAGCACGGTGACGCGGTAACCCATGCTGTGCGCAGCCAGCGTGAACATGCGGCCCAACTGGCCGCCGCCCAGCATGCCGAGCATGGCGTCCGGAAAAATCATTTCTGCTTTACCGGCTGAGGAACCACATCGTCATTCCGGCGAACGCCGGAATCCAGTGAACGCTCGTCAGAACCTCTGGATTCCGGCTCGCGCTGCGCTTGGCCGGAATGACGAACAAATGAATTCATTTTTTGACGGGCAGCTTCATCGCGCGGACCTTCGCGGTCTGCTGCTTGCGGAAGGCGGCAAGTTTTTTCGCGAGCTTCGCATCGCTGCGCGCCAGCATCGCCACTGCAAACAGTCCGGCATTGGCCGCGCCCGCTTCACCGATGGCGAAAGTGCCCACTGGCACACCCTTGGGCATTTGCACGATGGACAGCAGTGAATCGAGGCCCTGCAGGTTGCGCGTGGTCACCGGCACACCGAGCACCGGCACGATGGTCTTGGCGGCGAGCATGCCCGGCAGATGCGCCGAGCCGCCGGCGCCGGCGATGATGCATTGCAGGCCGCGCGCTGCGGCTTGTTCGGCATAGGCGTACAGGGCATCGGGTGTGCGATGCGCGGAAACCACGCGGGCTTCGCAGGGCACGCCGAACTGTTTCAGCATATTGACGGCATGTTGCATCACGTCCCAGTCGCTTTGACTGCCCATGACAATGCCGATCAGCGGTTTTTTCACAATCTGTCCCTTTGTTTTACGGCCCGCCTTAAAGTCATATTTTACAGTACGGACACGCAGCTACGGGCGCACAAAAGGACTGCTAGAATCGGTCGTCCCGCGTCTGTCATTTTGGCCAAGCGCGCCCCGAAGGAAGTCCCCTTGGGGAGCAGCCCCAACCCGCGCCGGCCCACCCGAGGAGAAAAACCTGATGATCCAGCCTTTGCATTGCGCACGCATTCTGGCCTGCGCACTGACCGCAAGTGTCGCGCTACCAGCCGCAGCAGCCTACCCTGACCGACCCATCCGCATGGTGGTCATCTCCGCCCCCGGTGGCACCACCGACATCATGTCGCGGATGCTGGCGCAGGCCATGGGCGAAGGCCTCGGCCAGCAGGTCGTCATCGACAACCGGCCCGGCGGCGGCGGACTCATTTCCGCGGAGATCGTGTCGCAGTCGGTGCCCGACGGCCACACTGTTCTCTACACGCACACCAGTTTTTCGGTGATGCCCAGCCTGCACAAAAAACTGCCCTACGACACGGTCAAGAGTTTCGAACGCGTCAGCCTGTTCGCGCTGTTTCCCGGCGTGCTGCTGGTCAACAACAATCTGCCGATCAAAAGTGTGCAGGAGCTGATTGCCTACGCCAAGGCGCGGCCGGGCAAGGTCAATTACGCCGCGGGGACCACAGGCGCCACGGCGCATCTTTCAGGCGAACTGCTGAAGTCGATGGCCAAAATCGATATCGTGCATGTGCCGTACAAGGGCACCGGCGGGCAACTGACCTCCATCGTCGCCGGAGAAACGCAGTTCACTTTCGCCTCGGTGCCGGCGGCACTGCCTTTTGTCAAAGGCGGCCGGGCCCGTGCCATCGCGGTCGGTTCAGCCAAACGCTCGGCAGCGCTGCCCGACATTCCGACCGTCGCCGAATCCGGACTTCCCGGTTTTGATGTCAGCGCCTGGAACGGCGTGATGGTGCCGCACGGCACACCGGGCGCCGTCACCGAACGCCTCGGGCGCGAGATGAAGCGGGTGATATCGCTCGCCGACATGAAAGATCGTGCGGCGGCACAAGGTGCGGAACTGACCTGGACCACACCGCAGGAATTCACAAGCTTTCTGAATTCGCAGGTCGCCAAATGGGGCAAGCTGGTGCGCGAATCGCACGTGGCGAATAACTGATTGTTTTTAAAGGAAATTTAATGAGCATAGCAGCAGGCATGCGGCCCGGCGATGAACTCGCCGGCAAGGTCGCGCTGGTCACCGGCGGCGCGCGCAATATCGGCCGTTGCATTTCACTGTCACTGGCCGCAGGCGGCGCCAGCGTGATGGTCAACGCCAACACTTCGCGCGAAGCCGGCGAAGAAACCGTGGCGATGATCAAAAAGGCCGGCGGCAAAGCCGCGCTGTACATTGCCGACGTCACCGATCCGAAACAGGTTGCACAACTCGTTGCCGAAACCGTCAAGCAGTTCGGCCGCATCGACATGGTGGTCAACAACGCAGCGATCCGCGCCGAGACACCGTTCGACAAAATCACTTTTGAAGAATGGAAACGCGTGACGTCGATCGTGCTTGATGGCGCGTTCCTGACGACACAGGCCGCGCTGCCGCACCTGGTCAAGGCCGGCGGCGGCGCCGTGGTCAACATCGGCGGCCTCACCGGCCACAAGGGCGCCATCCACCGCTCGCATGTAGTGGCTGCGAAAGGCGGTCTCGCGGCAATGACCAAGGCGGTGGCACTGGACCTCGCCGCCAGCAACATCACCGTGAACTGCGTGGTACCCGGCACCGTGGAAACCGTGCGCGGCCTGCCCGGCGCGCCGGCGCGCCCTGACTACCGCGTCACGCTGCCGCCCGCGGGCCGGCGCGGCGCCCCTGAAGAAATCGCCGCGATGGTGCGCGTGTTGTGCGGACCGGACGCGCGTTACATCACCGGACAATCCATCCATATCAACGGCGGAGGCTTGATGCCATGAGCAGCAAAAAATCGAAATCATCCAAATCCAATTCCAAGACGGCGGTATCGCCGCTGATGAAAACGCTGGCCACCTATATGGCCGGCGCCGCAAAAAAACCGCTGCCGAAAGCCGTCGCGGAAAAAACCAAGCACCACCTGCTCGACACCATCGCCGCGATGGTTTCGGGCTCACGCCTGCTGCCGGGCGAAAAAGCCATCGCCTATGCCAAAACGCTGGGCGGCAAACCGCAGGCCATCGTCATCGGCTCGAACATCGTCACCAATGCCGAGCAGGCCGCGCACATCAACGGCATGCTGGCGCATGCCGACGAGACCGATGATTCACATGCGCCTTCGCTGTCGCATCCGGGTTGCGCGATTGTTCCCGCAGCACTGGCCATGGGCGAACGCGAGAAGTCGAACGGCACACAGGTGCTGCGCGCCGTGGCGCTGGGTTATGACCTCTGCGCACGCCTCAATCTGTCGCTGCATCCCTATGATTTCCGCCAGGCCGGGCACTCGACGCACAGCTTCGGCCCCAGCTTCGGCGCCGCCGCAGCCGCCTCACTGCTCGCCGGCCTCGACTACAACGGCATGCGCCATGCCTTGTCGTACACCGCGCAGCAGTGCTCGGGCATTTCGTGCTGGATGCGTGATGAAGAGCACATCGAAAAAGCCTTCGACTTCGGCGGCATGCCGGCGCGCAACGGCACCGCGGCCGCGTCGATGGTGTCCTGCGGCTTCACCGCAGTGGAAGACGTGTTCTCCGGCGAGCGCAATTTCTATATCGCCTATGACGAAACCCGCCGCATCGGCAAAAAGCCGCAGCCCGAGCGCCTGATCAAGGATCTCGGCAAGACCTACGAGGTCATGAACACCAACATCAAGCGCTGGTCGGTCGGCTCGCCGATCCAGGCGCCGCTCGATGGCCTGCTGGAACTGATCCGCGACTACGGCATCAAGGCGTCCAACGTCGACAAGCTGGTGATCCGCGTCGCACATCAGGCGGCAAACACCACCGACAACCGCAACATGCCCGACATCTGCATGCAGCACATGTGCGCGGTGATGCTGATCGACGGCATGGTCACCTTCAAGTCCTCGCACGACGAGAAGCGCATGACCGACAAGAAGGTGCTCGACCTGCGCAAGCGCATCACGCTGTACGGTGACGATGCGCTGACCGCGGCGATGCCGTCACGCCAGGGCATCCTCGAACTCAAACTGAAAGACGGCCGCATGCTGCGCAAGCACGTCAAGGCAGTGCTGGGCACGGCGCAGAACCCGATGACCCGCGCCCAGGTCGACGAGAAGTGCTATCACCTGATGGCGCCTATCCTCGGCAAATCCCGCGCGCGCAAGCTCTGCGATGCGGTGTGGAACCTGGAAAAAGTCGGCAACATCACCAAGCTGCGCGCGCTGCTCAAGGCCTGATTTATCGCGACATCCCGTTCGCCCTTCGACAAGCTCAGGGTGAACGGTTCTCCGTTAATCCGTTCGTGCTGAGCCTGTCGAAGCACAACCCCCCGCACCAACTGGAGTGGCCATGACGTGGAAATTCGAACTGCTGAAAAAACCCGCAGGTATTCCGATCACTGAAGGTCCGGCGTGGGACGGCGAGTACCTGTACTTCACCCATATCCACGCCAGCACCATTTTCCGCTACGACCTGAAAACGAATGCCATCTCACCATGGCGCACCGGGCTCAACCGCGTCAACGGCCTCGCCTTTGACACGCTGGGCCGGCTGTTCGGTTGCTGCCAGGGCGGGCGCAGCATGCTGCGCTTCGATCCCGACGGCAAAAACGTGGTGGTCGCCGACAAGGTCGACGGCAAGCGGCTGAATACGCCGAACGACCTCGCCATCGATCGCAAGGGACGTATCTGGTTCACCAATCCGTGGAACGAAGGTAACGTCGACGCCACGGAAATCGAGGAACTCGATAACCGCTCCGTGCTGCGCATGGATCCGCAGAAGGACGGTTCGTACACGGTGACCCGCGTCACCTTCGATACCACGCAGCCCAACGGCATCCTGGTGTCGCAGGACCAGAGCACGCTGTATGTCGCCGAAAGCAGCTTCACCCGCGGCATCGCGCGCGAGCTGCGTGCCTATCCGATCAACGAAGACGGCAGCCTCGGCCCGCACAAGGTGTTGTTCACCTGGGGCGAGGACCATCGCGGCGTGCATCGCGGCATCGACGGGATGTGCCTGGACATCGACGGCAACATCGTCGCCACGGCGGGCTGGGAGGTCGCCGGCGCGGGGCCGATGATTTACGTGTTTTCGCCGACAGGCCGCGTACTGGAAACGCACCCGGTTTCAGCCAATCGCCCGACCAACTGCTCATTCGGCGGGCCCGACATGACCACACTGTTTGTCACCAGCACCGATGGTCATTTTTTCAAGGCCGAAACCGGCCGTGTCGGCTGGGCCATGTTTCCCTGAGCCGCGCATGAGTCAAGCTAAATGAGTCTAGCCAAAGGAATCCGCGAAGTCGGTTATCTCGACTGTGTTGGTGGCGGTCAGGTCACCATCGACCGCAACATTGCCTATCTCGGGCATGTCAAAAGCCCGCACGGCACGACGATGGTCGATGTCAGTGACCCGAAAAATCCGAAGATCGTCGCCGAACTGCAGATGCCGGTCGGCACGCACTCGCACAAGGTGCGCGTCGCCAACAACATCATGATCACCAATCGTGAGGTGATGCCGTTCAAGGGCGCACGCTCGCCCGACGGCTTCAAAGGCGGCAATGCCACTTACGAGACTGCGGCCCCCGATGGTTTCAAGGGCGGGCTGGCGATCTATGACGTATCCACCCCGGGGCGCCCCAAACACATCACCAACTGGGAAACCGGCGGCACCGGCATGGCCGGCGTACATCGTTTCGACTTCGATGGTCGTTACGCTTACATCTCGCCCACGGTCGACGGTTATCTCGGCAATATCGTGATGATCCTCGATTTGAAGGATCCGGCGAAACCCGAGGAAGTCGGGCGCTGGTGGATGCCCGGCCAGTGGACCGCCGGCGGCGAAGAACCGACCTGGAAAGGCAGCGCGCACCGCTGCCACCATCCCCTGCGTTTCGGCAACCGGCTTTACACCAGCTACTGGCACGGCGGCTTTGTGATCCTCGACATCGACGACATGAGCAAGCCAAAAATGATTTGTCACGCTGACTGGAGCCCGCCGTTCACCAGTCCGACCCATACTGTTTTGCCGGTGCCGTTCAAACTCGAAGGCCGCACCGTGATGATCGTTGCCGACGAGGATGCACAGAAGCTCGAACCGTCGCCGCCGGCATTCATGTGGATCGTCGATATCAGCATCGAAACCAAGCCGGTGCCGTTTTCAACGTTTCAGCTCGACTGTTTCGATGGTTCGCCGCAACCGAATTTCACCGGCTGCCATCAGCCCTGCGAAAAAATCACCGGCACGGAAATTCCGGTGGCCTGGTTCGCCCACGGCCTGCGCGTGGTGGATATCGCAAAGCCGCATGCACCCAAAGAAGTGGCCTATTACCTGCCGGATGTGCCGCAGGGATCGGATCGCGTGCAGAGCAATGACGTGACGGTTGATGATCGCGGACTCATTTATCTTTATGACCGCTTACGTGGACTGCACATTCTGGAACGCACATGATCGATATTCATCAATAGTCCGTATTGAGGGTCGCCCGTTTGACAGTGCAGAATGTATAACCTTTAATAAGAAAAACAAAAATCAGTCGCACAGGTGGCACGCCAACACCATAATTCCGGAGGAGGAATTGAACATGTGGTATCGCAATCTTGCTGCATCTGCATTCATGTTTTGCGCCGCAGGCATCGCCATTGCTCAAAACTTCCCTGAAAAACCGGTAACGATGATTGTGCCGTTCCCGGCCGGTGGATCGGCGGATCTCATCGCCCGCGCGGTTGCCGAGCACATGACCGCAAGCTGGAAGCAGAACGTACTCATCTCGAACCGGCCGGGCGCCAGCGGCAATATCGGCACCGAAGCCGTGGTGCGCGCAACACCGGACGGTTATACGCTGCTCTACGGGACCACCGCGCTGTCGAGCAGTCCGGCGGTCTATTCCAAGCTCAGCTACAACGTGCTGACCGACCTCGCGCCGGTGGGCCTCGTCGTCAACCAGGCCAATGTGCTGGTGGTGCATCCCTCGCTGCCGGCGAAATCGGTCAAGGAGCTGATCGCGCTCGACCGCACGCATCCGAAAACACTGAACTCGGCATCTGCCGGTGTCGGCAGTTCGAACCACCTGGCGCTGGTACTGTTCAACATGCTGTCCGGCGCAAAAATCGGCCATGTTCCCTACAAGGGTGCGGCCCCGGCCGTCGCAGATACCATGGGCGGACATGTGCACATGACCTTCGCGCCCGTTGCTGCGGCGGTTCCGCCGGTACAGTCCGGAAGATTGCGCGCACTGGGCATCAGTTCGCTGAAGCGCTCGAAGGCGCTGCCGGATGTGCCGACCATCGACGAGGCCGGTGTCGCGGGCTACGAAGCCGGCGGCTGGAATGCGATGCTCGTACCGGCAAACACGCCGCGCGACATCGTGCTCAAAATCAACCAGGCCATACACGTCGCCCTCAACTCGCCACGCGCACAGGATCTGCTCGCGCGGTCCGGTGCGGAACAGGTGACGGACACCCCCGAGGAATTCGGCAGGTTTCTCAAGTCGGAAGTCGAGAAATGGGGCAAGGTGGTCCGGGCCGCTGGCATTCGGCCCTAGGGCCTGTTCTCCAGCATGCGGATAGGGCCATGCGTGCTGACTCACTGTGCACCACGCGGTAAAATAAGCGCCCTCCCACCGCATAGTTTCATATCATGGATTTCCACTTTACCCCCGAGCAGGAACAGTTCCGCGACGCCGTGCGCGGTTTTGCCGAGCGCCATTTGCGCGACGGCGCACTCGCCCGCGCGCACCAGGAAGAACATCCCTGGGATGTCGGCAAGCTGATGGCCGAACAGGGCCTGATGGGCATCACCATGAAGGAAGAAGACGGCGGGCAGGGCGGCTCGCTGATGGACGCCATCATCGCCATCGAAACCATTGCCTCGGTATGTCCGCGCAGCGCCGACGTGATCCAGGCCGGCAACTTCGGCCCGGTGCGCGTGCTCGCCGAGTACGGCACGCCGGACCAGAAAAAACGTTATCTCGACAAGATCCTCGCCGGTGAATCGCTGATCACCGTCGGCATGACCGAGCCGGAAGCCGGCTCGGCGGTGACCGACCTCAAGACTTCGGCCACGCCCGACGGCGACGGTTACCGCATCAACGGCGTCAAAGTATTCCAGACCCATGCTTCGTATGCTGCGGTGATGCTGACCTATGTGCGTTTCGGTCCGGGCGTCGGCGGCATCGGTTCGGTGCTGATTCCGCGCGATGCGCAGGGTTTCAAGCAAGGCGCGCCGTCAAAATTCCTCAACGGCGAAGACTGGGTGCAGACCTACCTCGACAATGTCTACGTCGGTCCCGAGAACGTGATGCTGAAGGAAGGCGGGTTCAAGAAACAAATCGCCGGATTCAACGTCGAGCGCATCGGCAACACCGCGCGTTCGCTGGCCTTCGGCCGTTACGCCTACAACATCGCGCGTGAATGGGCGATGCAGCGCAAACAGTTCGGCCGCCTGCTGTGCGAATTCCAGGGCATCCAGTGGAAATTCGCCGACATGAAAATGAAACTCGACGCCGGCCAGCTGCTGCTCTACAAGGCCGCGGTCAACGCCGACAACGGCATTCCCTCGGCCGACGACACCGCCGTCGCCAAGGCCTTCTGCAACCAGGCCGGTTTCGATATCTGCAATGAAGCGATGCAGATCATGGGCGGCATGGGTTACACCGACGAAACGCTGGTGGAATACTGCTTCCGCAAATGCCGCGGCTGGATGATTGCCGGCGGCTCGATTGAAATTCTGAAGAACCGCATTGCCGAAGGCGTGTTTGAACGTTCCTTCTCGCAGCGCCCGCCCAAAACCTAAACCCTTTTAGCCACAGAGGACACAGAGAGCACAGAGAACTTCAAAAGCAGAAAATCACGAACAGCGTTCGAGCTTTTCGGGTTTTCTCTGTGAACTCTGTGTCCTCTGTGGCAAACGCTTTTGACCTAGACCTTCATGTCCACCAACAAACTCTACCAAGCCGTCTTTGACCCCCGCTCCATCGCGCTGATCGGCGCGTCTAGCGACGAAAAGAAAAACACTTCGCGCCCGCAACGTTATCTGCGTCGCCACGGTTACACCGGCAAGATCATCCCGGTAAATCCGGCACGCGCCGAGATTTTTGGCGACAAGGCTTATCCCGACGTGACGTCGATCCCCGATGAAGTCGATCACGCGTTCGTGATGGTGCCGGCGAAAGCCGTGCCGGCTGCCGTTGCGCAGTGTGTCGCGAAAAAAATCCCGGTGGTCACCGTCTACAGTGACGGCTTCGCCGAAACCGGCGCGGAAGGCCGCGTCAAACAGCTGGAACTGAACGAGATCATCCGCGGCAGCAACACGCGGCTGGTCGGCCCCAACTGCATCGGCCTGATGAGCACGCAGACCCATCTCGCGTTGTCAGTCAATGCCGTGCTCGAGAAATTGGAGATCACACCGGGCGGCCTCGCCATCGTGTCCCAATCCGGCAGCATGATGGGCGGCCTGATGTCGCGCGGCCTTGGCCGCGGCGTGGGTTTCTCAAAACTGATTTCGGTCGGCAATGAAGCTGATCTCGGTGTCGGTGAACTGGCCGGCCTCTTGGTCGATGATCCGCACACCCAGGCGATCCTGTTGTTCATGGAAACGATTCGTGACGCTCCGCATCTGGCGGATGCCGCGCGCCGCGCCTACAACGTCAACAAGCCGGTGATCGTCTACAAACTCGGGCGCTCCGAAGTGGGCCAGGACCTGGCCGCTTCGCACACCGGTGCCATGGCCGGTACCGATGAAGCCGTCGATGCCTTTTTCAAGGCCCACGCCATGCTGCGCGTCGATACGCTGGAAGCTTTGTTCGAACTGCCGGCGCTGGTGCAGGGCCGCAAGCCGAACAAGACACACCGCGTCGCGGCGATGACCACCACCGGCGGCGGTGCAGCCTGTGTGGTCGATCGCATCGGCACCTACGGCGTCGATGTCGTCGGCCCCACCGATGCGCTGGTCGCAACACTGGCGCAGAAAAACATCAGCATCAACAAGTCGCGCATTACCGACCTGACGCTGGCTGGCGCGAAAAAGGAAATCTACGGCGGTGTGCTGAACGCGCTGCTGGCCTCCGACCACTGCGACCTGGTGCTCGCTGTCGCCGGCAGCTCGGCGCAATTCCAGCCGCAGATCGCGGTGGAGCCACTGGTCGAAGCCGATCGCGGCGACAAGGCGCTGGCGGTGTTCCTCGCACCACATGCCGAAGCCTCGCTGAAGCTGCTGGCGAGCGCCGGCGTTGCCGGTTTTCGCACGCCGGAATCCTGTGCCGATTCGATCCGCGCCTGGCGCGACTGGGCGCCACCCGCGACCATCCCGGCTACGGATACCAAGCGCACGACCGCCGCTGGAACATTACTGAAAGCTGCGAGCGGCAAACAACTCAATGAACAACAGGCCTGCGCGGTATTCGGCGCGCTGGGTGTACCGCAGGCGCAGACTGCGGTGATGGCTGATGCGAATGCAAAAGTCGACATCGGCTATCCGGTGGTCGCCAAGATCCTGTCGCCGGACATCGCGCACAAGACCGACGCCGGCGGCGTGGTATTGAATGTCGGTGATGCGGCGCAATTGAAAAAAGCGGCTGAGGACATTTATAGCCGCGTCAAGGCAAAACATCCACAGGCCAAATTGAACGGCATCCTGGTGCAGCGCATGGAGCGCGGGCTGGCCGAAGTCATCGTCGGCTACAAGCGCGATCCACAGGTGGGGCCGTTGGTAGTAATCGGCGTTGGCGGCGTGCTGGCGGAGATTTATCATGACTTCGCGATGCGCCTGGCGCCGGTGACGCCGGAGGCGGCAGCGCAGATGATCGAGGAAGTCAAAGGCCTGGCGGTGATCCGCGGTTATCGCGGCATGACAAAAGGCGATTGCGCGGCGCTGGCGCAGGCCGTGGCGGCGTTTTCGCAGCTGGCGACGTTTGAAGACATTGCCGAGGCGGAAATCAACCCGCTGATCGTCAAGAAGGAAAATGAAGGGGTAGTCGCCGTTGACGGCCTGATCGTTCGCCGCTGAACGAAACAATCAGGAAAAGTATGTAGCGCACTCACGAGGAGATTTCATCATGCTGATGCAACAACTGGCCGATTACGCAATCAAGGAACAGACTTCCAAGCTGCCGCCGGAAGTCATCCACCACGCCAAACGTGCAGTGATCGACTGGTACGCGGCCTTGTTGCCCGGCAGCATTGTCGCGCCGGCGACCCTGATGGAACAGGCTTTTGCCGAGGACCTCGACCGCGGTCGCGCCCGTCTGGCCACCGGCCGCCGCGCGACCCTCCGTACGGCCGCACTGATCAACGGCGCCGCTTCGCATTCGGTGGAATTCGATGACATTTACCGCGACGCCGGTTACCACCCGGGCAGCCCGGTGATTTCGGCGGCCCTGGCGGCTGCCCAGTCCAGCGGCGCTTCCGGCGACAAATTCCTGCGCGGCGTGATTGTCGGTTATGAAATCTCCACCCGCATCGGCGAGGCGATCATGCCTTCGCACTACAAGTACTGGCACACCACCGGCACCGTCGGTTCCTTCGGCGCGGCGGCTGCGGCAGCCACCATCCTTGGTGCGAACAAGGAACAGTTCATGCATGCGCTGGCGACGGTCGGCAGTTTTGCCTCCGGTCTGCAACAGGCTTTCCGTTCGCAGGCGATGACCAAGCCGTTGCACGGTGGTCACGCGGCCGATGCCGGCTGCTGGGCCGCGATGATGGCGCTCAAAGGGGTTACCGGTGCACTGGACATGCTCGAGGGCGAAGTCGGCTTCGGCAACGCGATGAGCGTGAACCCGGACTGGAGCAAGGCCACCAAGGGCCTTGGCACCGACTACCACATCATCCAGATGACCTTCAAAAACCACGGCTGCTGCGGCCACACCTTCCCGTCGATCGACGGCGCGCTGCACCTGCAGAAGCAGCATGGCTTCAGTCACAAGGACATCAAGCACATCAAGCTGCACACCTACAAGGCCGGCCTCAACATCATCGACAACAACAATCCCGAGGGCGAATACCAGGCCAAGTTCAGCATCCAGTACACCGTCGCGCACGCGCTGGTGCGTGGCAGCGTGCGCCTGAACGCGTTCGACCCCGACCACCTGAGTGACCCCGACATCCGCACACTGCTCAAAAAGATCGAGCCGATCGCTGATCCGGAAATCTCCGCGGGTTACCCCAAGCGCCGCGAATCACGGGTGGAAATCGAGCTCAACGACGGCCGCAAACTCGAGTTCTTCCAGCCTTACCGCAAGGGGGACCCGGAGCTGCCGCTGAGCGACGAAGAGCTGAACGACAAATTCACCGAGCTCGCCGAGCCGGTACTGGGCAAGGCTGCCGCGGCATCTCTGCTGAAACAGTTGTGGAGCACCGAAAAACTCGCCAATGTCGATTACGAGACCGGCGCAGGAGCGAAGCGCGCCACGGCCTGAGCCACACCAGGAATACGCAGCGCTGGAGAAGTCACATGAAAAAAATCATGGTCGTGCTGGTGTTTGCCGCAATGTCCGCGCCTGCCGGTGCTGCTGAATCGTTCCCGTCTCGCCCGATCCGCCTGGTGGTGCCCTATGCGCCCGGCGGCAATGTCGATATTTCCGCGCGCATCATCGCGCCACCAATGGCTGAGGTGCTCGGGCAATCGGTGGTCGTCGATAACCGGCCTGGCGCCGGCGGCAATCTCGGTGCCTCACTGGTGGCGAAATCCACGCCCGACGGTTACACGCTGCTGGTCGGCTCCAGCGGCCCGCTGTCGGTGAACCCGGTCATATACAAAAACCTGCCTTACGATTCACTGAAGGATTTTGCGCCGCTGTCCACCGTGCAGTCGGTACCGCTGATCGTGCTGGCCGGTCCGAAATCCGGCATCAATTCCATCACCGATCTGGTCGCCGCCGCCAAAGCCCGCCCCGGCAAGCTGACCATGGCTTCGTCCGGCGCCGGCACCACCAACCATTTCGCGATCGAACTGTTTTCCAGCATGGCCGGGGTCAAGGTGCTGCACATCCCGTACAAGGGCAGCGGGCCGGCGCTGGCGGAGCTGCTTGGCGGCCAGGTCGATACCATGGTCGACCAACTCGCGGCCTCGATCGGTTACATCAAGGACGGCCGGCTGAAAGTGCTGGCAATCACCACCGCGCAGCGATCCGGCGTGCTGCCCAATGTGCCGACGCTGGATGAACTCGGTTACAAGGGTTATCAGGCGACCACGCTGCTCGGCCTGCTGGCGCCGACGGGCACGCCCCGCCCCGTAATCGACAAACTCAATGCCGCAATCCGCAAAGTCATGGACAACAGCGTGGTCCGCGACCGTTTCCGCGGCCTGGGTACCGAACCCGGTGCAAGCTCCCCCGCGGAGTTCAGCAAGCGCATCCGCGATGAACTGGCGCAGTGGCGGGCGCTGGTGAAAAAACTTGATCTGAAATTTGAATAAAGCGACTCGCATTACTTCAATGACTGGAATATCTGATGGCCAAAACCAATGAACGTCTGACCATCCGCATGCGCGCACTGCTGGCACGCCCCGGTTGCCTGGTGGTACCCGGCGTCGCCGATGCATTTGCCGCGCGCATGGTGAAAATGGAGGGATTCGAAGCGGTGTACATGACCGGCTTCGGCACCAGCCTGACGCGACTGGGCATGCCCGATGTCGGCCTGCTCACCGCCAATGAAATGATCGACAACGCCGGTCGTATCGCCGACGCCTCGGGACTGCCGGTGATCGCCGATGCCGATACCGGTTACGGCAACCCGATCAACACCCGGCGCACCATCCGCGATTACGAAAAAGCCGGGGTCGCCGGTGTGCACATCGAAGACCAGGCCTGGCCCAAACGCTGCGGCCACCTCGCCGGCAAGCGCGTGATCCCGACGGCGGAAATGGTTGCCAAGATCAAGGCCGCCTGTGACGCGCGGCGCGACGATGATTTCGTGATCATCACCCGCACCGATGCCATCGCCGTCGAAGGCATGGATGCCGCGCTGGAGCGCGGCGAGCGTTATCGCGAAGCGGGAGCCGACGTGCTGTTCATTGAAGCACCCGTCGGCCGCGAACAGGTTGAGATCGTCTCGAAACGCTTCAAGGGCGTGCCCTTGCTCTACAACATGGCCTCCAGCGGCAAAACGCCGGACCTGCCCGCGGAAGAACTGGGCAGGCTCGGCTTCAAAATTGCGATTTACCCGAACTGGATCATGCTCGCGGCAATCCCGGCGATGCAGAACCTGCTGCGTGAACTGAAAAAAACCGGCTCGATCGCGCACATGCGCGATAAAGTCGCGAACTTCAAACAGTTCACAGACATCGCCGGCCTGCCCGAAATCCAGGAACTGGAAAACCTTTACGGACTGCCCGAAGACCAGCGCGCCGCCCTCTAATAATCCATATAACTAATTGTTTTTATTGATAATTTAATGAGAAATCCGCGCACACTGTTCGACAAGATCTGGGACAGCCACGTCATTGTCGAAAAACCGGGTGGCGATGCGCTGCTGCACATCGACCGCAATTTTGTGCATGAAGGTTCCTTCCACGCCTTCGGCGCGCTGGCCAAGGAAGGCCGCAAAGTACGCAAACCGCGGCAGACCTTTGCCGTTGCCGACCATTACGTGCCCACCGTCGGCCGTGAACGCGGCGTGGACGGCGCCGAAGATGCTGATGCGCGGCACATGATCCGGTTGCTGGAAGAGAACTGCCGCGTCAACCAGGTCGCGCATTTCGGTATCGACGACGCACGCCAGGGCATCGTGCACGTGATCGGCCCCGAACTCGGCATCACGCAACCGGGCCTGACCATCACCTGTGGTGACTCGCATACCTCGACGCACGGTGCGCTGGGTGCCTATGCTTTCGGCACCGGCGCCTCGCAGCTGAAACAGATCCTTGCCACGCAGTGCCTGTGGCTGAAACGGCCGAAAACGCTGCAGGTGGTGGTCAACGGAAAACTCGGGCCGCAGGTCACCGGCAAGGACATCGTGCTGGCGATCATCGCCAAAATCGGCACGGCCGGCGCCACCGGGCATGTCATCGAATTCGCCGGTTCGGCGATCCGCGGCCTGAGCGTCGAAGGCCGGCTGACGGTGTGCAATATGGCGATCGAAGCCGGCGGCCGCGCCGGCATGATCGCGCCCGACGATGCGGTGTACGACTATCTGCATGGCCGCGAATATTCGCCCAAGGGGGCAGACTGGGATCACGCGCTGGCGCAATGGCGCATGCTGCCCACGGACGACGGCGCACGTTTCGACCGCACTGTCACGCTCAATGCCACGCAGCTCGAACCGATGCTGACCTGGGGCACCAGCCCCGAAGAAGCGCTGCCAGTCTCGGGGTACATCCCAGATCCGAAAACGCTGGGCGATCCGAATCAGCGCGCCCATGCCCTGCAGGCCCTCGCCTACATGGACTTGAAACCCGGCATGGCGCTGACCGATATCCGCATCGACCGCGCCTTCATCGGCAGCTGCACCAACGGCCGCATCGAAGACCTGCGCGCCGCTGCCGCCGTGCTCAAAGGACGCAAATCGATGATCCCGGCCTGGGTGTCGCCGGGCTCCACCGCACTGAAGGCGCAGGCCGAGGCCGAAGGCCTGCACCGCATTTTCCTCGACGCGGGCGTCGAATGGCGCGCCTCGGGCTGCTCGAGCTGTGCGGCGATGAACGGCGACACCGTGCCTGCGGGTCTGCGCTGTGCGTCGACCTCGAACCGCAATTTCGAGGGTCGTCAGGGCAAGGGTGCGCGCACCCACCTGATGAGCCCGGCGATGGCCGCCGCGGCGATGATCACCGGCCACGTCACCGATGTACGCAAACTGCTGGCAGGAGGCGTCTGAACCATGAAACCTTTTACGACACTCACCGCCGTCGCAGCACCCATCGACATGGCGAACATCGACACCGACCGCATCATCCCCGTGCGTTTCCTGCGCAAGCTGCGCAACGCCGAGGCCGGCTATGAAAAATACCTGTTTCACGATGCCCGTTTCGACAACAACGGACAGGAAAAACCCGACTTCGTGCTGAACAAGGCGGCCTTCCGCCACGCCGGCATCATCGTCGCCGGCGCCAATTTCGGCTGCGGTTCCTCGCGCGAAGGTGCGGTCTACGCCCTGCTCGACTACGGCATCTGCGCCGTGATCGCGCCGTCCTTCGGCGACATCCATTACGCCAATGAGCTGCAGAACGGCATGCTGCCGGTGACCCTGCCCGAGGAAATCTGCCGCGGGCTGCGCGACCAGCTGCAAGCCAATCCGGGCGCCACGCTGGCCATCGACCTGCCGGCGCAGACCGTCACCGATACCGAGGGCACGGCGCATCCCTTCACCATCGATCCGGTGTACAAGGAGCGCCTGCTGAAGGGGCTCGACGACATCGGGCTGGTGCTGGAACAGCTCCCCGGCATTGAGGCCTTCGAACACAGCTACCACGCCGAGCGGCCCTGGCTGGCCTGAACACCGGCCATCTGGACCGCCGCTGCGTTATCATCGGCGTGAAGGAAAACACCCATGCTGGTCAACAGCGTCGCCTACAAAGACGGCAAAAAAATCGCGGATGTCGCGCGTGAGGATATTCACACCTATCTCGCGCGCAACGATTGCATCGTGTGGGTGGCCGTGCGCGATCCGGAACCGCACGAGCTTGACCAGCTGGAAGAGCAGTTCAACCTGCATCCGCTGGCCATCGAAGACGCGCACCACGGCCACCAGCGGCCGAAATTCGAGGAATACGGTGATTCACTGTTCCTCGTCATGCACATGCTCGAACCCGACGGTGATGAACTTCGGGTGGGCGAGGTCGATATTTTTGTCGCCCGCAATTACGTGCTGTCGGTACGCAGCCGCAGCGAACGCAATTTCCAGGATGTCCGCGCCCGCTGCGAACGCGAGCCGGAACTGATGCAACACGGCACGGGCTACATCCTTTACGCATTGATGGATGCTGTGGTCGACCGCTATTTCCCGATCCTCGACCGCATCGAGACCCAGCTCGAGAACATCGAAGACAATATTTGTGCCGGCACCTCCCCGCGCGCCAACATCGAGACGCTGTACGGCATCAAGCAGGATCTGATGACCCTCAAACACGCGACCTCGCCGCTGCACGAGGCCGTCAGTAAACTGTATGGCGGCCGCGTACCGCTGATCTGCACCGGGCTGGGTGAATATTTCCGCGATGTCTCGGATCACCTCGGGCGCATCAATCAGAGCATCGATGCCGCACGCGAGATGGTGACCACGGCAATTTCGGTCAATCTGTCGCTGATCACGCTGCAGGAAAGCGAAGTCACCAAGCGACTCGCAGGTTACGCCGCGCTGGTCGCAGTACCAACCATGATTGCCGGCATCTACGGCATGAACTTCGAGCACATGCCGGAGTTGAAATGGATCTGGGGTTATCCGCTATCGCTCGCCACGATGGCGATCATCGACGGTTATCTGTTCTACCGCTTCCGTAAAGCGAAGTGGTTGTAGCTGTCCGCGCGGCTGTCATCGGCGGTGGCCCCGCCGGATTGATGGCGGCGGAAATCCTGATTGCGGGCGGCGTAGAGGTCGACATCTACGATGCGATGCCCTCCGTCGGCCGCAAGTTCCTGCTTGCCGGCAAGGGTGGCCTGAACATCACCCATGCCGAACCCGCGGAAAAATTCCTGCTGCGTTATGGCGCACGCAAGTCCCAGGTCGCGCCGCTGCTCCAACACTTCGGCGCCGATGCGCTGCGTGCCTGGGTCTACGATCTCGGCATCAATACCTTCGTCGGTACTTCGCAGCGCGTATTCCCGAAAGAAATGAAAGCGGCACCCCTGCTGCGTGCCTGGCTGCATCGTTTGCGTGCCGCCGGCGCGCGCATCCACGTGCGTCACCGCTGGACCGGATGGACCGATGATGGCGGACTACGCTTTGCAACACCTGTCGGGGAACAAATCCTCCGCGCCGACTGCACCGTGCTCGCCTTGGGCGGCGGCAGCTGGGCAAGGCTGGGGTCGGACGGCGCCTGGGTGCCCTTGCTGACGGCGCGCGGCATACCGGTCGCCCCATTACTGCCATCCAACTGCGGTTTTGAAATTGCCTGGAGCGCGC
>CAMCYP010000009.1 GCA_945885345.1 Bordetella parapertussis | reverse complement strand
GTACCCGATCCGGGTGAGCTCGAGGATGCGCGCTGGTTTCCGGTCGATGCTTTGCCGGATTTGCCCGAAGCTGTGCACATTTCCCGCCAGTTGATCGACGACACGCTGGCCCGGTTGCGCGGTATTTGATACATCGTGGACCGCGGCTGGCGGAGCGGTTATGACGTGCTAGGATAATCCGAGGAGGAGGTGACCGGCGGCCACGCCGGCCCGACAATTGTTCAACACCACTACGCGGAACTGCCCAAATGCCTTTTCATCGTTTCGAGGATTTCGAAAGCAATTACCTTACACCGCATCTTTCCACCGGCAAGGCGCCGGTGATTGAAGGCCGTTACATTTATTTCTGCCTCCTGAACAAGGTCGCAGGTACCGGCTCGGAACTGCATTACCATCCGAACGAGCTGCTGATTTTCCCGGTTCGCGGCAAGATCAACGCCATCGTCGGCAAGGACCGGCGCATCGTGAAGCCCGGCACTTTCGTCCACGCGCCCGCCTACGCCCGGCATTCGATGAAAGCCACTGAGGACGGCAACCTCCAGTACTTGTACATCAAGGACAAGACCTGGACCGTGGTCGGACTCGCCGAGGACGAGGCGGTGCCTGACAAGGCGATGACCGTCGCCGAAGTCAACAGCAAGTACAACGTTGGAGACAGGGACAAGCACCAGAAAACACAGGGCAAGTCGCAGGCAATCATCGAAGGCCTGCCGGTTTGTTTCCATCCGATCCTCGACAGCCTCGATGGGCCGCTGCGTTCCGGTCGCTGCGTCAACTGGATCGAGGGCGAGCGCCTCGCGTTCGGGCTGTTCGAAGTGCCGGCTGGTTATGCCGAACCGGAAGCAGTATCCGAACGAGAACTTTTTGTCTACGTGCTGAGCGGGAAAATCGACGCCCAGGCCGGCAGTGCGCGCAAGACCGTGGGGCCGGGGGACATTGTTTATTTGCCACGCGGGGAACGTTATCGCCTGCAGGTGCGCGAACATGCGCGTTATGCGACGGTGTGTTCGACGCCCTGGCTCGAAAACCGGATCGACAACATGACGCCGGAGGAAGCCGAACAAGCGCGCGTCAACATGAAACCGAACTGAGCGGCAAAAGCCGCCCTGACAAGAACGGGTTCCGCCCGGTGCAACAGCGCGCCGGGCAGGGCCCTGCAGTTGCAAGGGAGCATCGACCGACCGTGCGTTTAAACAACCAATGGAGGAGAGCGATGAAAAACATACATAAAATCAAACAATTGTGTTTTACCCTGCCCGCATTCTTGGCCGCCTTCGCGACGGGAACGGCCCAAGCCCAAGCTTGGAAACCTGACCGCCACGTCGAACTGATCGTTCCGGCAGGCGCAGGAGGATCTCTGGATCACGTCGGCCGCACCTTTCAGAAACTTTGGGATGAATTGAAACTGGTGCCGACATCCAGCGCCGTGGTCAACCGCTCCGGTGGCGGCCACGCAGTGGCATACAACTTCCTGAACCAGCAGTCCGGCAACCCGCACTTCTTGAGCATCACGTCGTCTACCCTGCACACCAGCAACATCAATGGCCGTATCAAGCTGTCGTACCGCGATTTCACACCACAAGCGGTAATGCTGACGGAGTACATTGCGTTTGCTGTTCGCCCGGATTCGCCGCTGAAAACCGGCAAGGATCTGATCGAAGCCCTTCGCAAGGATCCGGGCAGCCTGAGCATAGCGATCAGCAGCGCGCTGGGCGGCACGCACCATATCTCCGTCGGCCTGCCGATGATGTCAGGGAAGGTCGATATCAAGAAGGCTAAAATGGTTGCCTTCAACTCCTCTGGCGAAGCGGTGACGGCGCTGCTCGGCGGCCATGTTGATGTACTTTCGGGGAGCACTGTAAATATTGCGCCACATGTAGAGAGCGGCAAGATGCGACTCTTGGCCGTAACCTCTCCGCAGCGTCTGCCTGGACCTCTGGCTAGCGGCCCCACCTGGCCCGAACTCGGATATAAAGGCGTGTTTGAAAATTGGCGCGGCGTCATCAGCACCGGGAAAATCACGCCGGAGCAGACCGCGTATTGGGACGGCGTGTTCAGCAGGATTGCAGGCAGTGCCGAATTCAAGGCAATGGCCGAAAAGAACCAGTGGGTCATCAACTATAAAAACTCGGCAGAAACGCGTAAGTTCTTCGAGTCGGAGTATAAAGAACTCAAGGAAGTCATGGATTTTCTCGGGTTGGCGAGCAAGCAGTAAATTGGCAAGGAGCCGAATCATCAGGCAGCAGAATATCGGCAGCATCGGTCTCGGCATCATGGGTGGCGCCTTCGCGCGTCACCTGCTTTCCGAGGGGTTTGCGGTCACCGGTTTCGACATCGACGCCGCCCGACGTACCGCCCTGGGCAAACTCGGCGGGACCCCGATGGCCAGGGCTGCCGCTGTTTTCCGCAGATGCAAGATCCTGGTGACTTCGCTGCCGAGCATTGCAGCAGTCAATTCCGCGTTCTTCGGCAAAGGCGGCATCGCGGAGAGCGCGCAACGGGGCAGCGTGGTCATCGAGACCAGCACCTTGCCGCTCGCCACAAAACACGAAATCCGCAAACGCTGTGCCCTGCGTGGCATTGCTGTCCTGGACTGCCCAGTCAGCGGTACCGGCGCACAGGCCGCCAACCGCGACATCGCCATCTACGCCAGCGGCGACCGCAAGGCTTACAACAAGGCCGAAGCCGCGTTGAAGGGTTTTTCGCGCAGCGTTTATTACTGCGGTGAATACGGCAACGGGTCCAAGCTCAAATTCGTGGCCAACCTGCTGGTCACCATCCACAATGTGTCGACCGCCGAAGCCATGGTCATGGGCATGAAATCGGGCCTCGACCTGGAACTGCTGTACAGGGTGATCAAGGACGGGGCGGGGACTTCGCGCATGTTCGAGGTCAGAGGCCCGCTGATGATCGCCGGTGACTACAGCAAGGCGACCATGAAAGTGGACGTTTACAAGAAAGATATTGATATCATTGAGCAGTTCGCGGCCGACCTGCATTGCCCGCTGCCGCTGTTCGAAGCTTCAAAACCGTTTTACGCTGCGGCCTATGCGCAGGGCCGCGCGCTGGAGGATACGGCGGCCGTCTGTGCAGTGCTTGAACAGATGGCCGGCATAAAGCGTAAAAAGCGCCGCAAATAGAAACCTATTTCAACCAGAAAGAAGAGAAAGACCCGATGAAACCGACCATGTCACCGCAGGCCCAGGCCGCACAGACCATCTCCCGCAACATGAAGCTGGTGTCCCACAACGAACTCGCCGGGTTCGGCGGCGTGGGTGAGGGCATCAACATGCAGGTGACCAAGAATGGTCGACGCATCCTGTGGCTGGCGCACGAATCGGCGCCGAAAAATTTCACCGGTGTCGATGTCACTGATCCGAAGAACCCCAAAGTGATCGTACAGACCGACCTGCCGCATGAGCGTGTGCGTTCGAACTCGCTGGATGTCGTCGGCGACATCATGGTCGTGGCCTACCAGACCAAGAAAGTCGGCGATAAACCGGCCGGCATGGACATTTTTGACATCAGCACCCCGGAAAAACCGAAACTGATTTCACATTTCGATGCCTCCGGCCCGCATTCGCGCGGCGCGCACTGCGTGTGGTTTGCCGACGGCGAATACGTGCACCTGACCTGCGGCTCGGCAGATTTCGAGCCGACGCATCCGAACGACTTCCAGTTCTACCGCATCATCGACGTGCGCAATCCGTCGAAGCCGGTGGAAGTGGGCCGCTGGCACTATCCGGGCACGCACAAAGGCGACAAGGAAGCGCCGCCCCCGCGCCATCCCAAGTTTGACGGCGGCTATCGCCCGCACAACATCAACGTCTATCCGGAGCATCCGGACCGCGCCTATGTCGCCTACCTCGACGGCGGCGCAATGATTTTCGACATCTCCGACAAATCCAAGCCGAAGATGATCACCAACTGGAAATATTCGCCGCCGTACAACGGCTTCTGCCACACCGTGATGCCGCTGATCGGGCGCGACCTGCTGATTGTCACCGACGAGTGCACCAAGGACGACGGCCTCGACTGGCCGAAACTGGGCTGGGTCGTCAATGCCAAAGTGGAAACCAATCTGGTGCCGATGTCCACGCTGCCGCTGCCGCCGGTGGAAAACTTCGCCAAGCGCGGCGGCCGTTACGGCGCACATAACCTGCACGAGAACCTGCCGGGACCGGCGTCGTTCCGCTCCAACACCATCGTCTTCGGCACCTTCTTCAACGGTGGCGTGCGCGCATTCGATACTTCGAACCCGTACCAGCCCCAGGAAATTGCCTATTACGTTCCGGGCAAGCCCGCGATGTCGCCGAAGAGCGCTGTCCAGATCAACGATGTGTGGGTCGATGAAAATGGTCTGGTCTATGCTGTGGATCGTTTCGGCGGCGGCCTCTATGCCATCGAAATGACGGCCTAAACGGAGCCCTGCAACAATGCTCGATGCACTATCCGGGAAGTTCCCGGTCAGCGTCGTCACCGGATTTCTCGGTAGCGGCAAGACGACGCTGATCAACCGGCTGCTGAAACGGCCGGACATGAACCGTGTCGCGGTCATCATCAACGAGTTCGGCGAGCAGGCGGTAGATAACGATCTGGTCGAAGTGTCTTCCGAGCAGATGATGCTGCTCAACAACGGCTGCCTGTGCTGCGTGTTGCGCGGCGACCTGCAGGAAACGCTGCGCGACCTCTATGTCAAGCGGCGCAACGGCGACATCATCGACTTCACCCGCGTCATCATCGAAACCACCGGCCTTGCCGATCCGGCACCGGTGATGCAGACGCTGATGACCGATGAAATGCTGCAGGAGAATTACCGGCTGGATTGCGTGGTGACACTGGCCGATGCGGTGAATGGCCTGGAACAACTGGAGACCATGGAGGAACCGGTCAAGCAGGCGGCACTGGCCGACCGCATAGTCATCACCAAGTCGGATCTGGCAGGCGAGGCGGTCACCGTGAAACTGGAAGCGCGCCTGCGCGAACTCAATCCACAGGCGCCGATCCGTCGCGCGCTGAACGGCGAAATCGAACTGGCTTTCCTGATCGACGTCGGCCTGCGCAACATGAAAGGCAAGCTGGAGGACATCGAACGCTGGATGGGCGAGCCGGATGAACATGGCCATCGCCACAGCCACGATTCCAAGGTTAAATCGTTCTCCCTGCGTTATACCGAACCGCTGAGCTGGCAACTGTTTTCGCAGACCATGGAAGTGCTGGGTGCGTTGCGCGGCTCGGACATGCTGCGGGTGAAAGGTCTGGTCAATGTAGCCGGCCACAAGGGGCCGATGGTGATCCAGGGGGTGCAGCACCTGTTCCATCCCCCGGTTGAACTCGAGGCCTGGCCCAGCGCCGACCACTCAACGCGCATCGTGTTCATCACCCGCAACATTCCGCGGGAAACCGTGGCCAACCTGTTTGCAGCGATCGGCGCGGTTACCGCAACAGCCTGATTGATGCGCAGCGGCCACGGCCGCGCGCATTGTTTTCCGATCGGAACCTGAACTGATGGGCATCATCCTCGACCGTATCCATGCACTCGGCCTGCAGTTGCCGCCAGTACATCCGCATGCCAACCCGAACCGCACGGCATGCGTGCGGTCAGGCAATGTCCTGTTTTTATCCGGACACAGTTCGGGCAGGCATGACATGCCGCTGGGCGTCATGACTGCCGGCAAGGTCGGCAGCGAAGTTTCCGAAGCCGAGGCTTACAAAACCGCGCGCTCGGTTGCCCTGGTGATCATGGCGACCCTGCAGGCGCATACCGGCGACCTTGACCGCGTCACCCGCATCATCCGGCTGTTCGGCATGGTCAATTCGGCGCCCGGCTTCGAGCGGCAGTTTGCGGTGATGGATGGCGCATCCGACCTGTTCTACGAGGTGTGGGGTCCCGACAAGGGATGCCATGCGAGGACGGCGGTGGGCATTGCCGAATTGCCGCGACGGGCGGTGATCGAAATCAACGGGGAATTTGAACTGGACGGCGGAACGCGACCTTAAGCGTTCCCGGAAATGCCGCGGAGAAAGCGGGTTACTTGCGCTGCAGGTACAGTGTTTCCACTTTGGCCCTTGCCCAAGGCGTTCTGCGCAGGAACTTCAGGCTGGAAGCGATGCTCGGTTCGTTGATGAAGCAACGGATCGGCAAAACAACTGCCATCGCTTCCCAGCCCAGACTCTCCACGAGTTCAATCAGCATTTTCTCCAGTGTGATGCCGTGGAGCGGATTACCGGGCTGAGGCAGGATCAATGGTCTATGCCCACGATGTCATCGGCTTCAAATTCGTCCGGCACGGTGCCGTCGCCGATACCGGTGACCATGGCGGCCATGGTGGCACTCTGCTTGACGAAGTATTCCTCGCTGATCGGGTCATAGAAACGCTGACCAATGGCAACGTCGCTGAATGTGGTGCGATGACGGGAAGTTTGATTGGTCATATCGAATCTCCAGAAACACAAAAGCCCGGCCGAGTTGGCTGGGCTAAAGTGCAAGAACCGGAATCAGAATTCTGGCTCCCCGACCTGGGCTCGAACCAGGGACAACCTGATTAACAGTCAGGTGCTCTACCGACTGAGCTATCGGGGAATAAATCGGTAAAAACGCGGTAAAAATGGGTTGTTGCGGATCCAGACAGGGGCGTATTCTATCCGCGGTTCGAATCATGGTCAACGCAGGAATCCGCTCCAATGAAATGGTTGAAACGCCTCGCCATCGTTGTTTTTGCACTGATTTTGCTGTTGGCCATCGTACCTTTTTTTATATCACTGGATGATTATCGTCCGCAGATCGAGCAGGCCGTTTCAGAAAAGCTGAAGGAGCCGGTCAGGCTGAAAAGCCTGCGCCTGGCAGGACTGCCGCTGCCGCATGTCATCGTCGAAGGCATCGAGGTCGGCAAGAGTGGTGATCTCAGGGTCGGTACCGTGTCGGTGACGCCCGACCTGCTGTCGTTGCTGAGCGATGCCAAGGTCATTCGCAGCATCGACATTGAAGGCCTGGTCATCAACCAGCGCGCCCTGGACCGGATTCCCGTGTGGACCCAGACCGATCCCAAGGCCAAACCCGTTGCTTTCACAGTGCAGGTACGGAGTGTGCGCCTGGACGATGCGCTGCTGCAGTTGCAAAAAGCCAGTTTCGGTCCCTTCGACGCCCGCGTCACCATTGCCGCCAGTGGCGCACCAGAACGCGCCGACATCACGGCGCGCGACGGCAAATTCAAGGCGGCGGTGACGCCGGCCGGTGAAAAATTCGGCATTAGCGTGAAAGCCAAAGACTGGCGCCTGCCAGCGGGGCCGCCCATCCTGTTTGACGAACTGCTGCTTACCGGTACGGCCACCCTCAACGATGCTGATTTCGGCGACATCAGGGCCAAACTGTATGGTGGAACCCTAACCGGAAAAAGCAGCATCGCGTGGCGAAAAGGGCTGCAGCTGAAGGGTGAGTACACCGTCAGCGAACTGGAGTTGCGCGATCTGGTGCCGCTTTTTTCGCCGCAAACCAAAATCACCGGACGATTGACGGCGAAGCCGGTGTTCTCGGCGAACGCCGCCACCGCGGCTCAGATCAGCAACGTGCTCCACCTCGACACACCGTTCAATGTTCGTGACGGCGTGCTGCATGGCATCGATATCCAGAAGGCTGCAACCAGCCTGATCACCAGAGACAGCAGTGGTCAGACCCGCTTCGATACCTTGTCAGGAAATTTCGCAATGGATCGCGGCACGCAGCGCATTACCAATCTGAATGTGGCGTCGGGTTCGCTGGCCGCCGACGGCAATGTGACGATTGCACCGAGCAAGGAACTGTCGGGACGCATCAATGCGCAGGTCAAGGCCGGTGCGGCAGGCACCGCGACCGTACCGCTGAATATCAGTGGCACCCTCGATTCACCCCGGGCGTTACCGACCGGAGCATCCATGGCGGGTGCGGCAGTGGGCACCGCGATCCTTGGACCGGGTGCCGGCACTTCGGTGGGCGCCAAGGTCGGCAACTGGGCCGAAGGCCTGTTCAGCGGCGGCAAAAAGAAATAGCCGGCGCGCAGGCCGGCTATTGATGTAACCGTACCGCTTGCTTCAGCGCTGTACCAGCACCTTGGCCACGGCCTGTGCCACGTAATCAATGTTCTTCGAATTCAGCGCCGCGACGCAGATACGGCCGCTGTCGATGGCATAGATCGAATACTCGTCGCGCAGCTTGTGTACCTGTTCCTTGGTCAATCCGGAGTAGGAAAACATGCCGCGCTGGTCAACGATGAAGCTCAGATCGAAATCGGCGCGCAGGGCGCGGACTTTTTCAACGAACTGTTTGCGCATGACCTTGATGCGCTCGCGCATCTGCCCCAGTTCCTGGTCCCACTGCGTGCGCAGTTCCGGTGTGGTCAGCACCAGGGCAACAGCCTGGCCACCCAGTGTGGGCGGGCTGGAGTAGTTGGTGCGGATCACGCGCTTCAGCTGGCTCAGCGTGCGCGCCGCTTCTTCCTTGCTGGCGGTGACTATGCTCAATGCGCCAACGCGCTCGCCGTACAGCGACAGTGATTTCGAGAACGAGCTCGACACGAACACCACCGGGCATTCCGAGGTAAAGCGACGGATGGTTGCGGCATCGGCCTCCAGTCCTTCGGCGAATCCCTGGTAGGCGATATCGAGGAAGGGGACCAGTTTGCGCTGGTTGACGACAGCAATGACTTTTTCCCACTGCGCGGCGGTCAGGTCGACACCCGTCGGGTTGTGGCAGCAGGCGTGCAGCAGCACGATGGCGCCCGCCGGCAGCTGGCCGAGCGCAGCCAGCATGGCGTCAAACTTCAGGCCATTGGTTGCGGGATCGTAGTACGGATAGGTTTTGACGGTGAATCCGGCATATTCAAAAATCGCGCGGTGGTTTTCCCAGCTCGGGTCGCTGATATAAAGATCAGCACCCGGGTTCACGCGGCGCAGAAAATCGCCACCGACTTTCAGGCCGCCGGTACCACCCAGGGTTTGCACGGTGACGATGCGCCCGGCCTTGACCGCAGCATGGTCGGCACCAAACAGGGTTTCCTGCACCGCGCGGTCGTACACCGGCAGGCCGTCAATCGGCAGGTAGTTGCGCGGCAGCGGCGCTTCGGCCAGTTTCTGTTCGGCGCTACGCACGCATTGCAGCACCGGCACCTTGCCGTTGTCATCGGTGTAGACGCCGACGCCCAGATTCACTTTTTTCGGATTCTGGTCGGCGTTATAGGCTTCGGTCACGCCCAGGATCGGATCCTTGGGCGCCATTTCGATTTTTTCGAGTACTGAGGAGGTCATTGGCTGGTTGCGTGCTGAAAGTCGTTGAAAAAGGGGTTGGAACCGCCATTTTAGCTGTGTTTTTGCACTGCACCCAAACGCAATTACTTTCGACGCCATGGCCCGGCCCGGATACCGCGACCGGCAGGCATGTCGCGATACCGGTAACATGGGCGTTTTTGTCCGAAAACCATGGAAATCATCACTTTCCCCGACAGCCCGTACCGCCTGCACCAGACCTTCAAGCCGGCGGGCGACCAGCCGCAGGCCATCGACAAGCTGACGGAGGGCGTGCGCGACGGCCTGGTGCACCAGACGCTACTGGGGGTCACCGGTTCGGGCAAGACCTACACCATGGCGCATGTCATTGCGCGCCTCGGCGTACCGGCGCTGATCATGGCACCGAACAAGACGCTGGCTGCCCAGCTGTATTCGGAGATGCGCGAATTCTTTCCGGAAAACGCGATCGAGTATTTCGTTTCGTATTACGACTATTACCAGCCCGAAGCCTACGTGCCGTCGAAGGACATGTTCATCGAGAAGGATTCGAACATCAACGAGCACATCGAACAGATGCGGCTGTCCGCGACCAAGGCACTGCTGGAGCGCCGCGACACCATCATCGTCGCCACGGTATCGGCGATCTACGGTATCGGTGACCCCGTGGATTACCACGGCATGATCCTGCACCTGCACGAAAATGAAAAACTGTCACAGCGCGACGCCATCGAGCGGCTGATCGCGATGCAATACGAACGCAATGACATCGAATTCCAGCGCGGCGCGTTTCGCGTGCGCGGTGACATTCTTGATATTTTCCCGGCAGAAAACTCGGAAACCGCTGTGCGCGTATCGCTGTTTGACGATGAAGTCGAAAGCATCCAGATTTTTGATCCGCTGACCGGACACATCCTGCAGCGCGTATCGCGATTCACGGTCTATCCGTCCAGCCATTACGTGACACCACGCTCGACCACGCTGCGTGCCATCGAGGCGATCAAGATTGAGTTGAGGGAACGCATCGACTGGTTCCAGAAAGAGCACAAACTGGTCGAAGCCCAGCGCATCGAGCAGCGCACGCGTTTCGACCTGGAAATGCTCAACGAAATG
The DNA here is from genome assembly GCA_945885345.1 of Bordetella parapertussis. Classification (GTDB taxonomy): domain Bacteria; phylum Pseudomonadota; class Gammaproteobacteria; order Burkholderiales; family SG8-41. The sequence continues at coordinate 88,714 of CAMCYP010000009.1, read as the reverse complement.
GGTTTCTGCAAAGGCATTGAAAATTATTCGCGGCATCTGTCCGGGCGCAAACCCGGTGAGCCGCCGCCGACGCTGATCGACTACCTGCCCAAAGATGCGCTGATGGTCATCGATGAAAGCCATGTCACCATTCCACAGGTCGGCGGAATGTACAAAGGCGACCGCGCACGCAAGGAAAATCTGGTCAATTACGGCTTCCGGCTGCCGTCTGCGCTGGACAACCGGCCACTGCGTTTCGACGAATTCGAAAAATTCCTGCGCCGTGTCGTTTACGTCTCGGCGACACCGGCGGAATACGAACGCACGCACCAGGGACAGGTAGTGGAGCAGGTGGTGCGTCCCACCGGCCTGGTCGATCCGGCGCTGGAAGTGCGGCCGGCGACCACCCAGGTCGATGACCTGCTGTCGGAAATCAACAAGCGCGTCGCGATCAAGGAGCGGGTGCTGGTCACCACGCTTACCAAGCGCATGGCGGAAGACCTGACGGATTACCTCGCCGAACACGGCATCAAGGTGCGCTACCTGCATTCGGACATCGATACCGTCGAACGCGTCGAAATCATCCGTGACCTGCGCCTCGGTGAATTCGATGTGCTGGTCGGCATCAACCTGCTGCGCGAAGGCCTGGACCTGCCGGAAGTATCACTGGTGGCCATCCTCGACGCCGACAAGGAAGGTTTCCTGCGCTCGGAACGTTCACTGATCCAGACCATCGGCCGCGCAGCACGGCACATCAACGGCATGGCAATCCTTTACGCCGACAAAATCACCGAGTCCATGCGCCGCGCCATCGGCGAAACCGAGCGCCGCCGCGCCAAACAGCAGGCGCACAACCTGGCGCAGGGCATCACGCCTGTCGGCGTCACCAAGCGCATCAAGGACATCATCGACGGCGTCTACGACCACGACAGCGCCCGCCAGGAACTGAAGGCGGCGCAGAACCAGGCGCGTTACGACCAGATGGGCGACAAGGAGATGACCCGCGAGATCAAGCGCGTCGAGAAGGAAATGTATGAGGCCGCGCGCAACCTTGAATTCGAACGCGCCGCACAGCTGCGCGATGAACTGCAAACGCTGAAAAAGCGCTTTTTCATCGACGCAGCCTAATCACCCCATTTGGGATGAGTCTTGGCATCACCCAATAACGGATGAATTGGCGGGCGGAGCCAGTTGCGAGCCAGCTTTACCAGCAGCGGCATTGCAAGCCATGTCAGGGTGGCAACAATGCCGGCTGCCGCCAAACCCGCATTAATAAAGTAATTGGGGATATGTGAGGCAATGGGTGAAAGCATGAAATGAACGGCCATGCTGACAGGCCACACGGCAATCAGCGTCAGCAGCGCCATTTTCCAACGCGGGGGGGCTGAATTTGATGAGCGGAACCATGCTTCCAGTCCGTGCAGCTGTCGATATGACCAACCGCCTTCGGTCAGCGGTGCAATTCGTTCTTCCCATGCCGCAAAAAGCGGCGAATCATAAAATGAATCGCGCTCTTTCTCGCTGGAAAAAGTCCGGAGAATTCCGTATTCCGGCGAGCGTGATCCGGGCGGCGGCACAATCATGCTCGCTCCCATTACGCCACCATGGCTGAACGAAGTTTGAAAGAACTCCCTGAGCGCCGTTTGAAATTCGGCTTCACATCCGGCGCGCACTCGCCTGACAATGACAACATGAATAAGGGCGCTCGATTCCTCTGGGTGCTTGTTTGTTGTATTCATTTTCCATCCTTGTAATGTTCATGCAGCCAGACTCAATCTGCCACTCATTCAATTTACCTTATGAGTAATCAAAGAAAAACCGGTGTTTTATTTGTTTGCATGGGCAATATATGCCGCTCTCCGACTGCAGAAGGTGTGTTCCGTCACCTGGTCGAGCAGCGGGGAATGACCGGGGAAATCATCATCGATTCCGCCGGAACCCACGATTACCACATCGGTGATGCGCCGGATGCGCGATCACAGGCCGCTGCTGCGCGCCGTGGATACGATTTGAGCCGCTTGCGCGCGCGCCAGATCGTGCGCGATGATTTCACTGCATTTGATCATGTGCTGGCAATGGATGAGGGCAATCTCGACCTGTTGCGGCGGCAGTACCCGGAAGCCAGTCGTGGCAAACTGAAACTGTTCCTGGCCTATGCAGATGGCATCACATTGCGCGAAGTGCCCGATCCTTATTACGGCGGGGCGCAGGGATTTGAGCAGGTGCTGGATCTGGTGGAAAATGCAGCACGCGGCTTGCTCCGCGAGATTATTAAAAATAATCAATAAAAACAATTAATTAGGCAATAAATCGCAAGACCGGCAGTTCATGCGGTAACGATGCAGGGGGTAGGCTGTGAATGCAAATCCGGTATTCACCGCGGATACGTATGCCTGGGCGCTGCATGCGATATGCCGCCTGCACCGCGTGCCGTACGCAGCGCATCTGGTATTGCAGCAGGTCACGCCGCCGTACGGTTTACCCGCCATCGGGCAGGCGGCAACGGCACTGGGGTTTCGCCACTCGTTGCGGGACATCCCCGCCGCACAATTGCCAAAGCAATCCTTTCCCTGTCTGGCAGTGCTGTCTGCCGCTGACGCCACGGCGCCGCATGGTCTGGCCGTATTGCTGCGCGGCTCAGACAATGACCTGCTCGTCCTTGAACCGCATCATCCGCAACCGGTGGCCATCAGTCCGGAAGATTTCGCCGGACGTTATGCCGGCATCGCCATCCTGCTGGCACGGGAAACAGAATCGCCGAACCCCGCTGTTGCCGAACCGGAAGCCGTCGCCGGGGATTTCAATTTCCGCTGGTTCATCCCCGAACTGCTGAAACACAAGACGATCTGGCGCGATGTGCTGCTGGCCTCGCTGGTGATCCAGCTGCTGGCGCTGGCAACGCCGGTGTTCACGCAGATCATTATCGACAAAGTCATCGTCCACCGCACCGTCAACACGCTGGCGGTCATTGCAATTGCGCTGTTCATGATCATGGCGTTCAGCGCCGCGCTGGGCTGGGTGCGGCAATACCTGATACTGCACACCGGCAACCGCATTGATGCTGTGCTCGGCAGCCGCGTTTTTGAGCACCTGTTCAGGCTGCCGCCGCGTTATTTCGAACAGCGGCCCACCGGTACCGTGATCGCCCGCATACAGGGCGTGGAAACCATCCGCGAATTTCTCAGCGGCGCCGCAGTTACACTGATCCTCGACTTGCCGTTCCTGCTGATATTCCTCGCGATGATGTTCTATTACAGCTGGGTGCTGAGCCTGCTGGCCATCGCCATCATCGCGGCAATCGCCGTGCTGAGTTTTGCCATCACACCGCTGCTGCGCGAACGCCTGAACCGGCAGTTTCTGCTGGGTGCGCGCAACCAGGCGTTCCTGACGGAATATGTCGCCGGCATGGATACCGTGAAATCGCTGCAGATGGAACCCCAGCTTCATGCCCGCTACGGCGAATACCTGGCCGCTTATCTGCAGGCCACGTTTGCGACGCGTCAGCTTTCGAATACCTATAACGTCGCAGCCCATGCGCTGGAGCAATTGCTGACCCTGGCCATACTCTGCGTCGGCGCCTGGCTGGTGATGACGACCGGCAGCCTGACTGTGGGCATGCTGGTGGCTTTCCAGATGTTCGCCGCGCGACTGGCGCAGCCGGTGCTGCGCATGGTCGGCCTGTGGCAGGAATTCCAGCAGGCGAACATCGCAATGCGGCGGCTGGGTGACCTGATGAATGCAATACCCGAACCCCATGCGCTGGTGCCGTCACGGGCAGCCGCCGGGCGTGGACGCATCGAGATCAGCGGGCTCGGATTTCGTTACGCCGACAACCTGCCGTACCTGTATCGTGAATTCAATCTGGATATTGCGCCGGGGCAGTGCATTGCCATCATGGGGCCTTCGGGTTCCGGCAAAAGCACGCTGGTCAAACTGCTGCAGGCGTTCTGCCAGCCCACTGAAGGCGCCATCCTGCTTGACGGCCACGATACCCGGCATCTGGCGGCCAACGAGCTGCGTCAGTATTTTGGTGTGGTGCCACAGGACACCGTGCTGTTCAGCGGCACGATTTACGACAACCTGGCACTGGCCAATCCGCATGCGTCGTTCGAGGATGTGGTGCAGGCCTGCAGGCTGGCTGAAATCCATGCAGCGATCGAGCAGTTGCCGCAGGGCTATCAGACGTCCATCGGTGAACATGGCGCCGGTCTGTCCGGCGGCCAGAAACAGCGCATTGCGATCGCGCGGGCACTGCTGAAACGCCCGCGGGTGCTGATTTTTGATGAGGCGACCAGCAGTCTCGACGCGGCAACAGCCGAAGCGTTTGCGGCAACGATCAATCGCTACAAGGGCAAGGTCACGCTGCTGTTCGTTGCACATCACCTGCCACCGAACCTGCAGGTCGACAAGACCGTGCAGGTGGGATCCGCGCCGTAAGCGCGCTCAGCAGGCCAAGCTCATTCGAGCTTGATGTTCGCGGCCTTGATGACTTTTTTCCAGTCTTCGAATTCATCGCGCATGAACTTGCCCAGTTCTTCCGGTGTGCCCGGAGCCGGTTCCGCACCCTGACTGGACAGGCGTTGCACCATCTCCGGCTGCGACAGGATTTTTACCGACTCGGCATTGATTTTGGCGATGACGTCCTTGGGTGTTGCCGCAGGTGCGAGCAGGGCGTACCAGGTCACGTATTGAAATCCTTTGAGGCTGGGGCTGGATTCAGCAACCGTCGGAATATCCGGAGCCGCAGGGGAACGTTTCGCGCTGCCGACGGCGATGCCGCGCAGGCGGCCGGCAGCAATCTGCGGCAGCACTGAGGGCATGCTGTTGAACATCACCGAAATCTGTCCGGCCATCAGTTCGGTCATGGCTGGTGCCGTGCCCTTGTACGGAATATGCACCAGATTCACGCCGGCCATCGATTTCAGCAGTTCCATGCCCATGTGCTGCGGACTGCCCGGACCCACCGAGCCATAGTTGATCTGGCCGGGTTTGGATTTGGCAAGCTTGATCAGGTCGTTGACGTTGCGCACCGGCAGCGAAGGATGCACCACCAGGATCTGCGGATTGATCACCACCAGCGTGATCGGCGCAAGGTCGGTGAACACGTTGTACGGCAGCTTCGGTGTCAACGCAGGGGCCAGTGCCAGTGAACCACCGGTGCCGAATAGCAATGTGTAACCATCGGCCGGCGAACGTAGCACGGCTTCGATGCCGATCACGCCACCGGCACCGGGACGGTTTTCGACGATGATCTGCTGCTTCCAGGCCTCGCTGAGTTTCTGCGCCAGCGCACGGCCGACAAAATCGGTGGGCCCGCCGGGCGGGAAGTGGATGATCATGCGCAGCGATTTGGTCGGGAAATTCTGCGCAGTCTGCGCCCCGACCCATGATGCGGATGCGACCAGCAATACAGCCATGCCGCCCAGCACGATTTTTTTCATGGTGTCTCCTCCTGTGTTTAACTGCTTATAGGCGTGAATTTAGCATGAGTCGGGTTTGACCCGGCAATCGGCAGCCGTTATCGTGCGCCGACTGTTTTGTCATTCAGCGCACCCGAGAGTCCAGAAAATGAACGAAGCCATCCAGGCCCTGCTGCACCCGCAATCCATCGCGGTCATCGGCGCCTCGTCCGATTTCAACAAAATCAACGGCCGCACCTTGAAAGCGCTGGTCGACAAGAAGTATGCCGGCCGCATCCTGCCGGTCAATCCCAAATATCAGACCCTGCTTGATCTGCCCTGTTATCCGGATGTCGCATCGATTCCCGGTACGGTGGATCTCGCCGTTGTCGCCGTGCCGGCGAAACATGTGCCGGACACCTTGCGTGAACTCGGCAAAAAAAGCGTCAAGGCCGCCGTGGTATTCAGCTCCGGCTTCAGCGAAGTCGGCGGCGATGGCATCCGCCTCGAAGCCGAACTGAAAAAAGCCATCAAGGAGAGCGGGGTGCGCATTCTCGGCCCGAACTGCCTGGGCCTGGTCAATGTCGCTGAAAACGTGATGGCCACCTTCAGCCAGTTTTCGCTGGGGCCGACACCGGACGGTCCCGCGGCATTCGTCACGCAGTCCGGTGCTCTGGGCACCGCCACTGCCGGCACCGCGCGCAAGCGCGGACTCAATTTCGGTTATTTCGTCAACACCGGCAACGAAGTCGATGTGCAATTCGTCGACATCATGCGCGCGATCATTGCGGAAGACCGCATTAAAGTCGGCGCCGGTTATATCGAAGGGCTCAAGAACGGTCCGGGCCTGCTCGAAGTGGCCGAAGATGCACTGCAGCGCGCAAAACCAATCGTGCTGACCAAAGTCGGTCGTACCAAGGCCGGCGCAAAAGCCATTGCTTCGCATACCGGATCACTCGCCGGCGAAGATGCAGTGTTTGATGGCGTGATTCGCCAGCGCGGCATCATCCGCGCTCGCAGTGATGAGCAACTACTTGATTTTGTTGATATATTTTCACAATGCGGATTGCCCGGCGGCAAAGGCATCGGCTTCATTACCCGCTCCGGCGGCGCCGGCGCATTGATGGCGGATCGCGCCGAAGAAATCGGCTTGGATGTCGCCACACTCAGCGCGGAAACCACCGAGGCTTTGCGCACAGTCGTGCCGGCATTCGGTTCGACCAGCAACCCGGTGGACATCACCGCCCAGGGCCTGGTCAATCCTGCATTGATGCGCGACAGCCTGAAAATCCTGCTATCCGATCCCAAGGTGGATATCGCCATACTCTGGCTCTCGTTCACCGACAAATACGCTGAAGTCACTGCGCAGAGTTTCATCGAAGCCAGGGCGCAGACCAGCAAACCCTTCATCGTCTGCTGGATGGGCATGCCGGATATTGCAGCGAAACTGTTGCGCGAAGCTGGCGTTCCATTCCTGCGCAGCGCAGAGCCTGCGGTCGATGCAGCCGCCGCACTGGTGCGTTATGCCGAAGCGCGGCGTAACTGGTTGAGTGATGCAACTGCGCGCACCGCCTTGCAACTACCCAAACCCGCGCTGCCTGCAGCAAGCGGTGCGGTCAGCAGCATGGAAGGACAGGCACTGTTGCAATCCTTCGGCGTAGCGACTGCCGCAGCAAAGCTGGCAACAACGGCCGATGAAGCCGTGGCTGCTGCCAAGACGCTGGGTTATCCAGTGGTGTTGAAAATCGAATCGCCGGACATTCTGCACAAGACAGAAGCCAAAGGTGTCGCGCTGAACTTGAGTGATGATGCCGCTGTGCGCAGCGCGTATGCAGCCCTGATCGCCAATGCCAGGCAATATAAAACCGATGCCCGCATCGCCGGCGTATTGGTTCAAGCCATGGCTAAAGGCGATGTCGAACTGGTGATCGGACTGAAACGCGATCCGACTTTCGGCCCGGTGGTCATGGTCGGGCTGGGCGGGGTGCTGATCGAAGTATTCAAGGACGTGGTGTTCCGTGCCGCACCGGTGACTGAAGCCGAGGCACTGCGCATGCTCGATGAACTGAAAAGCAAAGTCATACTCGACGGCGTACGCGGCAAACCACCCGTCAACAAGAAAGCGCTGGCACAGATGATCAGCGCGGTATCGCGTTTCGGTGCCGCGGCGGGACCGCGACTGGCCGAGCTGGATCTGAATCCGGTGCTGGCCGGTCCGCAGGGCGTCACTGCCGTCGACTGGCTGATGCTGCTCGAATAAAGGAACGAGGAGAACAACATGGATTTCACATTGCCCGAAGAACTGCGCATGCTGCGCGACACTGTTGCACGTTTTGTGCGCGAGGAGCTGCTGCCGCTGGAGCGCGACGTCATCAAGCGCGAAGCCGAGCGCGGCCTGACCGATGCGCCGCTGATCGATCCCGAAGTCGAAAAGGAACTGGGGCGCAAGGCCAAGGCCATCGGCCTCTACGGCATCGATGTGCCCGAGGAATACGGCGGACAGAACCTCGGCATGCTGGCCAAGGCGGTGGTGATCGAAGAATTAAAAACCAGCATCGTGCCGTTTGTGCTGCCGCCGGACAGCCCCAACCTGTGGATGCTGCGCGAAACCTGCAAGGGCGGGCAGATCGAAAAATACCTGCTGCCTTATGCCAGCGGCGAGAAAAAAAGCGCGATCGCCATTTCAGAGCCGGGCGCCGGCTCGGATCCCGCCGGCATGAAAACCCGTGCCGAATACAAAAACGGCAAATGGGTGCTCAACGGCCAGAAAATCTGGATCAGCCATGCGCGCCACGCCGATTTCATGATCGTCATGGCCGTCACCGATCCGGCCAAGGGTTCGCGCGGCGGCATGACCGCGTTCCTGGTCGACAAGGGCACCAAGGGCCTGTCGATTCCGTCGGTGTTCAATACCATGGGCGAACACGCGCCGTATGCGGTGTTCCTCGACAATGTCGAACTCTCTGACGACCAGGTATTGGGCGAAGTCGGCAACGGCTTCGGTCCGATGCAGAACCGGCTCGGCGTGCGGCGCATGGAAATCGCCTGCCGCGCATTGGGTTACGCACGGCGCTGCATGGACCTGATGCTGACCCAGGCCAATCAGCGCAAAACCTTCGGTGCTTTGCTCGCTGAACGGCAGCAGGTGCAATGGTGGCTGGCCGACAGCTGGCAGGAAATGGAAATGGTGCGCTGGATTACCTGGCGCCTGGCCTGGAAGATGGACAAAAGCGTGGAACAGGGCGGGGGTGACTGGCGGCGCGAGGCGTCGATGGTCAAGCTGCAGGGCAGTGAAATGATTGCACGGGTATCCGACCGCGCAATCCAGCTGCTGGGCGGCATGGGCGTGTCCAAAGACATGCCGCTGGAATACATCGCGCGCGCCGTGCGCGTACTGCGCATCTTCGAAGGCCCCAGCGAAGTGCACCGCTGGGTGATCGCGCGCGACCTGCTGCGCAATGGCATGCCTGCGGATTAAGGCACTTTGCGATACAGCCGGCTATTGAAAGCTTAAACGCGCACTAGCGGACCGCCAGTTTGACCAGCAGCGTAAGCCCCGCGATCAGTACGATCAAGGTGATCGCTGCACCAATGACGACTTGCCTGAAAGTTACTGTCGCGCCGGATTTTTGCCAGGTTCCCTTCGCACCGATTGCGAATATTCCACAGAACATGGTCGCCGCGACCTGCAGCGGGCCGGCTTTGCGCGGCGGCGGATCACTGGCTGCTGACGGGGTTCCGGGTTTGTGGCCGGGCAGATTCAATGGGGTGCCTGCTTGCAGTGGAAGCTGGAACCATAGCATGGCCGCTGGTCGCGGTTTGTGGCTGGCCGGGGGTGGGACTGGACGCCTGAATGCCTGCGGCATCGGTTAAAATGCTGGTTTCCCATTCTATTAACACATTGTGAACACACGGGGATGACCATGAACCAAGCAGCAATTGCAGCACCCGCCATGACTGATCGCCTGCTGGCCGAGAAAAAGGACGGCATCGGCTGGATCACTTTCAACAACCCCGCTCGACACAATGCGGTCTCGTTTGAGATGTGGCTGAAGTTGCCGGTGGTGCTGACGGAGTTTGCTGCTGACCCGGACGTGCGTGTGATCGTGCTGAAGGGCGCTGGCGAAAAAGCCTTCGTCGCCGGTGCCGACATTTCGCAGTTCAAGGAAAAGCGCAGTAGCGAGGACGCCGTGCAGGCCTATAACAAGGCTGCAGACGATGCCAGTAAAGCCCTCCAAGAATGCCCTAAGCCGACGATTGCAATGGTGCGCGGTTATTGCATCGGCGGCGGCACGGCGATTGCCGTGAATTGCGACATGCGGATTGCTTCTGAAGACGCCAAGTTCGGCGTGCCGGCCGGCAAACTCGGACTGGGTTACCGTTTTGTCGGCATCAAGCGCCTGACCGATGTGGTGGGCCCGCAGTTCACCGCGGAGATTTTCTTCACCGCGCGTCAGTTCACGGCGCAGGAAGCGCTGCAGATGAATCTGGTTAACCGTGTCGTGCCCGCAGCGGAACTGGAAAAATACACCATCGATTACGCCACCACGATCGCCAACAACGCACCGCTGACGCTGGCGTCGGTAAAGGCCTCGATCATCGAATGCCTCAAGGATCCGGCCAAACGCGATCTGGATCGCCTGCAGAAAATGGTGGATGCTTGCTACAAGAGCGAGGACTACAAGGAAGGCCAGACTGCGTTCATGGAAAAACGCAAGCCGGTGTTCAAGGGCAGGTAATCGTAATTATTTGATTTTATTGATATTTTATAAGGCGTAACTATGGCTTTTGATGCCAACCGCGCCGACCTCTGCGTCGGCGTAATCGGGACCGGCGCGATGGGGCGCGGTATTGTGCAGGTGTCCGCCGCCGGCGGCATGCACGTTTTGATGATGGATACGCGGCCAGGTGCCGCCGATGAAGCGCGCGATTTTGTCGCGAAGATGCTGGTGCGGGCGGCGGAGAAGGGCAGCATGAGCAAAGCCGACGCCGATGCCGCAACCGCGCGCATCCGTGTTGCGCAGTCGCTGGCGGATTTCAAGGATTGCCACATGGTCGTTGAGGCCATCGTGGAAAATCTCGATGCCAAGCGCGCGCTGTTTGCTGACCTGGAAGGCGTAGTGAAGCCGGATTGCATCCTGGCAACCAATACGTCTTCGATGTCGGTGACGACCATTGCCGCCAAACTGAAAACCCCGCAGCGTTTTGCCGGACTGCATTTTTTCAATCCGGTGCCGCTGATGAAGCTGGTCGAGGTCATCGATGGCCTGCTGACCGAAAACTGGGTGTCCGAAGCGCTGATGGTGATCGGCAAGCGCATGACACGCGAGCCGGTGCGGCTGACCGATGCGCCCGGCTTCCTGGTCAACCAGGTCGGTCGCGGTTTCACACTGGAAGCTTCGCATCTGGTTTATGAAGGTGTTTCAACTTTCGTCGATGTCGATCGCGTGATGCGCGACGTCTGCGGTTTCCGCATGGGGCCGTTCGAGCTGATGGAGTTGACGGGCCTTGATGTGACACAGCCTGCATCGTCGCTGATCTACAACCAGTTTTTCCAGGAACCGCGTTACCGCCCGAACCTGATCATGCAGTCGCGCTACGAAGCCGGTGTACTGGGCCGCAAGAGCAAGAAGGGGTTCTACGATTACGACGCGGAGATGAAACCCGTCATCGCACCGGAACCCACTGCACCCACCGCAAAGCCTGCCAGTGTCTGGATCAGCAAGGCTGAGCCGCAAGGCCATGAAGTGCTGACTGCGCTGTTGACCAGGCTGGGCGCCACGATCGAGACCGGCGCCAAACCCTCGACCAAAGCATTGATCCTGGTAACACCGATCGGCAAGGACGCCACCAGCTGCGCGGTGGAAGAGGGCCTGGATCCGAAACGCACCGTCGCTGTCGATACGCTGTTCCCGATGGTCAAGCGTCGCACCATGATGGGCACGCCGCTGACCGATGCCGCAATGAAGGAAGCCGCGCATGGCCTGCTGGCCTCCGACGGCGTGCCAGTGACGGTTTGCCGCGACAGCCCGGGCTTTATCGCGCAGCGCATCGTTGCGATGATCGTCAATATCGGCTGTTCGATTGCGCAAAGTCGCACCGCGCAACCGAGCGACATCGACAAGGCCGTGGTGCTGGGCCTGAATTACCCGAACGGGCCGCTGAAGTTCGGCGACGTGGCCGGTGTCGAACGCATCTATCAGGTGCTGGCGACCATGAATTCGATTTATGCCGATCCACGTTATCGTCCCAACATCTGGATGCGTCGCCGCGCCCAACTCGGCGTTTCGCTGCTGACTCCCGAACCCTGATCACCCCTGAGAGGAAAAAACATGCTCAACGCTTATCTGTACGAAGGACTGCGCACACCGTTTGGTCGCCACGGCGGTACGCTGGCGAAAGTCCGCCCTGACGATCTGCTGGCCGATGTCATGAAAAACGTGATGGCCAAATCAAAATTCAAGGTGGAGCAGGTCGAGGACATCGTCGTCGGCTGTGGCAACCAGAGCGGTGAAGACAGCCGCTGTGTCGCACGCCACGCCGGTTTGGCGGCGGGTTTTCCGATAGAAATCCCGGGTACCGTCCTGCAACGCAACTGCGCCAGCGGTCTCGGCGCCCTCGCGCATGCCGCGCATTCGATTACCGCGGGCGAGGGCGATGTGTTCATCGTTGGCGGCGTCGAGAACATGAGCCGTTCACCGATCATCATCAGCCGGGCCGAAAGCGCCTTCGATCGCGGCATCAAGATGGCTGACACCACCATCGGCCCGCGCTTCACCAATCCGAAGCTGGCCAAACAGTTTGGCGACCATCAGATGCCGCAGACCGCCGACAACCTCGCTCGCGAATATGGCATCACCCGCGAGCAGGCCGATACCTTTGCAGCAGCATCCCAACAGAAATTTGCTTTGGCCAAAGGCGAAGGCTTCTTCGCCGGTGAAATCTCGCCGGTCGAGATGCCGGCGAGCCGCAAAGGCCCGGTGCCGGCAGTGGCCGATGACGAACATCCCCGTCCCGGCACCGAAATCGCCGCCCTGGCCAAGATGAAGACCCTGTATGAAGGTGGTGTGACCACGGCAGGCAATGCCTCTGGCGTCAATGACGGTGCCGTTGCTCTGGTGGTGGGTTCGCTGGCTGCCGGTGAAAAAGCCGGTGCCAAACCGATGGCCCGCATCATCGCCAGCGCTGCAATGGGTGTGCGTCCCGACATCATGGGCATCGGCCCTGTTACCGCTTCGCAAAAAGCACTGGCACGCGTCGGTCTCAGCATCAAGGACATGGACATCATCGAGATCAATGAAGCGTTTGCCGCCCAGGTGCTGGCGTGCCTGAAGGGGCTTGGTGTGGCATTCGATGACAAACGTGTCAATCCCAATGGCGGCGCGATTGCAGTGGGTCATCCGATCGGCGCTTCCGGTGCGCGCATTGCACTGACCGCGGCACGCCAACTGCAGCGCAGCGGCGGCAAATATGCGTTGGTGTCACTGTGCATCGGCGGCGGGCAGGGCATGGCGGTTGTGCTGGAACGCGTGTAATAGCCGTTGTTTGAGATTTTCCGGGGCAGCCACCGCCCCGGAAAATGTGAATTTCGTCACGATTTTCACTCGTGCGGCCAAGGGCAAACTTATCAAAATGTTAGATTTGCCCGCATTTGTCGCCACGCGCATACTTTGACCATATTAAAAAGCACGGATGGTCAGGGGCTGAAAGTGAGTGACATGGAAACCATCGCCGCGTTAAAGCAAGGCGCGCCGTTACCGCCGCAGAAATTGATTGAATTGCGTTCGAAGGGCATGCACACGGTGCGCTTTGAATTCATCGTACGCCTGTTGCGCCTGAACACCCAGATCATCACTCTGTCGATCTACTGGGAAGATGGCCGCGAATTCATGCAAATCCCATCCGTGCAGAACGTCGAACGCAAGCTGGTCTATGCCAGTGAACCTCGTGTACATGGTCTGTTTGAAGACATGGCACTGCTGTGTTATCCGCACGATGCAGCCGCCAAGGCCAAGGTCGATGCCGAACTCGACCGCATGGTCGAAGTGATCGGGGAGTATGGCAGGCGGGTGACCCGGACCTGAAAATTGTCTGGCCGTATTTTCAGATTCCGTTAGCCCGATAAAAAATGCCCCTGATGGGGCGTTTTTTTGCCAGAGCGGTGAGGGTGGCGGGGGGATCAACCCTCAACCGGTAGCCTGTCGCTGCTTTCCTTAAGGCTGGCAAGGCGTCGCCATACCCGGTCCCGGACGATTTCTACCTTTCCCTGGTCACAGGATTTTCCTGCTCTGGAAGCTCTTTCTGTTTTCACCATTTCAATGGCCAGCGCCATGCACCATTCCTTGGCGTATGGCGCTTCGTCACCCAGATCTTTGTCCTCATTTTGAAGATTCATGGCGGCGCTGATCCGCTTCCACCAAGGTTGAAGTTTTTGTAAATCCGCTTTTATCCATTCGACGGAAGCATATTCTTCGTCGATTCGGCCCTTTTCCAGTAGTGATTCCCCGTCTTGCCGCAGTTCATCGGCTTGTTTTTGTTCTTCGTGATGTTTTCTGCACAGCCCTCGGATTTGCGCTGTTTCATTGCATTTTCGAGCTTTGCATTTACTGTGTTTTTTCATTTCGGGAGTGAGCGTTTGGAAGGGCTTGAGTGATTGGAGAGGGCCTGACTTGCTGGCCTAATAACCATTACTTTAATTTGACATAATACACATTATACGCATAAGTAATACGTATTCTCAGAGGGGAAACCGATTCCCCTCCGGTCCGGATCGCCGTTATTCCGTGACCCCGGCCTTGAGCAATATCGCCTGAATTTCTTCGTGGCCACGGTCTTTGGCCAGACTCAGCGCCGAGTGACCATACGGAGAAACATATTTGGCGTCCGCGCCATGCTCCAGCAGCAACAGCAACATCTGCAGCTGACCTTCTCTGGCCGCCATCATCAACGCCGTGGTGCCGTTATCCGCAGCGGCATTGACGTTGGCCCCCTTGGCGATCAACAGACGCCCGATGTCGGTCCGGTTCCGGGCCGCCGCATAGATCAATGGCGTCCAGCCGGACTGATTGACCGGGGCGCCGGCCTCCAGCAGCAGCTTGGCAATATCGGTATGGCCATTAATGGCAGCCATCATCAGAGCTGATTCGCCCAGCGGGTTGCGCATCTGCAGCTTGGGCCGGGCGGCCAGCAGGGTTTTGACTACATGCGGCTTGCCTTCCCGGGTCGCCAGCATCAGCAACGATTCACCCTTGGGATTTACGGTATCCACATCCATGCCGCGCCGGATCAGCTGGGCGACCGTCGATTCATCATCAATACTGATCGCGTGAAGCATGTCTTCGTAGGCGCCAGCCTGAACCATGGCCGAGAACAGCCCCAAACTGAGCATTACAAATCCTAGAATAAAGTTTCGAAATAGCATTTATTTATATGTTTATATTGAATAATTTATAAAAATTTCCAGTCGTTGCAGCAGCAATCTCAGCAAATGTCCGATTCTGCAGCCTGGCGACTTCTTCAGCGACGTGCTTGACCCATGCCGGCTGGTTGGTTTTTCCGCGGTACGGCACCGGCGCCAGGTAGGGCGAATCGGTTTCCACCAGCAGTCGGTCCAGCGGCACCTGCCTGGCCACGTCCTTCAGGTCCTTGGCATTTTTAAAGGTCACGATGCCCGAAAACGAGATATGGAAGCCCATTTCCAAAGCACCCTGCGCCACTTCCCAGCTCTCTGTAAAACAATGCATCACACCGCCCGCCTCACTTGCGCCCTCTTCCCGCATCAGCCGCAAGGTATCTGCTGACGCTGATCGGGTGTGGATGATCAGCGGTTTGCGTGACTGTCGCGCGGCGCGGATGTGCACACGGAAACGTTCGCGCTGCCATTCCAAGTCACCGCTGAGCCGGTAATAGTCGAGGCCGGTTTCGCCAATCGCCACCACCTTCGGATGTTGTGCCAGTTCGACCAGTTCAGCGACGGTCGGTTCGCGCAAGTCGGGATAATCGGGATGCACACCGACCGAGGCATACAGGTTGTCATGCTGTTCGGCCAGCGCCAGCACCTTCGGAAAATCTTCCAGCGTCACGCTGATGCAAAGTGCGGCACCGACATCGTTTTCGCGCATTTTTTCCAGGATCGCGGGCAGGTTGTCAGCGAGCTCAGGAAAATCGAGATGGCAGTGCGAATCGACCAGCATCGCGCTTACGCCGCCTTGCGCGAAGGGTTAACGACTGCCGCATAAGCCAGCAGCACGCTCTCAATATACAAACGGCCATTCAGCGGATGATGGATATTGCGCTGCTCGCGCACCAGCTTGCGGTGCAGGCGCAGTGCCGCCAGTGGCTCCACGCGTTTGGCGATGATGGCCAGTTCGCGCGCCAGATCCGGGTTGAAGCGGATGGTGCCGAGCATGTGCAGCTCGGCAATGTCGTAAGTCCATTTCTGCAGCCAGCCGATGAAGCGCTCCAGCGGCAGATCTCGGAACGATTCGGCGATCACCAGTGGATCAAAATCGGGCGGGGCGATGCGCGCCAGGAAATCGCGGCGCCCTGCCAGCTCTTCGCCTTCGCTGGCGGCCAGCGCCAGCAGCGGTGCGCCGGACGATTGCGCCAGAGCCACTTCCGCATCAGCCACGCCCTGCCCGCCCAGCCAGGCCAGTGCCGTGGCACGGTCCGGCTGCTGCAGATTGAGTTGCCGGCAGCGGCTGATGATGGTGCGCGGCAGGCGATGCGGCCGGTGGCTGATCAGGATGAAATGGGTCTGTGCCGGTGGTTCTTCGAGGCTTTTCAGCAGGGCATTGGCGGCATTGACGTTCAGGGCTTCCGCCGGACAGACGAGAATCACTTTGCGTCCACCGCGGTGACTGGAGACGTAAATAAAGTCATGCAGTTCGCGCACCTGCTCGATGCTGATCCAGGGACTGGCTTTGGCTTTTTTGCCACCCTCTTCGGTCTCGGCTTCGGGGTCACCTTCCGTGATCGGTGCCAGCACGCGGAAATCGGGGTGAGCGCCAGAGGCGAACCAGTTGCAGGCTTTGCAATGACCACAGGCCGCGCCATCCGGCGCCGGGGTTTCGCATAACAAGGCCTGCGCCAGTTCCATGCCAAAGGCTTGTTTGCCGATGCCGCGCGGCCCCTTGATCAGCAGGGCGTGCGCCAGCTGCGCTTTTTGCGCCAACACCGCCTTCAGCTCATCTTTGAACCAGATAGTCATTAAAAATCAATACTTTGAATGGGGTAATCGAAAGTACTTTATTAAAATCAAAGGGTTATTTAAATAATATTTAAAATCAAATGCTTAAGACGGTACTCTCAAGTTCGAGTTGTATCTCAGAAATGCTCCGGGAAGCATCAATTACACGAATCCGGCGCGGATGTTCAGCAGCCCGGCGCAGGTAAGCCGCCCTTACCCGCTCGTAAAACGCCTGTTTTTCCCGTTCGAAGCGATCCGGTTCGCGGGCCTGCCGGGCGCGAGCCCGGCCGAGCGCCGGATCCAGATCAAAGTACAGCGTCAGGTCCGGCTGCAGCGCGCCCTGCACCCACTGCTCCAGTGCGGCTACCCGTTCCCAGGCCATGCCGCTGCCGCCCGCCTGATAGGCATAGGTGGCGTCAGTGAAGCGATCGCATAACACACAGTGGCCGGTTGCCAGGGCCGGCTCGATAACCTGGGCAATATGCTCCCGCCGCGCGGCAAACATCAGCAACGCTTCGGACTCCGGGTTGCGTGGGTCGTGATTGTCGAGCAGCAGTCTGCGCAGGGCTTCACCCAGCGCTGTGCCACCGGGTTCGCGGGTGACCGTCAGTGCGATGCCGCGTGCCGCCAGTTTTCCGCGCAGCCATTCCAGGTGCGTGGTTTTGCCGGCGCCGTCCATGCCTTCCAGCGTAATGAATTTGCCGCGACTCATTTCCGCCCCCGGCGCTGGTATTGGGTCACCGCGCGCTCGTGCTCCGTCAGCGTACGCGAAAATTTCGACGTGCCGTCGCCGCGCGCGACAAAGTACAGTGCGTTGCTGGGCGCGGGATTCAGCGTTGCGCGCAAGGCTTCAAGTCCTGGCATGGCGATGGGTGTGGGAGGCAGACCGGCACGGGTGTACGTATTGTAGGGCGTATCCGTCGTCAGATCGCCTCTGCGAATGTTGCCATCGAAGGATTCACCCATGCCATAGATCACCGTCGGGTCGGTCTGCAGCAGCATGCCGATGCGCAGCCGGTTGATGAATACCGCGGCAACCATTCCTCGCTCTTCCGGTTTTCCGGTTTCCTTTTCAACAATCGAAGCCAGAATCAGCGCCTCCATTGGCGATTTCAGCGGCAGACCGGGCGCGCGGCGCTCCCATTCCTGATTGAGATAGTGCAGCATCAACCGGTTTGCGCGGCGCAGAATTGCCAGGTCGCTGGTGCCCGCACTGAAATGATAGGTGTCCGGGAAAAACCAGCCTTCGCCCCGCGGTTGCGGGATTTCCAGTTTCTCCAGCAGCTCCGTTTCCGTCATTGCCGCCGTTTCGGCGCGTATTTTCGGATTGTCCTGCAGGGCCTTGCGCATCTGCCGGAAAGTTGAGCCTTCGACAAAAGTGACCGCCAGAAGGGCCACATCGCCGCGCGTCATCTGCTGCAGCAGGCTCAGCGGTGTCAATGGTGCGCTAAATTCGTAATTGCCGGCCTTGAGCTTCGCGGATTCGCCGAGCGCACGCGCCAGTAACTCGAACAGTTCCGGTCGCCCGATCACGCCCGCTTTGGCGAGCTGGGTGGCTACGTTCCTGAGGCTGCTGCCCACGCGCAATTCGAAGGTGACGGGCGATGTCTCCAGCCGCAATTCGTCGTGTGCGTAGTAATACAGCCCGGCGGCACATGCAGCCACCAGCAGAAAACCGGACCAGATCAGGGATTTAATGAAGCGGGTGATCGAACGCATTGAGCCATTTTCGCACGAGCGGTGCGACTTTGAAGTTCGACCAGCGGCGTTGCTCCAGTGCAGCGACCGGCCAGACACCGATCAGGCTGTTGACCAGCAGAATTTCCGTCGCAGTTTCCAGCCGCTGGCGGTTGATAGCCTCGATCCGGCAGTGCAGACCGTAGCGCTCTGCAGCGGTGATTACCAGATCGCGGGTGACACCGGCCACGCCGCAGTGCGACAGATCCGGCGTAAGCAGTGTGCCGTCTTCGACAATAAAGACATTGCAGCGTGTGCCTTCGATGACATTTCCGGCTTCATCCAGCAGCAGACCTTCGGCGATTGCAGGATCGCTCCACTCGGCACGCGCCAGCACGTTTTCCAGCCGGTTCAGGTGTTTGATGCCGGCCAGGCGGGGCTGCGCTGAAAGCCGCAGCTCGCACACCCGAAGGCTGATGCCCTGCTCCGGCCAATGCGCAGGATATTCGGGCAGAGGAATGGCGGAGATGATGCGACGCGATTGCGGGTTTTCCGGAACTGCATAACCACGTCCGCCGCTGCCGCGGGTCACGGTGATACGCAACGCGCAATCGGGAAGTTGTACGGCAATGGTCTGGAGGTCCCGGCGCAGCACGGATTCCGCCGGCGGCATGATATTTAATGCAGCGCAGTCTGTCGCAAGCTTGGCATACTGCTGCGGCCACCATTGCGCACGGCCGTTGCGCATGGCCAGCGTGCGGAACACGCCGTCGCCATAGGTAAAACCGCGGTCATCGGCGGGAACGGCATTTGCCGGCAAACCATCGACCAGGATCATCGGCATGCCGTTGCTTTCGCCCGTTATTCCCGCAGCATCAGCCGGCAGGATGCCGGGATGGAAGTTCAGATCTTGCGGAACACCAGACTGCCGTTGGTGCCGCCGAATCCGAAGGAATTGGAAAGCGCGATATCGATTTTCATCGGACGCGCAGTGTTCGGTACGTAATCCAGATCGCACTGCGGGTCCTGGTTGACCAGGTTGATGGTCGGCGGCGCGACCTGGTCGCGGATCGCCAACACCGAAAACACCGCTTCAATGCCGCCAGCAGCACCCAGCAGATGGCCGGTCATCGATTTGGTCGAGCTGACTGCCAGTTTTTTGGCATGTGCGCCGAAGCAGTTTTTGACAGCAATGGTTTCAGCAATATCACCCAGCGGCGTCGAAGTACCGTGGGCATTGATATAGTCAACCTGATCGTGGCTGATGCTGGCGTTGCGCAAGGCATGATTCATGCAGCGCACTGCACCCGCGCCGTCTTCACAGGGCGCGGTGATGTGGTGGGCATCGGCGCTCAGGCCGTAACCCGCCAGTTCGCAGTAAATCCGCGCGCCGCGTTTTTTGGCATGTTCGTATTCTTCGAGCACCAGCACGCCGGCGCCCTCGCCCATCACAAAACCGTCGCGGTCCTTGTCCCAAGGGCGGCTGGCTGCGGCCGGGTCGTCGTTGCGCGATGACAGCGCACGGGCAGCGCAGAAACCGCCGATGCCCAGCGGAGAAACAGTGGACTCGGCACCGCCGGCGATCATGACGTCGGCGTCGCCGTATTCGATCAGCCGGCCGGCTTCGCCGATGCTGTGGTTTGCCGTCGTACAAGCGGTGACCACGGCAATATTCGGCCCCTGCAACCCGTACATGATCGACAGCTGGCCGGAGATCATGTTGATGATCGAGCCTGGAACAAAAAATGGTGAGATCTTGCGCGGCCCGCCCGCGAGCAAGGCATTGTGCGTGTCTTCGATCAGCGGCAGACCACCGATGCCGGAACCGATGCACACGCCGATCATCTCGCGGTTGAGCTTGTCCAGATCCAGTCCGGCGTCCTTGATGGCATCGATGCCGGCCGCGAGGCCGTAGTGAATGAAGGTGTCGAAACGCCGCGCTTCCTTCACCGGCAGATATTGGGCCGGGTCAAAACCTTTGACCTCGCCGGCAATCTGCGAGGTGTACCCGGAGACATCAAAGCGGGTGACTTTGGCAATGCCGGATTTGCCGGCGGTGATGTTTGACCAGGATTCGGTCAGGCCGATGCCGACCGGGGAAATGATCCCCAGTCCGGTCACGACGACTCTGCGGGTGGTTGGACGCGGCATGTTTTAAATGCGGAGGGAGCGCGATTGCGCTCCCTGAGCTGTGAGATTGACGGCAACGGAAGGGAACCCCCTTCCGCGGGGCTTACGCCTTCAGATGTGACTTGATGTAGTCGGAAGCCTGCTGCACCGTAGTGATTTTTTCGGCCTCATCATCGGGGATTTCGGTCTCAAATTCCTCTTCCAGCGCCATCACCAGCTCGACGGTGTCCAGTGAATCGGCGCCGAGGTCGTTGACGAAGGATGACTCATTCTTGACGTCAGCCTCGTTGACGCCCAGTTGCTCGGCAACAATCTTTTTAACGCGTTGCTCGATATTTTCCATCTAAGTCCCCTTTCGAATTGCGTAATGATCTTTGGATCGGTCCGTTATCGCGACAAAGCCGCCGGATGACCCCTTAAAAACGTGGATTTTACCACAAACCGGATTTAATAAATCCTTTAAAAACAAATGGTTATGACTAATGCTTGAAGCCAAGCGGATAACAGCTGCCGCGCATTCTAGCCCATATGCATGCCGCCGTTCACATGCAATGTACAACCGGTCACATATGAGGCAGCATCCGACGCCAGGTAGGCCACCGCGCCGGCGACATCCGCCACCGTGCCGAGCCGCCCCAGCGGGATCTGTCCGACCAGGCCTTCCCGCTGCGCATCATTCAGCGCCCGCGTCATGTCGGTATCGATGAAACCGGGGGCCACGCAATTTACGGTGATATTGCGGCTGCCGACTTCCCGCGCCAGCGCCCGGGAAAATCCCTCGACGCCAGCCTTGGCCGCCGCATAGTTGCTCTGACCGGCGTTGCCCATGGCACCAACCACTGAGGTCACGTTGATGATGCGTCCGGTGCGCGCCTTCATCATGCTGCGCATGACCGCCTTGGACAGGCGATACACCGATTTGAGGTTGGTCGACATGATCATGTCCCATTCCTCGTCTTTCATCCGCATCAGCAGGTTGTCGCGGGTCACGCCGGCGTTGTTGACCAGGATACCCACCTCTCCCCATTGCTGCTGGATGGCGGCCAGTGCGGCATCGACTTGCGCCGGATCGTTGACATCCATCGCATAGCCGGCGCCGGTGATGCCGGCCGCCGCCAGTTCTTTGGTAATGCCTTCGGCACCGGCTGCCGTTGTCGCCGTGCCGGCAACCGTGGCACCCGCCATGCCCAGCGCCAGCGCGATGCCCTGGCCGATGCCGCGTGATGCGCCGGTCACCAGCGCAACCCTGCCTTTCAATGTGCTCATCGCAGCGCCTCCATGGTTTGCTGCAGCGATGCCGGGTCGGTAACCGCATATCCCTGCAGGCTGCCTTCAATGCGCTTGGTCAGGCCGGCCAGCACCTTGCCCGGGCCGCATTCCACCACATGCGTCACGCCCTGCGCGGCAAATGCGCGCACGGTTTCGACCCAGCGTACGGGATTGCAGGCCTGGCGGGCCAGCGCATCCTTGATCTGTGCGGGGTCGTTCACCATTGCCACATCGACGTTATTGACGATTGAAATCTGCGGCACACGGAAAGTCACGGACTGCATGCGTTCCTTCAGGCGATCCGCGGCAGGTTTCAGCAACGATGAATGAAATGGTGCACTGACTGGCAGCATCACCGCGCGTTTGGCGCCGCGCGCCTTGGCTGCCTCGGAGGCGCGCTCGACGGCAGCCTTGTGTCCGGCAATGACCACCTGGCTCGGGGCGTTGAAATTGACTGCTTCGACAATTTCGCCCTGCGCGGCTTCGGCGCAGGCTGCGCGCACCGCATCGTCATCGAGACCGAGGATGGCGGCCATTGCGCCGGTACCCACCGGTACGGCTTCCTGCATGGCTTGCGCACGGAAGCGTACCAGCGGCAAGGCATCGGCAAACGCCAGCACGCCTGACACCACCAGCGCCGTGTATTCGCCGAGACTGTGTCCGGCGACCACGGCCGGCGCTGGTCCGCCGGCTTCCTGCCAGGCGCGGTACATCGCATAGGCCGCGGTCAGCATCACCGGCTGGGTGTTGACTGTCGCACTCAATTCTTCGGAAGGTCCTGTCGCCACCAGATGCCACAAATCCTGCCCCAGAACGGCCGAAGCCTCAGCAAAGGTATCGCGCACGATTTTACTGTCAGCAAAGCCCTGCATCATGCCCACCGCCTGCGAGCCCTGCCCCGGAAATACCAAAGCCAGTTTCATGTTTTACGAATCCTTGCCACGCGCTTATTTACCATTTGATCAATACCGCGCCCCAGGTGAATCCGCCGCCGACGCCTTCGAGCATCACGTGTTGCCCCGGCTTAATGCGTCCGTCGCGCACCGCTTCGTCCAGTGCCAGCGGCACCGAAGCCGCCGAAGTATTGGCATGACGATCCACCGTTGCAATCACCCGCTCCATCGACAAGTCGAGTTTTTTCGCCGTTGCCTGGATGATGCGGATATTCGCCTGGTGCGGAATCAGCCAGTCAATGTCGGACTTTTGCAGTCC
This sequence comes from Bordetella parapertussis, assembly GCA_945885345.1. GTDB lineage: Bacteria > Pseudomonadota > Gammaproteobacteria > Burkholderiales > SG8-41. Next base: position 65,860 of record CAMCYP010000009.1, on the reverse strand, counting down.
GGCAGCGGCCAGCGTTTCCAGCGCCACTTCTTCCAGCACTTTCACCGCAAATTTGAATACCGCCGTGCCGTCCATTTGCAGCAAGGGCCGGCCGCTGACTTTGCCGCCGCACACGCTGCCCGGCACCGACAGGATATCCGCATGGCTGCCGTCGGCATGCAGGCGCGCGGCCAGGATGCCGGGTTCGGTGCTGCGTTTGAGTACGACCGCGCCCGCACCGTCACCAAACAGCACGCAGGTGCCGCGATCCTGCCAGTCGAGTATGCGCGAATAAATTTCAGCGCCGACGATGAGGATGTGTTCGTACTGTCCGGAACGTATGAACTGGTCGGCCATAGTCAGCGCATAAACGAAGCCGCTGCACACCGCCTGCACGTCGAATGCGGGCATGCCCTTGGCGCCGAGTTTGGCCTGCAGCAGACAGGCCGTACTCGGGAACACCATGTCGGGCGTGGTGGTAGCGACGATGATCAGATCAAGCTTGTCCGGTGTGATACCGGCCATCTCGAGTGCGCGTTGCGAGGCTTTAAATGCCAGATCACTGGTGGTTTCGTTATCAGCGGCAATGTGGCGCTGACGGATGCCGGTGCGCTGCTGTATCCATTCATCTGAAGTCTCGACCAGTCCCGCCAAGTCCGTGTTGGTCAGGATTTTTTCCGGCAGATAACTGCCGGTACCGATGATGCGTGAATGGATGACCGTCATGCCGTTTGGACTTTCTGCTCCAGTGCCGCCATGCGTTCACTGATGTGTGTCAGTACGCCGGTGCGGACTTCATTGATTGCGTGTTCGATGGCACAAGAAAAAGCAAATGTGTCTGCCGAGCCGTGGCTCTTGATGACAATGCCGCGCAAGCCAAGCAGGCTGGCGCCATTGTAGCGGCGATGATCCACGCGTTTCTTGAACGCCTTGAGTACCGGCATCGCTGCCAGGCCCAGCAGTTTTGTAAAAAGGTTGCGGCCGAATTCCTCGCGCAGGTAAGTGCCGAGCATCTGCGCCAGACCTTCGGAGGTTTTCAGTGCGACGTTGCCGACGAAGCCGTCGCAGACCACGACGTCGGTTTCGCCCAAGTAGATGTTTTCGATGTTGCCGTGAAAATTGAGGTCGCTGGCGCGCAGCAGCACAGCCGCCTGCTTGACCACTTCGTTGCCTTTGATGTCTTCCTCACCGATGTTGAGGAGGCCCACAGTCGGCCGTGGTTTATGCTCGACCGAGGCCACCAGTTCAGATCCCATGATGGCGAACTGCAACAGGTGTTCCGCAGTGCAGTCGACATTGGCGCCAAGGTCGAGAATATGGGTGTGCCCTTTCAGCGAGGGCAGCATGGTGGCAATGGCCGGACGATCGATGCCGGGCAGCGTTTTCAGCACAAACCGTGAAATCGCCATCAATGCACCGGTATTACCGGCGCTGACGCAGGCCTGCGCTTCCCCGTTCTTGACGAGATCGATGGCAACGCGCATCGATGAATCCTTCTTGCCGCGCAGCGCGTTGGCCGGCGGCTCATCCAGGGTTACGACCTCGGTCGTATGGTGTATGCGCAACCGCTCGCCAGCGGTGACGCCGGCACGCCGCAATTCAGCCTGGATCTGATCCTGCAGACCGACCAGCACAAAGTTGCAGTGCAGATCGCGACGCGACCACTCGACCGCGGCGGGCACTGTCACGCGCACACCATGGTCGCCGCCCATGCAATCGATGGCAACGGTCACATCCATCATGGGATCCTCCTCTTCAGACTCCGTTTGTTATTACTTGTCGGAGCCAGTCGTCCCGCAAAGGCAGATTACTCGCCTTTGGCTTTGATGATTTTTTTGCCGCGGTAGTAGCCGTTGGGGCTGATGTGATGACGCAGATGCGTTTCACCGGAGGTCGGCTCGACAGCGAGTGCCGGCTTGGTGAGCCCGTCGTGTGAACGGTGCATCCCGCGCTTGGACGGGGACTTCTTGTTTTGTTGGACAGCCATGGTGTTCTCCTAAAAATTAACTTGTGTTCGTTTCGTACTGCTATTTATTCCCGCTTTTCATCACATTCATTTCGGGTTTAGCAGTGTGGCCAGCTTGGCAAACGGGTTATCCCGTCCGCTGGTCCGGCCTGGCTTGTCACCATCACTGCACTTTCCCTCGCCATGCCTGACCGACAACGGCAGACTCAGCAATATCTCGTCTTCAACCAGCTCCAGCACATTCAGTTCCGGCCCCGCTTCGATCCACTCCGGTGACTCGGGGTCATCGTCTTCCTGCATCACCGCGCCGGGCTCCATCAGCAACACGCTGGATTGCAGCTGCAATGGAAATTCCAGCGGTGCCAGACAACGGCCGCAGCGCAAACTGGGATTACCGGTGATTTCCAGTTCCAGTAACGGCCGCTGGCGCTGATCCAGTTTTCCGCGCACCACATAAGCCACCGTACCGGCATCATCGGCGAGTCGATCCTGCAAGCGCGGCATCGCTGCAAGCGCCGCCTGTCCGCTGTGCAGGCCGGCGGCACGTGCAAATGCAAACGGATCCTCAATGCGATGAACTGCGGCAGGCCCGGACATAAGCGGCGCATGATAGTATTTTCGGCCCTCGCTGTCAAAACCTGTCATGCCAATTTCCCTGTTCAGCCAAGCACTTAGCGATATCCATCCGGATCGGCCCGCACGCATCCCGATAGCGCTTGCAATCGCCGTAACGCCCGCCCATTCAGTCACTTACGCTCAGCGGTTGATGCCCGAATGACCGCATCGTCGCGGATCGTGCTGGCTTCCTCGTCGACTTACCGCAAGGCATTGATTGCCCGCCTCGGCCTCGATTGCCGCACGGCCGCTCCGGATATTGACGAACGCGCATTGCCGACGGAGTCCCCCGCCGCCACTGCATTACGGCTGGCAGAGGCCAAGGCGCGCAGGATTGCCGAACGCGAGCCGGCCGCGCTGATCATCGGTTCCGACCAGGTTGCAGTGCTGGATGATCAGCTGATCGGCAAGCCCGGCACCCACGCCGCAGCAGTGCTTCAATTACAGGCCATGAGCGGAAAGACCGTGGTTTTCCATACCGCGTTATGCCTGCTCAATAGTGCAAGCAATGCCGTGCAACTGGCCAGTGTGCCGACCACTGTGCGGTTTCGCAAACTGGATGCCGGACAAATCGAGCGTTATCTGCAACAGGATCAACCGTATGATTGCGCCGGCAGTGCCAAGATCGAAGCACTGGGCATCACGCTGGTCGAGCAGCTTGAAAGCGATGACCCCACGGCGCTGATCGGTTTGCCGCTGATTGCCCTCGTCACCATGCTGCAAAAAGAAGGTGTCCACATTCCATGACTGCACAGACTTCCAGCGGCATTCTTTATCTGCTGCCGACCGGCCTGGGCGATAGCGCACTCAACCGCGTATTGCCTGCTGGTTCACGCGAGATTGCGCATCGCCTCACGCATTTCATTGCTGAAAATCCGAAAACCGCGCGCGCTTTCCTCAAGCTGGTTGAGTATCCGCGTCCGATAAACACGGCAACCATCAATGAGTTAAACAAAGACACGCCGGCAGCAGCCATCCCTGCACTGCTCGCGCCACTGCAGGCCGGCATCGATGTGGCACTGGTATCTGAGGCGGGTTGTCCGGCGGTTGCGGATCCCGGCGCGCTGCTGGTGCGCGCGGCGCACGCGGCCGGCGTCCGCGTCGTACCGCTGATCGGACCATCATCCATCCTGCTGGCGCTGATGGCTTCAGGCCTCAACGGCCAGAATTTTGCCTTTAACGGTTACCTGCCCATCGAAAAAACACGCAGGGCCTGGCATGTGCGCGATCTGGAGCAACGTTCGCGGCGTGACGATGCCACGCAGATTTTCATCGAGACGCCCTACCGTAATGACGCCATGCTGCAGGCTGTGCTTGCCGAATGTTCACCGCAGACTTTGCTATGCATCGCCACCGACATCACCCAGCCTGGCGAACAGATCAAGACCCGCAGCATCGCCGACTGGCGCAGGAACATCCCGGAGCTGGACAAACGTCCCTCGGTGTTCCTGCTTTATTGCCCCAAGGGCAGCCGCCGCACTACCTGATAGTACGTAAATGAGCGCTCGTAACTGAGCGCACTTACCTGATATTAAAGCCGCCAATTCCGCTGAATTTGAGCAGAGTTTCGGCACTGGCCGCACCAAAGCGTCGCGCAAAACGCTCGGCAATGTTTTCCTGCTGCGTGTAATCGACGATGTCTTCGGCCTTGACGACTTCACGGGCGACATATTCCAGGCTGCCCAGCGCATCGGCCAGACCAAGGTCGATGCTCTTTTTGCCGACCCACATCAAGCCGGAAAACATGTCCGGCGTTTCCTTCAGCCGTTTGCCGCGCCCCTGGCGCACCACGGCGATGAATTGCTGGTGAATGTCATCAAGCATGGTTTCAGCATGCGCCCGCTGCTCATCCTGGATCGGGGAAAACGGATCAAGAAAACCCTTGTTTTTCCCGGCCGCCAGCAAGCGCCGTTCAACGCCGAGTTTTTCCATGGTGCCGGTAAAACCGAAACCGTCCATCAGCACGCCGATGGAACCGATGATGCTCGCCTTGTCGACATAGATTTTGTCCGCAGCCGCGGCAATGTAATAACCGCCGGATGCACAGATATCCTCGACCACGGCATACAGCGGAATTTCCGGGTACTTGGCGCGCAGGCGCTTGATTTCATCGTAAATATAACCAGCCTGTACCGGACTCCCGCCGGGACTGTTAATGCGCAGGATCACACCCTTGGTGTTTTTATCCTTGAACGCTGCCTGCATGCCGGCAATGATTTTGTCGGCACTCGCAGGGCCGCCCGGCGCAATCACGCCACTGAGGTCGACCAGCGCGGTATGGCTGCCCGGCGACACATCACTTTTGTTGTACCAGCCCATGCCGATGAACAGCAGCACGAACAGGTAGAGCAACACCATCATCTTGAAAAACATGCCCCACTGCCGCGAGCGGCGTTGTTCCTGGATCGCGGCCAGCGCCACCTTCTCCAATACGCCACGCTCCCATTGCGGACCATCCGGTTGCTGATCTGACATATAATTCCTTTAAAAACAACTAGTTACAAAAAATATGCTGCTGCCATCGCCATGCTGGCCGTTAGCCCAGGCCTGTTCACTCAAGCCCGTTCCATTAACCAGCTGCGCAAGCCCTGCAATTCATCCACCATCGCCAGCGGCTTGCAGGCGGTCAGCGCTGCGCGCTCATGCGCCCCATAGGTTACGGCAACTGCGGCCACACCGGCAGCTTTCGCCATTTCCAGGTCATGCGTGGTGTCACCAATCATGACGGTTGCTGCGGGTGGCGTGGCCAGCCTGTCCATCACTGCTTCGAGCATGCCCGGATGTGGTTTCGAAAAACCCTCATCCGCGCAGCGCGTGGTATCGAAACAGCCCTGCAATCCGGTTTCCTGCAGGGCGCGATCGAGCCCGCGCCGGCTCTTGCCGGTGGCCACTGCCAGCATGAACCCGCGGTCACGCAATTCACGGATCATCTCTGCGGCGCCGGGAAACAAGGTGGTTCCGGCATCGCGGCGCAGGAAATGCACACGAAAGTGATCCAGTACCCTCGGGTAATCCGCCTCCGGCAATTCCGGCAGTACATAAGCCAGCGCATCCGTCAGACCCAGCCCGATCACATAACGCGCCCGCTCCCTGCTGGGTACCGGCAACCCCATTTCGGTACAGGCCGCCTGCAGGGATTCGGAAATGGCTGCGGCGGAATCCATCAGCGTGCCGTCCCAGTCGAATACCAGTAACTCAAACTGCCGGGGCATGTTTTTTTGTTTTTCCGGTGATTTCAATAAAGCTGCGCAACTCTTCCGGCAGCGCCGCTTCAAAAGTGACCTTCTCGCGGCTCAATGGATGGCGGACGACGATACGGGAGGAATGCAGGAACATGCGTTTCAGCCCCTGCTTCGGCAGTGCCTTGTTCAACGTGAAGTCGCCGTACTTGTCGTCACCCAATATCGGAAATCCCAGATGCGACAGATGCACGCGAATCTGATGGGTGCGCCCGGTCTTCAGTTCAGCATCCAGCAGGCTGTATGGGCCGACGCGCCGCTCCATCCGGAAAATGGTGATGGCGTGATCGCCGTCGGCGCCGACATTGACCCGTCGCTCCCCCGAAGAACGCACATGCTTTTCCAGCGGCAGGTCCACGACCCGTTTACGCTCGGTCCACAGGCCTTTGACCAGCACACGATAATGCTTCTCGATCTCGCCGGCCTGCATCTGGCGGTGTAATTCAACCAGGGCCGCGCGTTTTTTGGCCAGCATCAGCACACCCGAGGTATCGCGGTCGATGCGGTGCACCAGTTCCAGGAATTTGCTGTCAGGGCGGCCCTGGCGCAGCGCCTCGATCACCCCGAAACTGAGCCCGCTGCCGCCATGCACCGCCAGCCCCGACGGCTTGTCGACGACCAGCATCGCCTCGTCCTCGAACAGAATGACGGGGGTGTAGGCGTTTTTGGGCATGGGCCGGACGGCGGCCGGCTCTGCCGTACGCACCGGCGGGATGCGCAGCAGATCGCCGGCCTTGAGCCGGTAATCCGGGCCGATCCGGCCACTGTTGACCCGGACCTCCCCGCTACGCAGGATCCGGTAGACATGGCTTTTTGGTACGCCTTTCAGCCTACGCATCAAGTAGTTGTCGATGCGCTGCCCAGCCTCGTCTTCGCCAATCGGTTGCCGTAATGTGAAATCTTTACTTAACTCTTTCATTTACTTATACTTCTTGACAGCGTTCCCTTGGCGGACGACGCGGATGCCAGAATCGGCATCATGGGCAAGAGCCCGACGCGGCGGAATTCCGAAAGGTGCGCTCTGCAATGGATGCCTGGATGACGCGAATGCGGCGACAGGACTGTTGCATGTGCCACGGCCAACTGCCGTGACTGCAATAAAGTTTGCGATGGAAGTAGTTAGCTAAATAGTTAGCTGAGAAGCTAGCAAAAAACACAGGGTTAAAGTCGCTCACCGACAGAAGTAGCGATAGTAGATGATTTGCGCGCTCAAGGCACTGTTTGAATTCCCGGACTTGCACTCATTTGCGTTGCGTTTGTGTTGCATTTTACGCCGCATTTTTGCAAGTCCCTGCAAGACACACTGCATAACCAGGACACTGATCACGATCGATTCATGTAGTTGTCAATCGACTGAAATAATTTGAGTCCGTCGCCTGCGGGCGGCTGTCGTAGTGTGCATCCCGTGCAAATCCTTGAGCGCGGGAGAAGAAAATGAAACGCATGTTGTTCAATGCAACGCAGGCTGAAGAGCTGCGCGTTGCCATCGTCGACGGTCAGAAACTGATCGATCTCGACATCGAATCCGCCGGTAAAGAGCAGCGCAAAAGCAATATCTACAAGGGTGTCATCACCCGCATCGAGCCCAGCCTCGAAGCCGCCTTTGTTGATTACGGTAATGACCGCCACGGCTTCCTGCCCTTCAAGGAAGTCGCCCGCGCCTACTTCAAGCCCGGCATCAACGTCAGCACCGCCCGTATCCAGGACGCCCTGAAGGAACGCCAGGAAATCATCGTCCAGGTCGACAAGGACGAACGCGGCAACAAGGGCGCCGCGCTGACCACCTTCATCAGCCTCGCCGGCCGTTACCTGGTGCTGATGCCGAACAATCCCCGCGGCGGCGGCGTGTCGCGCCGCATCGAAGGCGAAGACCGCGCTGAACTCAAGGAAACGGTAGCCCAGCTCGATGTGCCCAACGGTATGAGCGTGATTGCGCGTACCGCCGGCATCGGCCGCAGCGCCGAAGAACTGAACTGGGACTTGAAATACCTGCTCCAGCTGTGGACCGCCATTGAAGGCGCCGCGCATCAGCAGGACGGCGCATTCCTGATTTTCCAGGAATCCAGCCTGGTCATCCGCGCCATCCGCGACTACTTCCACGAAGAAATCGGCGAAATCCTGATCGACACCGAGTCGATCCATGAACAGGCTGTACAGTTCATGAGCCACGTGATGCCGAATTACGTCGATCGCGCCAAGCTCTATCACGATGACGTACCGCTGTTCTCGCGCTTCCAGATCGAACACCAGATCGAATCCGCGTTCTCGCGCTCGGTCAACCTGCCCTCCGGCGGCGCCATTGTCATCGACCATACCGAAGCGCTGGTCTCGGTCGACGTCAACTCCGCACGTTCCACCCGCGGCGCCGACATCGAAGAAACCGCTTTCCGCACCAACCTCGAAGCCGCCGACGAAGCCGCACGCCAGCTGCGCCTGCGCGACCTGGGCGGCCTGGTCGTCATCGACTTCATCGACATGGAATCACAGCGCAACCAGCGCGAAGTCGAAAACCGGCTGCGCGATGCGCTGAAATACGATCGTGCCCGCGTGCAGATCGGCAAGATTTCCCGCTTCGGCCTGATGGAACTGTCGCGCCAGCGGCTGCGTCCTTCGCTTGGCGAATCGAACCACAGCGCCTGTCCGCGCTGCCACGGCACCGGCCACATCCGCGGCACCGAATCTACCGCCCTGCACATCCTGCGCATCATTCAGGAAGAGGCGATGAAGGACAACACCGCCGCAGTGCATGCCCAGGTACCGGTGGACGTCGCAACTTTCCTGCTCAACGAAAAACGTGTTGACCTGCAGTTGCTGGAGTCCCGCCATCGCGTCAACGTGATGCTGATTCCGAATATTCACCTGCAGACGCCTAACTACACCCTTGAGCGGATGCGCCATGACGACCTGAACCAGAGTGAACCGCTGGCGCCCAGCTACCAGATGGTGAAACTGCCCAGCGAAGAAGAAAAAACCGGCGCCGAAGCCGAAGCCGCAGTGCCGAAACAGGAAGCTGCCGTCAAAGGCATCACGCCGATGCAGATGCAACCCGCACCAATGCGTGCGGCCGAACCGGCAGCCGCGGCGCCGGCAGCGGCTTCCACTGCATTGCCCTCTGCTGACGAAGATTCCATCATCGGCAAAATCATGGGCTGGTTCCGTCGCAAGCCGGCAACCGAAATCAAAGCCAGCGCAAGCACTGAAGCCTCGGGCAACGCCCAGCGCCCCGCCAACCGTGGTGGCACTGGTGACCGTGGCCGTGGTGGTCGTCCGCAACGCGGCGAACGTGGAGAATCGGGACGAAATGAGCGCGGAGAATCTGGTCGCGGCGCATCAGGCCGTGGTGGCCGTGGTGGCCGTGGTCGCGGCGAACGCGGCGAGCGTCCGGAACGCGAAGCCGGAGCCGGTGGCGAAGCCCGCAGCGAAGGTCAGCAACAGCGTCGTGGTGGTCGTGGCGAAGGTCGCGACCAGCAGCGTCGTGATCGCCCGGAACGTGATCAAGCCGCACAACCACCCGCAGCTCCGCAGGACATGCCGCAACTTGATGCTGCCCTCGCCGTCAACGGCGCACCGGTCAATGATGGCGCGCCGGCCGCAGCACCAGGTGAAGAGCGCGGCGGCAGTCGTCGTCGTCGCGGTCGTCGCGGCGGTGCCGATCGCGCCGAACGTGGCGAGCAGCCGCAGCAGGAACGCCAGGGCCAGCAAGGACGCGGCGATCGTGTCTGGTATCCGCGCACGCCCTTTGTGCCGGAGCCGAACACAATCAATGCCATACCCGGCGCCGATACTCCATACGAGCAAGCCCCGGAAGTCATGGCAGCTGTTGCAGTGGCCGCACCCGTCGCTGAAATTGTGCATGAGTCCGTGCAGAACGACGCACCGATGCGGGATGCTGCTTCTGTGCCGTATATGCCGATGCCGGAATCAGCGCGGGCTATTGCTCAGCAAGCTGAAGCCGCAGCGGCAGAGGTCGCGCCTGTAATTGAGCACGCGCAAACGGCCTACACACCCCCGGCAGTTGAGCCCGTTGTCCAGGCGCCCGTTGCTCCGGTAGCCGAACCCGTGGCTGCTGCCCCGGCTCCGCAACCCATCATCGCCAAGCCCGCACCTGCCCCTGCCCCCGCGCCGATGCCAGCGCTGAAACTCGACTGGTCTTCGGATCTGCAACAGGTCGAAACCAGCCGCGAGCGCCAGCAGGCTGCCGCGCAAGCAGCCACGGACGATGGCGCGCCCAAGCGTGTCAAACGCGTGCGTCCGCCGGTAGAGAACGTTGCCAGCGAACCGCTGCAGCAGGTGGAGACCCGCGGCTAAGACTGCGGGCTTATTGGAGAATATCGACTAAGTATTTGTTTTTATTTATATTTTAATGAAAACGGCGCAGAGATTCTGCGCCGTTTTTGTTTGCGATGCGACTTAGTCTTACCGCTCCCGCCCGGCCTCGTGCACCACTTTCTGGATTGGTGACAGCAGATACTCCATCACGCTGCGGGTGCCGAGATGGATTTCAGCATTGACTTGCATGCCGGGCATCAGCAAGTGGCGTGTACCGTCGCGTTCGAGATGTGCATTGTCCAAAGTGACAAGCACCCTGTAATACAGTGGCGATGTCATCGGCTGGTTTTTCGTTGATGCATTTTGCTGGCCGGCCTCGCTGGAATCCGCGCTGACCTGCTTGACCAAACCCTCGACCATTCCGTACTTCTGAAACGGATACGCATCAATTTTGATCCGAGCCTTCTGGTTTGGTGTAACAAAACCCGCATCAGCATTAGCCACCCAAACCTCAGCCTGCACTGGCTCGTCTCGGGGCACCAGCGTCATGACCACCGTACCGGGTGCAACGACAGTACCCGGGGTATGTGTTGCCAGATCCTTGACAATGCCGGCCTGTGGCGCACGAAGCTCGAGCAGACCGGAGCGGTGTTGCAGCTTGTCGTATTCCTGCTGAGCATGATGATGCTGTGATGCAATATCAGATCGCTCAGCCTGCAATTGTTGCAGATAACCGGAATGCAATTGGGCCACGCGTTTTCCCGCCTGGTCAATGGATGCCTTGAGTCCCGCGATTGCATGCCCCTGAGCCTTCAGATCCTGTGAACTCTCCAAATATTGGCGCTGCTTATCCATGGCCAAAAGTTTCCCTGCGAAACCGTCTTTAGCCAATTTGTCCCACCCCTCCGCCTGCGCACGATATATGGGGACTGTCTGCTTGAGTTTGCCTTCCACCTCCATCGCCACTTTCAGGTCATGGCGCGCCTTTAATAGCTGCGCTTGTTCCGTGTCCAGCGCATCCATATGCGCCCGTCGTCGGGCATGAAACTGGGCTTCAACCTCGTTGAACAAGGCAATATCTGTATCTGGCAGGCGTTTCATAGGCTGTCCGCGCAGTTCCGCATCAATGCGCTGGAGTTGCAATGCCTTGACGTTGACTTCCCTGCGGACCGCTCGCATGTCAGCTTCGGCAAGACTCGCATCCATGCGCATCAACAACTGCCCCTCTCTGACGGACTCCCCTTCAGAGACGAGGATATCGCGCACGATCCCAGCCTCGGCTGGTTGCACAATCTTGAGAAAACTTTGCGGCACGAGCTTCCCTTGTGCCACTGCGACAACATCCAACTGCCCGAACACACTCCAAATCAGTGTTATCGCAAATAGCGTGAGCAGTAGGTAAAGCAATGCACGAGGCAATGGAGCGGGCGACTGCTGCTGAGTGCGCAGCAAGGCCGGAGCAAAGTCCAGCGATTGGCCTTCCGGAAAAAAGAAGGACTTCAACTTGCCGGGAGCAGGCATATCGGCCGCGTTAACCCAGGGCCCGGAGGCCTTCTTCAAGGCCCTTGAATGCCTTCAGGCTATGCCCATCAAGCGCTGGCAAGCTGTTAATTCCCGGTCCTGATCCGGCATCAAAGGTTCGGCCGCCCAACCATGCCCATCCGGAATATTCTTCGCTGTGCGTATTTTCGGAATGACCGGCGCCACCATACTGATGATTGTTCAGCCAACGCTCTGATATTTCCCATGCGGAACGGATTGATGCACTCGGTTCCTTGATACTTTTTTCGCCGTCGCGTGACTCATCAAGCCAGCTCAACAATGCATCACCGGAACGCCGTCGCTCATCAAACCAGCCATCGAGCAACTCTTCAAAATCCTTTTCGTTATGCTTGCCATGCCAGGGACGGCCATGCCCTTCTTTCTCCGGTGAATCGTGGCCGTCATCCCTTCCCGCATCATTCAAATGGTGGTAACTGTCCCCGTGATCAGCTTCATTCCCAGTGGCGTTGATATCGCCATGGCGTACGGCCTCCCGCAAATCCACCATCTGACCTTCAGAGAAACGCAGCGCTTCGATCCCGCTTTTGCGGGATGACCAGTCACGAATCGTCAGTCGGTCACCGGTGCCCGCAATACCGATGGTCAGATCGCCACCATCCCTTGAAAACCGCAGATCCCGAAGGGTAATCCCGTCACCAAACAACACCGTATCGATCTCTCCAGCAGCCCCATCATCTTCGATTACGTCCTTGCCATACCCCCTGCCAAACAAGTAAGTATCCGCACCTTTCCCGCCATTAAGGACATCCTTGCCGCGACGTCCATCAAGCATGTCCTCGCCGGTGCCACCCAACAAAAGGTCGGCGCCTGTCCCGCCAATCAGCCAATCGTTGCCTGCCAGGCCGCGCAGCACATCGTCACCACCTCGCCCATCGATAAAGTCATCGAAGGTTGTCCCGATCAGCGACTCGGAAGCGGATGTGCCTGTCAGCGTGATGCCTTCACTGTCGACTTCGATCACCAGCGTAAAATCGGAAAAAGCTTCAGATCCCGCCTGATCAACCGCGGTTACACGCAGAGCCAGCCCGCCGGCAGATCCATCAGGTGGAGTACCGCTGAGCGCACGGGTTGCGGCATCGAATGACAGCCAGGCGGGCAGCGAACCGCCGTTGATCAGGCTAGCGCTGTATCTGAGCGAGTCGCCGCTATCGACGTCCAGGAATGCGTCCGCTGGTACCGTATAGCTGAAAAGCGCGTTTTCAGTGGTTGTCCGACCGGAGAGTGCTTGAATCAGAATTGGCGCATCGTTGGTGTTTGCCACATTGATTGCGAATGATCCAACCGCGCTGGTCCCCGCCGCATCTGTTGCGGTGATGGCTACCGCTATGCTGCCGACATCAGCATTGCCAGGCGTTCCGGTGAAAGTTCTCGTGACGGCGTCAAAGCTGAGCCACTCCGGTAATGACCCGCCACCAGCTAAGCCGGCGCCATAGCTTAAATCGTCGCCGGCATCAATCTCGGCGAATCGCTGCTCGGATACCGTAAAACTGAAAGCAGAGTCCTCAGTCGCGAACTGATCTTCGATCGGCGGCATGTATATCGGAGCATCGTTTACATTTTCCACCACCAGTTCGAATACTGATGATGCGGCAGCTCCGCTGCGATCTGTTGCAGTTACGACCAGCCTCACTGTACCAATATCGGAATTTCCTGGTGTGCCACTGAAGGTATGCGTCAAGGCATCAAAATCGAGCCATGCAGGCAAGGCACTGCCGTCTGTGCGAGTGGCGCTGTAAGCCAATACATCACCGACATCCGGATCACGAAAGGTGGTGTCTGGCACGGTAAAGCTGAATGTGGCATCTTCCAAGGTCGCCTGACTGGACAGCGGCCCGTTCACTACAGGCGGCGAATTGTCTTCTTCAATCGGCAATTGCCCGAGGACAGCACGGTCCCAGACGGCACCGTCAGAAAATTCAATCCGATCCACGCCAATGCCGGCAGTCTCGTTCCAGAGAATCCGCAGCGCATCCCCTGCGCCTGCACGCAGCACCACATATTCTCCTTGCCTGGCACCGGTGATATCCGTCTCCCGGTAGTCGCGCAACACTACCCGGCTAACCTCACCGGCAACGGCGACGTCGTTGATGGTATCAATACCGTCTCCGGCATTGAAAAAATAGGTATCGCTCCCGACGCCACCAGACAACACGTCATTGCCCGCACCTCCCGTAAAGCGGTCGTGAATGTTGGTGCCGCGCAGGGTGTCATTACCGGCCGTTCCATCAATATCGAAGCCGCGGCTGAGCACCTGACCATAGGTCAGTTCATTGATCAGCACCCAATCCTGCTGGATATCATAGAACTGCAAGGCAGCGAACAAGGTGACTCCGTAAACATCATCCGGATTGAAACCCTCGAAGTGAATCTCGTCGCCCGCACCGCCGTAACCCAGCTGTAGTGAACCCAGCCCGAGCCGGATTTGATCCGGCGTGACGCTGGTGTCGAACAGGATCAGATCTTCAGCATCCGGATCAAGAATGGTGTCTGAACCGGCGCCTGCCGCGAAGAAGAACTCGTCAATTCCTGCACCGCCGCTGAGCGCGTCGTTGCCGGCCCCGCCCTCGATGAAATCCCATCCTCCCAGACCGCGAATGACATCGTCGCCGCCGCTACCCGATATCCCGTCGTCAAAAGGGGTGCCGAGAATGCCACCCCCGTAGGCCTGTTCGACCAGATCGCCGATATAGACCGATGCCCCGCCCAGACGCACTTCCTCTACGCCATGACCGATCAGATCGGCCGCCGACGGCAGTTCCATATCGATGACTTTGTCCTCGCCCCAGACCAAGCGCAGCGTACGGCGTTCGGTAAATTCGTCAGGCGGCGCGAAACCTACCTTCAATTCATCAATGCCATCCTGAAAATCCGCAAGCTCCACCACATCTTTTTCCAGAATGCCGGAATCGAAAAAAGGACGAAGTGCCTGATAATTATCGGCAGTGAAATCAGAAAGATCAGGAGCACTGGGAATGAGCTGAATATCGGCCGGATTGTATTGCATGCCAAGGTCTGCAATATCCCGTAGCATGTCATCGATGGAGTCATAGACCCAGCTATAGTAACCATCGTTATAAGCAGGTGCGCCCGCCCGGGAAAGCCGATCCGGAACTCCTCTCGGAAACCCGATGGAATTTCCCAGCATTGCATACCGTCGCATTCCGCCATCACCTGAATCAATCTCGCCGTAAGTGAAAGCGGAAAAAATAAATTCCTGCGATTCCGAATATCCGCCCAACTTATCCTGCAGCGCCAACTGGAACTGAAAACTCGTCGCCCCACCCATTCGGTACTTGCCGCCATAGACCAGATTGGAAGCAGACTCCGAAAATCCTGCTCGGAGAATGAATTCGTTTAACGAGATTCCATTCCGATCCTGCACAAAGTCCTGCCCCGCCTCATCGGATCCGAATTGAAAAGTGGTTTCCCCCGCGCCACCGCTCAGAAAATCATCATCCGCCCCTCCGGACATGAAACGACCATCGGACAATCTGTCGAAGCCATTGCCGCCAAAGGCGTAAGCGCCGCTAGTTATCTCGTCGTCGCCCTCGTTACCGTATGCAAAATCGTATTGCCCCGCTGTCACGACATCGTTGCCGGCACCAGCATCAATCAGCGCCACATTGTCTCCGGTGCCATCCAATACGCCGATAATCGTATTATCGCCAGCACCTGCGATGATCTCCTCGATCACCGGCCGCTCAGTCACCTGCTGCAGGCTGAAGCTAAAATTTCCCAGACCGTCTTCGCGCAAAGTCAGCGGCGCCCAGCCTTCTGCACTCGACTCCGTGACCGTGTTGACCGCGAATCCATTGGTATACGAATAGGTGCGTGTATTGCCGGACGATCCACCGCCACCGGCAAAGAACGTGTACGACAACACATCCGTGTTGCCACCTGCCAAGTACTGCGCCTCGATGACAGCAGCGTTGGACTCCGAAGTCTCGACCACCGGAGCCACATGACGCTGGATGACCGTATTCCCGGATACCGGTAATGACAGAATGCGCCCGCCCTGTCTTTGCCCATAGCCTTTGGCCATGGAATAAGTTACCGGATCATTCACGAAAGTCTGTGTCTGCACTATCGGTTCCGGCAATGCCGGCACCAGTCGGGTCCACGTAACGGTGGTCTGCGACCAGATCGAACTCACATAAACATGCGTCGGCAACTCGAAATTCGACTGCCCGCGCGCACGCCACTCGCCGAGAAGCCGTTGCTTGTAGTCCGCCATGGCGTCAACGGCACGGGCATTTCCTGCGGCGCTTTGCGTTTCATATAAATCAAACAACGACTGGCTGCCCTCCGCCACACTAGCAATCTGCCAGGACGCCGCGCCGCCATCCGCAAAGAACCCCTGCACCCGCGCACCATCGGTTGACCCGCGCAGCGTCACCCGCAGGTCGTCGCCGTTGCGCACAGTCTTGACGCTATCCAGCGTCGCGCCTTCGAGCAGCTTCAGGGTATTGGTTTGCCCATCGGCCGTATCAATGATGCGGTCGGTGCCCATGCTCCAGTAGAGAGCGTAGGTATCGCTGCCGGCGCCACCTTCGAGAACGTCGTCACCGGTGACCAGTCGTGTGCTCATGACGCGGTGCTCCGGCACCGGGCCGCCGTCGAGAACGTCGTCCCCGTCGTGCCCACGCAGCACATCGTTGCCGGAGGTGCCGTAGAGTTCATCAGCATCGGCAGTGCCGTTGAGAACCCCGACTGCCAGCGCGTCCAGTTCGGCCCTTTCAATCGTCGCGCCGTCGGCAAACACGACACCTTCGATGTCCGAGCCGGATACGCTGTACTGGCCTTCAACAAAAATTTCATCGCCGGCGCCGTAACGCACGATCAGATGACCGTCGCCAGTGCGCAGCAGGGTTACATCTTCGCGGACTATGCCGTTACCAAACACTATTCGATCGGCGCTGCCCGGATCGGACAGGCCGCGCACGAACAGAGAACCTTCGATCAGCGTATCGATGCCGTCGCCGCTGACAAACCGGTAATCGTCGCTGCCCATACCGCCCGCCAGTACGTCATTGCCTGTTCCGCCATCCAGCACGTCATTGCCGTTGCCTGCATCGAGCCGGTCCTCACCGCCGTCCCCGGTCAACGCGTCGTTGCCATCACGCCCCTCTAGCTCGTCACTGCCGGCGAAACCGCGAATGCGGTCGGTGACCGAAGTGCCGATCAGCCCCGCGTCTCCGGCATCGTCCAGTGCGGTTCCGTCAATATCAAAGCCCTGCGCGAGGATGGCGGCGTAGTCCATGGAAGAGCCGTCGGCGAAGCGGATTTCCCTGATAGCCGCTGTCAGGTCCGGGAAGTCGCCATTGAATTCGGTGAAGTGAATCTGGTCGTTGCCGGCGAGCGGGTCGTCTGCATTGGATGGCCCCAGATCGACCCACAGGCTGCCTTTGCGGAATTTGATGTCGCTTTGGGTGAATCCCTCGCCCAGCATTAGCACGCTGGCTTCGGGGTCATCGGCTTTTGCCGAGCTGTCCGTAATGACTTTGATGCCATCGCCACGATTGAATATATAAATATCCTTGCCGGCACCACCGAGCAGGATGTCGTCACCAGAACCACCGAACAGAATGTCCTCACCGTCGCCCCCCTGAAGGACGTCATTGCCGGCACCGCCGATCAAAATGTCATTGCCGCCATAACCAAACAAATAATCGATCCCGTCACCGCCATCCAGATAATCGTCTCCCTGCTGTTCAAGCGGTGTACTTGCACTATCACCCGCGAGAATATCGTTGTCGTCGCCACCGATCAGGACGTCCGATCCACCCTCCCCGAACAGCCAGTCCTTGCCGGCTTCTCCCCAAAGCACATCGTCATTGCCACCGGCAGCAATCACATCATTACCGGCGCCACCATAAAGCACATCACGTCCCGGGGCTGATACCGCATTTTCCGTAAATCCGTTAAAAGTGTCGGTGCGGGAAGCGTCATTGATCGCAGAGGTAACCGACCAGTTCCAGAACCAGGAGGCTTGAGGATCATTCAGATCCAGACTGCCGAACGTCCTATCCTGATCTCCCAGCAGAAAATCATCCGAAGCACCCCCAATGAGCAGATCATCACCGCCCCCGCCAAACAGCACATCGCGATTGACGTCGCCAGCCAGCAGGTCGTCACCCTCGCCGCCGCCGAGAACATCACCATAGTCTGTACTGGAGACGCCCGTATTGCCGTCACGGATCAGTGCCTCTGTTTCCTTGTAAAGATTGCCATAGAGACGATCATTGCCGATCCCGCCAAAGAGATCGTCACCGCCAGTAACGCCAAAGGAGAACTGGAAACCACCCAGATGCCCGGTATTACCGTCCGCGCCACCCTCCAGAACATCATTCCCACCGCCGCCCTCGATGTAATCCCGCTCATCACCGCCAAAAATGTGGTCATCGCCACCACGGCGCGCAACCAGCCAGTCACTGTAGGCAAGGCCTTCGATGCGGTCATTCGCCGGAGTGTCCTGCAGCACGTTGACCGCCACTTCTCCCGAATCCCCGCCCATCAGGGGATTGCCCCATGGGTCGTACTGGTACGTTCCCGGGATCGTCGTGCTTTCCAGGTAGTCATAGTCACCGACGATGGTATTGGTGGTCACAGGCAGCACCTGCGCTTCAATTAGACGGATGCCGAAATACCCGCCCTGGGCCGCCTTGGTGAAATCAAAATCCTTGATTGTGACGCTGCCGTCCACCGCGGCGCCGAAGGTGACTTTGAGATCAGCCCCGGTCTGTTCCAGCACAAAACGGTCGTCGGGGGTTTTCCATTTGCCATCGGCGCCCTTGATGGCTACGCCCGCCAGCACGGTGGATTGCAGGACATCGTTTGCGTCCTTGTACTGATAACGCAGGACACCTTGACCATCGACATCCAGTAGCGTGTCGTTACCATCAGTACCAGTTGTGAATAATCCGGTACTGCGAACTGTGCTGTACTCATAAATATCGAGTCCCGTGCCGCCTTCGAGGTGGTCGGCGTCTCCCATACCGATCAGGTAATCGGTGCCACCTTGGCCGTAGAACCGATCCGCCCGACTGCTGCCTGCAATGGCATCGGCGCTGTCGCTGCCGAAAATGATATAGGGGTCCTGAATGCGTTGACCGCCTTGGTTCAGCGCATATCCGGATGCGCGATCTTCAAAATACAGATTGTCTGCGGCCCATGTCTTGGTCGTATTGTTGAGATTCAGCGGCTTGTCGATATCATTGATTTCGTCTCTGGCCGCGATATCCAGCTTGCGTTGCAACAAGGCCGCGCGGTCTTCGAGCCATTGCGTTGTCAGCGTGCCGGTACGGCTGGCCGGGTCATAAAGATCGAGTTCTCCGGCGTTGGCGCCGCCTGACTGGAATTTCGTGTAAACGCCGGTGTTGTTTGCGTCGATCACTGCAAATGGATCCAGCTCCTTGAGCGCATAACGCCACGCCAAACCACGCGCATCGCTCCCCTGTGCATTCGCCACAAAATTCGCGGCGACACCGGCGATCGATTCAATCTGGAGCTGACCTTTCCTGATTGTATACGCCGAGCCATCTGCAGTTAACCCTTGAATGGACTTGTATAAATCCTCCCGTTTATTGTTGCCTGCATCCAGCAGCCGGGTATCGTTCAGGAAAAGTTTTTCGAGCGCATCCACGATCCGCTCGTAGCCTGCCGCCGTGCCTTGCACGGCTTGATTGAGGATGCTCTTGTAGGCCGTGGTGGTGAAAGCGTTGTCGCCCGACACCGGCGCAAGTTCGGCGAGCAGCTTGTAGACGGCCAGAGAATCGGTCAGCACAATGATGCTGTGGTTCAGTGCACCTGCAGGCGTCGATTCATCCGACTGCCACTGATTCTCGATGCTGATGTCAAACGACTGGCCAGGCCGGGTATACAAGCCAGCGACAAGATTAAGCTGAGTCGGGCCGACATTCGTCTCGTCCGCAATTACGTTGATGATGTTTGACGCGCCAGCAACTGGAATCAATCCACCCAGCTTCAGCTTCGCAAAAAACGCCTGATTGACCGCGCTACTGCTGAACCCCGGTGCATTGAACGCCGTCACTTGCTCGGTCTGTGCCGCAAAAAGCGTCGAAAATGCCATCGCGAGATGCCCACCCAGCGAATGGCCGGTGACTTCCACACGCAGGTCAGGGTCCAAGTCCAGGGCTGCTTTCACCTCGCCTGTCGCTTTGACCTGTTGTGGCGCCACATCCAGTACATACGATGTCTCTGGGGCAGTACCCGGGCGCAACACCACAGCACCTTCGGAAACCTGAATTAGCGGCACTTCCGCCAGCCGGAACTGGTTGACCATCTGGTCCTTGGTCGCGGTCGCACGTAACCACCAGTTCACCATCGCTACGATCTGGTCGTAACCGGCACCTGATCCGACAATATCCAGCCCCGTCGACAGATCGCTCGCATTACCACCCACGCTCAGACTGTCCGTCCCACGGATCGCCAATGCCAGATTGCCCACGGCATCCTTGAACACCGTCGCGTTGAAACCTGTGCCCATACCGCCGGCGGCAAGAGTGTCGGCGTATTGAGTGACGATGGTCGGGTAGCGTGTGGCGAATTCGGTGGCTTGCGTACTCGCCATATCTGCAGACTCGAGTTGAGTTTTCTGGTCGTTAGTCGGTCCAGTCAGGAGATTCGAGTATGCCGCCAAAGAAAGTTGTGCCGCATCAGACACTGAGGTTGTCATTATCTTTCCCCATTAATCACAAAAACTTTCTCGCGTTGAGCAAGTAGTTCATTTTCATCCGGACAAGTGAAGCCGCTGGAATGTGCCGGCGATGGTAAGTCTCCACCAACACGGATGTATCTAACGGCCCTAGCAATAATTTTCTCGTCACTATGACGTCGAATCACTTGCTCGGATCGCCACACACGAGGGTTTCCATCATGAAAAACTGTCACCGATTCATCCCAGAATGCAAGCGCATCGGATTTGACCGATTTTCTGGGCGGGATTGAAATGTAAGGTCCAATCCTCGGCAAGGTAGTCGCCTGTGCCGCCGACACACCGATCGACTCAAAAATTGTCACCCCCCCATCCTTCTCACACATCTCCCGCACCCGTGCATCCCAGTAAGACTGCTGCCCCGGCACATAGCCCATGCACCCCGCAAGCATCAAGGCAAGCAATACGATCAGAATTTTTTTCATACTGATTCCTTTACAGAGATTCCTGCGTAGAGATTCAATAAGAAAGTTGTTAAAGGCGCACGAACTGGAAATGGATGATGAAAATCAGAAAAAACTGATGGCCAACGCATAGACGCGCCAACCTCGCTATTGCTGCAGTAGTCTCCTGTCAGCCACATGCGCGCACCCCTGTGCGATCAGGTCGCAGCATTGCGCTGCTGACCGTTTATTGTTGTTCGATAGTGGGGGTGGTTCTGGGAACGGTCAAATCTACTAAAATGATAAGTTTGCCTCCCCTCCGAATCATCAGAACCAAGCTTGCTGAAGTGCGAAAAATAAAATAATAAATATAAAAATCAATTACTTATAAAATGAGCTCGAGCCGGCTTACGCCGCTGCTGAATCAGCAGTCAAAGCCACGCGTTAATCGCCCGCTTTGCGTGTGATCGAAGACAATTTTTACCGAGATGGCTTTGTGATCTGTCTTCTTGCGCAGTCGACGGTTCATGGGTAACGTCTGTTCAACGATTCAAAAAAGAATCGACTCAGGTAACTTCGGTTTTGTGGGCTTTAATTCGATATAGCGATAGCAAGTGAGCAGGTATTCCTTGGCTTGGATCAGGTCGATAATTCTTTTGCGCTCAACTCGCCATCGCAGGTGCGCGCCTCACCTTGGATTTGAAGGCTTTCCGCGCCTGTAGAAGGTCATGGGACGCCTGCTCCGCCAGCCACAGATCTGCGCGACCGCCGTTCTCCGCCCCCAGCCATTTCTCGATGCGCAGCGCCATGTCCGGCGAAATGCCGGCACGACCGTTGAGCACCCGCGACAGCGCTGCGCGTGTCACCCCCAGCTGCGCGGCAGCCTCGGTCACCGTCAGCCCCAACGCCGGCAGCACGTCTTTCCGTAGCGTTTCGCCGGGATGCGGCGAATTGTGCATTCTGCCCATGTTCGAATTCCTGTCAGTGATATGCACTCAAATCAAGCAAGGTCATAGCGATCCAGATTCATCACCTTGTTCCAGGTCTTCACAAAGTCATGCACAAAGACCTTCTGCGCATCGCTGCAAGCATAGACTTCCGCGAGTGCCCGGAGTTGGGAGTTCGAACCGAATACCAGGTCAACCACCGTACCGGTCCACTTGAGTTCGCCGGTTTTCCGGTCGTGCCCTTCCAGCACGCCTTCCGTGGTGGCGGACTTCTGCCACTTCGTGCTCATGTCGAGGAGATTGACGAAGAAATCATTGGTCAGTGTTTCGGGGCGTTTGGTGAACACACCATGCCGGGACTGACCGACGTTCGCATTCAGGGCGCGCAGGCCACCGACCAGCACCGTCATCTCCGGTGCCGTCAGCGTCAGCAACTGCGCCCTGTCCACCAGCAGCTCAGCCGCAGATCCCTCGAGACCCTTGCGGGCATAGTTGCGGAACCCGTCTGCGATCGGCTCAAGGTAAGCGAACGATTCCACATCGGTCTGCTCCTGCGACGCATCCATGCGCCCCGGCGCGAAGGGAACCTTTACGTCATGGCCGGCCTTCTTCGCAGCCGCCTCGACAGCTGCGCAGCCGCCCAGCACGATCAGGTCGGCCATTGAAACCTTCTTGCCGCTGGACTGCGCGCTGTTGAAGTCCTTCTGGATGGCTTCCAGTTTCTGCAGAACCTCCGCCAGCTCAGCCGGCTGGTTAACCTCCCAATTCTTCTGCGGTGCCAGACGGATGCGTGCGCCGTTGGCACCACCGCGCTTGTCGCCGCCACGGAAGGTCGACGCTGATGCCCAGGCCGCCGTCACCAGCTGCGAGATGGACAGGCCGGAGGAGAGAATCTTCGCCTTCAGGGCAGCGATGTCCTTCTCCTCAATCAATGCATGATTGACTGCGGGAATCGGGTCTTGCCAGACCAACACTTCAGCCGGCACTTCCGGGCCGAGATAACGCGGGCGTGGGCCCATGTCGCGGTGTGTCAGCTTGAACCATGCCCGGGCAAACGCGTCGGCAAACTGCTCCGGATGCGCGAGAAAGCGCCGCGAAATCTTTTCGTAGGCCGGATCAAAGCGCAGCGAGAGGTCCGTGGTCAGCATCGAAGGGGCGATGCGCTTCGATGCGTCATGGGCATGCGGTACCGAACCGACGCCCGCACCACCCTTCGGTTTCCACTGCTGCGCGCCCGCCGGGCTTTTCGTCAGTTCCCATTCATAGCCGAACAGGTTCTCGAAGAAATTGTTGCTCCACTTCGTCGGCGTGGTGGTCCAGGTCACTTCCAAGCCACTGCTGATCGTGTCACCACCTTTGCCGGTGCCAAAGTCGCTGTCCCAGCCTAAGCCCTGCGCTTCGATCGGCGCGCCCTCGGGTTCGGGTCGCTTGTGCGACTCGGGAGCAGCGCCATGCGTCTTGCCGAAGGTGTGGCCACCGGCGATCAGCGCCACCGTCTCTTCGTCGTTCATCGCCATGCGGGCGAAGG
This sequence comes from Bordetella parapertussis, assembly GCA_945885345.1. Lineage (GTDB taxonomy): Bacteria > Pseudomonadota > Gammaproteobacteria > Burkholderiales > SG8-41. The sequence continues at coordinate 42,637 of CAMCYP010000009.1, read as the reverse complement.
TCTCGCGAATGTCCCGCGCCGCAGCAACGGGATCCGGCTTGCCGTTCGGGCCTTCCGGATTCACGTAGATCAGTCCCATCTGTACGGCACCGAGCGGATTTTCCAGCTCACGGTCTCCGCTGTAGCGTTTGTCTTCCAGCCATTTACCCTCAGAACCCCAGTAAATGTCTTCTTCCGGTTCCCAGATGTCTTCGCGGCCACCGGCAAAGCCGAAGGTTTTGAATCCCATCGACTCCAGGGCAACGTTGCCCGTGAGGATCATCAGGTCGGCCCATGAAATCTTGCGGCCGTACTTCTGCTTGATCGGCCAGATCAGGCGGCGCGCCTTGTCGAGGTTGACGTTGTCCGGCCAGCTGTTGAGCGGTGCAAAACGCTGGCTGCCGTTGCCTGCGCCGCCGCGGCCGTCAGCAACGCGGTAGGTGCCGGCGCTGTGCCATGCCATGCGAATGAAAAACGGCCCGTAGTGGCCAAAGTCTGCCGGCCACCAGTCCTGCGAGTGAGTCATCAGCGCGTGAAGATCCTTTTTCACCGCTTTCAGGTCGAGGCTCTTGAACGCCTCAGCGTAGTTGAACGCCTCGCCCATCGGGTCGGACTTGGAGGAATGCTGATGCAGGATGCCCAGCTTCAGTTGATTGGGCCACCAGTCTGCATTCGCGGGGGCTCCACGTGCCACGGTGTTTTTGCCGGGGCCGCCCGAGAACGGGCATTTCGCTTCGTTGGACATGGTTCTCTCCTCTAGTGTGGAAACTACAGGCTAGCCCCCTGTCGGATATAGCGCTAATTGATTGTTGTCATTGCAGGCATAGCCAATTGCTATTCATCAGCCACGGCATTGATGCCTGCTGGCGGGCACCAGCAGGCATCGGGCGGCCTTATTTCTTCTTGCGTTTCGCGGGCGCGGAGCCGCGCACCAGCAATACCGGCACCGGAGACGACCGGATCACCATTTCGGCATCGCTGCCCAGCACCATGTGACTGAAGCCGCGCCGGCCATGTGTGCCCATCACAATGAGGTCTGCACGCCATTTTTTGGCATCACCGACGATGATATCGGCCACCCGCCCGGTAAAACTTTCGATCAGTTTGGATTCAGGCTTGATACCGTGTTTGCCCACCATGGCCTGGGCTTGTTTCAGCGCCTGTTCACCGCCCTTTTTCAGGATGCTCAGCATGTCTTCAGTACCGAAGGTATAGGCCGAGTCCTGCAACGCCACGGACTCATCCACGACATGGATCAGTCGCAGCTTGGCCTTGCCACTCTTTGCAAGGCGGATGGCTTCCTGCAAACCCAGTGTTGACGTGCGGCTGCCATCAACCGGCACCAGAATTCTCTTGTACATGTGGACCTCCTAATGGACGAAAGGGCAAAAAATTCCCGTGGAGCAAGTATGTAACCAAAGCAGGAACGCCAATTGATCAAAATCAACATATCCCGCCGATTCAGCAAAAAAATATGCAATTCATGCCGTTTTATGACCCCTGCGCCTGCTGCGTCTAAGCGGTGGCTGCCACTTCGGATCTGCAAACCCATCTGAGCCACAGGAAACCGGCTGTTCCAGCCGTCAACGACGCCAGCAGGATCGCCATTTTCGAGGCATTGATGGTTGCTGCATCGCCGGCAAACGCCAGGTTGGTGATGAATATCGACATGGTGAAGCCGATCCCGCCGAGGATGCCGGCCCCCAGCACATGGCGCCAGTCCAGATCCTCCGGCAAACGGCACAGCCCCACCGCCACTGCCGCAAAACACAGCAGAAACACGCCGATGGGTTTGCCGACCAGCAACCCGGCAACAATGCCGATGCTGTTGGCAGCAGTCAGGCTTTGTATCCAGTCGGCACCGATCACGACGCCGGTATTGGCCAGCGCAAAAAGCGGCAGGATGATGAAAGCCACGGGTTTATGCAGGATGTGTTCGAGTTTGTGCGACGGCGACGCCGCATCATCGTCCTTGTGTGAAAACGGGATGGCAAAAGCCAGCATCACGCCGGCAATCGTCGCGTGCACACCGGACTTGAGCATCAAGGCCCACATCAGCACTCCGCCAATCAGGTACGGCAGCATCGACATCACCCGCAATACCCGGTTGAAAACCAGCAACACGCCCCACACCGCCAGTGCCGCCAGCAGGTAGGCCACAGACAGCTGTGCCGTGTAAAACACCGCAATGACGATGATCGCGCACAAGTCATCGATCACCGCAAACGCCACCACCAGCACGTTCAGCGATGCCGGCACCCGGCTGCCGAGAATGGCCAGCGCTCCCAGCGCAAAGGCGATGTCGGTGGCCATCGGAATGCCGAAACCGGACTCCGTCGGAGTTCCGGAATTCAGCGAATAGTGGATCAGCGCCGGCACCACGACCCCGCCCAGCGCCGCAAACATCGGCAGCAGTGCATTGCGGACGTTCGACAGCTCGCCGACATAGAGCTCGCGCTCCAACTCCAGGCCGATCAGCAAAAAGAAAATCGCCATCAGCGCATCGTTGATCCATTGCTCGATGCTCAGGCCGGCAACGCGGATGTGCCAGAATTCCAGGTAATGCGTGCCGATCAGGGAATTCGCCAGCAGCAGGGAAACAACCGTGCACAGGATCAGCAGGATGCCGCTGGATTTTTCAGAATCGAAAAATGCCTGGAAGGATTTGGACAGGGTTTGGAGGGCAACAACCATCGTTAACTCACAACGCCGATTTCAGGAACTGACGGTTTTACCACGCTTGCGCTGCGCGCGCCGCAACTCACAGCGCAGCAGGATTTCGTTTCTCTGGTAATTATCAGCAGCACTCCAGCCGGTGATTTCGGTGATGGAGCGGTAACAACCCAGACAGATATCCTGCTCATCAAGGCAGCAGTTGCGGACGCAGGGACTGGCCACACTAGGCCTGATCAGGTCTTCCACCGCTCCGCCGCCTTGTCATCCGTGACCCGCGCATCCACCCAGCGCCCGCCCTGCGGCGTGATTTCCTTTTTCCAGAACGGTGCCTGGGTTTTGAGGTAATCCATGATGAATTCACAGGCCGCAAAAGCATCGCCGCGATGCGTGCTGGCGACGATCACCAGCACGATCTGGTCCGTCGGCTTCAGGGTGCCCACGCGGTGGATCACCAGCGCATCCAGCACTTCCCAGCGGCCGCGCGCCTGGTCGATGATCTCTGCAATGGATTTTTCGGTCATGCCCGGGTAATGCTCCAGGGTCATGGTCGAGACGCTGTCGCCGTCGTTGACGTCACGCACCACGCCGACAAAACTCGCGATGGCGCCGATTTTCGGATTGCCGCTGCGCATCGTGGCGATTTCGGCGCTGATGTCGAAGTCCTGTTGTTGCACGCGAACGCTCATCTTTGTTCCTTACCCGCCCGTCACCGGCGGAAAAAATGCCACTTCATCGCCATCAGCCACCGGCGCATCCGCCGTCGCTATCGTCTGGTTCACCGCCGCGCGCAGGTTGCGGCCTTCGGCCATTTCCCTGGCCCAGGCCCCGCCGCGCTGCGCGAGGTGGGCGCGCAGCGCGCGCAGTGTAGCGACACCTGCCGGTAATGCCAGTTGTTCCTGGCCGGCACCCAGCGTTTCGCGCAACCGGGCGAAATAAAGCAGCGTGATCACGCTGTGCCCTCGCGCAGACCGACGTGTCTCAAGATGAATTCAGCAATCGCCGGTGGCGCATTGAGGTCAAACTGCGGCAGCCGGGTATCCACCTTCGCATCGCTGGCCACCGCGACGATGTTGGTGTCATGCGGGTGCAGCAATGATTCGCCAACTTCTGTGCGGTAAACCTCAAGCTTGGGGATTTTCTCGTGCTTGAAACCCTCGACCAGCAGCAGATCGCAGGGCGACAGCCGTTCAATCTGTTCGGTCAGTCCCGGCTCCGGCGCGCCGCGCAGTTCGTGCATCAGTACCCAGCGCCGCGACGAAGTCACCAGCACTTCCGTGCACCCGGCGTGGCGATGGCGAAAAGAGTCCTTGCCCGGCTGGTCGACGTCAAACGTGTGATGTGCGTGTTTGATCAGCGACACCCGCAGATTCTGCCGCACGAACAGCGGAATCAGTTGTTCGATCAAGGTGGTTTTGCCGCTGCCGGAATAACCGGCAAAGCCGAAAATTTTCATGCCTTGCATGCTCCTCGTGGGGCCGATTTTACCAGTGCATCACGCATAACCTACCGCATGCCTGTCCAGAGCAATCGCTTTGATTAATGCGTATACCGTCATTCCGGGCTGCAAACCCAGTTCATCACGGGACTGCCGGGTAATTCGTGCTGCAATGGTCGCGCCGCTGGCATCCAGCGTCACTTCAGTCATGGAGCCTGCGCTGTCGGCAATGGCCGCGATCCGGCAGCACACGACGTTGCGGAACGTCGTGCCTGAGGGCGGCTGCAGGGCCAGCGCGACGTCACGCGCGCGGATGCGGACTCGGACCGCCTCACCGGGCAAGGCATCAAGATCGGCCACGTACAGGCTGCCGCCGGAGAATTTCAGCTCGGCGAGGCCGTATTGCAAGTCGTGTGCCGTTACCTGCGCCGCGATCACCGCCCCGCCTTCGTAACGTCCGGTCAGCGGACGCAGGGCGGCATCGCTCATGATTTCGTCCGTCGGCCCACTGGCCTCCACTCGACCATCGGACAACAGCACCACGTGGCTGGCCAGGCGTACCACTTCCTCAACGGCATGGCTGACATACAGCATCGGCACCGCGAATTCATCGCGCAGCAGTTCGAGGTAACGCAGGATTTCGCTTTTGCGTTGCGTATCGAGGGCGGCCAGCGGTTCATCCAGCAGCAACAGCCGCGGCCGTGCCAGCAGCGCACGACCGATGGCCACGCGCTGTTTCTCGCCACCGGACAAAGCACCGGGCCGCCGCGCCAGCAGGTTTTCCAGTCCGAGCAGGGTAACGATTCTGTCGAATTCGGCAGCCGTGGTTTTGCTGGATAAAAACATGTTTGAAAACAACAAGTTGTGTCTGACCGTCAGGTGCGGAAACAAACGCCCTTCCTGGAATACATAACCAAAGCGCCGCGCCTGTGGTGGCACATGGATGCCACGCTCTGCATCAAACAACACCTCACCGCCGAAGCTGATGCGCCCGCGCTGCAAGCGCAGCAAGCCGGCAATCGCATTGACCAGCGTGGTCTTGCCAGAACCCGATCGCCCGAAAATCGCCGTGACGCCGCCATCCGCCCCGAACGCCGCTTCGAGATGAAAGCCGCCCTGCGTATGCTCAAGTGCGACTTGCAGCATCATGTCCCCGAATTTTTCCCGGTCTCTTGCCCCATGACCCTTTGTGTCGCCCGGCGCACCATCATTTCAGAAAGCAGTAATGCCGCCAGCGACAACACAATGGAAATCACGCACAGCCGCATCGCCGCGGCATCACCACCGGGCGACTGTGTCAGCGCATAGATCGCCAGCGGCAGTGTCTGCGTTTCACCGGGGATATTCGAAACGAAGGTAATCGTCGCACCGAATTCGCCGAGACTGCGCGCAAAAGACAACAACGCGCCGGTCAGGATGCCGGGCAAGGCCAGGGGCAAAGTCACCGTCAGAAATACCCCCATGCGTCCCGCCCCCAGCGTCTGTGCAGCCGCTTCGAGCCGCGGATCTATGGCCTCGATCGACAGTCGCATCGCGCGCACCATCAGCGGAAAACCCATCACCGCGCAGGCCACAGCGGCGCCGGTCCAGCGAAACGCCACAATGATGCCGAACCACTGTTCCAGCAGTTCACCGACGTGCCCGCGACGGCCGAGCAGCAACAGCAGGAAATAACCGATGACTACCGGCGGCAGCACCAGCGGCAAGTGAACAACGGCATCGAGCAGACTTTTACCGGGAAACTGCTTTCGAGCCAGCACATGTGCTATCAACAGCGCAACGGGCAGACTCAGGGCAACGCTCCACAGCGCCACCTTGAGGCTCAAGGACAGGATTTGCCACTCTTCGCTACTCAATGGTGCTCGCAGTCAGTGTTCATGGATCGCAAATCAGTATGTCAGAAATCCATGCTTCCTGAAGATGCCGGTGGCCGCGTTGGATTTGAGCCAGGAAAAAAATGCTGCGGCTTCTGCTTTTTTGCTGTCCGCCATCATGGCCGCTGGGTACACGATCGGGGGATGCGAACCGGCCGGGAATGTCGCGATCACGCGCACCTTGTCTTCAGCTGCGGCGTCCGTGCGATACACAATACCCAGCGGTGTTTCGCCGCGCGCAACAAAGTTCAGCGCGGCGCGCACGTTGTCGGCACGGATGATTTTCGTCGAGACCTGCGACCACAGCCCCAGTGCCTTCAGTGCCGCCTTGGCATATTTTCCGGCCGGCACGCTGTCCGGATCCGCCATCGACAGACGGTCATTACCGAGCAGATCGCCAAGCCTGAGGCCGGGTTTAAGCACCACAGAAATTTTTGCCGTGGCTGGCGCAATCATCACCAGTTCATTGCGCAACAGGTTAACGCGCGACGCAACATTGATCAGTTTGCGTTGCGCCAGATAATCCATCCACTCGAGATCCGCGGAAATAAAAATATCCGCCGGCGCGCCCTTCTCGATCTGCCGCGCCAGCACCGGACTGCCGGCATAAGACACCACGACCTTGCTGCTGTTCTGCGCAGACCAGGACCGGTTGATTTCATCCAGCGCATTTTTCATGCTGGCTGCGGCAAATACGGTGGTGTCGGCTGATGCCAGCGATGAGCAGAGGAGCAGAAATGAAATAATTTTAAATAAAAACAAAGACTTACGATTCATAAGCTTTTCTTTTATTAACATCGTTATATCTCACGGAATATAACTAAGGGCATGCCTGCCGACAATAGGTGAAACCGTGTTTATTTACGTTCGCTGCGCGGGTGACGCAAAGAGGCCGAGAACAGCCGGATATCGTCAGCGATTACCGCCGAAGACTTGCTTTCCATTGCCCGGAATTGCGCAACAAGTTGCTTTCCGAGTTCGGTAACCACGGTTCCGCCACCACGTTTACCGCCAATAGCGGTAATCACCACAGGCTCTTTGAAGCTGTTGTTCAATGCATCGACCAATTGCCAGGCCCGCCGATAGGACATTTCCATTTCCCGAGCTGCTGCTGAAATCGATCCTGTTGCATCGATCAACTCGATCAGACACGCCTTGCCCGGCCCCATTGCAGGGCCGTCAGCGCTCATTATGCGTAAGGTCAATCCTGAATAGCGGGCCATCCTGCGATTTTACTGTATCCCTCCGAACCAAAAATGACCTGCTATCGCCGTTTTTTTTCAGTGCATCGACCCGATCCGAATTACCCAACTATTTCTTTTTCATATCAGCCACGAGAACCGGGGTCACCTGATATACGGCCGGGAACATCTTTTTCAGATAATCAATTTTTGGCAAGTCATTGATCACAATGTAGGGATGCCTGGGGTTTCTGCTTAAAAAATCCTGGTGGTAACTTTCCGCCGCGTAGAAAGTGCGGTCGGACTCAATTTTGGTGGCAATCGGCGCACTGTAAACACGGGCCTTGTTCAGTTGGTCGATATACGCCTGAGCAATTTTTGCCTGTTCCGGATTGACCGGGAAAATGGCTGAACGATACTGTGTGCCGGTATCCGGCCCCTGGCGATTGATCTCCGTAGGATCATGGGCCACAGAGAAATAAATCTGCAACAGCCGACCGTAGCTGATTTCGCGCGGATTGAATGTCACGCGCACGGACTCCGCGTGACCGGTCGTTCCACTGCCAATCCTTTCATATTTCGCGTCTTCCTTGCTTCCACCCGCATAGCCTGAAACAGCACTGGACACACCCTTTACATGTTGAAAAACACCCTGCACGCCCCAGAAGCAACCGCCGGCGAGCACGGCAACCTCTGATGTCGCATTTGCCGAAGCAGGACTGTCCAGGGTGGGGATCGGTGTCATTCGAACCTGCTCCGCTTCTGACCTTGAGGCAAACATAAAGCACGCCACGGCAAAAAGAATGGCGGTGGAAATAACCAAGGCATTCCAGGCATTGGAATTCCTGTGAAGCGCTTTTCGCTCGGATTGAGACATATTCCGCTCCTCTAGGGTTGAGCATCAACGCACAACTGATGCAAAGCACTACTACGCAGCCAGACCGCGGACTCCCAGGCTCGGGATGCAGACACGCCGCATACCTTGGTCAGTTTCAATATCAACAAGTTGCGTCGCCACACCATATAAACGTTGCAGATTATCCGGGGTCAGCAGTTCTTCAGGGGGGCCAATACCGAGCATCGCACCGTCATGGATCAGCGCAACCCGATCCGCACACAGAAATGCGTGATCCGGGTCATGCGTAGACAGCAGTACACCTATGCCCTCGTCGCCCAGCGCGCGGATACGCTCCAGCACGCGCACTTGGTTGCCAAAATCGAGGTTCGCTGTCGGCTCATCCATGATCACCATCTGCGCTTCCTGCGCCAGTGCGCGCGCGATCAGCGCCAGTTGCCGTTCGCCGCCGGAAATCTGCGTGTAAATCGCATCGGCGAGGTGCGTGATACCCATGCGCTCAATGGCCGCCGCAGTTGCCGCATGATCACGCGCGGACGGCGCGGAGAACAAACCCAGATGCGCGGTGCGCCCCATCAGCACGGTTTCACGAACGGTGTAGGGGAAAAATGCGCCATGCGCCTGCGGCACATAACTGATCTGTCGCGCAATGGCGTTGCGCGTCATCGTACGCGCATCACTGCCGTCGATCAGCACGGCACCCTGTTGCGACGGCAGCAATCCGAGCAGCGTCTTGAACAGCGTAGTCTTGCCGCTGCCGTTGGGGCCGAGCAGGCACAGCACTTCACCAGAGGCCAGTTCCAGCGTGACATCACTGCCGACGCGACGGTCGCGGTATCCGAAGCCGAGATTCTGCGCCGCGAGCCTCATTGCAGACCGCTCATCGCCACCCCCGTCGCGCGGTCGCCAACTGCCACAGGAACAGCGGCGTGCCGATGAAGGCGGTCAATACGCCCAGCGGCACTTCAATGTTGGCGATGCTGCGCGCCAGCGTGTCCACCACGACCAGGAAACCCGCGCCCAGCAGCACCGACACCGGCAACAGGCGCGAAAAATCCGGTCCGGTGATCAAGCGTGCGAAATGCGGAATCACCAGACCGATCCAGCCGATGACGCCGGAAATCGCCACCGCAGCCGAAGTCATCAGCGTGGCGCCGACAATCACCATCAGGCGGATACGTCCGGTATTCACACCCAGTGCCCGCGCCTCCTCATCATCCAGCGACAGGATGTTGATGCGCCAGCGCAGCAGCCACAGCGGCAGCAGTCCGGCCAGCATCAACGGCCCGGCAACCCACAGGTCGCGCGGATCCACCGACGCCAGACTTCCCAGTAACCAGAACGTGATCGCCGGCAACTGGTTGTAGGGATCGGCAAGATATTTCATCAGTGCGACAAAAGCACCCAGCAGCGAGCCCAGCACCACGCCGGCCAGCACCAGCACCAGCAGTGGATCGTGGCCGCGCACAGCACGCGCCACCACGTAAACCAGGGCAACGGCAGCCAGGCCGCCGGCCAGCGCCATGGACTGAATGGCGACGATGCCCAGCGACAGGAAAATGCCCAGCACCGCGCCCACTGCGGCGCCAGCCGACACGCCGAGAATGTCGGGCGATACCAGCGGATTGCGAAACAGATTCTGGTACGCGGCACCGGCGGCGGCCAGCGACGCACCAACCAGCAATGCCGCGATCACTCGTGGACCGCGAATTTCCAGCACCACGGTTTCGATGGTTGGGTCGAGACCGTGCGGCGCGCCGCCCAGCCAGCTCCACACCACGCGCAGCAGGTCCGGAAAGGCGATGGGATAACGACCGACCGAAAAGGCAATCATGACGACACCAGCAAGACTGGCGAGCGCGGCCAGCAGCAACGATGCCTGCCGTGCGGTCATTGCAGTGAAGGAATCGGGCTCAACACCCGAAAAGAAACAAGTCCGTGGCAGTCGCGCACGATGAAGAACCGGTGTCCGGGAAAGGCGTCAGGATACAGCACGCAGGCAAAAGCGTGCTTCATCGCTCAGAGCCGCAGCCAGCCGCGGCGCGCGATGTACAAAAACAGGATGCCGAACAGGAAAGCGATGCCGACATTCCAGATCGCCAGCGCAGCTGTGCCCAGCGTGACGAAACGTTCGCCCTTGTCGCGGGCAAAATCGCAGGACCCCAGCGCCAGTTGCAGGCCTGCGAGAAACAGCATCACGCCCAGCGCGGGTAGCGGAAACAGGCGCAGCAGCACCGCCAGTGAATCGCTGAAACCCAGCGCCAGCACAATCAGTATTAATCCGAGAATCACCGGTGCGCCACCACTGCGAGCGCCAAAACTGACCTGCGCCGCCATGCCGCCGGCACCGTGGCACATCGGCACCGCGCCGATGCAACTGCCCAGCGTGTTGATGATGCCGGTCGATACGGCGGCCCGCCGTTCTGTCATCGGGCGATCCGGAAACTCCTTGTTATTGAATTCCACCGGTGCCAGCACTGCATTACCCAGCGTCAGCGGCACCTGCGGCAAGGCCAACAGCACAATGCCGGTAAACACCGCCGTCCATGACAGATCAGCAAATGGCCATGCTGGCGCCACAAACCCTGGCCTTGTAGCAGCAATTACATTGAACATGGCCGGGTCATTGATCAGCGCCCAAACGACACCGCTGACAAGGATCAGCACCATCGCAAAAATGGCCTTGCGCGCCAGCAACAGGATGGTCACCAGCAGTAAGGGGGCAGAAAACCAGACTGCCGTCGCCATCATCTGCGTGCCCTGCAGCATGAAGGCCAGGCCCAGGCCCAGCGTGATGCCGATGATGACCGGACGGCCGATCCAGCGCAGCACCCGCTCCGCGGTACCGGTCATGCCGAGCACCAACCAGATCACGCCCGTTGCCAGCGTGGCCACGGCGATGGCTTCAGGTGTCACCGTTGCCGACTGCGCAGCGCCTGCAATCGATACCGCGCCTATGGCTTTCATCGGCTGTACTGCCATCGGCGTGCGGTAATACAGTCCGGTGGCGACGAGGGCTGCGCCAAAGCCGAGCAGCATGCCCGCCGGCGCAACACCGACTACCGTGACATAGGCCAGCAGGAACGGCACCAGGGTACCGAGATCGCCGAAAGCGCCGGACCATTCGCGGCTGTCGAAACGCAACCCTGATGCAGCCGGCTGCGAATGAGTATTGCTGGTGCCGCTGGTTTCGCCGGCTCTACTTGTGTCAGCCATGAATCCCTCCTCCACCAGCCGTCATGCTAACGCATGCCCGGCCGGTGATGGCGACATGCGGCGATCAACGTTTGGCGTTGGGGAAAAACAGCTGGTCAGCACCGATCTTGTAATCAGCGATGACCTTCTGGCCTTCCGCGGAAATCACCCAGTCGACAAAGGCCTGGCCCAGTTCTTTTTTGACATGCGGATATTTCGCCGGGTTGACCAGCATGACGCCGTACTGGTTGAACAATTGCTGATCGCCCTCGACCACAATCACCAGATCACCGCGATTCTTGAACGACAGCCAGGTGCCGCGGTCGGTGAAGGCATAGGCATTCATGGCGGAAGCCGTGTTCAGCGTGGGCCCCATGCCGGAGCCGGTTTCGCGGTACCAACCGCCTTTCCCCGTCTGCGGATCGATGCCGGCAATCTTCCACAGGCGCAGTTCTGCTGCATGGGTGCCGCTCTTGTCACCGCGTGACGCAAACGGGGCCTTGCTTGCGGCAATTTTTTTGTACGCTTCGATGATGTTCTTCCCTCCGGCGATTTTCGCGGGATCGGCCTTCGGCCCGACCAGCACGAAATCGTTGTACATCACCTCGAAACGCTGCACGCCGAAACCCTCAGCCATGAATTTCTCTTCGGCCACCTTGTCATGCACAAATACCACATCGGCATCACCGCGACGCCCCATGTCCAGCGCCTGGCCGGTGCCCTGCGCCACCACGCGCACCTGGATGCCGGTTTTTTTCTCGAACACCGGCAGCATGTGCTTGAACAGCCCCGACTGCTCGGTCGAGGTGGTGGAAGCCACAGTGATGAATTTCTGCTGCGCATGGACCACCGGCACCTGCATCAACCCCAGCAAGGTCAGCGCCAGCACTGCCCTTCGTAGTGTTTTCATGGCATTTCTCCTTTGATGAAATTCGCCGCCTCACTTGAAGCGGGTTCCCTGAAAAACCGGTCGATGGGCGTCTGCTCCATCAAACGGCCGTTGCTGATAAACAGGATTTCGTCGCCCAGCCGTCGCGCCTGGCCAAGGTTGTGCGTGGTCATGATGATTTTGGTGCCCGACGCGTGGATCGCATTGATGATGTTCTCGATGTCCTGCGTCGATGACGGATCCAGGTTGGCGGTCGGTTCATCAAGGAACAGCACATCCGGCCCCAGGGCCCAGGCGCGTGCCAGCGCCAGGCGCTGCTGCTCGCCGCCCGACAGCACCCGCGCCGGCCGTGCTGCATGTTGTGCAAGTCCGACCACTTCCAGCACATCCATGGCACGCAACTCGGACTGGCTGCGCGATTTACCGGCCAGCTTCAAACCGTACATCACGTTGGCCAGTGCCGAACGACGCAGCATCACCGGGCGCTGGAACACCATCGCCTGATGGCGGCGCACATCAACGCTTTTGCCACCATTCATGGCACCCTGCCAGACAATGCTGCCGCTGCTGGGCGTCAGCAGGCCGTGGCACAAGCGCATCAACACGCTTTTGCCGGCACCATTGGGTCCGAGGATCACGCTGCGCGGACCGGCCTCGATACGCGCCGAAATGCCGCGGATGATCTCGGCATTGCCTGCGGTAAAAGTCAGTTCATGCAACTCGAGGGGCAGCATGGTTCAGCCGTAGCGCCGCAGCGCCATCTCCCGGATGACCGCCGCCAGCGCGTTCAACACGATCACCAGCATGATCAGCACAATGCCCAGTCCCAGTGCCAGCGGCAGGTCACCCTTGCTGGTTTCCAGCGCGATGGCCGTGGTCATCACCCGTGTCACGCCGTCGATGTTGCCGCCGACGATCATCACTGCACCGACTTCCGCCGCGGCGCGGCCAAAACCGGCGAGCACGATGGTCAGCAGCGAAAATCGCGTATCCCAGATCAGCGTCATGCCCGCCGCAATGCGTCGCGCGCCCAGTGAGCGCAGCTGTTCTTCATATTCGCGCCAGGCGTCTTCGATGGTCTGGCGCGACAGCGCGGCAATGATCGGCGTAATCAGCACAGCCTGTGCGATGACCATCGCCGTTGGCGTAAACAGGATGCCAAGGCTGCCCAGCGGTCCCGCGCGTGACAGCAGCAGGTACACCAGCAGCCCCACCACCACCGGCGGTAATCCCATCAAGGCATTGAGCAACACACTCAGGGCTTGCCGGCCACGAAAGCGCTCCACAGCAATCATCGCGCCGACTGGCAGGCCGATCAGGGTCGAGATCGCCACGGCGGTCAGGCTGACCTGCAGGCTCAGTCCGACCACCTGCGCCAGCTCCGCATCGATGCCGGCGATCAACTGCCAGGCTGCCGAAAATGCTTCCCCCAGACTATTCATGTAATTTTTAGCAATACTTGAAAGATATTGATTTTATTGATATAAAAAAACACCGCAATATGCAATTTACGACATAACTATGAAGATTTCCGGGGAAGTACGCTGGACCATTGAAGGCCTCACCATGGAGCCCCGGTTGGTCATGTTGCTGGAATCGATTGCCCGCACCGGCAATCTGCAGGCCGCGGCAAAAACCACCGGACTCTCCTATCGCCATGCCTGGGGATTACTGGAAGCGGCGGGTAATGAACTGGGCGAATCGCTGGTTGTGCCACAACAAGGCAAAGGTACCCGGCTGTCTCCCCTGGCAGAGCGCCTGCTGGCCGGGCTGGTCGATGCCAGCGGTCCGCTGGCCGCCGGCATCCGCGAGGCCGAGGCCCGCTTGCTGGCCGCATTGGAAACAACACAAACCACAGGCCCGGCAAAAACGGTGGTCGTGCATGCCAGCCATGACCTCGCCCTGGCGCGCTTGCGCGATTTGCTGCAGAGCGACAAGGATTTCACGCTGGAATTGCATTTCCAGGGCAGCCTCGATTGCCTGGCCGCGCTGCGCCGCAAACAATGCGACATCGCCGGATTCCACCTGCCGGTGATGCCGGGTGCCAGTGCGCTGGTGGCGCAATTGCGACCGTGGCTGCGCATGAAGTCGCTGCTGATTACGAATCTGTTTGATCGCACCCAGGGTCTGATGGTGGCGCCCGGCAATCCGAAAAAACTGGTGACCATTGCCGATCTCGCACGCAAGGGCGTGCGCTTCGTCAACCGGCAGCCGGGCTCCGGTACGCGCCTGTGTTTTGATTTTCTGCTGGCCGACCGCGGACTGCGGCCCGGCGCCATCCATGGCTACGCCCATGAAGAATTCACCCATGCCGCAGTCGCTGCCACTGTGGCCAGCGGCATGGCTGATGCCGGCTTCGGCATCGAAGCCGCAGCTAAAGAACAAGGCCTGGCTTTTGTGCCGCTGGTCAAGGAGCACTACTATCTGGCCGCTCGTTCGGCCATATTGCGTCAACCGCGCTTGCGCGCCCTGCTCGCCCACCTTGAACAGCCGGCATTCAGAAAAATGGTCTCCAACCTGGCCGGCTACAAGGCCGGCGGCACGCTGGAATGGGTGCCTGCCACGGAATTGCTCGAATAAGCCGGCATCCTGCCTGATAAAATTCAGGCTTCCTGCACCCTGCTGTCGAGGATCCATCCATGAACACCGCCAACCCGACGTTGCGTGAACTCTCCTGCGCCGACGATTACGATCCGAACTCCATGCCCGTGCCCAAGGCGCGGGAAGTCATCGCACGATTTTTGTCACCCGTCGCCACCATTGAGCGTGTGGCGGTGCGTGCGGCGCTGGGTCGCGTACTCGCCGAAGATGTCATCTCCCCGGTCGATGTTCCCTCGCATGACAACTCGGCGATGGACGGTTATGCGGTACGTTTTTCCGACTTGAAAGCCGAGGGGCAGGTCACGCTGAAAGTTGCCGGCAGTTCTTTTGCCGGCGTGCCTTTCAAGGGCGCGCTCGCCGCAGGCCAGGCGGTACGCATCATGACCGGCGGCGTGGTGCCGGCAGGTGCAGACACCATCGTCATGCAGGAACACGCCGAAGCCAGGGATGGGCAAGTCACCATCGGCAGCGGCCACAAAAAAAACCAGCACCTGCGTCGCGCCGGTGAAGATCTGCAACGCGGCCAGCCGGCACTGCGTCGCGGCCAGCCGCTGCGCCCTGCCGAAACC
The DNA here is from genome assembly GCA_945885345.1 of Bordetella parapertussis. Lineage (GTDB taxonomy): Bacteria > Pseudomonadota > Gammaproteobacteria > Burkholderiales > SG8-41. Next base: position 27,382 of record CAMCYP010000009.1, on the reverse strand, counting down.
GGACTGATCGCTTCGCTGGGCATCCCCGAGGTTTCTGTTTATCGCAAGCTGCGCGTAGCGTTTTTCTCCACCGGCGACGAACTGGTATCCGTCGGTTCTCCGCTGGGCGAAGGCCAGATTTACGACAGCAACCGTTACACCCTCCACGGCATGCTGACGCGGCTCAACTGCGAAGTCATCGACATGGGCGTAGTCCGCGATGATCCGAAACTGCTGGAAGCCGCATTCCGTGAAGCCGCTGCGGTGGCCGACGTGGTGATTACCAGCGGCGGCGTATCGGTCGGTGAGGCCGATTTCGTCAAAGAACTGCTCAATAAAATGGGCGAGGTCGTGTTCTGGAAAATCGCGATGAAACCCGGCCGCCCCCTCGCCTACGGCAAAATCGGCAACGCGCATTTCTTCGGCCTGCCCGGCAATCCGGTATCGGTGATGGTGACTTTCTACCAGTTCGTGCGCGATGCGCTGCTGAAACTCTCCGGCCGCGACCCGATCGAAGCCCTGCCCACCTTCAAAGTTCCGTGCACCTCGGTATTGAAAAAAGCGCCAGGCCGCACCGAGTTCCAGCGCGGCATCCTGTCGCGCGACAGCGCCGGCAACCTCAGTGTGCGCGTCACCGGTGAACAGGGTTCCGGCGTCCTGCGCTCGATGTCGGAAGCCAACTGCTTCATCATCATGCCCACCGAACAGGGCAATGTCGCTTCGGGCGCGCTGGTTGAAGTGCAGGTCATGGAAGGCGTCATCTAAAAAACGGTGTGCCCACAGGCTGCGCCCGCTTCTAAAATCAGACTTTCCCTGAGGAGCAATACCTTGAGCAGTACATCATCACCCGTACGCTGGGGCGTCGTCGGCCTCGGTTGGGTCGCCACCGATTTTGTCGCACCGGGCATCATCAAAAGCCCCGGCTCGCAACTCGTCGCCTGCCTCGGCAGCACGCCGGAGAAAAGCCGCGCCTTTGCCGAAAAATTCAAAGTCGCGCGCGCGCATCCCGATCTCGCCAGCCTGGCCAAAGACCCTGAAGTCGATGCCGTCTACATCGCCCTGCCCAATGCCATGCACCACGCCGCGGTGCTGACGCTGGCACGCGCCGGCAAACACATCCTCTGCGAAAAACCGTTTGCGATGAAAACCGCGCATGCGCGGGAGATGGTCCAGGTCTGTCGCGATGCCGGCGTGGTGCTGCGCATCGCACACCAGATCCGGCTCGACGCGGCGATCGTGCGCGCCCGCGAAATCGTCAGCTCCGGCCGGCTCGGCCGGCTTGCGGAAATCTCGCTGGCACGTGCCTCCGGCCTGGGCTCTCGCGTATCGTGGCGCAACGATTTTGAACAAAGCGGCGTGATGTACGACGTCGGCGTGCACCTGCTTGACCTGATCCAGTATGTCAGCGGCCAGCGCTTCGTCGAGGTCTCTGCATTCACCCACCCCGATCGCCGCGACAAAAAGCCCGACGACACCATGACCGTGCTCGGCCGCCTCGAAGGCGACTGCCACGCGCTGGCCAAGGCCACGCGCGAAGTCGCCAGCGCCGAAAACAACCTGCTGATCGAAGGTGAAAAAGCCACGCTGGTCACCTCGGCACTGCGTTTCGCCAAAGAACATGTCATCACCATCCGTGACGCTTCCGGCACTACCGAAGAACGCTTCCCGGTCAGCCCGGCCTATGATCTGCAGGTGCGTGCCTTCGAGACCGATGTCCGTGGCGGGCGCAGCCTGCTGCCGGATGGCGAAGACAGCCTCCACACCGTAGCCGTCACCAACGCAGTCCTGCAATCCATCGACGAACGGCGCATCGTGACTGTCGCGATCTAGGTCCTGTTAACCATTATTTCGTGAGATGCGTGGTGTCCGAAATCGTCAGTGGCAAGGCGTTTGCCGCGGCCCATATCAAGAATATGGGCAACTCATTTGCCAAATGCGACAACGCCGCCAGTGGCGATTTTGGACACAACCCGAAGGGACGGGACGATTTGGCCCCAGTGCGTTGTCGCGCCTTCGCTTGTTTGCCAACGGGCAAACCGCGCTTGACGCTCCTAGCCCTGAGGCCAAATCGTCGCCGTCGCACTCATGAAATAATGGTTAACAGGCCCTATTGCCCGGCGGCATCAGCCGCAGCACAATGCATCACGTGAAACACCAATAATAAATACCACGCATACTGGAGGAGTCCGCATGGAACGCATCAAAACCGGCTTGAATGCCATCGTCGTTGCAATCATCGCCTGTCTGGCCGCCGCACCGGCATGGGGTCAGGGTGGTCCGTACCCGACCAAGCTCATCCGCATCATCAATCCGCTGGCGGCAGGCGGCAATGTGGACATCGTGGCACGCGGTGTTGCCGAACAATTGAGCCGGCAGCTCGGGCAGCAGGTGCTGGTGGAAAACCGCCCCGGCGCCAGCGCCCTGATCGGCACCCGCTTCGTCAAAGGACAGCCCGCAGACGGCTACACGCTGCTCGCCATCGCCAATACCTTTGCGCGGGTACCGGCCATCATTCCCGACGCAGGTTACGACCCGATCAAGGAATTCACCGGGGTTTCACAGACCTGCGACATCCCGATGGTGGTGGTGGTCAATCCGTCGCTGCCGGTGAAAAATTTCCGTGAATTCATCGCGCTGGCAAAGAAGCGGCCGGGTGAACTGACCTACGGCTCGGCCGGCGTCGGCGGCACCGGCCATGTCGCCGCTGAAATGCTCGGCCAGCAGGCCGGCATCAAGCTGATGCACATCCCGTACAAAGGCAATGCGCCCGCGGTCACTGACCTCGTCGGTGGCCAGATCATGCTGATGTTTGATCAGGTCAGCACTTCGGCTGGCTACATCAAGGCTGGCCGGCTGCGCGCGCTGGCGGTGACCAGCACCAAACGCACACCGCTGTTTCCCGATCTGCCGACCATCGATGAATCCGGCGTCAAGGGATTTCATGACACCACCTTCAACGGCCTGATGGCGCCGGCCGGCACGCCGCACGACATCCTCGAGAAGCTGCGCGCCGATGTGGTCAAGGCCGTTGCTGTCCCGGCGCTGCAGGAGCGCTTTGACAAACTGGGCATTCCGCTGGTGGCCAGCGCGTCGCTTGAAGAATTCAACGCGTTCATCCGCAAGAGTGTCGAGGATTTCGCCAAGCTGGCCAAAACCGCCGGTATCAAGGCCAACTGATTACCCGCACAGGAACCGCCATGCCCGTCAGCCATCTCGAACATTTCCTGATCCAGACCGCCGACCTCAAGGCGACGCGCGACTGGTATGTCGACGTTCTTGGTTTCCGCGAAGGCCCGCATCCGGATTTCAAATTCCCGGTGGTTTGGCTTTATCTCGGTGACAAGGATGTCGTGCACCTGACTGAGGGTGGAAAGGACGTCAGTGCCAACCGCAAGGCCTATCTCGGCCAGCAATCAGAGGCCACGCAAGGCAGCGGGGTCATCGATCACATGGCTTTCCACTGCACGGGACTGCGCGGCATGATGGAGCATCTGCGCGAAAAACAGGTGGAGTTCCGCCAGCGCATGGTCAGCGATCAGGGATTGTTCCAGCTGTTCCTGTTTGATCCCAACGGCATCAAGGTCGAACTGAATTTTTCCAATGCCGAAACGCAGGGCATAACACCGGAGCTGATGGCCTCCGCATTGCCGGCATGACCGCGCCGCAATGGCAGGCGCGGCAATACCATTACCTGTCCGCTGACAGCCATGTCCATCCCTTCCTCGTCGACCTGTGGGAGGAAGTGCGGCAGGCCACCGACGGCCGCTTCTGCGCAACCGTCACCGCCAGCAACGCCGGACTGCCGGGTTCACATCTCGCCATCGTCGATCTGCTGATCGCCGGCGAGATCGAGTTCTACGTACTGATGGGCGGCATCCTCGGCCCGCTGGTGCCGGCGATGGAAATCCAGGGACTGCCCTTCGCCTTCAGTGACCATGCCCAGGTTCACACCACGCTGGATGGTCCGCTGGGCGATTATCTGCGCCGCGAACTCGCTGCAAAAGGCATCCATGCCCTGCCCTACGGCCTGCTGGAAAACGGTTTCCGCCACATTTCCACCACCGACCGGCCGATCAACAAAGCCGAAGATCTCGAAGGTCTGCGCATCCGCATCCCCGAAGGCCGGATGTTTGCCGATGCCTTCGCCAGCCTAGGCGCGGTACCGGTCGAGGTCAATGTATTAAAACTGTACGCCGCGCTGAAAGACCGTGAAATCGACGCCCAGGAAAACCCGCTGTCGATCACCGAAGCGCTGCGCCTGCATGAAGTCACCAGGCACATCGCGCTGACCAGCCACATGTGGTCCGGCTTCAACCTGATCGCGAGCCAGCGTTTCTGGAACACGCTGCCCGTCGATGTGCAGCAGATCATCGAACGCGCTGCGCGCAAACAGGTGGCACGGCAGCGCGCGCACACCGATGCATTGAACCGTGCGCTGGAATCAAGGATTGCGGGGTGGGGCATGACCGCCACGACGGTCGATCGCAACGCATTCAGGGAACGGCTGCGCGGCGCAGGGTTCTATCAGCGCTGGCGCGAGAGCACCGGCACCACCGCCTGGCGATTGCTCGAAGACAGCGTGGGGAAGATTTCCTGAGAGCGCATCGTAAATAATTGTTTTTATTGATTATTTAACAAAAAAGCCCGGGGTAAGCCGGGCTTTTTAACGATTGCTGCTGCTGATTACTTCTTGGCCGTGTTCGTGCCTTTTTGTTTTTTGTAGTTACTCGCCGCCCGATCCTGCGCTTTAGCCAGTTCATCGGATTCTTTTTTAGCGGTCTCTGCCGCTTTTTTCTTGGCTTCTTCGGCCTTGGCCGGATCTGCCGGCGGCGGTGCCGGCAGTTTCGCCGATGCCATCCCCACCGCGCCGCATACCAGCAATGCCGGCATTATTTTCCATATTTTTGGCGCGTTCATTTCCACCCCTCCTTTAATGCTGATGCCGGCGCAGGGCTTGCCGCCCCGCCGCCGCTCTTGTTGTTGGCCATCGTTTCCTGGTACCAGTATTCGTGGTGTTCCCTGGCCCAAGCCTCATCCACAGAACCGGTGCGCATCGCCTCGTAGGAGCCTTCCATCCCGATGGTACCCAGGTAGATATGACCCAGCGACACCGTCATGAACACGACGGCGGCGATGGCATGGATCACGTTGGCCTGCTGCATCAACGCCCGGCCCTGCTCAAAGTTCGGGAAATTGAGCACGAAGCCGGTGATGCTGACCACGATGCCGAGCAGGGTCACGCCGCCCCAGAACCAGGCTTTCTCGCCGGCGTTGAAGCGTCCCGACGGCACGTGTTTGCCGGTGAGCAATCCGCCGGCCTTGGCCAGCCATTGCAGATCCTGCATCTTCGGCAGGTTGTCCTTCACAAAAGTGACGAACATCAGGATGGTGCAGAATGCAAATACCGGCCCGACAAAGTTATGGATGTTTTTCGCCAGTATCGCGAGCCAGGCAAACAACGTGTAACCGAAGATTGGCAGCAGGATGTGCTTGCCGAACAGGATGATGATGCCCGTCGTTGCCAGCAGCACGAAACTGATCGCCACGGCCCAATGCACCATGCGATCCCATGCGCCGAATCGCAGAATGCGCCGCCCCGTCGGTTTCTCATGCAACTTGATCGGCCCGCGCCACCAGTAAAACGCACCGATGGCGGCCATCACGGCAACAATCAGCCAGCCGCCATAAACGGTGATCACGTTATTGCGCAACTGCCGCCAGGTTTCTCCCGCCGATTGCATCAGCACGCTGGATTCGATGCCGCGCACCTGCGTGGTCTGATTGGGATTGTCGCCTCCACGCACATCTCTCCAGAACGGCGCGTTGTTGCCGGGCTGGGACTGCTGTCGCGCGGCCTGCTCCTGGGAACTGGTATCCGCAGCCATTGCAGATGTCGGCAACCACCCGCAGATCAGCACTGTCAGTACCACCATCAGCCACTGCTTCAATCGAACATGCATCACTGCTCCTCCTGCCTAGTCGCCGGCAATGCGCGCGTACTCGTTCTGGTTGCCACTTCGGGCTTTAATGGCCTTTTCCCAGGCCACCTTGTCACCCTTGAACTGGTCGTTGTCCCAAGCCTGTTTATCGGATTTGCCCTGGTATTGGCCCTGCTTGTAGACGGTCACTGACTGCTTCTCGCCGCAACCTGCCAGCAACACCATGGCGCCCGCCACACCTGCGATCAGGAGCTTCATCATGATTTCGCTCCACTGGGCGGTGTCGCGCCCTTCTCGGGTTTGCCGTAGGCCGTACCCCAGCCCCAGACCTCGGAACCCTTGCCGCGTTTCAACACACGATTGCGGTAGATGTCGGCGATCACGTCCGAATCACCACCCAGCAATGCCTTGGTTGAACACATCTCGGCACAGGCCGGCAGCTTGCCTTCGGCCAGACGGTTACGGCCGTATTTCTTGAACTCGGCGGCAGAACCGTCTTCCTCCGGGCCACCGGCGCAGAAGGTGCACTTGTCCATCTTGCCGCGCAGGCCGAACGCACCATCCTGCGGGAACTGCGGCGCACCGAACGGACATGCGTAGAAGCAGTAGCCGCAACCGATGCACAGATCCTTGTCGTGCAGCACCACGCCTTCAGCGGTCTTGTAGAAGCAGTCCACCGGACACACTGCCATGCACGGCGCGTCAGAGCAGTGCATGCAGGCGACCGAGATCGATTTCTCGCCGGGCAAGCCGTCGTTCAGAGTCACCACCCGCCGGCGATTCACACCCCAGGGCACTTCGTGCTCCTGCTTGCAGGCGGTCACGCAACCGTTGCACTCGATGCAGCGCTCGGCGTCACACAGGAATTTCATTCTGGCCATGTCAGTCTCCTCGCGGGTATCGGGTCGTTATGCCTTGGACACCTGGCACAGCGTGGTCTTGGTTTCCTGCATCATGGTCACGATGTCATAACCATAAGTGGTCGCCGTGTTGACCGCCTCGCCGCGTACGATCGGGGCAGCACCTTCCGGGTAATACTGCTTCATGTCCTCGCCCTGCCACCAGCCGGCAAAGTGGAACGGCAGGAACACGGTACCGGGACCCACGCGCTCGGTCACCAGCGTCTTGACCTTGAGCCGGGCCTTGGTCGGCGACTCCACCCAGACGTACTCGTTGTTGCGCACACCGCGGTCGTTCGCGTCCTTCGGATTGATCTCGACGAACATCTCCTGCTGCAGTTCCGCCAGCCAGGGATTGGACCGGGTTTCGTCGCCGCCCCCCTCATACTCCGTCAGGCGCCCGCTGGTCATCGTCAGCGGATACATCTTGCCGGCATCCTTGTTGGCATCCTGCACGGTCTTGAACAGCACCGGTACGCGCCAGCGGTTTTTCTGGTCGGCATGTGTCGGGTATTTATCGATGAGGTCGGCACGCGGGCTGTACAAGGGCTCACGGTGCAGCGGCACCGGATCCGGGAAGTTCCATACCACCGCGCGGGCCTTGGCGTTGCCGAAGGGATGGCAACCATGTTTCATGCATACCCGTTGGATGCCACCGGAAAGATCGGTTTTCCAGTTTTTGCCTTCGGCCAGTTTTTTCTCGTCCTCGGTCAAATCGTCCCACCATCCCAGTTTTTTCAACAGAACGTGATCAAACTCAGGATAGCCGGTAGTGATCTCGGCACCCTTCGAATGTGAGCCGTCTTCTGCAAGCAAGTTGACACCGTCTTTCTCGACGCCGAAGTTAGCGCGGAAATTGCCGCCGCCATCCATCACGTGCCGATCCGTCTGGTAAAGATTGGGCGAGCCCGGGTGCTTGATCGCCGCCGTACCGAAACACGGCCACGGCAAACCGAAATAATCGCCGTCGAGCACGTAACCGGTCTTGGCATCCTTGCCGCCCTTGGCACGCAGCGTCTTGATGTCAAACACATGCATGTTGCGCATATGCGCCTGCAGGCGCTCCGGCGACTGCCCGGTATAGCCGATGGTCCACACGCCGCGATTGATTTCGCGCAGCGTGTCTTCCATGTCCGGCTCGTCCATGTTGCCCTTGCCCTTGGAGAGCTTGATCTTGGCGGTGAACTCCTTGGCAAAGCCGAACTTCTGCGCCAGCTGGTACATGATCATGTGGTCGGTGCGCGACTCGAACATCGGCTCGATCACCCGCTCCCGCCACTGCAGCGAGCGGTTCGACGCGGTGGCCGAACCAGAGCACTCGAGCTGCGTCGCCGCCGGCAGCAGGTAGACATTGTCCTTGCGCACCATCGCCGCCATTGCTGCGGTCGCCGACGGATAGGGATCAATGACCACCATCAGTTCGAGCTTTTTCATCGCCTCGACCATTTCCTTGCCGCGGGTCTGGCTGTTCGGCGCATGCCCCCAGAACACCACTGCCTTCAGGTTGCTGTCCTGGTCGATCAGTTCGTTTTTCTCGAGCACCGCATCCGCCCAGCGCGATACCGTGATGCCCGGCTTCTCCATCATCGCCGGCGTTGCGAATTGCTTCTTGATCCACTCGTAATCCACGCCCCAGACGCTGGCAAAATGCTTCCACGATCCTGCCGCAATGCCGTAATAGCCCGGCAGCGAATCCGGATTCGGACCGACGTCGGTGGCGCCCTGCACGTTGTCATGACCGCGGTAGATGTTGGTGCCGCCGCCCGACACGCCGACATTGCCCAGCGCCAGTTGCAGGATGCAGGAGGCGCGCACGATGGCATTGCCGTTGGTGTGCTGGGTCTGGCCCATCGCCCAGACGATGGTGCTGGGCTTGTTTTTGGCCATTTGCTGGGCAACGTCAAGAACTTCCGCCTCTTTCATGCCAGTGACTTCTTCAACCTTGTCCGGCGTCCACTTCGCCGCCTCTTCCTTGACCTTGTCCATGCCGTAGACACGGGCCTTGATGTATTCCTTGTCTTCCCAGCCGTTCTTGAAAATGTGGTGCAACATGCCCATCAGGAAAGCCACGTCAGCGCCGGACCGGATGCGGTAATAGGTGTCCGCCTTGGCCGCCGTGCGCGTGAAGCGCGGGTCGACCACGATGACCTTGGCGCCGTTTTCCTTGGCGTGCAGCGTGTGCAGCATCGACACCGGATGCGCTTCCGCAGCATTTGAACCGAAGAACAGGATGCACTTCGAATTCTGTTCATCGTTGTAGGAGTTGGTCATCGCGCCATAACCCCAGGTGTTCGCCACGCCGGCGACCGTGGTGGAATGGCAGATGCGCGCCTGGTGATCCATGTTGTTGGTGCCGAAGAACGACACGAACTTGCGCAGCAGGTAGGCCTGCTCGTTGTTGTGCTTGCTGGAACCGATCCAGAAGGTCGCGTCCGGGCCGGATTCCTTTTTGATTTTCATCAGCTTGTCACTGACTTCAGTGAGCGCCTGATCCCAGGAAATCTTTTCCCATTTGCCGCCGTTCAATTTCATCGGCGTGCGCAGTCGATGCGAAATCTCGTGCATGCCGTGTTCGCGAATGGAAGCACCCTTTGCACAATGCGCGCCGAGGTTGATCGGCGAATCAAACACCGGCTCCTGGCGGATCCACACGCCGTTCTGCACCACGGCATCGATCGCGCAGCCCACCGAACAGTGGGTGCAGATCGTGCGCTTGACTTCGATATTGCCGCCCGCGGGCGTGTCCGCGGCCTCGGCCTTGCGCATCATCGAAAACGGCAGTTGCGACAGCGCCGCAGCACCGCCCGCGGCGAGGCCGCTGCGTTGCAGGAAAGTCCTGCGATCAATCGTGTTGCCAAGGAATGCAGAAGCACCGCGTGTCAGCCGGCTCCCGGAAGAACCTGTCTGCGTGGATTTACGGGTCAGTATCATGGCGCCTGCTCCTTAAACCTTGGTGGTTTCGTAGTAGCGGCGCACATGCGCCGACACTTGGTAACCCTTGCCCTGCGTCGCCGCCTGCTTGTCGTCGACCCTGGATTTTTCATCCCGCCCGGTCGCCGCCACAACCGCCACAGCGGCGCCACCCACACCCGCGGCAGCTAGGAATTTTCTGCGACTCATTCTGGCGTTCATGGTCATGGTCTCCTCAGGCAAGCTCAAAATATTCGGATTCGTTGATGAAAAAAGCATGGGCAAATGCCGCAACCGGGCGGTAAAACGCGACCTGCTCGCAATCGTTGATCGCCGCGCACACCTTGCCGTACCACGGTGCCAGGTAATTGCGGAAAAAAGCCTGCTGTGCGGCAAAGGCCACTGCCGGGTTTTCTTCGTCAACCATCAGGCCGCGCATCACATCGCACAATGCCGACAGGTGGTCTTCGTATTCGGAACTGTTTTCGGCACGCGCATAACCGATCCGCGCCAGATCATCACGCAGTTCAGCCAGTAACTGGCCGCGCAGCCGCCCCGCCATGTAACTCGAGGCATACAGCGAAACCGGCGGCTTGCCGGTGCTGACAAACACCGTGTCGAATTCGCTGCGCACTGCAGTGGCATCGGCAGAACCGGCGACATCACACAGCGCACGCCATGCAGTCGCCAGCGGCGACGCATCATCACTGACGGCATCGCGTGAACCTGCGATTTGCTGCAAAAAGCTTGGGTTGGGTGCGGAAAAAAGCAGATGGCTGAGGGCGCCATATAAAGCGGCGCGTGCCCCGTTTTCCTCAGTCCCGGCGGCTACCGGTGACCTGTGCGAGGAATGATTATGTGCCGTCGCTATCATTTTCTGCCGTCGCAGCCAATATGTGAATTCCTACCTATCTTAGGTGGCTTTGCGGCAAAACTCCATCGTGCCGCGCACAAAAATGGGGCGTTGCCCAGTACGAAAATCAGATGTCGTTTATGTTGCCATGCCGCGAAGTCTGCAGCAGATCGATCACCCGGCAGTCCGCGCACATCTTGATGCGGTCGAGCGCGCCCGGCTCGGCAAACATCGAATGCTTCCCCAGCTTGGCCAGCATGCCATCAACCATCTGTTTGGTTCCAAAAGGTTTTCCGCATTTGATGCAGCCAAAAGCCTGGGCCTCGTTGATGGTGCGGGCGGTCTTGGCCTGCGCCGTCAGCAACAACCGCGGCTGCAACTCCAACGCCTGTTCCGGGCATGTGCGTACGCACAATCCGCATTGCACGCAATTCCGCTCGATAAAACGCAGCGCAGGACTTTCCTTGGAGTCGAGCAAAGCGCCTTCCGGACAGGCACCGACACAGGCCATGCACAAGGTGCATTTGGCGGCATTGACGCCAATCCCGCCAAATGGAGCGCCGTTTTTCAGCGTGATTGCATCCACCGGCTTCGGGGCATGGCTGCGCAGATGGTCGAACACAAAATCCAGTGTGCTGCGTTTTTCATTGCTCAGGTTGAACCCGGCCGCCGGCAAGGCAGGCAGCGCCTTCAGTCCCCACAGCGCCTGCCCGGCCTGCTGCAGGTTGTCGGCACTGACCCAATGCAGACGTCCCGCCTCATAGCCAAAGCCCTGCAGGATGTCTTCAGCCAGCGCGATCTGGCGGCCCGTCGCCTCGGCATAACCGGGCGCTTCGGATCCCGCGGCGAGGATCGCCACCTGCGATGCACCCAGCGCCACACTGCCCAGCAGCAGGTCGATGCCAATGGCGGCGACATGCAGCACCTCGATCGGAATCATGTCCGCGGGCAATCCCCTGCCCTGGCGCCCCAGGCGCGTGATCAGTGCACGACCGTCGGTATTGTTGTGGAACAGCAGCCGCGGATTGCGTCCGCCTGCCGCCGCATAAGCTTTTAATGCGGCCTTCAACCGCAAACCGACATCGGCCACGCGCGGATAGGCATAGGTCATCGCCCCCGACGGGCAGACCGTGGCGCAGCCACCGCAACCCATGCACAGGTGCGGCTCGATCGCCACGCGGTTTTCCTTGATCAGGCTGCTGATGGCGCCAGTGGAACAGACATCGATGCAGGCCGTGCAACCGGTGATTTCCGAGCGCGCATGGGCGCAGAGTTTTTCCTTGTAGACAAAAAACTTCGGCTTTTCGAACACGCCTGTCAGTTGCGTCAGCTTCGCCACCGCCAGCGCCTGCTCCAGCGGATCGCGCCCGGGCGCGAAATAACCCTGCGGCGGCTGGTGCAGGCGGATCTGCGGTGTCTCCGACAAATCCAGCACCAGATCAAAACGGTCTTCGCGCGCCACTGCCGGCCGATCAAAATCAATCGCACCGACGCTGCCGCAGGCGGTCACGCACTTGCGGTGGCTTTTGCATTTGTCGAGATCAATCTGATAACTGAAATCAATGGCCTGCTCCGGGCAAACCTCAATACAGGCGCCGCAGCGCGTGCAGGCATCCAGATCGATCGGATTGTGCTGCTCCCATTGCGCGGTGAATGCACCGAGATAACCGTCCAGCGCGGTGACCCGCCCCGAGTACACGGGATAGCGCCGTTCCGCGGGCAATTCCGCGCCGCGTCCGGCATCGGTCATCAGCACCGTCACCGACAACTGTTCCGTCAGCCGCTCCGCCCAGGGCAATATCGCCGCGCCGGGCCCGATGATCAGCAGTTCACCGCCGGCCTCGTAACTGACCGTCGGCACCGGCTCCGGCTCGGCCACATCGGACGCTGCCAGCAAGGCTGCCATTTTCGGCGCCGCCAGCTTGCCTTCATCCGACCAGCCGCCGGTCTCGCGCACGTTGACGAAATTGATGGCGCCGGTGCCGCCCAATTCAGCATGCAGCGCGGTAAACAGCGGCGCTTCCTGGGTGCAGGCCACCAGCAGATCATCGCCGGACTTTACTGCAGATTCAAACGAGGCCAGATGCTGGCGACACAATTCGCTTTGCACCGCCGGCATGTCCGTCATGCCCAGCGCGCCGGCGATTTTTTTACCATCGACCTGCATGGTCTGGTTGCAATTGCACAACAAGGGCTTTTGACGCATGGCTTCCCTGCAAAAATTATTCTGTGCGGAGTCTACGCGTTTTTATCAGCGTCATCGGCCGCAGACTGGTTCGGCTCCGCATCGGCGGCATCCGCTACGGACGTGGCATCCACCGCATCCGTTTGATCCTCTGCAATCTGCTTCGCTGCGACCGGCTCGGCATCGACCGGCGGCGGATTGCGCCGCAGCTCCGCCTCCTCTTCCGTCTCTTTCGCCCAGGCCAGTATGTTCTGCGCCGATTTCATCTCGGCCAGCATCGCTGCCGGTATGGGCTCGGTAATGGAATAGTCGTCAATATAGGTATCGAGGCCATCCATGATGTTGAAGTGCGGATCGCTGAACAGTTTTTTCAGCGCCGTGCGGCGCAGCGCCTCATCCACCTTGGGATGGAAAAAACCGCTGTAGTCCGAATCCATGTCCAGTTTTTCCACCGGCGGCAGATCCGGTGCCGGGGTTGCCGGCGCTGCCGGCTGCACCGGACGCGGCGCCTGCGCTTCCGCGCGCACTTCCTCTTTGCGCTTCGACCAGCGCGACAGGAAATCTTCGGCGGTCTCTTTCGGTTTTTGCTCGGATGTCGCCATGGCGATTACTTGTCAGGCCGCCAGTTGCCCATGCGCCCTTTGTCCTTGCTGCTCGCGTATTTTTTCTTCTTCGGCGGCTCCGGGCGATAGTGCTCATCGCAGTAAGCCGCGAGCCAGGGCACCAGCTCGACCGGCAGCGGCACGCCATCCACGTTTTCGCTGCTGTCCAGCCAGCGCGCACCTTCGTTGTAACTCGCGGTCAGAAAATGCGGCTCAGCCCAGGTCTCACCCATGCGCCACAACACAAACACTTTGGGCTGCGGCGAGGTAATGTTCATGTAATACCCCTCGGCCTCGTCGCGTTGCAGCCTGATCTGCAGTCCGGAAAACAATACCTGAAGGCGGCCGGCGTCTTCCAGCAGCACACGCGGCGGCGCAGCTGGATCCATGTCAGGCAGCACCGCTTTGGCTTCCCATTTTTCGCTGGCCCAGCGGTTGGTGAGGAGCGTGCGTTCCATGACCACGGCGGCGGCCCAGCGTTGCACTACGGTTGTCGGTGTTTCGTCCATAAAGACCATTTTGCGGGAGAAGCACAGCCTATACAACCTTGCACCGCAGCTAAATACTTGATTTTGAAGTAATGCCTTCCTTGCGCCACGGGAGCGGCATTTGCCATAATTACCCTCTCAGGCTCCCATGAACAAACTCCCAACAGCACCTCAAACCACCGCGACCCAAGACCGCCTCGGCCGGCCGCTGCGCGACCTGCGCATTTCCATCACCGACCGCTGCAATTTCCGCTGCATTTATTGCATGCCCAAGGAAACTTTCGGCAGCGATTACCAATTTCTCGAACGCTCGGCCTTGCTCAGCTTTGAAGAAATCGCAAGGCTCGCCCGCCTGTTCACACAGCATGGCATCGAAAAAATCCGCCTCACCGGCGGCGAGCCGCTGGTACGTCGCGGTGTTGAACGGCTGATCGGCATGCTTGCCGAAATTCCCGATCTCGACCTGACGCTGACCACCAACGGTTCTCTGCTGGTGAAAAAAGCCGAAGCCCTGCGTGCCGCCGGATTAAAACGCATCACCGTCAGCCTCGATTCACTGGACGATGCCGTATTCAAGGCCATGAACGATGTCGATTTCCCGGTCAGCAAAGTCATAGCCGGCATCGACGCCGCCGCCGCCGCCGGTTTCGATCCGATCAAGATCAACATGGTGGTCAAGCGCGGCCTCAACGAAGACAGCATCGTGCCGATGGCACAATTTTTCCGCGAACGCGGCCACATCCTGCGTTTCATCGAATACATGGACGTCGGCGCCACCAACGGCTGGCGCATGGATGACGTGGTCAGTGCGCGTGAAATCGTCGAGCGCATTTCAAAAGAAATGCCATTGGAACCCGCCGATCCCAATTACACCGGCGAAGTCGCCGAGCGCTGGCGCTACAAGGACGGCACCGGCGAAATCGGCGTCATCGCCTCCGTCACCCAAGCCTTCTGCCGCGACTGCACTCGCGCCCGCATCTCCACCGAAGGCCAGCTCTACACCTGCCTGTTCGCCACCGCCGGCCACGACCTGCGCACACTGCTGCGCGGCGGCGCCAGCGACGAAGCGATCCATGCGGCGATCGGCAAGGTCTGGACGCAACGCAGTGATCGTTACTCCGAAATCCGCAGTGAGCAGACGGTGCCGCTGAAAAAAATCGAGATGTCGTATATCGGTGGCTAACGCGACACCCTTCTCACTGAATCCCATCTCCCCACCGCTTGGTGGGGAGAGGGCCAGGGAGAGGGGCCGCTAAAACATTTGCCATAACCCCGTGACCAAACCCGAAATCACCACCGCCACCCGCCCGCTGACCGTCGAAGTCGACGCCATCAACGAACACGGCGAAAGCCAGGCCACGCCGATCGCCGGCGAACATCCGCTGACGATCTATATCGACAAGCGCGAAATCGTCACGCTGATGACGCTGGGGCAGAACCCCGAAGCGCTGGTGCTGGGTTATCTGCGCAATCAGCGGCTGGTGAAGTCCATCGCCGACATCGCCGCGGTACAGGTGGATTGGGAAACCGATTCCGCCGCAGTCACCACGCGCAAGGCGATCCGCGGCCTCACCAAAAAAATGAGCAAACGCACCGTCACCACCGGCTGCGGCCAGGGCACGGTGTTCGGCGACCTGATGGAAGAAATCGACAGTATCCAGTTGCGCGACGACGTGCAACTCAGCGAATCCGGCCTCTACGCCCTGCTCGACGCGGTGCGCCGTCATGAAACCATCTACAAAAGCGCCGGCGCCGTACACGGCTGCGCGCTGGCTTCAGTCAACGGCGACAACGCCGAAATCCTGCACTTCGTCGAAGATGTCGGCCGCCACAACGCGGTGGACGCCATCGCCGGCCTGATGTGGCTGGAAGACCTTGACGGCTCGGACAAGGTGTTCTACACCACAGGCCGGCTGACTTCGGAAATGGTGATCAAGGCCGCGCAGATGCGCATCCCCTTTCTCGTCTCGCGCTCGGGACTCACGCAGATGGGCCACGACGTCGCGCAGCGCACCGGCATCACCATGATCGGCCGCGCGGTCAACAAACACTACCTGCTGTTCACCGGCCGCGAGCGTTTCGTCAAACCCGTCACCAGCACGATGCTTGCATGACCGGCATTACAGGAATTCTTCTCGCCGGCGGCCAAGGCCGGCGCATGGGCGGCGTGGATAAAGGCCTGCAGCTATTGCGCGGCAAACCGATGGCGCACTGGGTCATCGAACGCTTCGCCCCACAAGTCGACGAACTGCTGATCAACGCCAACCAGAATATTGAACAATATCAATCACTTGGATACAAAGTCATCCCTGACGCCATCGGCGGCTATGCCGGTCCGCTGGCCGGCCTGCACCGCGGCCTGAGTGAAGCCGCGCATCCGCTGGTGGTCACCGCGCCCTGCGACTCCCCCTTCCTGCCGCTGGATCTGGTCTCGCAACTCAAAGCCGCGATGGATGCCAACAACGCCGAACTCGCCGTCGCCAAAACCGGCGATCAACCGCATCCGGTGTTCAGCCTGTGCAAAAAATCCGTGCTGCCCAGCCTCACCGCCTTCCTCGAATCCGGCGGGCGCAAGATCGACCTGTGGTACTCGCAACTGAATGTGGTGGAAGTGCAGTTTGCGGATGAGGCGGCGTTTCGGAATATCAATACGCGGGAAGAGCTGGCTGCCAACAGTGGCATCAACTAACCCGTAGCCCGTAAGGAGCGAAGCGGATTACGGGAATGCGCTCATTCACCCTAAGACGCGAGCCATTGACCAAGGCGTGCCTTCACATCTCCATGAGCAACAACCCCTTCTGACTCCGTGCGCTGCAGGCCGCATTGCACTTTCTGCAGAACGTAGAGATGGTACCGGATGTCTTCGTAGCTCGCGTCTTTGGGGAGATTCTGCAAAAGTGCGTAAACCTGATCTTTGGGATTTACCATAGAACTTCCCATCAACGATTGGTCATTCAACTGTGATCCCGTAATTCGCTACGCTCCTTACGGGCTACGCTTGCTCAGATCAAGGTTCGCAGTACGGTAGCGACGATTGGCGACGCTTTTGCCGAACCAATCACCTGGAGACCAGCATGAGCCGACGGGGCAATTGCTGGGACAATGCGGTTGCCGAGTCCTTCTTCAGCAGCTTGAAGAAAGAGCGTATCAAGAAACGAATCTACAAGAACCGGGAGATCGCACGTGCGGATATCCCTGACTATATAGACTTGTTTTACGATCGAACGCGTCGCCACAGCTACTTGGGTGGGGTTAGCCCGGAGGAATTCGAAACAGCTGCTAAACGGGATTGCAAGCGTGTCCACTGAATCCTGGGAACTCCACTCGGATACCTTTGATTTGCGTTTGGTCCAGGAATTACCAAATAATTAGAGCAATGATGAATACTCTCTCAATCTTGCGCCGCACTTTGTGCAAAATTCGGGATTGAAACTTAATCCCCCGCGTGAGTCGAGGGGAAGTCTCTCGCAATTTGGACAACGACCATATTTTGTTTGGACGAAGAGAAAAATAGCCCATGAAGCAAACAATCCAATTCCTAACAGGAAAAACAACTGCCCCCTAAGAATGGGAGAAAATATATTGAAGTAGAACAGTGCTAACAGGCCCAGCCCACAGAATATCGTGGCCGCTAAAAATGGACGGCCATACTTCGTCTGCAGTTTGCGCCTACGCTGATATTCCGCCACCGTATCAAGTGGCTTCTCGGCTTCCGATATCTCACCGGTCTTCTTGCTAGCCCGCATCTCTCATCCCCTCCCAGACGGAGCTTCATCGGATAACGTTCGGGGCCTATGAGTTAAAGGGGCCAGGTTCCGAGGTTTCCCCACGAATAATGCGGATTGTGCGGCGTAGTTAATTAAAACCCATGGGGTCAGGTCTTTCAAACATGCATCTCGGATTAACTACTACTTCATCACAGTTCGCTTCAAGCAACAGGCTCCAGCGTATAAACACGCCCGACCCGTGCAGCCGCTTTAATATCCCCGCTTCTCAACGCATCACGAACCAAGTCAAGGCGTTGCGCGTCTTCCAGCGACAGATACGGCGACCATGAAGTCTCGTCTTCAATTACCTCGACTTCAACTTCGGCCACATAGCGGCTTTCGTGAATGAATTTCGACTTGCGCCTGGTTGTCATTTGCGTCGCTCCATGAAACCTGCTTGCCATCGGGACGGATCGGGGCGGTATGCCGTTACCAGCACCGCAGGCCGGTTATGGCCCTTCGGTATTCCCCACACCGTATGAATCGGACGTCCTTCACGATCAAACTGTAGCACCAAAATCGACGGCCCCTTTGGGTACTCCGGATAGTCCTCCACCACTCTGGCGTTGCCCATGCCGTCGAGAATTTCCGTCACCGTCAGTCCGTCCTCCGCCAGTTCATCGTAGCCGTGTTCGGATATCCGTACATCCAGAACCTCGACCAGCGCGAGAACCGCTTCAAAGGTCGAACTCATGAAGATTTATTCCACGCAAGAGAATATGCCATAAGTATTTGTTTTTATTATATATTTTTAGAATCTCAAGCAGTGCTCACCGCCACCCGCAACGCCCCTCTCAACCCCACCTGCGGATCCATCACCACCTTCACCGGGATCCCCGACAACAGCGGCGTGAACGTGCCCTTGCCGGCAAAGGCGCGCATGAAGCCGCCCTCCTTCATCCGGCTGAAAATGCGCGGTGCGATGCCGCCGGCAATGTAGATGCCACCGTGCGCCAGCGTGGCCAGCGCGATGTTGCCGGCAAAGGAGCCGTAGGCATTGATGAACAGGTCCAGCGCGCGCACCGCCAGCGGGTCGCGCTTGTGCAGGCCGAAGTCGGAAATGACATCCGCGTAATCGATGATCGAGCGCTTCGTCGCCTCCTGCAACTGCTTTGACGGCACGCCGAAACCGGAATCCTGCAGAAAACTGAAAATGCGCATCAGGCCCGGCCCCGAGATCACCCGCTCCCAGGACACGCGGCCGTAGGTGCGGCGCAGATAAATCATCAACTGGTCCTGCAGTTCATCGGTGGGCGCAAAATCGGCGTGACCCGCTTCCGAGGGCAGCACGCGGTAGCCTGCACCGTCACGTTCCAGGATCGCCACGCCCAACCCGGTGCCGGCGCCGATCACGGCTATGGTGCCGTCAACCGCCGGTTCTGCAGCCTGCAGAGTGAACAGGTATTGCTCACCGAGCGTCACCACGCCATGTCCGGCAGCGTGAAAATCATTGATCAGGCGCAGCGATTTCAGTGCGAATTTTTTCGCAATCGCGTCAGCATTCACTTTCCAGCCGAGGTTGGTCAGCGTCGCGTTGCCGTTTTCCACCGGCCCGGCAACGGCAAGACAGGCCGCCGCCAGCTGCGGCCGCGCGGCGAGCATGTCGCTGGTGCTGAACAGGCGCTCCATCAGGCTTTCGAAATTGTCGAAATCGCGGCTCAAAAATGATTTTTCAGCGACTGTCAGATAGCTGCCGTCGGCAAGCCGTTCGCTGACCCGGAAGGTGGCGTGGGTGCCGCCGATGTCGGCGGCGAGGATGAGGTTTGGTTTTTCTGTGGTCATTGAATGACTTTGTTATGCGTTGAACCGTGGTTGCCCCTCACCCTGCCCTCTCCCCGTTGCACGGGGCGAGGGTATACATCTCGTAGGGAAAAGGAAAATATCATGCGCATACCGTGGCGCCGACTGGGCGCACGCGCGCCAGCGGATCCTGCTGGTAAAACAATACGAACTGGCCATACACCGCAGGGTACATCGCGTTCAGTGCATCCGGCCGCTCGAAAAACAGTTCGCTGAGCACCGCAAAAAATTCCGCCGGGTCTTCCGCAGCGTATTCGTCCAGCGCGGTTTCCTCGCGCCGCTCCAGCCGCTGCTGGAAATCCTCGAAAGCCGCGCTGAGTGTATCGGTCCAGGTCTGCCGATTCATGTCCGCATGCAGCGGCGGGAAACCGTCGGCGGCGCCGTTGTGAATGTCGATCTTGTGCGCGAATTCGTGCAGCACCACGTTGTAGCCGTCGCCGCCGTCGGCTTCCTCGGCATCGCGCCAGGACAGGATCACCGGGCCCTGCTCCCAGGCCTCGCCGCTGGCCGGCGCGCGCACGTGATGCATCACGCCGTCTTCGTCGAGGTATTCATGGTCGATGACAAATTCGTCGGGATAGACAATGACTTCAACCCAATCCGCATAAAAATCGAGATCGAGGTTCAGCACCAGCAGGCAGGCTTGGGCTGCGATGATCAGCTGCATTTCCCGCGTCATGGTCAGGCCGCCGGCGCCGCTGATGGCCTTGCGGTCGAGGAATACCGCGACCAGCTCGCACAGCCGGCGCTGGTCTTCCGCCGGCAGCAGGCGCAGGAAAGAGAAGCGCGACACCACGCGCTGCCACTGCCGTGCGTCGATGGCCTGGCGCTGCACGGCGCGCGCGCGGCGCCAGCGTCCGAACCAGCCCGTCATGCCCGCGGGCTCAGGCGCCATCCCGCCCGTCGCCGAATTTCTCCAGCTTCAGCACCTTGGCGGTTTCCGGCGCCTCGTCGTCCAACTCGACGCCTTCGATCTGGGCGAAACGCTGCGAAATCTTGCCGCTGGTGACCTGCACCTTCTCCACGTCGTCGTAGGCCTGGCGGATGTGTTTGGCCAGATCGCGCATGCGTTCGTCGAAACGGCCGAATTCCACCGCCAGCCGCGACAGCGCATCCTTGATGACGTGGATCTGCTGGCGTGTCTCCACATCCTTCAGCACCGCGCGCGCGGTGTTGAGCACCGCCATCAACGTGGTCGGTGACACAATCCACACCCGCTTGGCGCTGGCGTATTCGGCAATCTCGGCGTGGTGGCCATGGATTTCCGCGAACACTGCCTCCGCCGGCACGAACATCACCGCGCCATCCGCTGTTTCGCCGGGGATGATGTATTTGCGCGCGATGTCATCGACGTGTTTTTTGATATCGGCACGGAACTGCTTCTGCGCCAGCGTGCGGTCCACGGCATTGGCCTCAGGCTCGAACATGCGGTGATAGTTTTCCAGCGGAAACTTGGAGTCGACCGCGACCATGCCGGTCGGCGCCGGCAGCCGGATCACGCAATCAGCACGAGTGCCGTTGGACAGCGTCGCCTGCATCTCGAAAGCGCTGGTCGGCAGCACATTGCGCACCAGGGCCTCGAGCTGCACTTCGCCGAAAGCACCGCGCGCGCGTTTGTCACCCAGCAGTTCCTGCAGGCTGATCACGCTGCCGGTCAGGCTGTCGATTTTTTTCTGCGCTTCGTCGATGGTCGCCAGCCGCGTCATCACGTTGACGAAGGTTTCGTTGGTTTTCTTGAAGCCTTCATCGAGGCGTTCGTTGACCTTGCCGGCAATTTCGCCGAGGCGCGCATCGATTTTGGTATTGAGGATTTCCGTCGTTGCTGACAAACGCTCGAGCATGGCTTCGCGCTGGGTGCCCATTTCCTGGGTCAGCGTCAGGCGCAGCGCATGCAGCACATCGCGCGTCTGCTTCAGTTCTTCGGCCGTGCTCAGGCGTTGTTTGTCGCCCGCCTCCGTGACCTGCAGGCCCAAGCGATCGCCCTGCTTGGTCAATCCGTCGTGCAGATCGCCGAGCATCGCGCGGTGCTTGTCTTCCAGTGCCTGCTGCAGTTCGCGTGCGGTGCGTGCCGCAGCACGGCCCTGCATCACCATCAGACCGATGGTGATGCACAAAAATATCAATAAAATCAATAAGATATAAATAGATGCGGATTCAGTCATGGGCTTGGGCCGGTGTTTCTAGCAGTTCGCTGAAGTATAAACCGGCGCGACCCCGCCGCAGGAAGTCACGTGCTGAGAAATGGCTTTCCCGCGGCCCCTCACCCCAACCCTGCTTTGCTTCAAGTGTGCCCTTGTCTCCCCGCTTGCGGGGAGAGGGAGATTTCATATTGTTAAGCGCTCTACTATGAAAGCTGACGGAGGACGCGCAGCGGCGATATCCGCAAAACCTGCCGGGTGCCAAGATAACCGGCGGCCGCGATCCCAACGATGCTGCAGGCGATGCCCACCGCCCACACCGTCAGGCTGAAGCTGTAACCGACGTTGATGATGCGACTCGCCAGCGCATATCCCAGCGCATTGGCACCGGCCGCGGCAATCAATCCGGCCAGCGCACCGATCACCGCGAATTCGGCAATGTTGGCCCGCGCCAGTTGCGCACGGCTGGCACCCAGCGTGCGCATGATGGTGGCCTGATACAGGCGCTCGTCCTGCGTGCTGGCAATCGCGGCATACAGCACCACCAGCCCTGCGAGCAGCGTGAACAGGAATACAAACTGCACCGCACGCGACACCTGCGTGATCATCGCCTGCACCTGGCCCAGCACCTGCGCCACGTCGATCAGCAGGAAATTGGGAAACTGTTTGACCAGTGCATTGAGCAATTCCACATTGCCCGGCGCCAGGTAAAAACTGGTGATGTAACTGACCGGCTGCTGCTCGAGCAATCCCGGCGGCGCCACCAGAAAGAAATTCACGTTGAAGGAATCCCAGTCCACCTTGCGCAGGCTGGTGACTTCGGCGGAAAACGGGCTGCCGGCGGAATCGAAGGTCAGCACGTCGCCGAGCTTGATGCCCAGCGTGCGCGCGATGCCGTCTTCCATCGAGAACTGATCGCTGCGCAGAGTCTTGTTCTCCACGCTTTCATCCCACCATTTGCCGGCGACCAGTGCGTTGTCGCGCTGCATGTGCGTCGCCCATGACAGATTGAACTCACGATCCGCCAGCCGGCGCGCACGATCATCCGCGTAATCGGCGGATGACACCGTGCGTTCGTTGATTTTGGTGAGCCGCGCCCGCACCATCGGATGCAGTTCAGGCATGGCGATTTTTTGCACGGCAAAAAACTTCTCCAGCGCCGGGATCTGATCCTTCTGGATGTTGACGATGAAACGATTCGGCGCATCCGGTGGCAGGCTGTTCTGCCACAGTTGCAGCAGTTCGCCGCGGATGATGGTCAGCGTCAGCAGTGCCATCACACCGACACCCAGCGCCGCGACCTGCAGCACGCTGGCCAGACGGCGCCGGCGCAGATTGGCAATGCCGAAACGCCAGGACACACCGGATGTGCGCATCTGCGATACCGCCACGATCACGCCCCAGGCCAGCAGGCCGGCGACCAGCATTGCCGCGGCAAAGCCACCGAACACCAGCAGGCCCAGACGCAGCTCGCCGGCTTTCCACAGGATCAGCCCGCCGATGACCGCAGCGCCCAGCACATAACTCAACCAGCCCATGCCGCCGGGTGCGCCGATGTCACGGCGCAACACGCGCAGCGGCGGCACATTGCCCAGCGCCAGCAGCGGCGGCAGCGAAAATCCCAGCAACAGCGCCAGCCCGGTGACAAAACCATGCAGCGCCGGTACGAACCCAGCATCCGGCAATTCAACCGTCACCAGGCTGCCCAGCCACAGCGCCAGCGCATGTTGCGCCAGCAGTCCGACGAGGCAACCCGCCACGCTGGCGGCACAGCCCAGCACGATGAACTGCAACACATACAAACGCACCACCCGTCCCCGCGACGCGCCATGGCAGCGCATCACCGCGCAGGCATCGAGGTGCCGCTGCAGGAAACGCCGCGCCGCCAGTGCCACCGCCACAGCCGCCAGCACCACACTGAACAGGGCCGCGAGGTTGAGGAATTTTTCCGCACGTTCCAGCGCGGAACGGATTTCGGGACGCGCATCCTGGATGCTTTCCACGCGTTGCCCCGGCTGCAGCCGCGCATTGATCCAGCTGCGATAGGCATCGACCGCAGCGGCAGTGCCGGCAATCTGCACGCGATACACAATCCGGCTGCCGACCTGCACTAATCCCGTAGCAGCGAGATCGGCTGCATTCATCATCACCCGCGGCCCGGCATTGATGAAGCCGATGGCGCTGTCCGGCTCCTGGGTGATGATGGCGGACACCGGCAATTTACTCTGCCCCACCTCGACGACATCGCCGGCCTTCAGTTGCAACCGGGTGTAGAGTTTTTCATCCACCCACACGGTGCCGGGGGGCGGGATCGAAGTGGCGCGGCGATCCTGTCCATACAAGGTATCGGTAATACGCAATTCGCCGCGCTGCGGATAACCCGCCGTCACCGCCTTGATTTCAGCCAGCACATTCTGGCCATTGCCCGCGGCCATGCTCGGAAAGCGCTGCATGTTAGTGACCTGCAAACCCAGGCGTGTCGCTTCTGTCGTGAATTGCGCATCCAGCGGCCGGTCCGCGGAGACCACCAGATCGGCGCCCAGCAGCTGATTGGCCTGGCGGCTCAGTGCCTGATGCACGCGGTCGGTGAAAAATCCCACCGTGGTCACGCCCGCAACGGCGACCACCACCGCCATCGCCAGCAGCGTCAGTTCACCGGCGCGCCAGTCGCGCGCCAGCAGGCGCAGCGCGAGGCGGATTTCGCCCAACCAGCCCACTATTGCAGCATCCCGCCGGCCAGTTGCAACACGCGGCCGCAGCGTTGCGACAGTTGCGCGTCATGGGTGACCAGGATCAGTGTCGCGCCCTGCTCGCTGTTCAATTCAAACATCAGCTTGATGATCTCCGCACCTGTCGCAGCATCAAGGTTGCCGGTGGGTTCATCGGCCAGCAACAGTGCAGGTTTGGTGACAAAGGCGCGGGCAATCGCCACGCGCTGTTGTTCGCCGCCGGAGAGTTGTTTCGGATAATGATTCAATCGCGCCGCGAGACCGACACGGCCCAGCAATTCGCGCGCGGATTCAGCCGCATTCGCCGCACCGGCCAGTTCCAGCGGCAACATCACGTTTTCCAGCGCGGTCATCGACGGCAGCAGGTTGAAGGACTGGAATACAAAGCCGAGCATTTGCGCACGCAATGCAGCGCGGCCGTCTTCATCCAGCGCGAACAAATCCTGCCCGTCAACATGAATGCTGCCCGAGGTCGGCGTGTCGAGTCCGGCCAGCAAACCGAGCAAGGTTGATTTTCCGGAACCGGAAGCGCCGACCACAGCCACGGCTTCGCCGGCAGCGATGCTGAAACTCACATCGCTCAAAATGGTCAATGTGGAATCGCCGGTGGTAACCTGCTTGGTCAGTTGCGACACGCGCACCATGCCGTCCGGATGTTTTTCTGAAAGTTGAGCGCTCATGCTGATTCGTCTGCAGTCCCTGTTGGTTTTGCTGCTTTTTACCCTGAATATCAGCTTGTTTGCCGCTCCGGTCTCCGCGGCACAAACCATACTCGTATTCGGTGACAGCCTGTCCGCAGGTTACGGGCTTGCACGCGGTGAGGACTGGCCACAACTGCTGGCGCAGCGCCTGCAACAGAAAAAAACGGATTATACGGTCGTCAATGCCAGCATCAGCGGTGAAACCACGCAGGGCGGCGCCAATCGCATCGACAACGCCCTGAAGACGCACCATCCTGCTGTCGTCATCCTTGCCCTCGGTGCCAATGACGGCTTGCGCGGCTCGGACCTCAACGCGATGCGGCGCAATCTCGAACGCATGATCGATGCCGCGCAGCGCACACATGCACGTGTCGTTCTCGTCGGGATACGCATACCACCCAACTACGGCCAGTCCTACACCGAAAAGTTCCAGGCCACTTTCCGGGAAGTAGCGAAGGCCCGGCGTGTGCCGCTGGTGCCCTTCCTGCTCGAGGGTTTTGCCGACCAGCGCGACTATTTCCTGCCGGACAATCTGCACCCCACTGCCACGGCACAGCCGATGATCCTGGAAACGATCTGGAAACCTTTGGCGCCCCTGCTAAAAGACAAATAAAAACAATGACTTATATAACTTCATTAAATAACCTGCATTAAACAACCTTAACCCCCGGGCTGCCGGCCGCCAGCCGGCCGATCACCGCAGCATCGGCAAAACCCTCGGCCCTGAAAATGTCCAGGACGGCAGACGCGGCATCCGCCGTACAGGCCACCAGCAAACCGCCGCTGGTCTGCGGATCCGTCAGGATCCGCCGCTGCAGCGTCGTATCACCCGCAGGCATCACCACCTGCGCGCCATAGCTGGTCCAGTTGCGTTCCGAAGCCCCGGTGACATAACCAGCTTCGAGCAAATGCCGTGCCGCGGAGAGTATGGGTACCTGCGACCACTGCAGTTCGGCCGCGAGCCCCGAACCGCGGCAGATTTCGAGCAAATGGCCCAACAGTCCGAAGCCGGTGACATCCGTCAACGCATGCACTGCCGGCATGTCAGCGAGCAGCATGCCCGGCGTGTTCAGTTTGGTCGTGCTCTCCAGCATCTGCGCATAGGCCTTGTTCCTCAGTTCGCCCTTTTTCATCGCCGCACTCATGATGCCGACGCCGAGGCCTTTGCCGAGGATCAATACATCGCCGGCTTTCGCGCAATCGTTGCGTTTGACCTTGTCGGGATGGATCAGGCCCAGCGCGACCAGGCCATAAATCGGTTCCGGTGAATCGATGGAATGGCCGCCGGCAATCGGGATGCCCGCCGCTGCGCATACCGCATGGCCGCCGGCGGTGATGCGTTGTGCAACCTCCATCGGTATCTTGCCGACGGGGATGCCGAGCAGGGCCAGCGCCATGAACGGTTTGCCGCCCATCGCGTAGACATCGGAAATCGCATTGGTCGCAGCGATACGGCCGAAATCGTAGGGATCGTCGACGATGGGCATGAAAAAGTCCGTCGTTGCGATGATCGCCTGCGTATCGTTGATGCGATACACGGCAGCGTCGTCACTCGACTCCGTGCCGACCAGCAGGTCCTTGAATACCTGCGCCGGTGAATTGGCCAAAACCTCGCTCAGCAACGCTGGCGTCAGTTTGCAGCCTCAGCCACCGCCGTGGGAAAACTGGGTCAGGCGCAGGGCTGCGGGGTCTGTGGATTTGTCCATGATGTGCTTTTTGAGAACGGTAATAGGTGAATGGTGAATGGTGAATGGTGATTGGTAACTGGTGGGCTGGGCTGTGTGCTGGCCGGATGCGATAATGCTGCATCATGGCTGAAGCAACAGATCAACATCTCGAAAAAGCGCGCGCATCAAAAGCACGCTCAACCAGCACGGTCACCGTAGCACAACTCGATCAGTTTGACGAGATCATCGATGTGCGCTCCGAGGATGAATTCGCCGAGGACCACATTCCCGGCGCGGTCAATTATCCCGTGCTCAACAACGCGGAACGCGCAGAAGTCGGCACCATCTACAAACAGGTTTCGTCC
The DNA here is from genome assembly GCA_945885345.1 of Bordetella parapertussis. Lineage (GTDB taxonomy): Bacteria > Pseudomonadota > Gammaproteobacteria > Burkholderiales > SG8-41. The sequence goes on along the minus strand of CAMCYP010000009.1, from coordinate 360 downwards.
TTCGACGCCAAAAAAATCGGCGCCGCCATGGTCAGCGCCAACATCGCGCGGCATCTGCGCGAACAGCTACTCGAACGTCCGCGCGACTGGCGCCCTCTCGTGTATTGCTGGCGCGGCGGCGGCCGCAGCGGCGCCCTCGCCCATGTGCTGGGCCAGATCGGCTGGCGCACCGGGCAGCTGGAAGGCGGTTACAAAAACTATCGTCGTGCGGTCATCGACGAACTGCAGACCCTGCCCTCACGATTCGACTGGCGCGTGGTTTGCGGCATGACCGGCACCGGCAAAAGCCTGCTGCTGCACGCGCTGCGCGACCAGGGCGCGCAGGTGCTCGACCTTGAGGGACTCGCCCGGCACCGCGGC